>CBFGNV010000033.1:0-45658 GCA_965650275.1 uncultured Fluviicola sp. | reverse complement strand
TGCTTGGACAAATTTCTGCCTGTGCGCAGAGAAACCTCTAACTCAAGAAATTACAGAACTCGAATTCAGTACAGAACGTAATCCAAAAAATCTGGATCAGATTCTGCGTTTATCTGAATGCTACAATCTCAACTCTCAATATTACCAAAGTCTAAACCTGTTAAAGCGATTTCAGCAAAATTCAGGAAAGCTCCACCCCAATCAACAAGCAAAAATTCATCTTGGTTTAGCCAATACCTATAAATTTCTAGACAATAACGGTGCTGCTGCATTGAATTTCCTTAAAGCTTCAGATGAATTTCTCAAAGTGAAGAACTACGAAGGATATGTAAAATGCGGAATAGATCAAATTGAATTCAGCAGAAGAACGCGACGTTTTAAAGAAGGGGCAGCTCGCTATTACTACTACGCACATTTCGCAAAAAAGAAAGGAATTAATGATCCGGAAATATGGATTGGTCTGTACAATAGATTTGCCGCTGTTTTAAATGAAACCAAGGGTCAACACACAGCTTCTATTCGTTATTCAAAACTCGCTCTGAAACTTGCTATTCAAGCCAGCGACAAGAAAAGTCAAGCCATTTCTTACAATGAATTGGGATTTGCCTATCACAACCTGAAACAAAAAGATTCGGCTCTTCTTTCTTACAAAAAAGCCGAAAGCACCTACAAGGAAATGAACCATTTGCGGGAATATGTTCACGTACGCTACAATGTAATGATGTTGAAGATGCAGTACGAGATGAATACAACAGACCAGCAAATAAGTGAGCTATGGGAACTGGCACACTACGTTGATTCCGCAAAAATAGATTATTACAAAACTGAGATCTATCATGCGCTGCGTGAGCTTTACTTCAAAAAGGGAGATTATCGAGCTTCATGTGAGGCTGATTTTATTTATGAAAAACACCTGACCAAAGAGTTTCAGCGGGTTCAAAACCAGAAGTTAGAAGAAGTTGCAGCCCGTTATAAAAACAAAGAACTTGAACGTGAAAACAACAACATTAAAGAAACTGTAAAACGAGAACAGAGCGATTTAGAAAATGCACGTATGCAGGTTTTACTCATCGGATTGGTTTTGCTAATTGCAATTGTTGGTTTATTAGGAGTGTATTATTTGATGCATCGATTGAAAAAAGCGAATAAACTACTTCTAAAACGCAATGAACAGAAATCCATTTTGGTTCAGGAAATACATCATCGAGTAAAAAACAATCTCCAGTTTGTACGATCCATGCTCGAGTTACAAACAAACAACACCGATTCAGAAGAAGAGACAGAAAATTTAATGGATGTTTCCAGAAGAATTGGAGCAATGTCGCTGGTACATGAAATGCTCTATTTGGAAGCAGAAAAACTAGGTGTTTCCCTGAAAGACTATTTAGAACAGTTGATCCATCATTCCGGAGATACCTTCCCACCAAACATCAACATCAAATTCAATCTATCAATAATCGACAAGCAGCTCCCCATTGAAAAGCTGGTAGCGATTGGTGTAATTTGTTCCGAGTTGTTGACCAATTCGGTAAAATATGCATTCACCAACACCACTGAGCCAATAATCAGTCTTTCTGTAACATATGAAAAAGATGGTAAGCTACTTCTGGCTGTTGAAGACAATGGAACAGCAAACCTTCATAAAAACATGAACAAACGATCCAGCTTAGGACTTCGAATGATTGATATTTTTTGTCGACAACTTAACGGAACGTATTCAATAGACCGATCAAATGGCTATTCTTTTCAGCTAAAGTTTCCAGTTTAATGTAGTTCATCACTAAAAACCTGCACTTCGTCACTTTTATTTTTTTACCATTTCACGTTTTCATAATCTTGTCTTAGTCTTCCATTTATTGGTAAGCACTGTTTTTTTCATACCAAAGTAATGCTTAACAAGTCAAATTCCATTTAGTAGCAAACACTTCAAGCATTATGATCAAGGTCGTGTTTCGGCACGACCTTTTTATTCTCTAAAATTACGATTGTTAAAAAAAATGCATTGGTCTGAACTTAAGCCAAATAGTTTTTCCTTTTCTTTGTCTAACTTGAAAATGGAATTGACTAATATTCGCATATTAATTGTGGATGACGAAGTGCTTATTGCAGAAACGCTAAAAGATCATCTCATAAAATTGGGTTATAACAAAATTGAATTAGCGCATTCAAAAAAGGAGGCGGAAACACTTTTGGATAACTGGAAACCAGACATTGCTCTTCTGGACATCCGTATGGAAGGTTATTTCGATGGATTACAATTAGCTGAAATCGTTCGTACCAAACACAATATTCCATTCATGTATGTGACAGCTCATTCTGATTTGGCAATAACAGAAAAAATATTGAAAACCAAACCCGATGGATACATCACCAAGCCCATTCGAATCAATGAACTAATGGTGAACCTTGGAATGGTTGTTCAGCGATTTCTAGAAACCAAAGAGAATTTGGTGAGCATTAAAAACGGAATTGATAAGGAACAATTTAAGATCTCCGAGCTGCTCTACCTCAAGGCTGAAGGTAATTACGTGGAAATCCATCTGGAATCCCGAAAAATTCTGGTTCGAAATTCACTTGAGGCCATTTTAAGTGATTTGGAGATTGACAGTCTCTTCAGAATACATCGTTCGTATGCAGTGAACAGTAATAAAGTATCAAAATTCTCAAGTGGAGAAATCAGAATTAACGATTGCATTCTTCCGGTTTCAAGAACTTACTCCACAGAGCTTAAAGAAAAATTGTATTCAAAAAAGGTCAATTCGTCGACATAAATATGTCATTCACACCAAAAGTATGCAGTTCAGCACTTTTATTTTGATTAACAAAATCGTTTTATCAGATTTGTTAAGTAATAGTACATTTGCCAAACTACACACATGAAAACGCTCGTAATTGATCAACATCCAGCGATTCTTCAGGGAATTCATTGTACCCTGACGAGTTCTGAAGTCCACTTTGATGTGGAGTGTGTCCGGGCCTTTGAATCACTTGATATTCCAAAAGACGTGCTTTTAGCGGATATTATAGTGCTCGGGATACCACAGTTTCTGCCACATTTATTTAAGTGGATAAGTTCTATTCGCAGTATAAATAAGAATATACCTATTCTTATCTATGGTGTCGATAAAGAATCTTTACTCATCGAACGCTTAATGACAGAACCAATTCAAGCCATTGTAACGGTTCAGTACGATTTCGACAAATTGCCGGAAGTCATCATGCGTACATCATGTCAAACATCCAAAGAACCTGTACCTTACGGTTTCAGATTTTCGCGTTACACCGACTTT
Source organism: uncultured Fluviicola sp. (assembly GCA_965650275.1). Lineage (GTDB taxonomy): Bacteria > Bacteroidota > Bacteroidia > Flavobacteriales_D > Crocinitomicaceae > Fluviicola. Next base: position 42,368 of record CBFGNV010000033.1, on the reverse strand, counting down.
GGAATGAATGACTTATCAATTCGCGAAGTTGAAATTGTTGACTTAATTGCCAACGAAAAAACAACTTCGGAGATCAGCAACTTACTAAACATTTCTGTTTCCACGGTTGAAAACCATAGAAAGAACATCTTTCGAAAAATGGGCGTACGTAACCTGGCAGGAATGGTGAGAAGCGCAGCGAAAGCAGGATACATCGCTTAAAAAAGTATCCAAATTTTACAGATCCCACTATTCGCTCGAGAAACTCCATTTTTTCGTATCGGAACTATTTTGCCTCACAATTCCTTACGAATTCACACTTTCATTTTAATCAATTATTTTCTTGAAATCAACCCCATTTTGGTATCTAGAACTCGTGTTTATTAGCTAACTTTATCACGAATTTGAAAAACACATTATGAGCTCGTTTGATGTAGCAGTTATTGGATCTGGACCTGGTGGATATGTTGCCGCAATTCGTTGTGCACAGCTAGGATTAAAAACCGCTTTGATTGAAAAGTATCCAACTTTGGGTGGTACTTGTCTGAATGTCGGATGTATTCCGTCAAAAGCACTTCTTGATTCATCTGAACATTTCTTTAACGCGAAACACAACTTTGCCGCTCACGGGATCAAAGTTGAAAATCTGGAGGCTGACTTGGCAACCATGATTGCGCGTAAAGAAGATGTAGTTACACAAACGTGTAATGGGATTAAGTTCCTGATGGACAAGAATAAGATCACTGTTTATCAAGGTGTAGGTTCATTTGTAGACAAAACGAACATTGCAATCAAAGATGGTGAAGGAAACAGCACAACCATCTCTGCTAAAAACACCATCATCGCTACAGGATCGAAACCAAATTTCTTTCCCGGAATGGAGCCGGATAAAGACCGCATCATCACTTCTACCGAAGCGTTGAAAATGAAAGAAATTCCAAAGAAACTAATCGTTATCGGTGGTGGAGTTATTGGACTGGAATTGGGTTCTGTTTACGCTCGCTTAGGAACTGAAGTTGAGGTAGTAGAATTTGCACCTGCCATTCTTCCTACTATGGATTTGTCGCTTGGAAAAGAATTGACGAAAATCTTAAAGAAAGAAGGATTCAAATTCCATTTGGAGCATAAAGTTCAAAAAGTAGAGAACACTGGAAAAGGTGTAAAACTGACTGCATTGAATAAGAAGAATGAAGAAGTGGTTCTTGAAGCTGATTATGCTTTAGTAGCAGTTGGTCGTAAAGCATATACAGACGGTTTGGCATTGGAAAACGCAGGTTTGACCGCTAATAATCGTGGGCAGGTTGATGTAAACGATCATTTACAAACTTCCGTTCCAAATATCTATGCAATTGGTGACGTTGTTCGCGGAGCAATGCTTGCACATAAAGCAGAAGAAGAAGGTGTTGCCGTTGCAGAGCAATTGGCTGGACAAAAACCTCATATCAACTACAACTTGATTCCTGGTGTAGTTTACACTTGGCCAGAAATCGCTTCAGTTGGTAAAACAGAAGAAGAATTAAAAGCTGCTGGAGTTGAATACAAAAGTGGTTCTTTCCCAATGAAAGCTTTGGGAAGAGCTCGTGCTTCTATGGATTTATCAGGGTTTGTTAAGATTCTTGCTGATGCAAAAACAGATGAAGTATTAGGAGTTCACATGATCGCTGCTCGTGCTGCCGATCTAATTATGGAAGCTGTAACAGCAATGGAATATCGCGCATCTGCAGAAGACATTTCAAGAATTTGTCACGGTCATCCTACATTCTCTGAAGCAATAAAAGAAGCCGCACTGGCAGCTACAGACAATCGAGCACTTCACACGTAATATTATTTTTAGGCTCTGAAATCTCAGGGCCTTTTTTATACGTATTAACTACAATCAATTTTGACAGAAATTACAATTCAATGACAACAAAGAAAACAGGAGTTCTACTGATTCAACTTGGTACACCAGATAGTCCAAGCACGAGCGATGTAAGAAAGTATTTAAAGCAATTCTTGATGGATGAACGTGTTATTGATATTCCGTACTTCTCTCGATTGTTGTTAGTACGTGGAATCATCGTTCCATTCAGAACACCGAAATCAGCAAAAATCTACAAAGAACTCTGGGATTTGGGGAATGGAAAATCTCCACTACTTACACATACAGAATCTGTAAAACGTTTGGTACAAGAGCGTTTTGGATCAGAAAACGTGACTGTAGAAATGGCAATGCGTTACCAAAATCCTTCTATGGATTCGGTTTTAGAGCGCATGCATAAAGCGAATTACGATCAAATCATCATCATTCCATTATTCCCTCAATATGCAAGCGCTTCAACAGGTTCAGCGATTGACAAAGCAATGGACATTATCAAAAAATGGTGGGTAATTCCTGAAATCAAAATTATTTCTCAATTCTTCGATCACGAAGGATATATCGACTCAATCGTAGAAAGAGCAAAGGAATTTGATATTGAATCATACGACAAGGTGATGTTCTCTTATCACGGTTTACCTATTCGTCAGATTGACAAAGTATATAACGATGGGCTTTGTGATGGTCATGACTGTGAGACAGAAATTTCTGACGACAATAAGTATTGCTACAAGGCAACAAGTTATGCTACTACACGAGCAATTGCTTCAAAACTAGGGATTCCGGAGGAGAAATTAATGGTGAGTTTTCAATCACGATTGGATGAAAAATGGATTCAACCGTTTTCGGATAAAGTAATTGAGCAATGGGGGAAAGAAGGTAACAAACGTGTCCTTGCATTTTCACCCGCTTTCGTAGCCGATTGTTTGGAAACGCTTATTGAAATTGGTGAGGAATATCAGGAAATCTTTGAAGCGAACGGTGGTGAAAAAGTGCAATTGGTCCCAAGTTCAAATGATCACCCAAGATTTATTGATTGTTTAGAGGATCTGGTGAGAACGAGGTTGTAGAATGTACTGAGACTAGATTTCGAGAAACTGGAAACTAGACATTCATAATTGACGAATTTGGGTTCGGAAGGTCTACGATCTCAAAATCCAGATTCACAATTCTATCTACTCATGCGAATGCTCTTGGTCTTCCCATTTGTATTCACCAGCTTTCTTCGCTCTTCTTGCAGCTTTCTTAGCCTTCTTATTGCTTTTCTTGATACGCTTTTTAGCCTCTTTCGTCTGCAATTTCCAGAAAGCTTTTTTCGCCTTTTTTTGAGCTTTCTTGGTGGCTTTAGCTTGCTTCTTTCGCTTCTTTGCAATCTCTTTTTCAGCCTTTGCAACAGATCCTTCCTGTGCAGAAGCAGAAGTTGGAGCAAAATTTAATGCCAACAACAATAGAAACAACTGAAAAAACGTTCTTATCTTCATGCAAATTAAATCAACGCCATGCGTTTTGTGAAGTTACACTTTTTTTTATTCATCGTTCTACTTTTAGGAGCATGTAAAAAGCACCGCGAACATCCGGTACCAAGTGTTGCGTTCGACTTCCAGATCGACATGACACTTCCTTCCTATTCTGAGCTTAATGGTGTTGGAGGCTGGTGTTATGTAAACGGTGGAATAAAGGGAATTGTGGTTTACAGAAGATCATATGATCAGTTTGTTGCCTGGGAACGCATGAGCCCTGAAGATCCGAAAGGGGTTTGCGAAAGTGGGTTAACAACAAATCCCGACAACTTTCTACAATTAGACGATCCATGCTCTGACGCACAATTCTCTATGTATGACGGTTCCCCAATCCAAAATTCCGACTGGGGACTGCGCGGATATTTAGTGGAATGGAATGGCGGAAATATTCTGAGAATTTCGAATTAGTTCTTGATAAGAATCCACAAACTACCATTCTTAGTGTCCAATCTTGTCAGTTCCTTTTGTTCAACGAGTAAATTCAGCTCTTTTTCGCTCTCCGTAATCGACTTGTCGCACAATTCAGCGAATTCTTTTAAAGTTAATTTTGGATAGACAGAAAAAATGCTTTTCCAATCTTTCGCATACTGTGTTTTTTGAATGGACGGATAGATTTTTTTGATCTCAGTTTCGAACGTAGAATACTTATTGAATCCGTAAACCGTTTTTGAATTTCCTGAACTATCAGCAATAAACAGAGTTGGAAAACCGCGAACACCCATTTGCTTACACAATTTCAAATCTTCATCGAAAAGTTTCTTTGCCCTTCCATCGTAATCAGTCTTTAACTGAGTAGGATCTAAACCGACTTCTTTAGCAGCCGATTCAATATTTTCCCATTTCGTGATATTCAATTTCTTCAGAAAAACCATTTCACGAAGCACTCGCATAAACTCTACCGCTTTCTGGGCATTTTGCAATTGTGCAGCTTTAAAAGCAATAGACGGCGGATAAGAAGAGTTTAACGGATCTTCCAACCAAACGTCACCATCAATCGGCATTTGATAGTATTCACTTACTTCATCCCAATGATGAGCAACGTCAGAAGGTTTACTGATTCCTCCACTATTGTAACTCCAATCCGGAAGTAAACCGCCCATGCGGTATTCCAATTCAATTTCTTTACCGTATTCCAATTTTAAACGACGAAGTTGCGGTTCAATTCCCCAGCATGAAGAGCAAATTGGGTCAGTGAAATAAATGATCTTAACTGGTTTATTTTCGGATTTAACGCTATCAATTTGTGAGTTGTTTCCCACTCCTGGAATTTCGCAAACACCCGTTTTCGGATCACAAAGCAATGGATTTTTATCGTTGTTCATAGTATTTGTGTTTTGTGCTCTGCATGTCGAAAATGCGAGCAGAATAATTAAACCAATGAATTGAATGTTCATTTTCTGTTTTGTTGTTGAATTACGTAACTTCGATACAAAGTTCAGATTTATTCATTCCATTGTCAATTAGTCAGAAAAACGTGACTATCAAAAAAATGCAAACAGACGAAAATAACTGTCCCGCAGAAGGCCTTTTGAAGATGCTTTCGGGAAAATGGAAACCTCAAATTTTCAAGTTGGCGCTTGATGGACCTTTACGTTTTAATGCATTGCTACGTCAAATTGAAGGATCAAACAAACAATCAATTGCTGTTGCCTTAAAAGAAATGGACGAGCAAGGCATTTTGGAAAAACGAATCGTAAAAGAAAAGCCTTTGCATATAGAATATGATCTATCCGAAAAAGGGAAAGCCTTGATTCCGGTATTTCGTCAGTTAGAGGAATTGAGTTAATTCTTAAAAACAAAAAAAGGAACCCCTTTCGAGATTCCTTCTTCAAAAATGTATTTAAACTTATTTCTTAGTAACGGTAAGCATCCGATTTGTAAGGACCTTGAACTGTTACGTTGATGTAAGCTGCTTGATCTTCTGTTAAAACATCTAGTTCAACACCAATTTTAGCCAAGTGCAAACGAGCTACTTTCTCATCCAAGTGTTTTGGAAGAACGTACACATCGTTATCGTAGTTAGCGTGGTTTTCCCACAACTCGATTTGAGCCAATGTTTGGTTTGTAAATGAGTTAGACATTACGAAAGATGGGTGTCCAGTTGCACAACCAAGGTTAACCAAACGTCCTTCAGCCAAGATGATCACATCGTTTCCGTTAATGGTGTAAACGTCTACTTGCGGCTTCACTGTATTTTTTGTTGCTCCGTGGTTTTTATTCAACCAAGCCATATCGATTTCGTTATCGAAGTGACCGATGTTACAAACGATAGCTTTGTCTTTCATGTTCTCGAAGTGACGACCAACAATGATGTCTTTGTTACCAGTTGTAGTAACGATGATATCAGCACGGTTAACACAGTTGTCTAATTTTTTCACTTCAAATCCGTCCATTGCAGCTTGCAACGCACAAATTGGATCGATCTCAGTAACAATTACACGAGCTCCAGCTCCACGCAATGAAGCAGCAGAACCTTTACCAACGTCTCCGTAACCACAAACAACAGCTACTTTTCCAGCCATCATTACGTCAGTTGCACGACGAATAGAATCTACTAATGACTCTTTACATCCGTACTTGTTATCGAACTTAGATTTAGTAACTGAATCATTTACGTTGATTGCAGGCATCACCAAAGTTCCGTTTTTCTTACGATCGTACAAACGAAGAACTCCTGTTGTAGTTTCTTCAGACAATCCTTTAATTCCTGCTGTCAATTCAGGGAAACGGTCGAATACCATGTTTGTAAGGTCACCACCATCATCCAAGATCATGTTCAACGGTTGACCACCTTCGAACGCGAAAATTGTTTGCTCGATACACCAATCAAACTCTTCTTCGTTCATACCTTTCCAAGCAAAAACTGGAATTCCAGCAGCAGCGATTGCAGCAGCAGCGTGATCTTGCGTAGAGAAAATGTTACATGAAGACCAAGTAACTTCTGCACCCAATTCAACTAATGTTTCAATCAAAACGGCAGTTTGAATAGTCATGTGAAGACAACCAGCAATACGCGCACCTTTCAAAGGCTTGCTTGCTCCGTACTCCTCACGTAACGACATTAATCCTGGCATTTCTGCTTCTGCAAGAACGATTTCTTTACGTCCCCATTCAGCTAGTGAAATGTCTTTTACTTTGTAAGCTAATTTTTCTGTTGTATTGCTCATAATTATGAATTGCTCTAATTTTCAGTCAGCAAAGATACGGCATAGGTTTGTGAATAAAAAATTATCAATTATGAATGATGAAATTATCAAGACATTCTTCCAGTTATGGTCGCTTTTCGAACTTGACAATTAGTAATTTATTCATTCATAATTATTTCGGCGTTCCTATTAGATGCAAAATTGTAGCTGGACCACTTTTCACTTTGCCGATTTTCCAGTCATAGTTTTCATGACCTTTTACTCTGCTTACGAGCTCTTCCATTTCAGGAACCGTATATGTTCGCAACGCCGAAAGAATTCCATCAAACATTACAAAAACGGGAACTAAGGGAATAATGTACGTAAAAATGATTCTTCCAATGGAGAAAGGACGAATGAATGGTGTTACAAACAGAACGTTAAGCGGTGAAAAAATCATTGCGATTACGCTTTTTACATTGCGTTCTTGTGATTCGAATAAGGCAATTGCACTTTTGGCATCCACTGCACTCTGAAGAATCTTCACCGCATCTTCTTCTCTGAAATGATGAAGCGATAGAAATTGTGTTCGCAATCCAACCAATTCAGACGGTACATTCATCGCATCTACACTTTCTTTTCTGTAGGTAAAACGACTGGATTGTTTTGCCGTGAACGCAAATGCTTTTTCGTTCGGATAGAAGTCTGTAAGAACTACATTTAACTGTGGATGTTCTTTCTCTAATGCTGCCACAAGATTTACCAATCCGCCACCACCTCCGGAAGCTAAATCAATAATTGTGGAATTTCCACTTTTAGTTAATGTTTCAGACAATATTGGAACAGCTCCTTTATACACGTTAAACTTATTGGAAACGAACTGAAGAAAATCAGTCAAATAATTACGAAGAAATCCTGGGAACCAACGTTGATCTTCAAATTCAAATAAATGCTTGCGTTTCATGACACTATTTTTACTAACTTTAGGTCAAAGTTACTAAATTTATTTAATTCTAGGTCAAGTTTACTAAAAATAATGAAAACCCGAGATAGAATCTTACACACAGCGCTTCAACTCTTCAATACTCATGGAGTACCAAACGTTACGTTAAGAAGAATTGCCGCTGAGATGAAGATCAGTCAGGGAAACCTGAATTACCATTTTAAGCTGAGAGAAGATATTATTGAAGCTCTATTTTTTCAGTTGATGGAGGTTTTCAATGAAGAGAAAGGAAAATTGGATACGGAAGAAATGAATTTTCAATTTGTACTGGATAGTACTAGAGCTGGAATGGAAGCTTTATTTCGTTACAGATTCCTGATGATTGATTTTAATCAGAATATGCGCGAAAATCCAAAACTACATGAGCAGTTCATCGTTCTGGAACAAATTCGCAAACAGACCTATCTCTATTCATTCACATTGGCCATAAATGCCGGAGTTATGCGTGCACCAGCGTTCCCAACGGAATATGAAGGATTAAATGAGCGTATCCGTGTTTTTAGTGATTACTGGATTGCATCAGCCGCAGTTTATAACGAACCTGAAGAAAGCACGGTAGATAAATATCATGGATTACTGGTAGAAATGTTCTTTCCTTATTTTACAAAGGATGCGCAGCGCGAGTTTTTATTGAAGAGGTTATAACAATAGTATCCTTTTATCTGAACAAATCAACCATCACTTTTCCTTTACCCGTATAAAAGGGAAAATGGAGCATCTCTTTAATCGTAGCCGAAATATCTATTTGACCGTATGGCACATTCAGCTGAACGTTTTGCTTGAAATCCGGAGATAATGCAAAAAATTCGATGTGTCTGCATCCATCACAATTATCACCATGTCCAACAAAACCATTTGACCATCCGTCAAGATGTCTTCCATGGTCATTAGTGACAATCAGCGTTGTTTTGTCTTTGTAGGTTGGTGAATTCTGAATATAATCCCAAATCACACCGATGTATCTATCTGTTTCCTGAATCGCATTGATATAACCAGGAAAGTCTCCTTGATGACCAAAATAGTCCGGCCCTTTAAACGCAACCAAAATCAGTCGTGATTGTTTGTTGGACAAAACATCCAGTGTTCTTTCCAAGGTTACTGAATCTGTTCTATAACCTCCAGTACCATCTCCATTCACTCCACAATCGAAAAACGGACGATACTCATTCTGGTAATTCGGATATAGACAATTCGACAATACATGCAACTTGTCTTTTGATCCAACTATTGCGCATTTTGTATACGGATCACTGGTGCTCTTCAACCAACTTTGAAAAATGGATGGATAATCGGGTAACTGTGTACCATCATTGGCAATTGACTGATAATTCCCTGTACATATCGCCGTGTGACCTGGAATAGTGTAGGTAGCACCTTGGTTATAGAAATTAGTTAGCAATACTCCATAAGTCGACAAGCTATCACGAACAGGAATATTACTATGTAACGGATCTCCCCAAGTTTCTGAGTAACGTGGTCCGTCTATCACAACAATTACAATATTTTCGGTTTGATAGTTTCGTACAACAACTTTATCGTGCGCGCATGAAAACACCAGCAATAGAGCAATAACGAAACCTATTTTCCGAATCATAAGGCAAAGTACAAAATCCAATTGAAAATAACCACATACCAATTTGGCAGACAGATTGAAACGGTTATAAAGGGCGAATAATGAATTCGTCTTAACAAAAAAAATCCCTCTCTTTCGAAAGGGATTCTACCAACAATAAAAACAAAGCCTTTCGGACTTGTTTAGAATAAAGCCATTACAAATTGGACAAAGCCTCTTTCACCAATTCGGCTACTCGTTTTCCATCGGCTTGACCAGCAATTTGTCCGTTGACTGCGCCCATTACTTTGCCCATGTCAGCCGGACCAGCGGCACCAATTGCTTGGATTTTCGCTGAAACAACGCTTCTGATTTCATCATCAGAAAGCATTTTTGGCAAGTATTCCTCAATTACTTTAGCTTGAAAAATTTCTTCGTCAGCCAAGTCTTGACGACCTTGCTCAACATACAACGTGTATGTTTCCATTCGTTGCTTGTGCAACTTCAAAACAATTTTGTTAGCTACTTCTTCTGTCACTTCTCCAGATCCTGAAGTTGCCTCTAACATTAACTTGCTTTTAATATCGCGTAATGCTGCAAGGCGTTCTTTCTCCTTAGCCAACATTGCGTTTTTAATATCTTGATTTATTCTGTCTGTAAAATTCATTTTAGAAGTTCTAATCGCTTCTGGTAGGCAAAGTTACAAAAAACTTTATACTTAAACCGATTTAGTTATAACGTAATAAGGTGACTAATAGTATCAGTCACCTTATTATTTTTATCTCTTAGTCAACATTATCATGTAAGAACGAATTGTTCGTTCTCAAACCACCATCGTTGTCTTTTGTAATTCCAAAGCGGCTTAAACGCTCGTCATCGCTGTGAGCAGTGTTTTCCAAACGAATATTACGTCTTTCAAATGCTGGCTCACCTTCCAATTCTTTCAAACCTTCAGCACGTTTGATCTTCGCATTGTTAGCTCTAATACGCTCTAAACGCTCAGCATTTCTGCGCTGCAATTCATCATTAGAAATAACGGCACGATCATTTGCCTGAGCAGATGTGTTTGTATCGAAATCATCATCCAATGTCAACACATTTCTAGCCGGAGCAGAATCCGTGTTTACACTTGGCGTTGAACTCACCTCCCACTCTAAATCCAATTGTGGAGTTTCACTTACAGGCTCAACCACAGGAGTTGGAGCTACAAATGAAGGAGTTGGCTCAACCACTGCTTCAGGAGTTACTTCTTCAGCAGATTTCAAAAAAGGTTCTTCACTTACAGGAAACGAAGAAGACTGTTGCGTTGGATGCGTTAATGGTGAAGTAATTTCGTTTGTTGCAGAAAGATTTGTTTTCTCTTCTTCTAACTGACGAAGATTGCGCTCAGGCGCTTTCTCAAAACCCGTTGAAGGCTCAGATTCAAATCCTGTTGCAACCAAAGTAACACCTACTTTTCCACCCAACGATGGATCGTAACCATGACCGAAGATAACTTCAGCAGTAGATCCAGCCGCATCTTGAATGTAATCAGTGATATCACCCATTTCTTCCATTGTCAACTCAATATCACCATAAGTAATATTCAACAATACGTGAGTTGCACCACCGATATCGTTGTTATTCAATAATGGAGAATTCAATGCTTCACGAACTGCAACCATTGCACGATCATCACCTTCAGCAGATGCAGATCCCATAATAGCAACACCAGAATTTCTCATTACTGTATTTACATCGTTGAAGTCAACGTTGATAATACCGGTAACAGAAATAACTTCCGCAATTCCTTTTGCTGCAGTACACAATACATTATCCGCCATTGCGAAGGCCTGACTCATGGTTAAATTACCACCAATCTCTTTCAAGCGCTCGTTGTTAATGATCAATAATGTATCAACGTTTGTACGTAATTCATCTAATCCTTCTTCAGCTTGCTGACGACGACGACGTCCTTCAAATCCAAAAGGAACCGTTACGATACCTACAGTTAATATTTTCAATTCTCTAGCTACTTGCGCAATTACAGGAGCAGCACCAGTTCCGGTTCCACCACCCATTCCTGCAGTAACGAAAACCATCTTTGTTCCGTTTCCTAGCAATTCACGCAACTCATCGATATTCTCGATAGCTGCATTTTTTCCGATTTCAGGAATTGCTCCGGCTCCACGTCCTTCAGTAAGACTTGGTCCTAACTGAATTTTAGAAGGAACCGGTGAAATATCCAAAGCCTGACGATCGGTATTACACACAATGAAATCAACTCCTTTGATTCCCAAGTTGTACATGTGGTTTACGGCATTGCTTCCACCCCCTCCAACACCAATCACCTTGATGATTGAGTTGTTATTTCCTTTTGGCAAATCGAATTCCATAGCTTTTATTTTATTGTCTTTATTCTAAACTTCTTGTCGAAGCATAACGCTTCGTATGGGCGTAAAATGTTACGCCCTTACTACTCCTCTTCAGAGAAGAATTCTTTTCCTTTTGTAATGAACTTGTCAAACAACGACTCACGGCGTTTTGTTGACTGTTCTTTTGGTTGTTTCTGTTGTTTTGTGCTTACGTTTTCTGTATTCACCGAAACCAAAGAAGCAGCTGTTTCTTTCTCGAATCCTTTCAAGACCAAACCAATACCTGTTGAGTACATTGGACTTGAAATTGCTTCGATTGTATTTGTTGAAGCCAAATGCTCTGTTGGATAACCAACGCGTGTATTGATTCCAGTTACATACTCGAATAACTGCGTAATGTGTTTCAACTGAGATCCACCACCTGTAACAACGATACCAGCGATCAAACGCTTCTCGTAACCCGAATTCATAATCTCATAGTGCACTTGCTCAATGATCTCTTCCATTCGTGCCTGAATGATGCTCGCTAAGTTTCTCAACGAAATTTCTTTTGGTGCACTTCCACGAACTCCTGGAATTACAACTACATCAGAATCTAAGCTTTCAGACGCCAATGCTGAGCCAAATTTCACTTTCAACTTTTCAGCGTGATTACGCAGAATTACACACCCTTCTTTAATATCGTCTGTAATTACGTTACCTCCAAATGGAATAACTGCAGTATGACGGATAATTCCTTCGTGGAAAATCGCAACATCAGTAGTTCCACCACCGATATCAACCAATACCACTCCAGCTTCTTTTTCTTCATCGTTTAACACTGCTTCAGCTGATGCGATTGGTTCAAGAATGATGTCCTGAACGCTCAATCCACTTTTCTCCACACACATTGCGATGTGCTTAGCAGCATTTACCTGACCGGTAATCACATGGAAATCCGCCTCCAGGCGAACACCCATCATTCCTACCGGATCAATAATATTTGTTTCACTATCTACGATAAATTCCTGTGGAAGTACGTGAATGATCTGCTCTCCCGGAGGAGTAACCATTTTGTACATATCGTCAATAAGTGCATCAACATCTTTCAAAGAAATCTCGATATCGCCGTTTGAGCGCGTCAAAATTCCGCGGTGCTGCATGCTCTTAATGTGTTGACCTGCAATACCAACATTCACAACGCGAATAGTCAATTCTGCATCAACGCGATCCTGAGCTTCTTTAACAGCAGCTAAAATAGATTGTACGGTTTTCTCGATGTTCGCAACAATTCCTCGTTGAACACCAAGTGAGTCGCTTTGACCCATAGAAATGATCTCCAGTTTACCGTGTTCGTTTTTAGTACCAACTAAACAAGCGATTTTGGTTGTCCCAATGTCCAACCCAACAACTATTTTCTTTTTAACTGAAGACATATCAATCCGTTATTTCTTTTTTCCTACACACTATCTGGTTTTCATACTTCAAGTTGATCGTTTTATATTTACTCCAACCTGCATAAGGAAGACCTTCCTGATAGAATATTTTCAATTTCTCCATTTTCTCTTTCACCTCTTTGTCAGATTCAGCAGAACCGAAAATAATTTCGTGTTCTCCAACCAACGGAATTAGCGTATAACTACCCCACTGATCTCGATGAACTTGACCAATTTGGGCACACAAGAATGGATCATTACAAACATAATTTGAAATTCGATAGATTTCATCTAGATTTCTAGAACTTTTCAATGATGCATTGTTAATAATTTCAGGCACTGTTATACTGTCACATTTGTCTGAAATGTTCCCCGAAAAAACGAGCACTCTTGCAGTAAAATTGGGTGATGTAGCCATTGGCACTCCATGAACGTCCACATAAAAACTTTCCCCAAATTTGTTAAATACACGAGCAAGTGGTTGGCGAACTTTTACATTCACGCTCCAGGCACCCCCTAATTTTTTAAAAACTTCGACCTTTTCTACCTCATGCATCTTACGAATGAAGGTTTCAATTGCATTGGTATTGATGTCTTCCATTTTCTGTCCGTCGTACACCAAATTATTGCGTTTCAAACGTGTCAATAATTCCGTTTCGGTTAGAAAAGCATTTTCATCGACCACACTAATAGAAATCACCGGCGCCGTTGCAACAGTTTCCTCCTGCTCTTTGCGAGAGAAATAAACGATTACAATCACCAAAATGGCAAAAGCACTCCAAGCCGCTATTTTCCACTTATTATTCAACGCTATTCTTTTCTAGTTCAATATTCAGTTTTGGTACAATTCGGTCAATATCACCGGCACCAATCGTAAGGACAACCCCCTCCTTAAAATCTTTCAAATATTCAATCACTTCCTGCGGATCTTTCAACGAAACCTTACAAGAAATAGAATTCACCAAAACATCACTCGTTACACCCGGAATAGGTTCTTCTCGCGCCGGATAGATAGGCATCATGATCACTTCATCCAGTTTCGAAAGCTCTTTAACAAATCCATCAAGAAAATCTCTTGTTCTTGAAAACAAATGCGGCTGAAAAACCCCTAGCACTTTCTTATCCGGATACAACAAACGGATAGATGAAACCAATGCTGCTATTTCTGTCGGATGATGCGCGTAATCATCGATATAAACCAATTTCTCAGTTCGAACATGGTATTCAAAACGACGCTTAACCCCTTTGAAACTTGCCAATCCGGAACGAATCTCATCCCAACTACAACCCAAATGCAAACAAAGCGCAATAACCGCAACAGCATTCTCCGCATTGTGAATTCCAGGCAATCCCAATTCTACACTTTCCTGAACGTCACCTAAATGGTCAACATCCATGTAGAAATGTCCGTTTTCAACGCGAAGATTATAACCATTCACTTGCGCTGTTGGTGCATTCACTCCATAGGAAACAGCTTCGAAGGATTCAGTTCTTAACGGAAGCGAGTGTTTGTAAACAACAAACCCACCATCGTTATGTTTGTTGGCATATTCCTGAAAACCTTCTTCGAAAGCTTCTTTTGTTCCATAAATATCCAAATGATCAGGGTCCATGGCCGTGATAATACTTGCCAACGGAGACAATCGCAAAAAAGAACGATCGAACTCATCTGCCTCAATAACCGTGAAATCCGACTTCGGATTGATCAATACATTGGAATCAAAGTTGGAAGAAATTCCACCTAAGAACGCAGAACAACCCAAAGTTGAATTGGAAAGCACCCAGGCCAACATTGTTGACGTAGTTGTTTTTCCATGTGTTCCAGCAACACCTAATCCTTTTGAAGTTCTTGTGATTAAACCTAAAACTTCACTACGCTTGAGAACTTTATGATTTTTCTTCGCAAAAACCAGCTCCCCCATTGCAGCAGGGATAGCCGGCGTATAAACAACAAGTGTTGCTTCGGTATTCAAAAATGCTTCAGGAAGATCTTGTCCCAGATCATTGAAATGGACGGCAATTCCTTCAGCAATCAGTTCATCCGTTAAAGGCGAAGGCGTTTTATCGTAACCCGCAACTTCGTAGCCTAAAGCAAAAAAGTAACGCGCAAGTGCCGACATTCCGATTCCTCCGATGCCTATGAAGTAAAAACGTTTTATGTTGTTTAGTTCCATTTGTTTTCTCCCCCTTTGAAGGGGGACTAAGGGGGATGGCCTTCCCCGATTATTCATATTGAGTAGGTGCCACCCTCCTCAATCCTCCCTCAAGGGAGGAAGTCAAAACTCGCCCTTACGATACCACTTGCTCGATTACGTCAACTATATCCTCTGTTGCTCTCGGTTTTGCCATTCTTTTGATGGCAATCGAAAGCATATTTTTTTCTTCTACATTATTGAGCATTTCCAATGTTCGTTTTATCAAAACATTTGGCGCATCAACGTCTTTCACCAGAACTGCTGCTTTGTTGTTTACCAAAGCCATTGCATTCTTGGTTTGATGATCTTCAGAAACGTTTGGAGAAGGCACCAAAACAATTGGTTTACCTACCAGGCACAATTCCGAAATAGATAACGCTCCGGCTCTTGAAATCACCACATCCGCTAAAGCATAAGCAGCATCCATTCTGGAAATGAAATCAGTTACTATAACGTGATTCGCAACGCGCTTATTCAATTCCATTTTCATGTTCTCGAAATAGTACTTACCACATTGCCACAACACCTGAACATCAGCCTGACGAAGTAAATCCAATCCGTTGAGTAAACTTTCGTTCAAGGTTCTTGCCCCCAAACTTCCACCAATAATCAAAATGGTTCTTTTGGTTGGATCCAATTCAGGAAACAAAGTCATTGCCTCTTCTCTTGAAATGGAATTCGAAGCCAATTCAGCACGAACAGGATTTCCCGTCAAACGAATTGTTTTTGGAGGAAATACCGTTTCCAAATTTTCATAGGCCGTGCAAACTGCCGCAATATTTTTAGCCAATAAACGATTGGTTTTTCCTGGATAAGAATTCTGTTCCTGAATGACAGTTGGAATGTTTAAGCGTTGTGCCATTTTCAACGTTGGACCACTCGCATAACCACCAACACCAATCACCACTTGCGGATTAAAATCTTTCACAATTTTCTTCGCCATTCGCAAACTCTTTAAAAGCTTGAAGGGAAGCGCAAGATTCTTCAACGTCAACCTTCGCTGTAAACCAACAATTGGTAAGCCAACAATCTTATATCCTGCTTGCGGAACACGTTCCATTTCCATTTTGCCTTCTGCCCCAACGAAAAGAATCTTCACCTCCGGATTCCTCTTCTTGACCTCATTTGCAATAGCGATAGCCGGGAAAATATGTCCTCCCGTTCCGCCACCTGATATAATTACTCGTTCTAGTTTCATGCTATAGCTGCTTCCGCCATTACGGATTCTTTGGTACTTTCTTGTTTAGCCGCAATTCCCTGGACAATACCAATCGAAACACAAGCCATGATCATTGCCGAACCTCCCATTGCGAGGAAAGGCATATTTTGTCCGGTTACAGGGAAAATCCCCGTACAAACCATCATATTTACAGCTGCCTGAGAAAGGAGTAAAATCCCGATTCCCAAACAGAGATAAGTTTCGAAAAGATTCTCTGCCTTTAAAGCAATACGCATTATGCGATAGAGCAATATCAAATAGAACAGGACGAGAAAAACGGCAGCAATGAGTCCGAACTCTTCTACAAAGCTCGCATAGAAGAAATCGGCATAAGCTTCAGGAATAAATTCTTTCACTTTTCCTTTTCCGATTCCTTGTCCAAAAACTCCACCAAGAGAAATGGCCTGCTTGGCGTTGTTTGCCTGTAAGTTTCCGGCAACATCTATGTCTTTGTTGTCTTCTAACTTACTATTGAAGCGATTCACCCATGTTTCATAACGTGGAAGAATCTTTGCTTCGGGAAACGCCTTGTGCGCACCGATGGCTAAAAGCATCAGCACCAATCCACCGAAGACGAGCGTTGCCATTTTCCCAAAGGGGGCTCGACCAATAAACAACATGGTAAAACAGATCATAAACAGTATGGCTGCCGTTGAGAAATTATCCTTAACAATCAACGTACATATCACAATAATCGGCACCATAACCGGTAAAAATCCTTTCTTCCAATCGTTGAGCAACTCGCTTTTCTTACTCAACAAACGAGCAAGATAAATGAGGATAGCCAGCTTCGCATAATCCGAAGACTGAAAGGTCAATCCAACAAAAGGAATCTTCACCCAACGACCGGCTTCATTCACCTTTGTTCCGAAGAACATCGTAAAAATGAGAAGCACAATAGCGGAGTAGTAAATGATCTTGGACATCCTGGACAAGTAGGCGGAATCCTTCTTATGAACCCAATACATGGCCAGAACTGCAAGAACAATGTATACAAAGTGTTTAAACAAATATTTGAACGGAGTTCCTCCTTCCATCTTCACCAAGATCGGTACAAAACTGTACACCGAAACCAGTGAAAAGCCAAGCAGCAAAATGGTAATTACCCAAATTGCCAAGTCGCCATGAAAGTATTTTCTTAGAACCGTTATCATTTCGTTTCGCTTAAGAACTCTTTAAAGTTGTTAATGTTTGTCTTCCACTCATTGCCTTGGTAGGTAAAGAGTAGAATACGTTTTGGAACAGACAGTTCATTCAAGAACAACAATGTATCTTCCAAACCTTCCGTTGCTGTGATCAATGGAATTGGTCCACCCAAATCTGAAGCAATTGTGATTTGAGGATTATCGTACTGCCCAATCCAGTTTATCGATTTGAATCCAGTTGGATCAACAGCCGCATATTCTTCGATCAGATCTTTCGTACCTAACCAACAAATTGGAAAAGGAAACGAAGCGATAACAGCCGAGAAGTCGTAAACCGATGGCTTGTACCACGTAAAAACATCCATTCCCTTCCACTTGCCAAACGGTCGAATTGCACTGACCTCGGCATTTTTCAAGGCTTCTTCACGTGCCTCGAGTAAGGGATTTTTGAGTATTACTTTTCCTTTTTCCATAACGGAATTGAATTACAATGCGCGAACCGCTTGTTTAAACTGATTTCCTCTGTCTTCGTAATTTTCGAATAGGTCAAAGCTCGCACATGCAGGCGACAACAATACCACTTCGTCTTTCTTCGCCAAACGGTAACCGTAAGCCACAGCTTCAACAGCTGAACCAGCTTCAACTATAGTTTCCACATGATCAGAAAAAGTTTCGATGATCTTTGCGTTGTCTTTTCCAAGGCAAATAATCGCTTTCACTTTCTCCTTCACAAGGTCAAGAAGTTCTGTGTAGTCGTTTCCTTTATCAACTCCACCAACAATCCAAACTGTTGGTTGCTCCATGCTCTCCAAAGCAAACCACGCGGCATTCACGTTTGTTGCTTTCGAGTCATTGATGAATTGAATTCCGCAAACTTTGGCTACAAATTCCAAACGGTGTTCAACATTTACGAAGTCGGAAAGACTTTCTCGTACCACATCTTTGCGAATTTCGAGTATGCGTCCCGCAAGACCACTCGCTAATGAATTCTGGGCGTTGTGTTTACCCTTCAAGGCTAGTTCATGAATAGACATAGAAAATTGATTGTTAAAGTTTATATAGAGTTGTTTGTTGTGTACATAAGCACCTTTTTCGAACTCTTTTGTGAGCGAGAAAGGCAAACAAGTTGCTGCAATGGTTCTTTTTTCCATTTCAGCGGTTACTACTGGATCATCAGCGTTGTAGATAAAGTAATCTGCCGATGTCATGTTATTTAGAATACGGAACTTCGAGTTCACGTACAGTTGCATATTGTATTCGTAGCGATCTAAATGATCGGGAGTAATGTTGGTCAAAATGGCAATGTCCGCTTTGAAATCCTCCATATCATCCAACTGGAAAGAACTCAATTCTAGAACGAAAATGTCCTTGTTTTCCAACGCCACTTGCTTCGCGAAACTGTAACCTACATTTCCAGCCAATCCAGCATCCATTCCCGCTTTTTTCAGAATGTGATGCATAAGCATGGTTGTAGTGGTTTTACCATTACTTCCGGTAATCGCTATCTTCTTCGCAGTTGTGAAGTATGCCGCAAATTCGATTTCAGAAACCACCTTGATTCCTTTCTCACGAATGGCTTTCATAACCGGAGCTTTCTCAGGAATCCCGGGCGACTTGATTACCAAATCAGCCTGAAGGACACGCTCCATCGTATGCATTCCCTGCTCAAATTCGATTTCGTATTGCTTCAATTCTGCTTCAAATTCAGCTTTGATTGCTCCAAAATCTGAAACAAAAACATTCGCCTCCTTTACTTTCGCAAGAATTGCAGCACCTACTCCGCTTTCGCCGGCACCCAAAACAACAATATGTTTGTTCTGAATATTCATTATCTCAACTTCAACGTTACGATAGTGATTACTGCCAGCAATACAGCTACGATCCAGAAACGGGAAACAATTTTCGCTTCGTGTAATCCTTTTTTCTGGTAGTGATGATGCAAAGGCGCCATGAGAAAAATCCTCTTCCCTTCACCAAAGCGTTTTTTGGTGTATTTAAAATAGCCGACCTGCAGAATCACTGATAAATTCTCCACCAGGAAAATTCCACACAATACCGGGATCAATAACTCTTTACGGATAGAGATAGCGAAAACCGCAATGATTCCTCCCAAGGCCAAACTTCCGGTATCACCCATAAAAACTTGCGCCGGATAACTGTTGAACCACATGAATCCGATACATGCTCCAACAAAGGCTGAAATAAAGATTACGAGTTCCTCTGCAAACGGGATGTACATGACATCGAGGTAATCCGCGAAACGAATATTCGACGCCACATAAGCCAAAATTGCCAGGGCTATTCCAGCAATTGCAGAAGTTCCGGCGGCAAGCCCATCCAAACCATCCGTCATATTCGCACCATTTGAAACGGCAATTACAATGACAATGACAATAGGAATGAACAACAACCAACCGTACGACTTATCAATATCTCCGATCAACCAGTTGTAGTTGAATTCGTTGTTTTTGATGAAAGGAATGGTTGTAGTCATGTCACGCGTTACAATCCATTTCACGTTTTTATCATCGTCTTCATCCATTGTATGCTGATGTGAAACAAGACTTTCGCCAGCCTGCAATTCGTAATTCGCACTCACTTTTTTGTGTACCTGAACATCTTTATGGAAGTACATGATCGAACCTACGATAATTCCAACACCGATTTGCCCCACAACCTTGAACTTTCCCGAAAGACCTTCTTTGTTCTTTTTGAAGACCTTGATGTAATCGTCGATGAAGCCAATAGCCCCCAACCAAACAGTTGCCAACAACATGGTGATCACATAAATATTATCCAGTTTGGCAAACAATAATGTTGGAATCAAAATGGCAGCAAGAATGATCAATCCACCCATTGTTGGGGTTCCTGATTTTTCAATTTGTCCAGCCAAACCAAGATCACGAACGGTTTCACCGATTTGCTGACGACGCAATAGGTTAATCAATCGTTTTCCAAAAACAACTGAAACAATCAACGACGTAATTAACGCCATTGCAGCTCTAAACGAAATGTAATGGAACAATCCAGCTCCCGGAAAGTCCAATCCTTCTAAATAATTAAAGAGATATGTTAACATTACTTCTGTAGTTTATCAAAGTAGTTCTGTACCAAGGCGAAATCATCGAAGGGATGCTTCACGCCATTTATTTCCTGATATTTCTCGTGACCTTTTCCGGCAATCAAAATGATATCACCAGGTTGCGCCATGCTTACTGCCGTTTTTATTGCTTGTTCTCTATCCTGAATTGTCAATGTTTTCATCGTTTGATGTGCCTCTACACCAGCTTCCATGTCTTTCAAAATCTGAGCTGGATCTT
This sequence comes from uncultured Fluviicola sp., assembly GCA_965650275.1. GTDB lineage: Bacteria > Bacteroidota > Bacteroidia > Flavobacteriales_D > Crocinitomicaceae > Fluviicola. The sequence continues at coordinate 21,683 of CBFGNV010000033.1, read as the reverse complement.
CTGTTCGTGGATTATCCGAAGTCAGGATCACTTTATTACTCATTTCGCAAGCAATTCGAGCCATTTCCGGACGTTTCGTAGTATCTCTGTCGCCACCGCAACCAACAACCGTAATCACTTGCTCGTTTCGTGTACGAATATTTTCGATGGTCTTCAATACATTTTCCAGGGCATCTGGTGTATGAGCATAGTCCACGATTGCCATGATCTTGCTTACACTTTGTGTAAATTGGAATCGCCCTTCAACAGCATCCAGATTACTCAGGATGGTCAACACTTCCGTGGAATCGTTACCCAACAATTGACTGATTCCATAAACCGTTGCCACATTGTAGGCATTGAAATCGCCGATCAATTTTGTCCAGCATTCAATTCCGTTGATGGTAAGCAATAATCCAGAAAAGCTATTCTCCAATACTTTCACCATGAAATCGGCATGGGATTTCAAAGCGTAAGTAGAAACAACTGCTTTTGTGTTTTGAACCATGACCGTTCCATTCTTATCATCCACATTCACCAATGCAAATGCCGATTTCGGGAGATTATCAAAGAATCCTTTTTTCGCTTCGATATACGCCTTGAACGTTCCGTGATAATCCAAATGATCATGGGTAATGTTGGTAAATGCTGCTCCCGTGAATTCCAATCCTGCGATTCTATGTTGAGAAACGGCATGTGAACTCACTTCCATAAAACAATGTGAACAACCTTCATTCACCATATCCGCCAACAATCGATTCAATTCAATTGGATTTGGAGTTGTATGTGTTGCAGGAATCTCTTCATTCCCGATCAGGTTCACAACTGTTGAGATCAATCCCGTTTTGTAACCCAACTGCATGTATAATTTGTGCAATAAAGTCGTAGTAGTTGTTTTTCCGTTTGTACCGGTAATTCCAACCAACTTGATATTTCTTGACGGATAATCGTAAAACGCGTGAGCACAAACACCTAATGCTAAAGAAGTTTCCTCAACAACGATTTGAGTCACGTTATCCGGTAAATCCAATACACGATCAACCAAAACCGCTGTACAACCTTGTTGTAAAACAGAAGGAATGAAATCATGTGCATCGACTTTCGTTCCGCGAATAGCAACAAACAATGAATCAGCTGCAGCCTGACGAGAATCCATAACGATCTTAGCAATAGAAGACTCTTTCGAACCTATCCACTGTTTTACCGCGATGTCTTTCGTTATGTCTACTAATCTTTTCATTATTCTAACACTAATTCTATTAATCCACCTTTGTACACAGGGGTTCCAGCTGGAATTGTTTGCGAAACCACCCGTCCTTTTCCACGAAGCAACACATGCATACCTTGCTTTTCGATCAGATAAACAGCATCCTTTGCCAATAAACCACGAACATTGGGAACGTTATTTTTACTGTACTGCATTGGAGCAATCTCCATTTTTTTACCATCCGATTTCGTCTTACTCCATTCGCTATAAGCCGGCACCGTGTAAGGCATTTTTAAATCTTTCATCACACGAATCAAATCCTGATTTCTTCCCGGTTTAGCCTTCGGAACTTCACGTTTTGGCTTGCTTGCGTTAATCGCGTGGTGATAACTCAATGTGTTTGAGTAAACCTTGTTCGCAATTGCAGTAAATACAGTTCCTGAAACCGTTGCACCGTAGATGTCACGCGTTGGAGCAGATACAACTACTATACAGCTGTAGATTGGATCTTTTGCAGGAAAATAACCCACGAAAGAAGCCTGGTAACGACCTTGCCCTTCTTCACCGTAACTGTTTTGATCGTTCAAAATTTTTGCTGTTCCGGTTTTCCCAGCAATATCGAAGAGTGAAGACTTCAATGCGCTACCTGTTCCACGTATTACAACACCTTCCAAACATTCCTGCAACTGAGTCAATGTTGATTTCGAGCAAATGTTTTTGCGCAAATAGATTGGTTGAAACTTCTTCACAACTGCGTTCCCACGACGAATCTGCTCGACAAATTGTGGACGAACCATATCTCCGTCATTCGCAACCGCATTGTAGAAAGCCAGGGTTTGAAGCGGCGTTTGCTGCACTTCATATCCAATCGCCATCCACGGCAACGAAATTCCTGACCATTGTGGCATTCCAGGAGCGTACAACGTCGGCTTAGGCTCTCCTAACAATTCAACCCCAAGAGAATCCGCCAAACCAAATGAACGCAAACGATCAATAAATGCTTGCGGTTCGTTTCTATAAGCATTTTGAATAACCTTCGCAATCACATTTGAAGAAACCTCAAAGGCTTTACGAATAGTAATTTTTCCGTAGCCAAATTTATTCGAATCATGAAGCTCCAGTTTCGGCCCGAAATTGTAAATCCCGTTCGCATCAACTATATCACTCAAGCGAATTTTCTTATCCTCCAACGCAGCCATTAAAGACGCCAACTTGAAAGTAGACCCGGGAACCTCTTTCGAACCAATTGCCTGATTGTAAACTTCCGAGTAATTGCCTTTTTTATCCAACTGAAGATTCACCATTGCACGCACAAATCCCGTTTTCACATCCATCACGATTGCACAACCGCTCTTTGCACCCTGCGTTTTCAACTGTTGTAATAATTCAGAATGTGCCACCTCCTGAATATCAAGATCGAAAGACGTGATCAAATCTGCACCTTCAACAGGTTCTTTCACAAATTTTCCGGTCTTTTTCCAGCCGGAAGAAATATTCTGCATGATCTCCAACCCTGGTTCACCCGATAAAATATCATTATAAGCGCCTTCAATTCCTACACGAACAATATCACTTGTATCTTCATCATTATAATACCCTAATGTTCTTTCCAGCAACATTCCATGGGGACGTTTACGCTTCATACGCTCTTCATCATCAATCAGCCCACCCTTATTACGACCCAGCTCGAAAATTGGAAGCTTTTTCGCAAGATTACGCTGTGCGTTGGTTGCACCAAGCTTGATTTTCACATAGCGATTATTTCTAGCTCTTCCAGAACGAATGAAGGATTCGAAATCTCTGGCAGATGTTTCGGGAAATAATTTATTTAGTCCAATACACAAATCACTGATATCACGATTGAAAACCTCCTCATCCACTACAGTTGGGTCCATACGCAGATCAAAGAATGAAACTGAAGTCAACAAAGGCGTGAAATTGCGATCCAAAATCTCACCACGACGCGGATACCTTTCTTCGGTTTTGGTTTTGATCTTTTCCTTCGCATCAGAAAACACAGATACACTACCCTCCGTTTGGATAAGAGCAGTTTTAACGATAACAACAACCAAGGCAACAAAGAAGCCTAAGTACACGATGTATGCTCGCCAAATGATATCTTTTTTCTCTTTCAATTCTTATTCCTCTTTTTTGATTCGAATCACTTTCACAGGATTCACAGATTCTCTCAAACCTCTTTTCTCAAGTACTCTTTTTAATCTGTAACGCGTAGTCAATTCTTCCAACTTCGCTTTGCTTTCAATATATTCAGCCGTTTTAGCATCCAATTCCTCCTGCTTATCGTTGATGTCTTTTGTCAATTGCTTTCCGTAATACCCTTTCGAAACCATCAAAAGCAACAACAGCAAAATGAAGAAGATGAACGTCAGGTTATTCACCACAAAATCCCTTGTCAGAATTTCACCATTCAACACCTGAACAAGTAAGTTTGGTCGAGAAACGCGTTCCGGTTTTTTCTTCCCATCTGCACTAGCCCTATAAGAAGCCTTCGACTTTTTCTCCTTTTTAGCAGCCGCTTCTTGCAAAGCCTTCAACTCCTCTTTATCGCGCAACTCATTTTCCATCTTCCACTCGTGTTGCAATCCTCAACTTTGCACTTCTGGCACGCGTATTTCGCTGAATTTCATCCTCGCTTGGAGAAATCGGCTTTCTATTCACCTCTTCAAAAGGCTTTAATATTTTTCCAAAGAAATCCTTCTCGATCTTACCGTCCAGATTCCCGCGTTTCATCAAATTTTTAACCGGACGATCTTCCAATGAATGATAAGACATCACCACCAATCTCCCACCAGGCTTCAACACATCTGCAGTTTGCTCCAGAAAACGCTCCAGCACATCCATTTCTTTATTCACCTCAATGCGAAGCGCTTGAAAAACCTGCGCAAAGAACTTGTGATCTTTAAATTTGGGAGCAACAGAACCTAAAGCCTCCATCAATTCTCCAGTAGTAGAAATTGTCGCTTTATTTCTGGCTTTCACCAATTCAACCGCAGTTTTGTACGGATGAGCCAACTCTCCATATTCACGGAAAATCTTCGCCAATTGTTCTTCATCATAAGTAGCAACCACTTTTGCAGCATCAAAATCACCACTTTGATTCATACGCATATCCAATCGCTCGTTTGTACGAATGGAAAAACCACGTTTTGCATCGTCAAATTGATGAGAAGAAACACCTAGATCAGCCAGAATTCCGTCAACATGCGAAATCCCCATCATTTTCAGATGGTTTTTCAAAAACGCAAAATTAGAAGCGACGAAATGGAAATTAGGAGCATCCCAGGCATTTTTAGCCGCATCAGGATCCTGATCAAAACTGATCAATTTCCCCTCAGAAGAAAGTAATTTGAAGATTTCACGAGAATGCCCGCCACCACCAAATGTCACATCAACGTAAACACCATCTTTTTTGATCGCGAGTCCGTCGAGACATTCCTTAAGCATTACCGGAACATGGTATGTAGCATCGTTATTCGTCATCATTCCCTAAGTCACCCATTACTTCATCCGCCAAATCAGCGAAATCAGCCATGTTTCCATCAAGAAGTTGGAAGTACTTAGACTTGTCCCAGATTTCAATTCGATCGTTGTACGCAATAAGCATCACATCCTTATCTAAACCAACACGCTCCATGTGCATTACCGGAATCAACACACGACCAGCATTGTCGAGCGCAATTTGTTTTGCTCCCTGATGGAACAAACGGTAGAACATACGATTCTTTGGTTTAAACAAATTCAGCTTAGAGAGTTTTTCCGCCAGTTTATCCCACTCGTTCATCGGGTAGAGAGTTAAACAGTCTTCAAAACCTTTGTTCAACATGAATTGTTCCTGAGCCTCGGGAGAAAGTTGCTTGCGCAAACCAGCCGGGAAGAGGAATCTTCCTTTTCCGTCCAGTTTAACCTCAAATTCTCCTACAAGTCCAGCCATAGCTATTAATAATGCGTAAAATTAGGGAGAATAACCCACTTTTTACCACCAAGTTACACTTTGTTGAAAACTAATAACGCAGTAAGCATACAAAAGGTTTCAATCACATAAACAAAAGTATTGATTTTATTGAATTTTAGGTCAAAAAATCATAAGTGGTAAAAAGTGGTAGTAAATGTAGAATTGTGGATAAAATGGGTAAAAGTGGGATAAATGCAACTTTGCCAATTTGACAGAAAAAAATCCATTAAATACCTTTCGGTATATTTTTATTTATACATTTGCTCATGTCGAAATCGGAACGTACCAGACAATTCATTATTGAGAAAGCAGCTCCTGTTTTTAACGAAAAGGGATTTGCCGGAACTTCCATGAGTGATTTGACTCAAGTCACAGGTTTGACAAAAGGAAGTATCTACGGAAATTTTGAAAACAAAGACGAAGTTGCTCTAGCTGTTTTCGAATACAATTTCCAGCTGGTTTCCAACTACATCAAATCAAAAATGGCCGAGAAGAAAACCATCACTGAAAAGCTTTTGGTTTATCCGGAAGTTTACCGAAACTTCATGAGTCTTCCATTTTTACAAGGTGGATGTCCGCTAGCAAATACAGCCACGGAAGCAGACGATAATCACCCACTGTTAAAAGCACAGGCCTCTCAAGCATTGCAGACCTGGCGCGAATCTATTGATCGATTACTCAAAAAGGGAATGGAGACTGGTGAATTAAAAAGTGATATTGACACAACTGAAACCGTTGCAGTTTTGGCAGGATTGGTTCAGGGAGCAGTTCTTCAAACCAAACTTTCCGGAAAATTGAATTACCTGAATTCAGCAATGACTTTTCTTGAAAAAACAATATTGAATTTGAAGAACTGATATTTTTTTAATTACACATATACCGATTGGTATATTTTAAAAATGAGATTATGAAAGAAGTATTTATTGTCGCAGCGAAACGAACACCAACAGGCGGATTCCTTGGAAATTTATCCGGATTCTCAGCGACTGAATTAGGCGCATTAGCTATTCGAGATGCATATGAGTCGACTGGGATTGACCCAAACACGATTTCTTCTGTTTACATGGGAAATGTGCTGTCGGCAAACTTGGGACAATCACCAGCACGACAAGCAGCAAAATTTGCAGGAATTCCAGATTCAACGGATGCAACAACCATAAATAAAGTCTGCGCCTCAGGAATGAAAGCAACTGCAATCGGTGCACAACAAATTCAACTTGGTTTAGAACATCTGGTAATAACCGGCGGAATGGAAAGCATGAGTAATGCACCACATTATAGCTTACTTCGAAAAACAACAAAATTGGGCCATGAAACTTTCATTGACGGATTGTTGAAAGATGGATTGACTGATGTTTACAACGGATTACACATGGGAAATGCGGCTGAACTGTGCGCTGAGAAGTATAAACTAAGTCGGGAAGAGCAAGATGAATTTGCGTTGATATCTTACAGAAAAGCAAACGAAGCGACAAAAGCCGGAAAGTTTACCTCAGAAATCATCCCCATTCGAATTCCTTCCAAAAAAGGAGAAATTACTGTTTCAGAAGACGAAGATATATTCAAAGTCATTCCTGAAAAAGTTCCAGCTCTTCCATCTGTATTCATTGAAAACGGAACGATAACTGCCGCGAATGCCAGTAATCTGAATGATGGTGCCGCAGCCTTGATTCTTGCATCGAAAGAAGCCGTGGAAAAACACAATCTGAAACCATTAGCGAAAATTATCGGTTACGCTGATGCTGCTCAAGCTCCGGAATGGTTTACAACTGCTCCATCTCTAGCCATTCCAAAAGCTTTGGAGCAAGCCAATTTAAGTTTAGATCAGATTGATTTTTTCGAGATCAACGAAGCGTACGCAGCCGTTGCTTTGGCGAATCAGCGCATTCTTGGACTGGACGAAAATAAAGTGAACATTTATGGAGGAGCTGTTGCAATTGGACATCCACTTGGAGCTTCTGGAGCACGAATTTTATGTACCTTAATATCGGTTCTTCACCAAGAGAATGAACGATACGGAGTTGCAGGAATTTGTAACGGAGGCGGCGGCGCATCAGCAATGGTGATTGAAAAAATTTAACGCTTACAGACATGTATACTGAATTCCTAGAAAGCACAAAGAAGCAATTTGCCTATTACAAGCAACTGGGCGACAAAACAATCGCTCAACTTCCTGAAGAAAAATTGTTCTGGCAGTTCAATGAGGAAAGCAACTCGATTGCCGTAATTGTGAAACACCTAAATGGAAATATGCGTTCACGCTGGACAGATTTCTTAACGACTGACGGCGAAAAAGAAACCCGAAATCGTGATGGTGAATTTGAAAATGACATCAACTCAAAACAAGAATTGCTTCAACTTTGGGAAGAAGGTTGGGATTGTCTATTCAGCACATTGAATTCATTAAAAGAAGAAGACTTCTCAACAACCATTTACATTCGAAATCAAGGCCACACCGTTGTTGATGCGATAAACAGGCAATTGGCACATTACCCTTACCACGTTGGACAAATGGTTTTCATCGGAAAAATGATCTGCAACGATAATTGGCAATCACTTTCTATACCAAGAGGAAATTCACAGTCATACAATGCTGAAAAATTCTCGAAACCGAAACACAACGAACATTTTACAGACGAATACTTAAAGAATGATGAATAAAGTAGTAGCTCATTTAAAGCAACAAATTGGAAAACAAGCATCCGAAACCCTCACACCTTCACCACTGATGATTTGGCTGAATCCAATTTTACTTTCTGCTGAAGAGGGTGTTGTGGTTTTTGAATACACCATTCGAAAAGAAATGACCAACCCGATTGGGATTTTACATGGTGGCATTTCAGCAGCAATTATTGATGACGCTATAGGAACTGCTGTTTATACCTTTGATGAAGAACATTTCTATTCCACGATCAACAATGCTATAGATTATATGTGGTCAGCAAAAGAAAACGAAACGGTAATTGCTGAAGCGAAAATCATCAAAAAGGGAAGACAATTGATCAACGCAGAATGCAGCATTTGGAATTCGGACCGAACGAAACTGATTGCAAGGGGATATTCGAATCTACTTAGAACAACAATCTCAAAATAGTCGGATTTTCATATAAGATTCATTAACTTACATAGATAAAGCTTAAAACTGATTCTATGAAAGCAGGTGGAATTACGTTTACGAATATTTCGTTGGCTGTTATACTGAGCATTTGGTCTACAGCAAATGGCGCACTGGTCTATTTCAAAGCCAGCGAACAATTAGTTTTGACAAGCATTTTCGGAATGCTTACGCTTAGTTTTTATTTCGCATTTAAGAAACAGCATAAAGCATTCAAATCGAAAAATCTCTTGATGGTGATTCCATTAACCATCATTGCACCTTTGCAAACCGTACTTTTCGGGGTTTATATGTTTGGATTATTGCTTAGCCCGGTACTCATTTTTGCATACGGCGGATTGCTGACTTTATTGGCAGAATTAAGCAATATCAAAGTCAAAAAATCAGCACATTACATCTACCTTCTGATGTGTGTGATTCCATACGCTTATCTTCCTTTAAACAATTTTTCAGATGAGATCCAATTTCATTATATCACCTCGGGTGGAATTATAGTGCTTTGGTCAATTCTCGCTGGAATTATACCTCATCTCTTAAAATTCAACTCAGCGACAGAAAATTTTGAGGAAGAAGAAGACTTTATTCTTAAACCGTAAAAAGCTTACGAACTTCCACTATTATCTTTGATTCATCTTAATTCAAAGAGGGCTTTAGGGAAGCATGAAAGGTCGAAGCTGGTGGAAATAAAACCATAACAAACCACCAAATCACAACCTGGTTAATCACTTAGATCAAACGCCAGTTTCGACTTTTCACCTCAAGAAATTTCATAGTAAAGCACCTCTTCCTCTTCACCAGGAAGAACAATTGCTCCCATTGGTTTCAAACCAATTTTCTCTAATAAACGTTGTGAAGCCACATTTTCTTTTGAAGTAATGGCGCAGAGTTTTGGAATTTCAAATACATTGAACGCGGCATCTTTTATTTTGCTCGCAGCTTCGAATCCGTAGCCCATTCCTTCATATTCTGGCAAAAAGGCAAAACCAATATCAATTCCTTCCAAGCCGGGACGATCATACAAGCCGCAAACCCCCACTTTCGCTCCATCACTTTTTCGGATAACGGTAAAATTGGAATATCCCAAACGTTCGTATTGACTTAACACGCGATCTGTAATGTATTTCACGCCATCTTCTTCGGAATGCACATTGCGATCACCAATGAACTTTAACCACTTCGGTGTATTCATCACATTTACCAAGAAAACTGCATCAGAAATATCCATCTGACGAAGCGTCAAACGTTCTGTTTCAAATTGCTTCATTCTCTATTATTGGTTCAGAAGATCAAAGTGTTCAAACCTTGAGTCTTTTAAACATTTAGTCAATATTAAATAGTCAGGAAGGATAAACCCGAGGTAATTGTGAGCTCTTCTGTGTTCACTGTCAAAACCGGAATATCATGCGAATTCTCAATCAATTCTTGGACAAAAGAAGATGCTGAAGTCAAAACCGATTCGTTATAATGTGCTACAGCAAATAAATCGGCATTGATAGAAGCAGCATATTCCTGCAACTCTTTTTCATAGGACTTTTCCTTAGGAAGATTGACAATCTCATGATCAATTCCCTGATCTGTAAAGTATCGACGAAGAATCAATTGATTGGATTTGGTCTTATCATGTAACCATTCGTCCTTATCATAAAAACCAACCAGGTGAATGGTCGACTTGAACATTTTGGCAATTTCAGCAGCAAAAGTCGCGATTTGAACTGTTTCCTTCTCGAAATAGAATGGCATTACAATATGCTTGATCTCGTTCAGGTTTCCAGTTCCTTGTGTAATCATGAACGGCGTACCAGTACTGTTCACTACCTTCAAAGCTCTACTTCCGAAGATCTTTTGCAAACCTGTTGCTCCGTGTGTTCCCATAACAATGAGAGAAGCATTCAGTATGTCACTTGCCTTGCCAATATCACCATAAACATCACCTTCAATAACGATGGTTCGCATAATGGCTCTATCACTTTCAGAAAATTGACTCAACACTTCATGGAATTTGTCTTTGGCATTTCTGCGTTCACTTTTCTTATCCACCACGTGAATAAGCACTAAAGACCCATTATTTAAATGAGCAAATTCCAAAGCCATTTTTGTTGCAGTATCAGATACAGGAGTAAAATCGTGTGGAACGAGATATATGTTTGTTTTCATAGTTACAGTATTGATAGTAAAGAAACAAAAAAAAGGGAGACGAAAATTCATCTCCCTCCTTACCAACAGGATTATTTAATATTTATTAGTATTCAAAACTGATCGCAGATTTCAATTACTCTTTAACAAACTTGATTTGGGTCACCTGATCCTTAGCGGATAGAATGCGCACAAAATAAATTCCTGAACTGATTGCGGAAACATCAATCACTGAATTGCTCAACAACTCTTGTTTTGAAAGCACTTTTCCATTGATGTCCATTACTTCAACAGTCATTACCTCTTCTGGATTGGAAGAACTTACAGCCAATTTATCTTTTGTTGGATTCGGGTAAACGGAGTAAGTTGAAACCGTTTCCTCTTCACCCATAAAACTTGCTGATGTTTTAGCTACATTCAAGGTGTAACAAGTTGCGCTTGTAGCACCGTTGTAACCAATTACTCGAACAGTATATGTTCCAACTGCGAGGTTTGTAATGGAAACATTTTCGGTTGCAGTGCTTCCCGTTCCAGCTCCGATCTGTGTTCCTGCGCTATTATAAACGTACAGATCATAATCAACTCCACTTGGTCCTGCCAAAGCAAACTTATGCGTTCCAACAGAAGTGGTTGTTACTTTATAGTAATCCTGGTCAGTGCTAGATGAAATTGCAGCTGAAATGGTCGATGCCAATGGAATAGTTGCTGCAGCAGTCGTTGAATTATTCGGTTCGTAAGCAGTAGAACAATTTGCAACTGCAGTTGCTGTAGCTGTGAACGTATAACAAGTTGAACTATTCGCGTTGTTGTAACCGAATACTTTTGCATAGTAAGTTCCAGCAGCCTGACCATTCAGGGTAACAGATTCCGTAGCCGTACTTCCTGTTCCAGCTCCAATTTGGGTTCCAGCGCTATTGTAAATCGTCAAATCGAAATCAACTCCAGACGGTCCAACCAAACTGAATACATTGTTCGTTGTTGCAGAAGTGGTAATCTTGAAATAATCTACATCCCCCGAAGTTGCAATTGCTGATGAAACTGCCGTTCCGCTCGTTACCGCTGTAGCAGCAGCTTGAGTTTCATTTGGTTCGAACGCAGTTGTACATGTTCCGCCACCTCCGCCAGTGCCAGATTCACACGTAAGGGTGATGCAACTGTTCACACGAGAGCGAATCAGGTTTCCTGGCTGAGGACCAAATCCAAGTGTAAAGTTCATTCCTACACTGTTCAAGTGACAATAACTCATGATTGTTCCACCGTTTGAAGGAATTGGACCGTTACACCCTTCGCTGTAACCAGCCGCTGGCCCACAACCATCAATTGCGCCACCTGTCCAGCTACATGCATGTGTGTGAGGCGACCCCAGGTTATGACCAATTTCGTGAGCCGTAACATTCACCGCCCAGCTGTAAGATGGTACAGTAGCCACCGTTCCACCTACTGCTCCACAAAATCCGTGTTTGTAATACTCATTGCTTCCGCAAAGTTGATCCAACCAGGCAACACCGCCACCTCCAGTATTGGAGAAAAGTGTAGCGATATTTGCTCCAAAATTGGAACGATTGGAAGAGAAAGTATTCAAATCGTCATTGTAAGTATCTGCCGTAGTCCAGATGTACAATTGATTCAACTTCGAACCGATTTGCTCATTTTCATAAAGTAATTTGAAGTTGTTGAAGATGTTCGTCATATGGTTTGTCACCGCTTGGGTACTCCCTTTCGACGTATACAGGTTATATCTTGTTTCCCAGAAATAAGTAACACACTTGTATGTTGCTTTCTCCAAAACTTCCAAATCCGGTTTTTGAGAAGAAAGTCGCTCTACAGCTTCATGGTATTGCGTTAGTTCTTCAGAACCACACGAATACACGGGAGCATTCTTCAAATCATCGTCAGAATAAACCACATGAATTCCACTTTGGTTCTCGGGAACACGAATGAAACCAGCTTCAATTGTGGCGTCCTCAGTTGAATTTCTATTCACAAGAACAAAAAATTCATCTTTGAAAAAACTCACCCCTACAACTGCATCTTCACCACGAATTGTTCCCTGATAGTACAACCCAAAGTTGACACCTTTCTCCATTCCCGGAGTACTGGTTTCCAACTTGAACTCATCTGTAAACAAGTTCACCTGAATCAAATCCAAGGTCAGAATTTGATCTTCATACGGCAATTGAACAGAAAGAACCTCTGGTCGCGTTGCAAACAAATTGGAAATAGAAGATGTGTTGGAGTAATTGACAAATCCGGCTTTTTTAAGCGCCAGATCCGTTGTTGTTTGAATCTCGGTTGAGATTGACTTTGAACGTGCATCTGTAAAATCAAAAGAATACACTTCATCAATTCCGGCGAATGCTTTATTAATCCGCTGTTGATTGGTTCGTTCGAAAGATTTCGCTTCTGTGTAGATTCCTTTAGGCACAGACACCTTTTTAAATTCTTGAGCGTATGAGCTCAAGCAGCTTCCCAGGCACACCAAGGTCGCCACTGAAAATTTCAGTGTTTTCATAAATAGCTTTCTTTTTATTGTTGGTAGGGCAATATTATCATTAATTGTTTTATTTCAAACAATCGAGACTGTTAAATTTTGATTTTTAACATTTTAGATTCAAAACTCACGAATTCAACCTAAAACATTCGTTCGCTGAAGACCTAGTGAACAAAGGAATAGAATTAACTATGTGTTAAAAAACAAACTCCAATGGTTTGGGAGTTCAATTTCCAGAAAAATGGATTTATTGAGATATGGATGATCAAATTTCAGTGAATTGGCATGTAAAAAGAGCTCAGAAATCTTTAATTCCTGCTCAAAATAATGATTGTGATGCCTATTCCCATGCTTTGGATCGTTAATAATAGGATGAGCAATCTTGTTTGCATGAATTCGAAGTTGATGATAACGTCCCGTTTTCGGTTTAAACTCTACTAAACAGTAGCGTTGATGTTCATATGGCGGAATCACAAAATCACGCTCAAATTGCTCTAAGCATCGATATTCAGTAATGGCTTCCTTATAGTTTCCACGTTCGTTTTTGACGGGCGAATCAATAACTCCATACTCATCGATATGTCCACGCAACAAAGCCAAATAGGTTTTCTGAATCAAATCGCTTTCAAACAACCTCTGAAAAGTGAAAACGTATTCCTTACTTTTTGAAAAAAGGATCAAGCCTGAAGTTTTTCTATCTAAACGATGCACTGGAATTGGTGATTCGTATCCTTCTAACTTCAGTAGCTCCACCAAAGAATCTTCTTCGATATTTCGCGCAAAATGAGAATGATGAACCAATAAATTAGAAGGTTTGTTTACCACAAAACAGTAATCATCTTCATATACAATTGGAAGTTTCAAATTCACTTTTACTAAAGAAACAAAATTACAACTATTGTCTACCATGTTACTTCGATGAAAAAAATAACAAGACAAAAGACTCCTGACCTTCGAGAAACGGAAGACAACTAACCCAGTTACTTTTGACTTTTGCTTTTTGACTTATATCTAATGTCTATCTTTGCGCAAAATCAGAGTATGGAAATCAAGGAAGCAAAATTCGTTATCAGTAATACAGACATTAGTTTATGTCCAACTGACGGTTTACCGGAATACGCTTTTATTGGAAGATCTAACGTTGGAAAATCATCGTTGATCAACATGCTGACGGATAAAAAGGATTTGGCAAAAACTTCTGGTCGACCAGGAAAAACACAGTTGATCAATCATTTCATTATTAATAAAGAATGGTATTTGGTTGATTTACCCGGATACGGTTATGCGAAGGCTTCGAAAACCAGCAGAAATATGTGGGAACGTTTTATTGCCGATTATTTGACACAACGTGAGACCTTAATCAACATTTTCGTTTTACTGGATTCCAGATTAGAGCCCCAAAAAATTGATTTGGAATTTATGGGTTGGTGCGCCGAAGAAGGACTACCGTTCTCAATGGTTTTCACGAAGGTTGATAAACTTTCAAGCTCTGCATTGCAAAGAAACCTGGCAGCATACAAAAAGGAAATGTTAACCATGTGGGACGAACTTCCTCCCATTTTCACCACTTCGGCAGAGACAAAATTCGGTAAAGAAAATTTACTGAATTACATTGGAGAAATCAATGAAAGCTTAGGGAGTGAGGAGTAACCTTGACTACTAAAATTTCTCTATGCCACCTCCCCTAACCCCTCCTCAAGGAGGGAGAGAGAAAACATTTTTCAATTTTAACTTTTGATTTTTGACTTAAACCTGGCGCCCTCTTACTGTGTTGGAAATTGTGTCTTCCAGTGTTCTGAACTTGAAATCAGGAAAAGTCTTCAATAATTTATCTGACGAATAAAGTGCGGTTCTCTGCGAACTTCTTGCAGACTCTTTCGTTAATGCAGAAGGTTGACCCGTGAAATAAGCTTTTAACGAAGAAAGCATCCAGGCCAATTCTGTAAGTGATGAGCCAGCCAGCTTATACGGAGCCTTCACATTGAGCGCCAGACTAATCTTATCGAACAATTCCTTGAACTTCAGATTTTGTCCTGTAATCAGAAAACGTTCCGAATGAATATCATTTTCACAAAGCATGGAAATCACATCTGCCACATCTCTAACGTCCACAAAGGCATTTCCGCCAGCGGTATAGTACTTTAGTCCGTTATTCAACGTTTTGAAAATAGTCAACGATGTTTCATCCCAGGAACCCGGTCCGAACATGACACTCGGATTAACAATCACAGCATTCAATCCCTCTTCAATTCCACGCCAAACCTCCTTTTCAGCGCTAAACTTTGTGTATGAATAGGTGCTTGCCACTTCGTTCGCATTCCAGTGATTGGTCTCACGTTTTAATCCATCGGGCAATTGTCCGTCACTTCCAATGGCAGCAGTTGACGAAACATGAATGAGCTTTTTGATTCCAGATTCCAATGCAACGTTAACCACATTTGCAGTTCCTTCCCTGTTCACTTTCCAAAGTTTATGGAAATCACGCCTTCTAAAGGATACAACGGCAGCACAGTGAATGACCGTTTCTACACCTTTCATTGCTTCCGACAAATCTTCTGTATTCAGTATATTCCCTTGAATCCACTCTATTCTATCGAAATATTCCTGAAAGCTATCCGGATAATAATGTGATAATACACGTTGAACAATTACCATTCGATCTTCTCCTCTATACAGCACGCGAACGTCATTATTCCGAATCAATTGATTCATAATTACATGCGAACCTAAGAGTCCTGTTCCACCTGTTATAAGTACCACGAAATAAAATTACGTATGATTTCAAAAATGACCTATAAGAATGGCGATTTTAATGCGTTAAAGTTTTTGTATGAATATTTCACAAATATGAATGAACAAAGTTAACCTAAGGATAAACATAAAATTTTCACAGAAACTCTATTCCGTTGTATATTTACAACATGAAAACTACTACATTGAGTATTTTCACGCTGTTAATCATTACCTGCTCTTGTCAATCTGAGTATGAACGTCAATTGGCGAAAGGGAAAGATATCGTTGAGAAACAGTTAAACGGAAATACCAGAGAATTATTTACAAACAAGGCAAACATGGCCCTTCAGAACGAATTGAAGGTATGCGCGCACGTTTCAGGAAACGAGCGGGTATTCATGATGGAAATGACAAACTACAAAGCGGAATTACAACAAACATTGGTGGTTAAACAACAACAATTGATTACAAAAAGTCACTAATACTTATAATCGTAGTTCTTCTTCCGGGTTCCAAAAAACATCATTCCAGTTCTGGATCTTGTCCTCTGCTACAACTATTCCTTCATTGGAAAGAAGTTGTTCCATACTTTTATTTGCCGGAAAATGATGTTTTCCGCTTAACATCCCATTTCTATTTACCACTCTATGTGCAGGAATGTCATCGAATACATGAGAGCCATTCATTGCGTAACCAACGAGTCTGCTGGAACGTGCGGCTCCGAGGTATTTTGCTATTGCCCCGTACGAAGTTGCCCTTCCTTCCGGAATTAATCGAACTACCTGATAAACGCGATCAAAAAAATCTGCATTTGCTTCAGAATGTTTTAATGGTTTTGTCATAATTGTTGTAACGTTTGACAAAGTAACATGTTATCCTGTAAAATCCAATTACCATGAAACGTTTGATTTTTGCCGGAATGTTATTCTGCGCAAACTACAGTTTAGGACAAGACATTGATTCTCTTCAAGCTAACATTTGGGAACTTAGCTGTTATCCAAATCCTACAAGCGATCTTTTGGTGGTAAAATCGAACCGGGAAATTCGCGAAATTCAAATTATTGATCTAACTGGAACGGTTGTGAAAGCGAATGCGATGCCGAACTGGTGTTTTTCATTGAACGATTTGCCATCAGGCTGGTTCTTTGTTTACGTGGTTGATGACGCTGGAAACGTTGAGAAACGAAATATTTATAAAAATTGATCGTACGGGCGGACTTCGACTCCGCTCAGTCACCCTTTTATTTCGTTAATAAATTGGTCATCAAGCTTAGTCGAGATGCAATTTTTATAATTTCGTTGTATGAAAGCGTTTTATACAATCGGACTCTTACTTCTTTCAAATATCTTCATGACGGTTGCGTGGTACGGTCACCTCAAAGGTGAAAAACGCACCGGATTATGGATTCTCGTCACTACAATTTTAATCAGTTGGGGGTGGGCATTTTTTGAATATTGCCTGCAAGTTCCGGCAAACAAAATTGGCTATAAAGCAAACGGTGGACCTTTCACTTTGATTCAGTTAAAAGTGATTCAAGAGGTTTTATCACTGGTCGTTTTTATGGGATTCACCTTGTTGGTTTTCAAAAATGAAACCTTCAAATGGAATCACATTGTAGCGTTTGGGTTGATCGTTGTGGCGGTTTATTTGGTGTTTAAGAAATAATTTTCAGAAACGTCTTCCACATGATGGAAATATCTGTTCCCAATGTTGGCTTCGCAATGTATTTCTTGTTCAACTCAATTTTGGCGGGCATAATTTCGTTGATGTAAGTTTCTCTTGGATTTTCTGCTTTGCCCAATAATTCATTTTCCTTGAAATATTCCAACGAAGCATAATCTGTAATTCCGGGTTTTACATTCAGAATCTCACGTTGATCGGCGGTATACAAATCAACATATTCCTGAACTTCAGGACGAGGACCAACTATGCTCATTTCTCCTGATAAAACATTCAAAAATTGCGGAAATTCATCCAGTTTCACCTTTCGGATAAAATAACCAACCCGGGTAATTCGCGGATCCCGCATCCCAACAGTCAGTTTACCCAACTTATCGGCATTCACCCGCATGGTTCTGAATTTCCATAGTCTGAAGGTTTTTCCTAATCGTCCAACACGTTCTTGCCGATAGAAAACGCCACCTCTCGATTCTAAAAGAATAGCGATTGCAAGCAAAATTCCGAAGGGAAGAAATACCAACAGGATAATCGTAGAAACAACTAGATCGAACAAACGTTTCATCCAAGTACATTTTGAACAGCAACCTTTACTGCGTTGATCACAATTTGTACTTGTTCATCTGTCAAATCGAAGTAAACCGGCAAGGTGATCTCATTTTGATATTTATTCCAGGCTTCAGGATAATCTTCCATCTTGTAGCCCAGATTCTTATACGCCGTTAAAATTGGTAAGGGTTGAAAATGTACATTGACACTTACATCCTGATCAAAGATCTCCTGCATAATTGCATCACGTTGCGCTTCACTCGCACCATTAATTCGTAATTGATACAAATGGTAACAGGTTTCGCGTTTTTCATCTTTCATGTGTGGCAGCAAAGCCCAGGATTCATTCTTGAAACCTTCGTTATAGGCCAAACAAATAGTTCTTCTTCGATCTGTATTCTCGTGAAAACGATTCAACTCTATCAAACCAATTGCGGCCTGAATATCTGTCATATTGCACTTGAAACCCGGCTCAAGCACATCATAACGCCAATTTCCTTTTTGAGCTTTCGCCAAGGCATCTTTACTTTGTCCGTGCAAAATTTTGATGCATAATTCTTTGTAAATCTCCTCATGATCAAAATCATCCGGAAGATTGATACTCATGGTTCCACCTTCAGCAGTTGTCAGATTTTTTACTGCGTGAAAAGAGAAACAACTTACATCAGCCATTGCACCTGCACGTTTTCCGTTGTAAGTTGCACCAAAAGAATGAGCCGCATCAGAAGCAATCAATATTCTACCAAGTTTTTTCTGGTAATCGCTATTTGGTGAAAACATTGCAAGGATTTCAGGTGAATTCACAATATCATAAATCGCATCATAATCACACGGTAAACCAGCAATATCAACAGGCATAATCGCTTTTGTTCGCGGTGTAATAGCCTTTCTTATTCCTTCAACAGAAATATTGAAATCTTCTGAACTCAAATCCACCATTACAGGTGTTGCTCCGGTATGCACAATTACATTTGCAGAAGCACAATACGTAATTGCGGGAATAATCACTTCATCTCCAGGACCAATTCCCCACCAGCGAAGCAACAATTCCATTCCAGCTGTCCACGAAGAAACCGCAACCGTACATTTATTTCCGCAGTATTCTGTCAGTTGTTTCTCAAACAATTTTGTTCTTGGACCAGTTGTTATCCAACCAGAAGTCAAAGCTGCAGTTACCTCATCAATTACCTTTTGGTCAATACGCGGCGGAGAAAATGGAATCATAAAAATGAATTTGGCTCAAAGGTAATGAAAGACGGTTAGACGAGAGAAGAGAGACAATAGACTTTTTAAATCAATCTTGAAATATGGACCCTAAAATCAGGTTTACTTAGCCGTGGATCATCTAATTACAGCATAATTCCAAACAGAAGTGAAAGTTGGATTTTGGAAAAGTGAATGGAACTATAACTCCTTCAAGAACTCTGTTGCAATCTTATCCCTGTTGAAAACCGTAAAGGCGTATTGCCTGCCGTTCTTACCCATTTTCAAAGCTTCTTCAGGATTGTTGAACAAGAAGTTTACTTTCTCCACTAATTGCTCCACATTTTCTGGCTCTATGAACAAGGCTGCATTTGCCTTGTCTACAAAATGTCTTCTTGCCTCACCGTCAACCGCCAGTAAAATCGGAACTTCCATAGCCAACGTTTCAAAAATCTTAGAGGGAATTGCCCCTTCAAACAGATCCAATTTTCTTAATGGAATAACTGCAGCATTTACATCCTTCAAGACTCCGGGCATCTCGCTTTTTGGAACAGGAGGCAGAAAATGAACATTCTCTACCCCAAGTGATTTTTTCAGTTCAAGTAAACGGTCCTTTTCTGGTCCAGCTCCCTGAATAATGAATTGGATCTTAGGATTGTTTTCCACTTGTTTTGCAGCGTGTAAAATCACATCAAGTCCTTGAGCGTAACCTACTACTCCACCATAGAAAAACAACATTTGATCGTTAGTAAACCCATGCTTTTCCCTATATCCAATAGACTGAATTTCAGCCGGATTATAAAAAGACAAATCCACACCATTTGGTAACCAAACCACTCTTTTTTCAGGAAACCTTCTTGAAATATCTTCAACAATTCCCATGGTTTGTCCAGTAATTAAATGTGCTCTTCGATAACATTTCTTTTCCAATCGATAAGCCATTCCTAACAACTGCTTATTGGTTACCAAACCTAATTTTTCAGCACTTTCAGGCCAAAGATCCGAAACGTTGAAGATCATCTTCGCTTTTAGCTTTCGGGATAAACGCATGGCAGAATACCCTAGAAAAAGTGGTGGTGATTCTACCATCAGATAGTCGAACGAATCCAACTTTCTACCGCGCCAGTAGGATGTCCAAACAAAGCTGAAATAATTCAGTAAGCGTTTAACGATTGATTTTGAAGTTGAGACATAAATCTTAGCTCGATGAACTTGAATTCCGTCAATAACCTCTTCTCTGATCTTCCCTTTTTCATATCCTTCCTGAATTTCCATTTTTGGATAATTCGGCATGGCCGTCAAGACTTCCACATGAACACCTTTCTCCTTTAAGCGCAGAGCAAGCTCATGAAGTCTGTTTTGAGGCGCACCAATCTCTGGTGGATAATATTGGGTAAGAATCAGTAACCTCACTTTAGTATTTTTTTATCAATTCAACCATTTGTAATGCGGCTGTTCCATTCCCGAAATAGTCTTTTCTTTGATTCGATGGATTGAAATTTTCAATCGCATCTTTGATCTTCGCCATATCAGCTCCAACTATTACATTCCAGCCATTTTCAACAGTTTCTACCCATTCGGTTTCATCACGCATGGTGATACAAGGTTTCGCTAAGAAATAAGCTTCTTTTTGAACCCCGCCACTGTCGGTTACAATCTTTTTCGAACCAGCTTCCAATCGAACCATGTCTAAATAACCAACCGGTTCGATGACTTTTATATGTGATTTCAACTCAATTTTATAGTCGGCCAAATACTTTTGCGTTCTTGGATGCAAAGGCAAAACAATTGTTTCAGAAACGGCATTCAATCCAGCAATAATTCCTTTCAATCGGTTGATATCGTTCGTGTTTTCAGCTCTATGAATAGTACAAAGAAGGAATTCGTTATCCTTCACTCCCAAGGTTTCCAGGATGGTGCTTTTCTCTTTCGCCATGCCAGTAAAATGAAGAATTCCATCATACATCACATCGCCAACATTATGAACACCCTTTTCAATTCCTTCATTTTTCAGGTTATCAATAGCGGTTTGCGTTGGAACAAACAACAAATCTGAAATATGATCTGTAAGTATTCTGTTTTGTTCTTCAGGCATTGCTTTGTTGAAACTTCTCAATCCGGCTTCTACGTGAATGACAGGAATCAATAATTTCGAAGCGGCTAATGATCCCGCAATAGTTGAATTGGTATCCCCATATACCATTACGAAATCTGGTTTCTCATTCAACAAAACTTCTTCAATAGCCGTTAACATAGCTCCTGTCATAGCTCCGTGACTTCCCGACCCAACATTCAAATGGTATTTCGGTTTCGGAATTCCCAACTCATCAAAAAACACATCCGACATATTGGCGTCGTAATGTTGACCTGTATGCACCAAAATCTCGTCAAAATGCTTAGAAAAAATATTCGAAACAGCTGCAGCTTTGATGAATTGTGGGCGAGCACCCAGTATGGTGATGATTTTTTTCAACTTCTTTGTTTTCCACAAAAGTAAGCAATAGACTCAAGACAACAGACGAAAGACAACAGACTGATTATTTTGATCAGTTGAACACATTCAGCAGATGGTGACTTTACAGCTTATATCAAGCTTTTTTCTCTCGCTTGACGCAATTTGCC
>CBFGNV010000032.1:0-45878 GCA_965650275.1 uncultured Fluviicola sp. | reverse complement strand
TTTGTCTTTTAATTACAATTTAATAAAAAATTTCTATTAAAAAACGTTGTGGTTAACTGAAAGTTTCGGTAGGTATGTTCCCGCAGTAGACTATTTTTCAGCATAATTGAATACCCATTCTTTCCTTTTGCAACATCACCCAATTTCTCGAATTGAACTGATTTACCATTCAAGTCAATAATATTGATAGATGCTTCACCAGTAATGGTTGATTCCATTACCACTTGTAAACCATTTGTAGCCGGATTGAACCCAACATTCACTTCGTACTTGTCGGAATTCTCATTAACTGAAGCAGTTGAACCAATAGGGAATTGTGTTAAACGAATAACGTCTCCACCAGATCCACCATTGGCATTTGTTTCGTTTGTTGCCAAATAGAACGTAACCGTTCCAACATTTGTTGCTGGTGCTGTCCAATCAAACGACCATGAAGTAAGCGCAGTTCCTGCCGTTTTATGAGTGATGTATTTTTTACTTGAACCAATTTGTTTGGTGTTGGTTGCATCTGTAACAGCAAATGTACCAGCCATGGTATTCGACGGATTGAAAGCTGTAACCTCAAATCCATTTTTTACATTGGTTGTGTTCATTGCAATTGTAACAGTATATGTTGCTCCCGGAGTATAATCGGTTACAACACCATTACCATCTTCAATTGTTACGCTGTTAAAACCATTGTCCGCTTGAACACTTCCACTGTGACATACTGTACAGTTTTGTTCACCAGGAGCACCAGTTCTTCCGGTTGGAGCACCGGCTTCGTTTTTATGCGAGTTTTTGTAATACGTTTCTAACTGCGAGTTGTTTTTCCATGTGAAACTTAGCAAAAAAGCGGAAAGTCCCAAAGCTGAAATAAAGAAGTAGTTTTTTTTCATTGTTAATTATTTGGTTTATTATTTTGAATCCAACAACTGAATGTTTTTATCAAAGAATCTGGCAGGGCCGGACCTCCTTGCGGCATCAACTGAAAGCCTTCGTTGCGCATAGCGCCTAGCATATCACTTGCATTGTCCGAAATGGAGGCATGGGATGTAAAGGTATAGCCAGTTGAATTTCCGTCGTCGTGACAAGAAAGACAATTGTCTGTTATGAGCGGCATCACATCATCTGAGAATGAAATGGTGTCCGAACAAGAAGGATCAAATTCAATATTTGGCGCTTTGTCCTTAGTACAACTAGTAGACAAAGAAATCGCCGAACTTGCAATAAGTAAAAGCACCAAAAATCTCATATTAATTATCGTTTCTATTAAACAATGGTTTGAATGCGAACCAGCTTAAAGCAGGCACAAATACCAATGGCATGGAAAGTCCGAAGAATTCAAATCCCATCATTTCCGCATCGGATCCCACTTCAAATTCAGGAAAACCGTAAAGAACAATTAGGAATGAAACCATTATACAAACGGTTGCCGTCAGAAAGTTCACTATAAATTCACCGATGTTTTTATTCTTAATGACCTTTGAAAACAGAGCCATTAATAAACACAATCCAATGGTGAACATAAAGTTGTACGCAATGATGTAAGTCATTGAAGGAGCCAGGCCGCCAAAATCGAAAACGATTCCACCAAACATACTTGTGTATACAATGCTGATTAGCGAGCCAAAACCGCCCGCAATTAAAGCGAGAATGAAATATCTTACGAACATATTTTATTTTTTAGAAACAGGTAAAGAGTAAGTTACGTTCATTACATCAGGAACAGCCTCACTTTTCTTTCCAACTTTGTAATCCATACGATTCACAGTGAATGTTCCCGAGAACGTAACATCCGTTCCTGATTTAGTCACTTTTGCTGGAATGGTTTTTTCCTTTGTTACACCTTTCATTGTCAATTTTCCTGTGATCTTGTATTCATCACCGGACTTAACAATTTTACTTGAAACAAATTTGATGTCTGGATATTTCGCTGCATCGAACCACTCAGAAGTCTGAGCTTTTTTATTCTGCATTGAATTTCCTGTGTTCACACCTGAAACCGGAATTTTCAAATCGAATTTAGAGTTTGCCAAATCGGCGTCGTCCCATTTTACTGTTCCGCTAATCGTTTTAAAGCTTCCACTTGGATCTTTACTTTTGAATGCAATTGAATGCGAATCTTTGATCTTATAATCTGCAGGCGGATTGATTACCACAAATGCAGATCCAATGAATAGAGCCACTGCTAACATTGGGAAAATGAACTTTTTCATATTTACTTTTATTTTAAGATTATTAATTATTCTTCGTGATTACCTACATCGAACTTACGACCGATGCAAAAACCTAGCCTGAATTGACCTTTCAACCAATCTTCGGTTGTATTCGTGATAAACTGGGTTTCACCAAAACCTGTGGAATTTGTCACGTAAATGGTGAAGTTATGTCCAAAGGTCAACCACTCAATTGCAAATCCAAGACTATTGGTATAATTGGTTCTTAAATTTGCATCAGGCAAGCAATGGTAATACTCTGTTATGAAACCTACTTTCTTCGTAATGGCCCAACGAAAGGCACCACCAACTGCGAAAAGAGTGTTTTGATCGTCGCTTGCAACGTAATTTCTGTGCACAACTGTTGGCATTAACGCTACAGTTAAAACATCTGCAAAGTTTTTGGTGATATTCACTTGCGCACTGTAAGCAAAACGATGCACTTGTTTTGGAAAATGCTGCACCATGGAAATATCTTCTGAAGCTTTCATATAAGTGTAACTTGTTGTTCCCAAAACACTCAATGAAATAGGTGTCGACTCACGATCTTGCTGAAGTATTCTATATTTCGTAAATGCATCAACCAATGATCGGTAAGGATTTCCATTTCCTTTCGAACGACCAAGACCAACCATCCAGTTGTCTGTAATTCCATATTCAAATGCCATTCTGATATCTGCCGAATTGTCTAAACCAAACCAGGACTGTACTCCACCGTTGGTTCCGGCTAAATCGCCAAAACGATGTTCAATTCGAAATTCCATGACACCTTTTCTTAGTGTTTCTGTTGAATGACCGCTAACAATTCTTGTGGACTCGAATGGAGTAATTGGTTCAACATAAGGAGTTTCTTCCTCAATTGATTCTGTTTCCATTTCAACCAGCGTGTCTTCTTGTGCCACACCCAATGAAGGTGCTAAGAATCCGACACTAAAAACGATTAATAAGTTGTTTACAATTTTCATTTCGACGCTAAAGTATATAAAAAATGTTTACCATGGTAACAAAATTAAATCTGCCCTCAATTTTAACTGAATTTTACAAAATTGAGTGAAATAATTGATTTATCAAATATTTCTACCAAGATAGTAAGTTAAATAAAAGGTTGGAATTAAAATTAAAAAATATCCATTCATGCGCAGATTGTTTATTATTTAAGAATAAACCCTATATTGTTGTGAAAATAACACACTTCTTTATATGAAAAAGGTCTTACTTTTTTTACTTACGTTCATTACATGCACTTTAGATTTATCAGCAACTCCAACTCTTCAAATATCCTGGAAATTTATCAATGTTATTGATGGTTATGATCATCTAAATAAGATTGAAGTTTACATTGATGGCAGCCTTATTTCAACAAGTGAATCTGTTCATGAGTCGCAATTGTCGACGCATACTGTTGACGTTACCAAAGGCAAACACGAGGTTGTAATTCGCAATTATGCTTATTACAATGAAAATTGGGAAGAACATTTGGTTTCGAAAGGCTATTCTCTTGATGCAAATTTTGATGAAGTCAGAATGTTGAAAAAGAAAAATTATCTCACACTTGTTTGGGATATCGATAAAACTGGTCCGGAGGCTTTGACTTATGCATGGACGAAGCCAACAGCAAAACTGTTAATGTCTCCAGAACAAAGTAAATCAGGAACAGCGCTTTCAGTGAAATGGAAATTCGACAATGTGAATGAAGGATATGATCATGATATACGACTGATTGTTTACGCGGATGGAAAGCGTTACCATGTTTCTAACATTGCCAAAAGTTCGGTCGGAAATCAATTCAAAGTGACTCTTCCGAAAACAACCAAGGACTTGAAGATTGTTGCTGAATCATTTTATGAAGGAACCTGGGAAGAACATTCAGTTAAAAATTCTTATTCGATGGATGCGGTAGTCCAAAAAACCGGTCCTTTTCCGTCAAAAGTTTCGTTAGATGTGAAATTTGATATAAAATCTGAATCAGTTAATCCCGTTTGGAAGTAACTTTGCGCCATGCGCTATGCAATAGAACTTTCATACAGAGGTACCCATTACAACGGTTGGCAAATCCAACCAAATGCACCTTCGGTTCAGGAAGAAATTGAACGTCGGTTGACACAATTGTTTGGCAATACGCCAATTTCAGTTGTAGGTTGTGGTAGAACGGATACAGGTGTTCACGCGTCTTATTATGTGTTGCATTTCGATTCGGATAAGGCTCAGGATTGTGAAGAGCTGAAATACAAGTTGAACAAGATGCTTCCTGACGACATTGCTCTTTTTTCTGTTCAATTGGTATCAGAGGAATTTCATGCACGCTTTTCGGCAACATCCAGAACTTATCATTATTTCATTCATAAGGAGAAAGATGCATTTATAACGAATAGCCTTCTTCTGAGTCGTGCTATTGATCTGGAGGCGATGAATAAAGCTGCTCAGATTTTGATCGGAAAGCAGGATTTTACTTCTTTATCGAAGCTTCATACGGATGTGAAGACTAATATTTGCGATTTGACTTCAGCAAAATGGCTGGAGAATGAACACGGAATTTATTTTGAGATTTCTGCCAATCGATTCTTAAGAAATATGGTTCGTGCAACGGTGGGAACGTTGTTGGAAGTTGGATATGGTGTTTTGCAACCAGATGATGTTCGAACGATATTAGATGCGAAAGATAGAGGCGAGGCTAAATTGTCTGTTCCAGCTCATGCTTTATTCTTAAGTAATGTGGAATATCCTCTGGAATTGTTTTCTCGTGTAAAATAAAAATGGCCGATCCCGCAGATACGAGTCGACCATTCCATTATTTTGTAAATTCTATTCTATAACGACGATATAATTGTTTTTCTTTCCTTTTCCAAGAAGAATAAATTTATCGTTGATGAGGTCATTTGCATTGACTGTTGTGCCTTCCACCACTTTTTCCTTGTTCAGTGAAATTGCATTTGCTTTCAGTTCGCGTTTTGCTTCACCGTTTGAAGATAAGAAGTTGGTTCTTGATCCTAAAAGCTCTACAATACTAACTCCGGCATTGATCTCGTCTCTTGAAATTGTTGCCATTGGAACGCCTTCAAAAACGCTTAGGAATGTTTCATTCGATAATTTTCTAAGATCTTCAGATGTTGATTTTCCGAACAGGATGTTTGAAGCGGCAATTGCCATCTCCAACGCTTCTTGCCCGTGAACTCGAACTGTGATTTCTTCCGCTACTGCTTTCTGAAGAATGCGTAAATGCGGAGCTTGGTTGTGTTCTGCCTCAATTGCTTCAATTTCCTCTTTCGTTTTCAAAGTGAAAATACGAATGTAGTTTGGAGCATCATTATCAGCAGCATTCAGCCAAAACTGGTAAAATTGGTAGGGAGAAGTTCTCTCCGGGTCTAACCAAACGCTTCCTCCTTCTGTTTTTCCAAATTTTGTTCCGTCAGCTTTTCTTATCAAAGGAGTTGTAACGGCATAAGCTTCACCACCCGATTTTCTACGAATCAATTCTGTTCCGGTAACAATATTTCCCCATTGATCAGAACCACCCATTTGAACGATGCAATTGTGATTTTTATTCAAATGGTAGAAATCGTATCCCTGCACCAATTGGTAGCTGAATTCAGTAAAACTCATTCCTGTTTCCAGACGTGATTTTACAGAGTCTTTCGACATCATGTAATTTACGGTAATGTGCTTTCCAACATCACGGATAAAATCAAGGAATGAGAATTCCTTAAACCAATCGTAGTTGTTTACCATAACGGCTCCATTCGGGGCATCACTAAAATCCAAAAACTTCGACAATTGGTTCTCTACACATTTTACATTGTGATTCAATGTTTCTGCATCTAATAAATTGCGTTCTGCCGATTTTCCTGAAGGATCACCAACCATTCCGGTTGCACCACCAACCAAAGCATACGGTTTGTGCCCGGCGCGCTGAAAATGAACAAGTGTCATGATTTGAACCAAATGTCCAACATGAAGTGAGTCAGCAGTTGGGTCAAACCCAATATAACCACCCGAAACTGCTTTGTTTAAAGCTTCTTCTGTTCCTGGCATAATATCGTGGATCATTCCTCTCCAACGCAATTCTTCGATAACGTTCTTGTGCATTTTCTTGATTTTTTGTGGACCTCCGTTTTGGAAGACGTTGCAAAAATAGAGAAATTCAAAGAATTTGGCTTCTTTGTAACATTTCAACATATCATCTTAGCAATATTGCTAAGATGTTTTTTTAACTAATCACATCCAACTTAACAATATTGTTAAGTTGCTGGTCGGAATTCAGCTCAATCCCTATTTCAATAGAAAGGACACCACCACCTCATGCGTTAAATTCGGAGTGTTTTCGTAAATCTGTAGATCAACGTATTCAAGACTATAACCAACTCTAAATTTTTCCTTGAAATCATATCCAAGCATTCCGCCATAACTTCTGTCACCTAAAATGATGTTCTGAATATTAAACCCAAACCATAAATTATTTCGACGTGCCATTAGCGAAGAATGTGAAGCTGATTTCACCCAGTCTGTATAAATGTGTAAAGCAGGTGTAAGTCTCCAGCTAGGATTTAGGTCTAAAGTATAGTCTGCGTTGAAATGACCATTTGCACTATATCCATCACTATTGTTTAGTATTGAACTATTATTGAGCTGAGTAATGGAGATTCCGATATTCCATTTTTCGTGATGCAGAGCGGCTCCTAAATCGACCTGAAAACGACTATCACGGTATTTTGGTAAACTCGGGTCATTGGGATTATTAGGATAGACAAAGTTTCCGTTATTTAGCATTGTAAGTGCGCCTAATGAAGTTCCGAAAGACAAAACCATATTTTTTACGGGTAAATGAAAGGCATAAGTTGCCAACGCCGTGTGTTGCTGGTTAAATCCGATGGTTTCGTATTCATAGCTGATTCCGGCTGCACCATGAATTTTATCGATCTTCTGCGCATAATTTGCCCAAAGTACCGTTGGTGCGCCATTAACACTTGTCCATTGATTTCGCCATTGAACATTAGCTGCCTGCTTGTATTGTAAACCTGTCATGGCAGGATTAAAATGCATGTAATTGTTCCAAAAAAGTGTGCTTGGGATTTCATTCTGCGAAAAAGCATTGCCAGCCGCAAGAAAAAGAATGAAGATAAAGGATCTAGGCATTTTTACAATTTTGGGTAAAAGTAAGTACTGAACCATTAATTGCCAAATGAAATCTGTTTTCCAACAATTTTGACTTTTACCTTTTAATTTTTGATTTACTTTAAGCTATGCTTCAAACTCGAAAAGAAATTGCCTTCATGGTAATGGCTGGAATTTTCATCACCAGCGCTATTGTTGCCGAATTGATTTCCTGCAAACTGGTTTATATGGGGTCTTATTTGCCTTCAATTATTGCTGGAATTGTTCCCTGGCCAGTCGTTTTCCTTTTGACAGATGTAATGAATGAGTATTTTGGTAAACAAGCCGTGCGTCGTTTAAGTTGGATCACCGCCGGATTGATCGCTTTCTGTTTCATCATTGTTTTCGTTGCTGTTCAATTACCAACTGCTAAAGGATCTCCACTCT
Source organism: uncultured Fluviicola sp. (assembly GCA_965650275.1). Classification (GTDB taxonomy): domain Bacteria; phylum Bacteroidota; class Bacteroidia; order Flavobacteriales_D; family Crocinitomicaceae; genus Fluviicola. The sequence continues at coordinate 38,145 of CBFGNV010000032.1, read as the reverse complement.
CTGATATGGAATTCAGAAAAGCATTTCAAGGATCTCTTTTCATTATGGTGGGAAGTATTACGGCTTTTATTGTTTCACAAATGTTGGACGTCCGTCTTTTCCATTTCTTTAATCGAAGCACAAAAGGGAAGATGATTTGGCTAAGAAGTACAGGTTCTACCGTTGTTTCGCAGTTAGCGGACTCTTACATTGTTGCTTTCATCGGACTTTATCTTTCGGGTTTCATGACTTTTGAGGTTGCGATGAACAAGGCGATTACAGGCTATCTAACTAAAATGGTATTCGCTGGAGCATTGACGCCATTTGTGTACTTAATGCATTATTTAGCGCGAAATATTCTTGGTGAAAAACCAAAAATTGAAGCTGAACCCAGAGGCGATCTATTGGATTAACGCCACTTATTTGGAGTCTTTGTTTCCTGGTTGAGAAGAACCATTATTAATTGGTCTTCGGTACATGAAATGATGGAAAATGTGTATTGAATATTCTCGTTTTTCATCATTAATATGCTAGTTCCCGGAAATACGGAGCAAATACACTTATAACCTTTTATGTAAATACCATCGATTATTCCTTGCGTAGGACTCGTCGAACTCTTTCCTTCATTAGAACTGGTATAATACGATTGATCTATTTCACCTATTAGTGATCCATCTTTAAATTCAAAGAAAAATTGAATTCCGTTAGTGAATTGTTCTTTACAGGAACTCTTATATAAGGTTATCGTATCCTTAAGCTGTAATTTTTTATCCGCAATTTTTGAGTAATCAAGTCGTCCTTGTTGCCAAGCTCCGAGTAATTTTTGTTCAAGATGAACAGAATCAACAAACGGTTTGTAGATAGAGCAGCTTTCAATGCCGACTTCACCATAGCTTTTTGATTTCAATGATTCAATAAGACGAAGCTCCTTTCCGTTGTATTTGATGGTGAACTTCGCTATATCTAGTCTGTTCTTTTTGGTCTCTAAATAGGTTACAATTTCGGAGCCATGATAGGAATGAAAATCTGTCATTTCATATTTGTAGCCTGCAGGTGCAGCTCGATAAAAGCGTTGCGGAGGTGAAAAGAAAATCAGTGAATCTTTTGTGATGCGAATGTGAAACTTATCATTTACAGGCTCATAAAGGGCTGAACTATTTGTTTCATCGCCCGAATAATACGTTACTCCAGATAAATACCAGTCTCCTTGGAAGTCTGTACGCATGGTATCGATAATAGGTGCCGGACCATTTATTTCACCCTGTGCATGAGATAGAAAAGTAACGAATAGAAAAAGTAGACAGTTGTAGATTTTCATATGATTCGAAAACCTTAAAGCTATCAAAATGTTACAGTTATTTGTTTGTTCAAGATTTCTTCTTGCCCAGAATGCGATCGATGAACTTGCGTTGCTGTTCCTTTTCTTCCAAAGCCAGTCGCTTGTCTCTTTGGTACGAAATGATTACTCTGATGATGATGTAAAGAACGACGATTGCAGCAGCGGAAAGGACTATTGCTGTCAGTTTGGTTGATAACGTATTCGTCTGGTGTACATGAAGGAATTCCGTACCGCCACCAGTATAAAGCAAAATCATTTTCAGCCTTATTTTGTCAACGATTTGAAGACTTCTTCCAGTGATTTTTCTTCTGTTCTCAATGTCAACACCAACAAGTTGTTTGCTTGGGCGAATTGTGCAACTGTTTTACGTAAATCGTCAGCCGCTTCACTTTCAATCAAGAATGAGTTTTCGCCTACATTCTCCACTTTCGTTACACCAGTAATTTTGTTCAACAATGCTTTCGATACTTTTCCTTCAAATTCAGCGTAAACCACTTGTAAATCACTTGAAACCTGAAGGTTCGAAGCAAGATTGTCTGCAACCAGATTCCCTCTTCTGATGATGATTACTCTATCGCAAATTGCTTCCACTTCCTGAAGAATGTGAGTAGAAAGCATTACTGTTTTCTCTTTTCCGATACGTTTGATCAATTCACGAATTTCGACCAATTGATTCGGGTCAAGACCAGAAGTTGGTTCATCCAAAATCAATACATCCGGATTGTGAATGATAGCCTGGGCTAAGCCAACACGCTGACGATATCCTTTCGAAAGCATTCCAATTTTCTTGTTTTGCTCAATCTCCAATCCAACCAAACTAATCATCTCCTGAACACGCTCGCGAACATTTTTCAACTTGTAGATTTTCGCCACAAACTCCAAATACTCCTTCACGTACATATCCAAATAAAGTGGATTGTTTTCAGGCAAGTATCCAATGTGTTTTCTCGTTTCAATAGAATCCAAAGAAACTTCTTTGCCACAAACTTTGATCGTTCCCTCAGATGCAGGAATAAAACCCGTAATCATTTTCATGGTAGTAGATTTTCCAGCTCCGTTTGGTCCCAAGAAACCTACAATTTCACCTTTTCCAATAGAAAACGAAATATCGTTTACTGCTGCTTGTTCACCGTAAAACTTCGAAAGATTTGTGACTTCAATTGACATTTTAACTTCTTTGGCTACGAAGATAACGAATGAGGATGAATAATGGTTAGATGACAAATGACAAATGATCCGCCGCGGCGGAACAAATGACAAAATTGATCTTAAAAGTCAAAATTGGCTCTTGTCTTTGAGTGAAGCGTTCTTTCATCGAGAAGTCTCGATAAAATCGAGACGGTCTTTAGTCTAAATGCCTATTTTTGTGGAAATGTCTGAAACAACAGGAAAAGTTCTTAAGTCTACGGGAAAGTGGTACCAGGTTATGCTCAATGATGGAACAATTGTTTCCTGTCGTGTGCGTGGGAAAATGAAATTGGAAGACTTGAAAACAACGAACCCAATTGCAGTTGGCGATACGGTTGTGTTGGCTGACGGAGAAGACGAAGAAGGAAAACGGGTTATTGTTGACTATCACATTCGTGAGAATTGTTTGGTTCGAAAAAGCACCAATCTCAGTAAGCAAAAACACATTCTGGCATCTAATATCGATAGAGCTTATCTGGTTGCTACGATTAAATATCCTGAAACACATACAGTTTTTATCGACCGTTTTTTAGTTGCAGCAGAGTCTTATCGAATTCCGGTTACCATTTTATTCAATAAGATTGATTTGCTGAATGACGACGAGCGTTTTGATTTGGATGCCGTTATGGATTTATACCGAACGGTTGGTTACAACTCTGAAGCCATTTCTGTTGAAAAGAACATCAATGTCGATTTTCTGAAAGAGGAGATCAAAGACAAACAGGTAATGATTGCCGGACATTCCGGAACCGGAAAAAGTTCTTTGGTGAATTTGTTAGATCCAAGTCTGGACTTGCGAATTGGAGAAATTTCATCAGCACATCATCAAGGTCAACATACCACTACTTTTGCGGAAATGCATCCATTGCAAACCGGAGGGTTCATTATCGATACACCTGGAATTCGCGCTTTTGGAATTGTGGATTTGGAGAAAGAAGTAATCTCTCATTATTTCCCTGAAATGCGCGCGGTGATTGGTGAATGCAAGTTTCATAATTGTCAGCACATTAACGAGCCGCATTGCAAAGTGAAAGGAATGGTGGAAAGCGGTGAGATCTATGAAAGTCGTTATTGGACATATCTGCAACTCATGCGTGGCGATGAAGAAGATGTACATCGCCGCAATAAGCGCGAGCTGTTTTAATCTTTTATGAATAGTTTCGTAGAAACAGCCGTATCACTTTCTATTGAAATAAAATAAGCACCACTTGTCAAGGTTGAAACATCGAATTCCGCCTCATCTTGAATGAATTCCTCACGAATCAGTTGTCCGTTTGAAGTGTACACTTTTATAACGCCGCTGCCATTCGTTTCCACATTAAGAATGGTTGATACTGGGTTTGGATAAAGTGAGATTTCATTTACAGATACTTCATTCAAACCAAAATAATAATCCCATTCATACGCACCAATGTCAATGATGTTATTGTAAACACGTTCGTTACCATCGAAATCGGTTTCGTAAACAAAAATGAAGCAATTCGGATTTCCCTCGTCAATTGCCGGACTTCCATCGGCTATATATAAATTGTAAGGAATCGTTGTGCTTTCAAACGTCGGGTTAGCGTAAATGGAGTTGGTTTGATTTAAAGCGGTGTTTAATCCTGTAAACGAAGTGTAGTTTACACCATCAATATCAGCATCGAACGTGTTTTCCGCAAACCAAAGGTTGTATTGAATGGAATTGTCTGCTTGTGGACTGATTGCTTCACGCGTTACCAATTTCCCGTTTCCTTTTGACACAAAAATATTGTTCTCGATAAGTGTATTTGAAACTTTGGTTAAGTACAATTCACCCAAGGAATTCCCACTTGTTCCGTTGTTGTAAACGGTATTGTTTCGGATAACAGATTGTGTTACCTGACCTGTAGTTTCAATATCGTAGCCCCCAACTGAAATTCCGCCTTCCAGATTATCGTAAACCAAATTACCATAGATACGAATGAGAGAAGTCGTTCCATCTTCCTCTGCTCCAACTTCAATTCCATAGCCGTTTCCATAACAGCGATTTCTGAAAACTTCTATTTCTTTAGCACCATCAATGTATATTCCAGCACTTGTCGCATAGTTTGAGGCGTTGTTATAACAAACATTGTCGTAAACTCTACCAAATCTGGTTTGGTCTAAACCTGGATCGGAAATAATACCATAATTTCCTGCGCAAAGAATCCCGATATTGCTATTGTCGTGAACACTATTCGCTGAAACAATGAAGTTGTAGACATTGCCATCTAGTGTCAGATTTTCACTGAAACCAGTAGTGTTGTGGTGGATTTCGCAACTGTCTACTCTAAAATTACGAACTCCTTGAGTAGTGTTTCCATAGATAACGAAGGCATTCGCGTTTTTGCTTGAATCTGGAAGAGTGGATGTGTTCGCTGTCCATGAAATGTGATGAATCTCGTTTTTTCGAAAGATGAAATCATGTGAATCACCAGTGATTTCCACTCCAACGGAAAAATTCCCAACAAGGTTCGCAAAGGTTAATCCTTCAATCTGAAAGTAACTTTGATTTTCAATATAAAGTAAGGTTCCTTGCTGATTGTTACCGGTAATTAAAGGGTTTTCGTTCGGATAATTTCGGAAGAGAATGTTCGATCCAGAGCTTCCGGAAACGTTCAACTGCAGGTTAGGCTCATTGTAATTTCCTGCACGAATAAAAACAGTTGTTCCTGCTGTAGCTTCGTCCATTGCCTTTTGAATGGTTTGCCACGCCGTTGAAGTTGTATTGCCGTCGTTAGAATCGTTTCCATTTGTTCCATCCACATATTTTACCTGCGAAAAGCCAACAAATGACAAAATCGAAATGCAAAAAGTAAGAACCGTTTTCATAGAAATTAACCAAATATTGGACACTAAGATAGAGGAATTTAACTTGTGCTTTTCAGCTTAGAAATTAACTTTACATAAAATCGAATTTGTGAGAGTTGTTGTTCAGCGCGTAAGCGAATCGTCTGTAAAAATTGACGGAGAAATTCATGCTTATATTTCCAACGGATTTATGGTTTTGCTCGGAATTGAGTTGGAAGATGATAGGGTAGATGCTGATTATCTGATTGGAAAATTGGTAGGAATGCGTGTTTTTGCTGACGATGAAGGGAAAATGAATCGCTCCATTGTTGATTCAAATGGTGCATTTCTGGTGATTAGTCAGTTCACACTTCATGCCTCAACAAAAAAAGGAAATCGTCCAGGTTTTACCCAAGCTGCCCGACCAGAACAAGCCATTCCTTTGTATGAGTACTTTCTTCAGGAACTGAAAAAACAATCACAGCTAAAAGTAGAAGCTGGAATTTTTGGTGCAGATATGAAAGTGTCTTTGGTAAACGACGGACCAGTAACAATAATTATGGATTCAAAAAACAAAGAATAATGCAGATCTCAGAAGCACAAAAAACGGTTGATGAATGGATTAAAACAGTTGGTGTTCGCTATTTCAACGAATTGACAAACATGGCAATGCTCACGGAAGAAGTAGGTGAGGTAGCCCGTATTATTGCTCGACGATATGGTGAACAAAGCGAGAAGGAATCGGATAAAAACAAAGATCTCGGCGATGAAATGGCAGATGTGCTTTTTGTGCTTATTTGCCTTGCGAATCAGACGGGTGTTGATTTGGAAGAAGCGTTGAAAAAGAATCTGGAGAAGAAAACCAATCGTGATTTTGATCGTCACCAAAACAATGAAAAATTAAAGTAATTATGAATTTAGGTGAATTGACTACTGAGCATTTTGTGCTTTATCCGCTGACTCCATCCAGAATTCATGAGTTATTTGAGACGAAATCGAAGGAGGAAATAATGGCATTTTTAGGTTGTGATGAAGGAAGTTACTCGCATTACCAAAACATGCATGATGGTGGAATGGAAACCAATCGTTATTCGCACCATTTTTTTCTGATTCAGGATAAGGAAACAGGAGTGCCAATGGGGGAATGTGGTTTTCATACATGGGATAGAAAACACCACCGCGCGGAGTTATTTTACTTATTGAGAAAAGACGAATACAAGAACAAAGGCTACATGACTGAAATTCTAAAAACCGTTCTGGAGTTTGGTTTCAAAGAGATGAAGTTACACCGAACTAAAGCATTGGTTGCCAGTTGGAATGAGCCGTCAGTAAAGTTGTTGAAACGATTTGGTTTTACTTTCGAAGGAACCATGCGTGAAGATTATTTGGTAGATGGTAAATACGAAAGTTCGGATTGTTATTCGTTGTTGGTGAGTGAAATAGGGTAGTTGTACTTTCGGGAAATCCTTGTGAGCCTCGTGTCTTTGTGGTTTGTTTTTTCACCACGAGGACACAAAGAACACGAAGCAAACTTCCCAATTTCCTATATGTACCAAGTCTCCGTCACTCACCAACCGCTATTCTCTTCTGAACCCTCGAATGCAAAGTACGATTCCTCCAAGAATGAGCAATCCGGCTACAATTATCAAAAATATTTCGGCAGAGCAAAGCAAGATAATCAACCCAGCTGCCATCATCAAAACAGACAGGATAAACTCCCATCTTGTAGAAAAAAGATCAGTTATTAAATCAATTAAATCTTCCATTGATTAACTTATTTGCAATAATCTTATCTATCGGAAACATGAACAAATCTTCGCTCAGTTCTGAAATTGGGATCCATTGCAATTGTTCGTTTTTATCATCACCCCAATCTTCGGAATTCAGTTCTTCGCTGAACACGAAATTGTAGTAAATGGAAATGACCTGATCGTTTTCTGAGAAGGCCGAGATCTGGAAAAAGTCAGTGAGATAGAACAATTCTCCAACCTCAATTTGCAATCCGAATTCTTCCTCAAATTCGCGCTTCAAACAATCTTTTGTCCCTTCTCCCCATTCCAAGCCACCACCAGGGAATTTGGTGAACGCCATGTCTTTGTACTGTTCATGACTTACAAGAACCTCGTTTTGCTCATTTATACAAATACCGTAAACACGAAGATTGAATTTTTTCATTTCTACTAGAGAATAGAAAACAGAAAATAGAGAACAGGATTTTAAAATCAGCAATCTGATTCCTGTTCTCTAATATCTATTCTCTGAGATTATTGTTCTAGAATCTTTTTAATATCTGGCTTGAAGTACAATTCGCTTTTCAACACTTTGCCGTCTTCACGATAAATCGGATTTCCATCTGCGTCCAATTTACTCATGTTGGAACGTTGAATTTCCTGAAACACTTCTGCTATCTTATGTTGTAAGCCGTGTTTTAGAATTGTTCCGCAAAGAATGTATAACTGATCGCCAAGTGCGTCTGCGATTTCAACGATATCACCGTTTTTAGCCGCTTCAAGATATTCTTCGTTTTCTTCCTTCATCAGGTTATAACGCAATTCGATATCAGCTTCACTCAAATTGGAAGTTGGTTCGTAATTATTCGCAATCTTGAAAGCATCGTGAAACTGCTCAACAGCTCCAATGGTATCTTGTAATTTCATTTTTAGGGCTTTTCCACAAATATAAAACAGGCGAAAGGCAAAGCGCAAATGAAGTTATCACTTAGTTTCAACAAATGTGATCACAGGGCGAAACCCAACCAAAGGACTTGGTTTTGTAAACGATTTTTTGCTGTAGTTGCGAACGTCGTATCCGGGAGAATTCCAGTCACCGCCAACCGCAATACCATCTTCTGTTACCATTTCAGAAACATTCCCGTTTAAATGGTACAGTCCATATTCGTTGGGCCAAAACGATTTTGCTGGAGCAGTTATGTCTGCAAAATCATTCAGATTTCCAGCATAGATATCATAGTCGTAGGATGCAACTTTCAATTCACCAGTTATACTATCTCTGGTGATTGCGCCTGCTCCAATATTCAGGAAATTACATTTGGGCTCTCCATTTGCCGTTAACAGGTATGGCGAATTCCATGCATAAAGTCGTTGCATGTCTTTTCCGAAGGCTGCTTTCAAGTATTCTGCACGCAAAGGAAGTCGAGCAATTAACGTTTGGTTTCCGGTTCTTTCACGTAATACCGATGTTAACCATTCGCAGTATTTCTCCGCCTGAACTTTTGTGAGGTTTACGACAGGATAATCCCTGTAGGCAGGATGACGAAAATAATACTCCACATATTTTTCATTGTATGCCAGTTTACTCCTCCATGCAAGGGTATCGGGTAGCAAAGCATTGTAATCGCTGGTGTTCAGTGTTGGTTTGACTGCTGCTAAAAATTCCAGATAATTGAAATTACTCACTTCATAGTTAAACATGAAAAATCCTTGAACGCTCACTGTGTCTTCGTCAAGAATCATATTTCCACTTGGGACATAGGAATAACCGAAACTAAGGCCTTTTTTCATTCCTTCCAATGTAGTTATTGGCTTTTTGGGTTTCGTAAAACTGAACAATAAAACAGAAAATGCAACGAAGAGAAATAAGCTTGTTTTCATAGTCAAAATTTGTTTCGGAAACGAAAACCGGAACAATTGGTTACAAAAAAGCCCAAAGTAGATGTTACCATCACTTCGGGCTTTTTAAGTTCTCCTACGGAGTATATCTTAATGGAACATTTTCATAATTCCGTAAACTGCTGCTGCAAGTAAACCTGAAACAGGAATGGTGAGAATCCATGCCCAAAGTAAGTTTATAGTTACACCCCAGCGTACAGCGCTTAAGCGTTTTGTTGCACCAACACCGATAATTGAACCGGTAATGGTGTGTGTTGTAGAAACCGGGATACCGAATTGTGAAACAGTAAACAATGTCAGCGCACCTGCTGTTTCAGCACAAACACCTTCCAATGGTGTCACTTTCGTGATTTTCGTTCCCATTGTTTTTACGATTTTCCATCCACCCATCAAGGTTCCAAGTCCAATCATTACATAACAACAAAGGGCAATCCAGTATGGCATGGTGTCACTGTGAACTTTTGATTCCAGCTTCATACCATCTTTCAATTCACCATCCTTAATATAAGGCGCAAAGAATGACGCATATCTGTAGTTTGGATTTAACTCCTTCTTCGTGAAGATCAATTCGTTAGTTTCATAATCACGAATTTCCTTTCCTTTCGAATAAACCAATAAGGTATTGAGTTCCTTACCTGCTTTTTTGAAATCGTTTGGATCTTTCAAAGCTGCGTAAAGTGGATTCTTTTGATCAGCTTTTTTGTTGATCTCTTCGTCATCGTAAAGCGTTTCTTCAGAAGTTACGTCAAGAATATCTTTACCATCCTGGTAAATTACGTGACCATCCAATTCCGCGTATTTCGGAGAGAATTTCTTGATCTTTCCATCGTCATCAGTATACTTAATCTGAACAACTTCGGAAACCTGAAGGTATTCCGGAACATCTTTTCCTTGCTGACGCATTGAATTGGAATAAACGATCAATGCAGCACAGATAATACCCATTACTTTTTGAGAATCGGCACCACCATGTCCAAGTGAAAAGGCAGCTGAAGAAAGCAATTGCAAACGTTTGTACATTGTTGATTCCTTCAAGGCACTTTGACGTTTTCCGTAAATCACCTGGTAAGCAATGTAAACCAAAAGGAAAGTTCCTAAAGTTCCACCGATGATCCAGATCATAACAGGTTTCAAATCGATATAGTCTTTGTAGTACCACGACGCGAAAACGGTAATGAACGAAAGCAAGGTTGCCCAAATCATTTTTTTGACAAACGATCTTTGTACCGTAACCAAAGCGATAATAAAGGCTATTGTTCCACCAATAAGTGGTGCGAGGAAGATGAATAACAATGGTTTGATGATTTCCTCCATTTTCAATACATCGAAACCTGCGTGAGCAACTGCTGCTCCGGCAAACCCACCAATTAAGGTGTGTGATGATGAAGATGGAAGTCCAAGCCACCATGTAAATAAGTTCCACGCACTTGCAGCAACCAATCCAGCTAAAATTACCCAAAGGTCAATTACCGAATTATCTACTGTCTTTGCAACTGTATTTCCTACACTCATATCGAAAACCCAGAACGCTGCAACGTTAAATACAGCAGCCCAAATTACGGCTTGAAGTGGAGTAAGAACCTTTGTTGAAACTACGGTTGCAATGGAGTTCGCAGCATCGTGAAATCCATTCACTAAGTCGAACAAAAGCGCAACAATAATTATGACTACTAAAAGCGTAAACATACTGTCTCTTTTAGATTAATGATTAAGCGTATTTTACAACGATAGATTCGATAACGTTACCAACGTCTTCACACTTATCTGTTGCAACCTCAAGAATTTGATAAATTTCTCTTTTCTTAATAAGGCTTTTCGCGTCGATATCTGATTCGAACAAACGCTCAATGCTTAAGTCGAAAATATCATCAGCTTGATTTTCTACAGAGTTAATTTTGATCACACACTCAATGATTTTTTGCGTGTTTTTCAAGTTTCTCAATTCTTTTACAGCTGAATTTACCGCCAATACAGCCTCTTGAATAGCATCTGCCATTTTCAAAATACCTGAATCGTTTGGATCTACTTTATAGAAGTTAATCTTCTTAGCAGAAGCGTAAATATGGTCAGCAATATCATCCAGAGATGTAGCCAAAGCGTGAATGTCTTCACGGTCAAATGGCGTGATAAAATTCTTACCCAATTCCATGAAAATTTCATGCGTCAGATCATCATTTTGATGCTCTAAATCTTCCATTTCCTTGATGATTGTAGCTCTCTTATTATAGTCTGATTCGTTTACACACTGAACCAGTTTCCCAGCGATTGCCTCTAAGTTTTGTGACGCTTGTTCGAATAATGAGTAAAACACTCGATCTTTCGGTAAGAAGAATTTCAATATTCCTGATGCCATTTTAATGTCATTTTAATTTTACGGGACAAAGGTAACTTGACATATCGTTTACAAACTGCCCAAATGAAATGTTAACATAAACGTAAAGTTGACATTTGGTTGAGAAATTGCCGTGTCAAATTCAATAACATCTCACATTTACAGAGGTTTACAGTTTTTTCAATATTAATTTAATGTTAACAAGGTTAATTTTTGAGTTGTGGATTTTTCACTTTTCGTTAAAGTAGATTTCGAAAAACGCCATTTTTAGCACTTAATGTTAACTCAATATTAAGACCATTAAGATTGTATTATGAAACCATTTTGCGGATATTAATTCAATGTGAAGAAATTAGTTTTGCTGAAAATTTTTGGTTCAGATGAAAACGATTCTACTTTCTATTCTTATTGCTTTACCATTGGTTAGTAGCGCTCAGGGTTGGGCACCGAATACACGCTTTCAAACAGGTACCTGGCAAACTTTAAACGTAAAATATGAGGTTCTGCCAAAAATCAATTGGTTTGCTGAGGCACAATTCAGAAGTCAGGAGTTTTATAACGATATTAATTATTGGGAGGCAAAAACGTTCTTTCATTATACGTTCACAGATCAGTTTGCCGGAGGGCTTGGTATAGGGACATATCATCAATATGTAGATTACGAAAACTTTAAGACTCCACAAAAGCAGACAGAAGCTCGGATTTGGGCAGAGTTTACAATGAAATCGAATGGTGGAAGAATCAATTTTGATCACCGGTTCCGTTTTGAAGATCGATTCATAAAGAAATACAATGCAACTACAAATGAATTTGACGGAAATCACACGGAATTCAATGATGACGATAGATATAGAATTCGTTACCGTGTGCAATCAACCATTCCGTTGAACCACAGAACAATGGGGCCTTCTACGTTTTATTTGAATGTTTCAGATGAAATAATGTTTACACAAAAGGCTCCGTTTTTCAACCAGAATAGATTTTTTGTTGGAACTGGATACAAGTTTAAAAGCGCTTCTATCCAAATTGGATTAATGCATCAATTTCTTCATTTGAATACAACTGAAAGAAGAAAAGATTACATGCAAATCACGTTTAGTAAGGTTATTCACCGAAATAAGAAATAAATCAAGATTACTTTTATATCATGAAACAGTTAACTATCATTTTTTGTCTCGCATTGTCAGGTTCAATTTTCGCTCAGAAAAACGAGGCTGCTATTTATACCAAATCACAGAAGGGAATTGAATTCGTAGGAAAAGATTCTATATTCTCTATGCGTTTGCAATTCAGAATGCAGAATAGAGCTGCATTCCTAACGCGCTCCGAGGATGATTTGTCGGCTGCTTCATACGAATTTCGCGTTCGACGATTGCGTTTGAAACTGGAAGGTTTTGTTTATGATCCAAAGTTGACATACAAATTGCAATTGGCTTTTTCACGTGGCGATATGGATTGGGATATGACGCAGGAATCTGTTGTGAATACAAGTCCAAATGTTGTACGTGATGCGGTTATTAATTACGAGCCAATTGAAGGGTTGAAATTCGGGTTTGGACAAACAAAACTGCCGGGAAACCGTCAACGCGTTGTTTCGTCTGGAGATCAACAGTTTGCTGATCGTTCTATTGTGAATGCAACTTTCAACATGGACAGGGATTTCGGTTTCTTTGGAACTTACAAAAGAGATTATTGGGCTGTTTCAGCAGCGTTAACTTCCGGAGAGGGAAGAAATACAACACAATCCAACAGCGGATTAAGTTACACTGCACGTTTAGAAGCTTTGCCGTTTGGCGCTTTTACAGGTAAAAATGATTATCAGGAAGGTGATTTGGAACGTGAGAAGAAACCGAAACTTTCAATAGGTGCTTCTTATAATTTCAATGACGATGCTGTACGTGCCGGTGGACAATTAGGAAGAGATTTATATGCAAAAACGGATTTGACAACCGTTTCACTTGATCTACTTTTCAAGTACAAGGGATTTGCAGTTTATTCAGAGTTGATGCAGCGCAATTGTTCAAACCCAATTACGTTCTCGGCTGATACTTCTTCTATTCAAACGGTTTATGCAGGTTATGGATTCTTGCAACAGGTAAGTTATTTATTTAAATCTAACTGGGAAGTTGCCTTGCGTTATGCTAGTGTTACGCCGTTCAAGTCCATTTATAGCAATACGGATTTTTCAAGTATCAATACAAAAGGAACAGATGAGTTTCAATTTGGTGTTACGCGCTATTTAAACGGACATCGTGTGAAAGTGCAGGCAAATGTACTTTACCAGGTAACAAAGAATTTGAGAAACGATACGCAGACGAGCCGTTTTGGTGGAATCTTCCAGATAGAACTTGGAATTTAAGTCAAAAGTCAAAAGTGAAAAGGTAAAAGAGATATTCCAGGTCCTTTAATTGAAGATTTATATCATTTGCTGGGATAAAAGATAATATGAGTCAAAAGTTAGAATTGGTTTTCCCTTTTTTGACTTTTGACTTTTGCTTTTTTATTTTGAAAAGTCATTCTCCGTTTGCTGAAAACTTATATCCAATTCCTTTTACGGTTCTGATATAGTTATCACCAATTTTTTCACGCAGTTTTCGGATGTGAACATCAATAGTTCTGTCTCCAACGATGATATCTGTGCCCCAAACTTTCTCAAGAATGACATCTCGTTCGAAAACAATTTCCGGACGGGATGCCAGTAAAGCCAACAATTCAAATTCTTTCTTGGGAAGGTGAATCGGATCTCCGTTTTTGAAAACTGTATATTTTTCTCTGTTGATGGAAAGAACTCCTTCAAGGTCTTGTGGTGTAACTGCTGATTCTTTTCTTCTTAAAAGCGCATTGATTCTGCTGATCAAAACTCTGGGTTTGATTGGTTTTGCAATGTAATCATCAGCACCTGCATCCAATCCGGCAATTTGACTGTAATCTTCATTTCGAGCAGTCAAAAAACAGATAAGTGTGTTCTCCAATCCAGCAGTATTGCGAATGTTCTCACAAACTTCAATTCCATCCATACCAGGCATCATCACGTCGAGTAGAATTAAATCTGGCTTTTCATTCTTGCACAGTTCAATTCCCTTTTTACCGTTTTCGGCAACAAATACTTGAAATCCTTCCTTCTGAAGATTGTAAGCCAGAATGTCGCGGATATCTTCTTCGTCGTCGATTATTGCAATTTTGCTCATGCAGATACAGTTTCTTTCAAAGTTAAACTTTTCGGGTTTCCAATTACGGTCAAAAAAGATAAATTTTGAAAGCTATATCGATTTAAATCAAGGGTTAAGTTTGTTAATTCACAATAGCGGCTTGCTGTTGTGAATTTTAACAATTCAATTTTTTAAATTCTTGTAATCCTAAATTCGAATCTTGGATTTCTACCAATTGGAAATGCCTATCTCGATTTAGTGTAAACTGTAGATATTATGCGATGAATAGTATTTTTCATAATTAAACGATTTAGTGATTTGTGCTAAAAAATTAGTCTTTCGTGGATTCCTTTCATTTTTTACCGTGGTAAGTTTCCTATTGATTTTTCTTGTACAGTTTATTTCTGGTATATAATTTTGTGGCAGTAGTAGTAGGTTAGGTTGATTAGTGTGACAAGAGCTTGAGACGCCCGTCTCAGGCTCTTGTTGTTTTTTAGTTAAATCCGAATCACATTGAATCACTTTTCATCACAATTATTATCTTCACCTCATGACGGAAAATTCAGGAAAACCTGCGAAGGCAAAAATATTACTCGTTGAAGACGACACGAATTTAGGGTTTGTTGTTGCTGAACAATTGAAAATGGAAGGCTACCATGTTGTGCTTTGTACAAATGGAAATGATGGACAAATTCGTTTTACCGAAGAACAATTCCACCTGTGTATTTTTGATGTAATGATGCCTAAGAAAGATGGCTTCACACTTGCAAGGGATATCCGTACCATCAATCAGGAAGTTCCTATTCTCTTTCTTACTGCAAAATCACTCACTGAAGATAAAGTGGAAGGTTTTAAGGCAGGTGCAGATGATTATCTAACCAAACCTTTTGCTTTCGATGAATTGGCACTTCGTGTAAAAGCGCTTTTGAAACGTGTCAATATTGTTGATGAACCGGAAGCAAAGATTATTTCAATTGCTTCATATACTTTCGATACCGAAAATTACACCTTAACCCATCCTGATTTCAGTAAAACGCTTACCAAGAAAGAAGCAATGCTGTTGAAAATGCTTTGTCAGTTTAAAAATAGCGTGGTTTCCAGAGAAACAATCTTGACTGCTGTTTGGGGACAAGACGATTATTTTGCAGGACGAAGCATGGACGTTTTTATAACAAAACTTAGAAAGTATTTAAGCTGTGATGAGAGCATTCATATCCAAAACGTTCATGGAATTGGTTTCAAATTAGAGATTACGAATTAGAAGTTGTTACTTATTCTAAAACGTACATTTCCTATCTGATAAATCAATTTTATATGAATATTGCCTTAATTGTTGTTAGCATTCTTGGAATCATTTTTACTTTTTTTGGATATGTTTTTCGCGTCATGCATTATCCAATGGGAAAAGAAATGATGTTCGGTGGACTATTTCTCTTTGTAGTTTCCATATCCTGGTTAGTCTACAGGAAATTCAGACCTCAATAAATTAGTAGCCCTTTCATTTTTTTCATTTCTTTTGTACCATGAAAAGATTCGTTATAGCCATTTTCTTTGCATTGGTTGCCAACTTCTCGTTTGCAGATCAGCTTGCATATATGTCAAAAGATGAAGCACTTTTAGCTGCTGAAATTATTCAGGATGCGAGAACCGTTTATGGTTATTGCGGGTGTTGTGATGACTCAAAACCGGAGAAGATCAAAGTAGACAAGATCATTGTTCGTTACACAGGCTACGAAAGTTATTATGAAGTGGTAATTATTTCCAAAGGAAAAGAATATGCGCTTGACATGGCTTATACCTGGGTGAAAAAGGACAAGGAATATCAAACCGTTGGTGAAGTTGCAGGCTTCCCTCACGATGTCTGTAATCGAATTCCGAAATAATGTACATTCTTCATTTGGAAACAGCAACGAAGGTTTGTTCGGTTGCACTTTCCTTTAATGGTGAACTGAAACAGCTTGCCGAAATTGATAATGACGCATTCGCTCATGGTGAACAGCTGACTTTGCTTGTGGAAGAAACCCTGAAAAAGGAAAAAATCACGGTAAAGGATTTGAAAGCTGTTTCCGTCGCTAGTGGTCCGGGTTCTTATACCGGATTGCGCATTGGAGTAGCAACGGCAAAAGGTTTATGCTTTGCTTTGAGCATTCCTTTAATCGCCGTTGATGCCTTGACTTCCATGATAGAAATTGCCAGAAATAAAGTAAGCGATGACAAGAATTTTTGCGCAATGATAGATGCCAGACGAATGGAGGTGTTTAGCTTAATTCATTCTTCGAATGGAGAGATTTTGAAATCTATTTCGGCTGATGTTCTCGATGAAAATTCCTATCAGGAGTTTGAACCTTTTCACTATTTCGGTGATGGAGCTGAAAAGATGCTGGAACATTGGCAAAATCGAAATTGTACGTTGCTGGAAGTGAAAGCCAGCGCAGTTGGGCAAATTCGTTTAGCGTTTGAAAAATTTCAAAAGCAAGAATTCGAGGATGTAGCGTATTTTGAGCCGTTTTACCTGAAGGAATTTTATATGCCAACTAAGAAAAGCTAAAAGAGGAAAAGCTGCAAAGAGGAATGTTCTGAGTTATTTTGTTCTTTCCTCCTTCCTCTTGAATGATGGCAAAAACACCGCAATCATTCCCATCAAAGGTAAAAACGAGCAAATCAGATAGACCTTTTCAATACCAAATTTATCAATTAGTTCGCCTAAACAAGCTGCGCCAATTCCCCCCATTCCAAAGGCAAAGCCGTAGAACAATCCTGAAATCATTCCAATTCTTCCTGGAAGTAATTCTTGTGCGTAAACCAGAATAGAAGGGAACGCTGAAGCCAGTATGAATCCCGTAAAACCTAAACAAACAACCGTTCCGGTTAAATCCATGTAAGGAAGAAGTAATGTAAATGGTGCTGCTCCAAGAATGGAGAACCAAATAATAGCTTTTCGGCCGTATTTGTCTCCAACAATTCCGCCAATCACCGTTCCCAATGCCATTGCAAAGAGGTAGACCGCCAATAAAAGTTGTCCCTGACTTCCCTGAACATTGAACTTTTCCTTGACGTAGAAAATGAAATAACTGGAAATACTTGCTGTGTAGAAGTATTTTGAGAAAAGTAGAATGAGTAAGATTGCAACAGAAATGCGAACTCTCTTTTTGGAAAGACCGTGTGTTACTATCCGCGTTGCGGCATTTTTTAAGTGTTCTTGTAAATAGGCTTTATACCATCTGCTCACATAAAGCAAGATCCCGAATCCGAGTAAGCCGGCAACTAAGAACCAAAGCGTATATATTTGACCAAATGGAAGAACGAAAACTGCTACCAGAACTGGACCTAAAGCTGTTCCTGCGTTTCCTCCCAATTGAAAAATACTCTGTGCCAAACTCCGCTTTCCTCCTGATGCAGAATAAGCAACCCGAGAAGCTTCCGGATGAAAAATAGAAGAACCAAGTCCGATAGAACATGCTGCCATTAAGGTTAAAGCAAAACTGCTCGAATAGGAGAGTAAAATGACACCACCAATGGCGAATAACATTCCGAAACTGAAGGAATAAGGTCTTGGATATTTGTCGGTAATACTTCCTACAACGGGTTGAAAAAGTGAAGATGTAATCTGAAAAGCAAACATGATTAGTCCAATCTGCGAATAATCCAAATGCTGTGTTTCCTTTATCATTGGAAACATAGGCTGTAGAATTCCTTGAATCAAATCATTAAGTAAATGACCAAAAGCAATGGCAAACAAAATAGGATAGGCCGTTTTCTGTGCAAGTGAACTTGTGCTTGTAGACATGTTACAAAAGTAGCTATTCGAATGATGAGCGCTACTGCTATTTTAAGATTTCCTCAAGAAAAGTCACGGAACTACCTTTCTCAATTGCCTTCAAATAAGCGGTCCCTACTATCACTCCATCACAGGTTTCAAAGGCAGATTGTCGTTTTTCTGCTGAATCAATTCCGAAACCAAGAAACAAAGGAGTGTCTCCGCATAGATTTTTGATGTCAGTGTAACGCTTTTTAATACCAGGATCTAATTTCGCTGATCCACCCGTAATGCTGTTACTACTCACCAAATACACAAAGCTGTTTTTGCATTGCCCAGCAATAGTCTTAATTCTAAAATCTTCCGTTTGTGGTGTGACGAGAAAACACAGTTGAACCTTGTAATTCTCAAAAGTTGTTCTGTACCGATTTTCGTAGAGCTCGAAGGATAAATCGGGTAAAATCAGTCCTTTGATCTCCAATTCATCACACGTTTTCAGGAATTTCTCAAAACCATATTGCATTACCGGATTCAAATAACCCATCAAAACCAACGGAACGTTCACTTTGACTTTAATTCTTCTCAGTTGAGAAAACAACTCGTTAATCGACATCCCATTTGCAATTGCCGTTGCACTCGATTGTTGAATGGTTGGTCCATCTGCCAGAGGATCTGAAAATGGAATTCCAATTTCGATGAAATCAACTTCCCGGTTTTGTAATAACTCAATCTGAGTTTCCAGCGAATGTAACATCGGGAAACCCGCGGTGACAAAAATGCTGGTTTGTTTGTGTTCTTTTTTGAAAGGATTCATTTTACAAGTTTTTAAATGCTTCTTGATACGTATTCATGTCTTTGTCACCACGACCGGATAAATTAATGACGACAACCTGTTCTTCCGGAAAACTGCAATATTCCAACGCCGCAATTGCGTGAGCACTTTCCAATGCTGGAATGATTCCTTCCAATCTGGATAACAGCAAAGACGTATCAAGAGCTTCCTGATCTTCTATAGTGATGACTTTTGTTCTTCCTGTTGAAATGGTGTGCGCATGTAAAGGACCAATTCCTGGATAATCCAATCCGGCTGAAATGGAATGCGGCTCTATCACTTGCCCGTCTGCATCTTGCATTAGCATGGTTAAACTTCCGTGCAGAATTCCCGGAGTTCCTAGAATACTGGATGCAGCTGATTTTCCCGAGTGAATTCCTTCTCCAGCAGCTTCAACGGCAATCAGTTCTACATTTTCGTCGTCGTAGAAATGATAGAACGCACCGGCAGCATTACTTCCTCCACCAACACACGCAATTACGGTATCTGGATTTTCCTTTCCCGTTTTTTGCTTCAACTGGAACTTGATCTCTTCTGAAATGATCGACTGAAAACGAGCTACCATTGCAGGATACGGATGAGGTCCAACCACACTTCCAATCAGGTAATAGGAATTAGGGAAATTGATCCAATGTCGAATGGCTTCGTTTGTAGCATCTTTTAATGTTTTACTTCCTGAAGTTGCGGGACGAACTTCTGCTCCCAACATTAACATACGCTGAACATTTGGTGCTTGACGCGCAATGTCTTTTTCACCCATGTATACAATGCAATTCAAGCCCATGAGTGCACAAACTGTTGCCGTAGCAACTCCGTGTTGACCAGCGCCCGTTTCTGCAATAATATCGGTTTTACCCATTTTTTTTGCGAGTAGGATTTGACCAATGGTATTGTTGACTTTGTGCGCACCGGTGTGACATAAATCTTCCCGTTTCAGGTAAATGTGAAAGTTGTATTTTGCTGAAAGTCGCTCTGCATAATAGAGTGGAGTGGGTCGACCTACAAAATCTTGAAGCAACGCTTTGTATTCAGCAATAAATTCTTCATCGAAAGAGAATCGATTGTATGCTTCACTCAATTCATCCACTGCCGGACGAAGCAATTCTGGAATATATGCTCCTCCGAAATCACCATAAAAGCCCAATTCGTCGGGTTGTAAAATAGATTTTGTCATAGTACTGCTTTTGCGAATAGTTTAATTTGTGAGACATTTTTGTCTTTTGGTGCGCGTTCAAATCGACTATTCAAATCATAGCCGGCGAATTTTGGATGGTAAAAAGAATCCAGCTGATTTACTGATTCCAAACCAATTCCTCCACTCAAAATGAAAGGTATGTTTCCTTTGTAATGTTGTAGAATTGACCAGTCGAATGTTTTCCCGGTTCCTCCGAAATCGGGTGATTTCGTATCGAAAAGAAGATAATCCACACTTCCTTCAAACTGACTCGCTTTTTCCAAATCGTTTACAGCAGAAATACCAATCGCCTTGATCTTCAAAAGAGAATTGGGAAGAGAAGCTGCAAAATCCGGTGTTTCATTACCGTGCAACTGCACTCCGGAAAGTTGATGTTTTTCGACTAATTCTAAAATTTGTGACAACTCCTCATTCACAAAAACACCAATTTTTGGTTTAGTGGTCTTTATGCTTGTTTTTGTATATCGTGGTGATTTATCGTAGAAAATGAAACCCAAATGGCTAATTCCATCCAGTTGAGCAATCGTTCTGGTTGATTCATTATCCGTTAATCCACATACTTTAATGAACATTGGTTTGATTTTTTAAGGTTAATGATTCCAAATTCTTGTTTCGGAGTAAGCTTTCTCCTATGAGTGCACCAGAATATCCAACTGCATTCAATGAAAGAATCTGTTCTAACTTGGATATTCCGGAAGCAGAGATCAGCGGAATGCCTTTTGGAAGTCTCGAAATCCATTCAAAGGAATGTTCCAAACTTGTTTTCTGGTAAGCCAGATTTCGATTATTCACTGCAATCAAATCAACTTTATCGTAGATCTTTTCTTCGTCATCCAGTGAATGCACTTCAAACAAAACTTCCAGGCCGATTTCATGCGCTTTGTCAGTCAATTGAATGATCTCTTCTTTTTCTAAAATCATTGCAATTAGAAGAACAGCATCCGCACCCCCAGCTTTGGCTTCATACAATTGAATTTCGTCGATGATGAATTCTTTTCGAAGAACTGGAATTTCAACATGGTTAGAAACCAGGGTTAAATCCTTCATAGTTCCTCCGAAGTAATCGAAATCGGTGAGAACTGAAATAGCTCTTGCTCCGGTTTCTTGATAGTACAATGCCTGTTCAACTGGACTCAAGTCTGGTGAAATATCGCCTCCGCTCGGTGATTTTCGCTTGATTTCTGCGATAATCCCAAATTCGACGATTGAAATGGATTGTGAAAGTGAGCGTATAGTTCGATGAAATAATGGTGACTGTTGAAAATCGGAAACTGATTTTTCTGACTTCAATTTTGCGACTTCAACCCGTTTGTTTGCTACAATTTCGTCTAGAATTGTTTTCATAATAGTTGTTGTTTGAAAGAAGTAATTGCACTTCCAGATTCTATAAATGATTTAGCTTCCTGATATGCGTTTTCGAAACTTTCTTTTGGTAGAAAAGTTTGAAGTCCCAGCGCTACATTTCCTGATAGCACATGATTTTGCGCATTGGTTCCCTTTCCTTCTAATAGATTGACGAGGATTTTGGCACTTTCCGCAACTGTTTCACCACCGCTTAAATCGATCAATGAATATTTTTGCTGTTGATTTTCGCTTTCGATCATGGAATCAACAGTCTTTCCTAGAAGTCGTGTTGAACCGATGAAAGTCAATTCGTCAAAACCTTCTAATCCATGAATCACAGTAAAGTTTTTTCGTTTGTTCTGAAGAACGTGCTGGTACAACTTTGCCAATTCCAAACTGTAAGTTCCTACCAGCTGATGGGTTGGACTTGCCGGATTTACCAAGGGTCCAAGACCATTAAAAAAAGTACTTATTCCCAATTGTTTTCGAAGTGGAGCAACCACTTTTAATGCTGGGTGAAACAAAGGTGCGTGAAGAAAACACAGGTTTGAATTGTCGAGTTGCTGTTGAAGTTTCGTGGAATCCGAAGTGAAATTGATTCCAAGATATTCGAGAACGTTCGAAGACCCGCATAGTGAACTCACACCATAATTCCCGTGTTTCACCACTTTATAGCCCATTGATGCCAAAACAAAAGCCGTTGTTGTGGAAATATTGAAGGTGTTTTTTCCGTCGCCGCCAGTTCCACAAACATCGATGGCATTTTCAAAATCAAGTTTAGCAGGAATAGCCAATTCCAAGAGAGCTGAACTGAATCCTTTCAACTCGTTCAATTCCAATCCCCGAAACTGAAGACCTGTCATGAGCGCCACGATCTGTGCATCATTCATTTCTCCGCTGCCAATCAGAAGCATGCAGTTTTTGGCTTCTTCTTGCGTTAGAGACGATCTATTGATGATTTTTTCTATATAGTATTTTGCGTTCATTTTATTGCTGTTATCCAATTTCTGATGATTGTTCTTCCCGCTGGTGTAAGAATCGATTCGGGATGAAATTGTACCCCGTAAATCGGAAGTGTTTTGTGTTTAAATGCCATAGTTATCTCTTCTGATTTGCCAGTTATTTCCAGTCTGTCTGCTTCAGAAATATCGACTTCCCAACTGTGATAGCGTCCAATTTCAATTTGGGTTGGAAGAGAATGGAAAAGACTTTCATGTTTCAGAATGTCCATCTTCGTTGCTTTTCCATGAACAGGTTCCGGACATTGTTTCAACTTTCCGCCAAAGTATTCTCCCAAAGCCTGATGTCCCAGACAAACACCAAGAATTGGTTTGGTTGTGTTGTAACGAAAAATGACTTCGATTAAAGCACCTGCTTCAGATGGAATTCCGGGACCCGGAGAAAGTAAGATCGCATCACAAGTATCTAGCTGTTCAAAATCAATCTGATTGTTGCGTTGAACGATTACTTCAACATTTTCTTCGCGAACGTAACGCACAAGGTTATACACGAACGAATCGAAATTATCAATGATTCCAATTTTCATACAGCTAGATTTTGAGTTGAATGAATTGCAGTATTTGCTTTTTGAATTGCCGAGCGAACCGCGCCGAGTTTATTTGTCACTTCCTGAAGTTCATTTTCTGGAATGGAGTCAAGGACAATTCCTGCTCCGGCACGATAATGAAGCATGTTGTTTTTGGAGAAAATGCTTCTGATAATAATTGCCAGATTCACATTTCCATCAAAGCCGATAAATCCGATTGCTCCACCGTAATAATCGCGTTTGCCAGGTTCATATTTATTAATGAGTTCAAGCGCTTTTGGTTTTGGAGTTCCGGATAATGTTCCTGCTGGAAAAGTTCCGCTGAAAACAGATAAGGCATCATTTTCATTGTTTTGTCCAATGACTTTTGAAACCAAATGGATGACATGAGAGAAATGTTGAATTTCTTTGTATTTACTCACTTTGACATTACTGCAGTATTTACTCAGGTCGTTTCGTGCCAGATCAACCAGCATTGTGTGTTCCGCATTTTCTTTGTCGTCGTTAACCAAATGTTGAATAGCGAGATCGTCCAGTTCTTCATGGCCACTTTTACGAACAGTTCCGGCAATGGGATGAATTTCCGCAATTCCATTTCTAATTTGCAGTTGTTTTTCGGGCGAAGAACCAAGGATTCTATGGGTTTCAAAATCGGCATAGAAGAGGTAAGGCGAAGGATTCAATGTTCTCAGTTCCCGGTAAACCTGAAAATCGTCACCGAAATAAGGGATTTTGAATTCTCTTGAAAAAACAAGCTGAAAAACATCACCGCGAAGAATATGTTGTTTTGCCGTTTCGATCAATCCCAGAAACTCATTGTTGTTAACCGAGCTTGTTTCTTCTCCTTTCAGTTCAAATGGCAAAACCGAATTGGGTTGAAGCTGAAGGATTTCATCCAACGTCAGATAAGTTTCGTTTGAATCAAGATTGCGGTTGACAATGAACTTTCCTGTATCATGAAAGTGATCAAGTACTATCAGGTATTTGTAAAGAATGAATGTGGCGAGTGGAAGTCGTTGTTCCGCATCTTCTGTTTCAAAATGGTTTTCCTTAATGTGTGCAAATTCAAATCCGAAATAGCTGAAGAAACCGAAGTTGTTTTCGTTGTTAACCGGTCGGAATTTATGCATGATTTCACTCAAGATCAAATCAAGATTTTCATTGCTGCTGAACGTTCTGGTTTCGGTTTTCCCTTGACTTAAAATATTGATCGTATTATGAGTGACAGTTAACTCCACCAAAGGTTCAAATCCAATCATGGATGAACTTTCGGCTCTCGAATGATAGTCGTTTCCTTCCAGGAGCATCGGTTTCCGGAACACATTGCGAATGCGGAGGAAAATGCCAATTGGCGTGTAAAGATCTGACTTGAAGGGTTGTTTATGTGTTTCTATTTTCATTTTTTCGGGCATAAAAAAAGCGATTTGCCGTTGTGACAAATCGCTTAAGGTTTTGGGTTTATGAATATCAAAAAGCGTCAGTCACACATTGTGCGCTGCCACCAAGTTTTAGACATGTTGTTTATCGTATTCACGAGGCGAAACTAAATTAAAATTTCAGAAATGCAAAACTTTTTGTGATAAAAATAAAATTTAAAGCGATTTTAGTTAAAATAATAACTCGTATATTTGCAACAATGAAATCAACAAGAACATATTTTTTCGCTGCATATTGGTTTGATCTGTAAGGATTGGAGGCGAATAACTATATACTGAAATCCCGCTTCTAAAGAGCGGGATTTTTTATTTCATGGAATTTTACAAAACTTAGCAATACGAAATGATGATAAACAAAATTGGTCCGCAAAAATTAATTGGTACAATCCGAATTCCATCCTCAAAAAGTGATGGCCAGCGTGCACTGTTGGCAGCTGCTTTAGCTGAAGGAACCTCCGAATTGCTAAATGTAGGCAAGAGTGATGATGAGTTGGCGATGAAGAAGGCCATTCAGCTGCTAGGAGCAACCGTTTCAGAATCTGGTGATAGTTTATTTGTAACTGGTGGAATTCAGCCAAAGGAAGCCATTACGATTTCAGCAGGAGAATCGGGGCTGGGAATTCGATTGTTGTCTGCTGTTTGTTCCAGTTTTACGCAAGAAATTACGATCGAAGGAAGCGGATCTTTGACTACTCGACCAATGGATTTCTTTGAAGAAGTTTTACCAAAGTTGGGGGCATCTGTTCAAACAAACGGAGGAAACATTCCAATCAAAGTGAAAGGACCGATTAAAGGTGGGAAAATAGAAGTGGACGGTTCTTTGAGTTCGCAATTTATTTCCGGATGCTTGATGGCCTTGCCGTTTGCGGAGAACGATTCTGTTTTGATCTCAGAGAATTTGACCTCGTTGCCATATGTTCAAATGACACTTTCCACATTGAATGCTTTTGGAATAAAGGTAGAGCGTTTACCCAAGAACATCTTCAGTGTTAAAGCGAGTCAAAAATACAATGCAACCAAGTATAATGTAGAAGCCGATTGGAGTTCTGCCAGCTATTTTCTCGTTGCAGCGGCTGTCGGACATCAAATTCGTTTGAAAGGTTTGAAAATATCGAGTTTACAGGCAGATAAAATGCTGCTTGATGCCTTGTTGAGCGCAGGATGTAAAATTCAACACATCAATGAGGAGATTTCGGTTGACGGATCTGCACGAAAACCGTTTGAATTTGATGCAACACAGTGTCCTGATCTGTTTCCGGCACTTGTTACTTTAGCGTCGAGTATCAATGGTGTTTGTACATTTTTTGGTGCAAGTCGATTAACGCATAAAGAAAGCAACAGAGCGCTTACTTTGCAGGAAGAATTTGGTAAGTTGGGTGTGAAAATCGATTTGAACGAGGACGAAATGATTGTTCACGGAACAGGAAAAATCTTCGGTGGAAATGTTAAATCTCATCACGATCACAGAATAGCAATGTGTTTAGCAATTGCCGGAACTATCGCTGAAAGTGAAGTTGTGATTCATGATTCTGAGGCCGTTTCCAAGAGCTTTCCATCCTTCTGGAATGAAATCGCTAAGCTTCGTTAACAAGTCAAAAATTCTTTTGTCGGCTAGATTGAATTTCCTTAACTTGACCTGATAATGTCAGTTTTGACGCTAAAATTTAGGTTATGGAGTGTAGAGGATTACTTTTTAGTGCGTCTTTTTTACTAGGTGCTGCGGGCTTTTCACAAACCGCTCAGCAAGTAGGAAATACGACGGTGTACATTGACACGTTGAATTCGGATGTGAATGTACCGTGGGAAATAAAAGTGGAGGGTGATGATTACTTATGGGTGACAGAACGCGGTGGATTGGTCAGTAGGATCGATCTGCAAACAGGTGTGAAAACCGTGGTTCTTGACCTGACGTCAACAGTACACGCAGTTAGTGAAAGTGGGTTATTGGGTTTAGTTCTCCATCCGAATTTCCCAACAACACCTGAAGTTTTTCTGGTTTATACCTACGGAACAGAAGATGGTGGTGGTTATTTCAAGGAAAGAATGGTGAAATACGCGTTCAATGGAACTAATCTGGTAAGTCCGGATATTTTGATCGATGATATTTTGGCGTGGCAGAATCACAATGGTTCGCGGTTACATTTTTTGCCGGACAATACGATTTTGATGTCGACAGGTGAATGTTATGTTTCCAATCTTGCTCAGGATCCAAATTCGCTTAATGGAAAATATTTGAGAATCAATACGGATGGATCTATTCCAGCAGATAATCCAACTCCGGGTTCGTACGTTTATTCAATGGGACATCGGAATTCTCAAGGAATTTGTGCATTACCAAATGGAATGATCATCGCTTCAGAGCATGGTCCAACAACGGATGACGAACTTCAGGTTTTGGCATCATCACTCAATTACGGCTGGCCGTTGATCCATGGTTTTTGCGATGAACCATTTGAAGATAATCCATGTGCAACGGGAATGTACATAGAACCTATTCATGCCTGGACGCCTACAATTGCAACTTCAGATTTGGTGTACTATCAAAATGCGGCTTTTCCGGAATGGAATAACCGTTTGTTGATGACAACGCTGAACGGACAACGTTTGGTGGCAATGCAGTTGGATGCGAATGCAACTCAGGTGGTGGATGAAGATCAGTATTTTCAATCGCAGTTTGGGCGTTTGAGAGATATCGCCATTGGACCAAATAAGGAAATTTATATTGCTACAAATACAGGCGATCATTCCATCATTCGCATTACACCGCCAAGTGATGTAGGGATTACAGAATCGACAACGGAAAATTTTATTGTTTATCCAAATCCGGCTAAAGATGAGATTCAACTGGCTTTCAATAATGAGGTTGAGCAGGTGAAGATTTTGGATATGAATGGAAAAACGATGCTGACAATTGAGAAATCGGAGATGACGAACAAAATTGATATCAGCAAATTGTCATCCGGAACATATACGTTAGAGTTAGTTCATGCAGGTGGAATTGCACGTCAGAAGTTTGTGAAATAGCATTTAATTTATAAAAAGAAAATCCCGTTAATCATTGACTAACGGGATTTTCTTTTTTATAGAAGTTTATTACTCTAAATACACAGCCTGACCTTTTTCGTAGTCAACAGTGTAATCGAATTTGAATGTTTTTGTTTCACCTGATTTTGTGGTGAATTTCCATGTCAGGATATGTGTATTTTCATCGTAAGTAGCACCTTCGTAAGTTCCTTCTTTCACCTTGATGTCGCTGTTTGTAGAAATCGGGAAATGATCTTTGATGATGATTGGAATTGCTGCTCCACCGTTATTTCTGATGGTAAAATCCCAGGTTACTTCGTATTTGTAACGCGAACCAACTAAACGTGTTTTACTCATTTCCTGACTTTTCTTACGTTCTACTTTGATCTTGTTGTCTTTACCGAAGCTGAAGCTGATGGTATCTTTTGTTGAGTTGACATCTACATAACTTTTTCCAATATAAGTTCCGTCAAAGTATATGTTCGATTCACCGCTCAATAAGTTCAGTTTTTCCCATCCGGAGATTTGAGCAACAAGGAAAACACCTTCATCGAACTTAGGAACACTATGGTATTCGTATGTTGCAGGCATTTGATACGTTGCAATTGGAACGCGGTGATCAGCATTGTCTGAAGGAATGGTAAACGGCACATCGATCACGAATTCCATACGTAAATCGCGCACCACTTGCGTTGCAATTGAAGTCGAGTAGGTAGCTCCTGTAGACACTTCACCACCGTAATAACCATAAGCTTCCGATTTTTTACTTTCCTTTCTCAGTTTATTCTTTTTTGTGACAATGGTTACTTCCTCGAGTGTCGACATGTTGTTGTCGTAATAACTTGGTTCAGGGGCATAATATTCGGCATCGCCATCCATCGCATAGCTTCCTGAGGTGGCGTTGCTTAGGTCTTGAACGGTTTCCATTGCAATTTCCTGAGGAGTAAGAGCAATTTTATAATAAGGTGAATTGATGTTCAGGTATTGTTGGTGGTATCCTAAGTAATCTACCACAAATGTTGTTGTGTTTCTTGGAACCTGGAAAGAGAATTTTCCTGAAGCATCTGTTGTTACAAAGTTCATTGCGTTTCCACCGATGGTCACTTTTGCAAAAGCCAGAGGCTCACCAGTGCTGATGTCCAAAACTTCTCCGTGAATGGTTTCACCAAAATAGTTGAACGTTCCTGCGCTTTTGTAAGCCGCTTGTCGTTGCGGTAAACTTGAATAGTAATCCAAATACCAGGCATCTATTTTCGGTTCTTCAGTGCTTTCGTAAGGATCATTTGTTGAAAGAACCAATTTTACATTCTTCCATTCGATTCCCGTATTTTGAGAAACCAATCCTTTTGCTTCAAGAGAAATTGGAGCGTTTACACCTGCAGAACGCATATCGTAATATGGAGTCCAAAATGCATTTGGTGTAATGTAAGAGAAAACGAAATCAGCAGAACCACCTTTGTCAGCTGAAAGTTCAACCACCACTTCAGAATAAATGGTCACAGGTAAACTACTTCTTGTATTGATTTCCTGTTCGATTACGTTTATCTTCTTTGCGAGTGTTTCAATTTCTGATTGTAATTGCGATTTGCGTTGACCGATCTCAGTCAATTTAGCGTGATTGAATGCTACTGCTTCTTTCAGTTCAGCAATCTTAACACCGCTTTGGTTACTCCACAAGCGACTATTTTCCTGGATCAGTTTTTCATCTGTCAACAAAACATGGTATTCGTCTTCCAAAGCTTGTTTTTTATCTTCCAGCGATTTTCTGTTAGCAGTCATCGTTTTCAGATCAGCTTCTTTGATGGAATTCTCATCGTAGTTTTTACGAACGCGAACACTAAGAATAGTAGCATTTTCTGTACACTTCAATTGAAGAGAATTCGGATCAGTAAACTCCGTAATCTTTTCGAAGACGATGAATTGTTTTCCGGAAGTAATGTTCACTGATTTCTCATGTTGAACCTGAGCACCGTTCTTGAAAACGGTTACTTGCTTGATCGGTGCATTTTCGCGTTTCTCTGTTTGCGCTATCGCCAGAGAACCAATGAAACAAGCAATTATTAATGTGAGTGATTTAAACATGTTTATTTCTGTTATGAATGTTTGAGAATCTTGTTACAGGTAATTCTTTGTTTCGTTCAATTACTCCAAATACACCGCCTGACCTTTTTCGTAGTCGACTGAATAGTTGAATTTGAATGTTTTTGTTTCACCTGATTTGGTGGTGAATTTCCACGTCAGAATGTGCGTATTCTCATCGTAAGAAGCTCCTTCGTAAGTTCCTTCCTTCACTTTGATATCGCTATTGGTCGAAATTGGGAAATGGTCTTTGATGATAATTGGAATAGCAGCTCCGCCGTTATTTCTGATGGTAAAATCCCACGTTACTTCGTATTTGTAGTGAGAACCAACCAGGCGAGTTTTGCTCATTTCCTGACTTTTCTTGCGTTCTATTTTGATCTTATTGTCTTTTCCAAAACTGAAGCTAATGGTGTCTTTTGTAGAGTTTACATCCACATAGCTTTTACCAATATAAGTTCCATCAAAGTAGATGTTCGATTCCCCGCTCAACAAGTTCAATTTTTCCCATCCGGAAATTTGTGCAACCAGGAAAACGCCTTCATCAAACTTCGGAACACTATGATATTCATACGTTGCTGGCATCTGATATGTTGCAATTGGAACACGATGATCTGCATTGTCGGAAGGAATGGTAAACGGCATATCAATCACGAATTCCATTCTCAGGTCTTTTACCACTTGGGTTGCAACGTCTGAATAAACTCCGCCGCTAACTTTAGATGCAGTTATAGGGGCCTCTCTCGAAGGCATTCTATTGATATCCTCTCTAGTTACTGTGACGCCTTTTTGCTGTGTTAAAGAATAGGAAATATTTCCGAGTTCAACACGATTCATTATCTCTGCTTCATCACCACTGTAAAGTCCTTTACCGTTTCCGCCACCAGAACCTCCCTGACCAAATGGATTTGGAAGATCCTTCAACTTTTCCATTGCAATTTCCTGAGGAATCATTGCAATTTTATAGTATGGTGAATTAATACCAAGGTACTGTTGATGATAGCCTAAATAGTCAACTACAAACGTTGTTGTGTTTCTTGGAACCTGGAAAGAGAATTTTCCAGAAGCATCTGTTGTCACAAAGTTCATTGCATTTCCACCAATGGTTACTTTCGCAAAAGCAAGTGGTTCGCCGGTACTAATGTCCAATACTTCACCATGAATAGTTTCCCCGAAATAGGTGAACGTTCCTGCGCTTTTATAAGTTGGAGTAGGTTGTGGCAAACTGGAATAATAATCTAAGTACCACGGTTGTATGTTCGGTTCCTGTGTGCTTTCGTATGGATCATTTGTTGAAAGAACCAACTTCACGTTTTTCCATTCAATTCCTGTGTTTTGAGAAACCAATCCTTTGGCTTCAAGAGAAATTGGAGCATTCACTCCAGCCGATCGCATGTCGTAATAAGGTGTCCAAAATGCATTTGGTGTAATGTAAGAGAAAACGAAATCAGCAGAACCACTTTTATCAGCAGAAAGCTCAACTACCACTTCTGAATAAATAGTTACGGGTAAACTGCTGCGCGTATTGATTTCTTGTTCAATCACGTTGATTTTCTTAGCGCAGTCCTCGATTTCTTTTTTTAATTGCGATTTACGCTGACCAATTTCTGTCAACTTTGCGTGATTGAATGCCACCGCTTCTTTCAGTTCGGTAATTTTGACTCCACTTTGGTTACTCCACAAACGACTGTTTTCCTGAATCAATTTTTCGTCTGTCAGTAACACGTGGTATTCGTCTTCCAATGCTTGCTTTTTGTCCTCCAGCACTTTTCGGTTTGCTGTCATTGTTTTCAAGTCGGCATCTTTCACAGAATTCTCGTCGTAGTTTTTACGTACACGAACGCTAAGGATGGTAGCGTTTTCACTGCACTTCAATTGAAGAGAATTCGGATCGGTAAACTCAGTGATTTTTTCAAAAACGATGAATTGTTTTCCGGTAGTAACGTTTACAGATTTCTCATGTTGAATCTGAGCACCGTTCTTAAAAACGGTTACTTGTTTAATAGGTGCATTTTCGCGTTTCTCGTTTTGTGCAAAACTGATTACATAAACAGAACACGCAATTGCCAAAGCAAACGCTTTTATCATAGTATGTTATTTAATAAAATATTCAGATGTGGAAATAACGAAATTCCACAAAATCTATTTCGCAAATGGAAGAACTGCTAAATTTTCACTGGAAGTTTAAGTTTGTCTAGAGGAATCTCGTAGATATCGAAACTACTTTTTTGACCACTTAAATTAATAGCTGCCATCATCACTTTGTTCAACTCCTTGTAAATTTTGAAATGCGTATCGTCATTTACTGTATTTACTGAAGCACCTAGGTTAATTGGAGAGCTCCAGCCGCTACCTGTGTTTTCACAAACGTAAACGTCTAATCCGCCCATTCCTCTGTGGCCATCTGAAGAGAAGAACAAGAAACGTCCATCAGGTGAAATAAATGGAGTTGTTTCTCTTCCCAACGAGTTAATGCTATCTGGAAGTAAAACTGCAGTTCCCCATTTTTTACCATTGCGTTGAACCATGTAAATATCAGTTCCTCTCGTTCCACCTTTTCTGTCGGATACAAAGTACATTGTATTTCCATCAGCAGTTAAGGTTGCAGAACCTTCCATAAAAGAAGTGTTGATGCTTTTGTTCGCGATTGGTCGTGCAAGTGACCATTTGTTTTGTTTCGTCCACTCAATTTCACAAATATCAGAGCTCTTTGTCATGATTTTGCTGTCGCCATAAGTGATATTTAGTGTAAGAATTCCTTTCATGTTATCAGCCGACAACCAGTTTAATGCGTCGAATCCATCTGTATTCATTCGCTCAAGATTGTTTGTAATACTGTCCCACATTTTCGTTTCATCGTTCCAAGTCGCCTTGTAAACATCTTCGAAATACTCCTGATCATCCGGGTTCAATTGTCCGCCAGTAGTATTCCCTCTTCTTGATGTGAAGTATAGTGTTTTTCCATTATTCGTAAGGATCGGACAATAGTCGTTATATCCTGAGTTGACGTCTCCTGTAAGAATTTCGCGTTGAAGTTTGTCTTTTTCCAAAGCTGTTTTAGCAAAAGCACATTCGGCAATTTTACCTTCAATGTTGAGTTCTTTAATTCTGTTTTTTTGCATTTCAGTCAATGCCAATTGGTAGTAATGTTGAGCCGAGTCTAACATTCCCATTCGGTGGTAACTGTTTCCAAGAATATCATAAACTTCACGATCTGTATCAATACCACCTTTCGCAAGTGCGTTAAGTCCGTACTGTTTTGCATAACCGTAATTGTTCAATTTGTAGTGACAGTATGAAATCCAATATGCAGGTTTCCATGAGTACGGATCCTTCATTGCTGCTTCACGAAAAGTGACAAGAGCTTCTCTGAATTTATTTTCAAGAACAAGTTGTTTTCCTTTATCAAGGATCAATAAAGCGGCGCTTCTGTCGATAATGCTAGCTGTTGAATCAACTGGTCCGGGATTGAAAGTGGTATTCGCCTTTGCTGCAAATACGGGTAGAAGTAGTAGAATTGTTACAAAAATTTTCATGGTTCAAATGATCATTGAACTACAAAATAAACAATATTCTTTATGTTCTGGGTCGTTGAGCGCCGTAAAACGAAGAAAAAATCAAATTAGGCATTGTCGGTTGAAAAATCTGACACCACAATTTCTCTTGTTTTCTTAAGATCAACAAGATCGTTCATAGCAATGGTTGCTGCTACTATCGACCAAATTGGAGCAAAACTGGTACAAACCCAGAGCAGTAGATTAACAACAAATCGGTATAAAAACTCGAACGGGTTATCGCTGAAAGTTGACCAGTCGAACAAAGCAGTTAGGTCAACCGGAACCCAGATCAATAATGAATATAGCGCTCCTATCGAAAGTGCTAGTCCACGATTGCTTCTGGTGAACTGGATACTTTGCTCCATGTTCAGTTTTAGTCGTTCATTCACGTAATCGAGGAACGAGAATCCGGAATAGTAAAAACTGATAAAGAAAATGGCGATTAACAAAGGACTTTCTTCTACGCTGTTCCAGCCAATGCGGGCAAACAGATACACAACAATGAAGAAAGCGTATTCCCACATGATATTTCGAATTGCTAAACGAAAACCGCGTCGAATGTCGTGAAGTAATTGTGTTAATTCGAATTTATAAGTGTTTCCGGTAATCTTGTATTCTACTTTTTGCGAAAGATGCGAAAGTAAAGGTGAAAGTATAATTACAACCAGGTATTTGGCAAATCGCATGAGAGCAATGGAAACAGAAAGTTCGAAGAATAGCTGGATCAATAACCAGCCAATTTCGTTCATGTTTGTTGCGTTGTAATTTGGTTTACTTACCAAAATAGAATGTCCAACCTGATAAATTCCAAGCATCAAAATGGCCGGAAGGGCTACATACCAATAAAGCTTGTGTTCGATAATGAAAATCAACGCTTTTCGGTAAGATCTTATTCCAATCCAAGTGTTTTTAAGGAAACGCATGGTTAAAATTACTAATTACAAATTACCAATGACCAATTGTGAATGACCAATTCAATGAATTACTGCTATTAGATTCATTTGTAATTAGTAATCCGTCATTTGTAATTAATAAGCTATCTTTGCCCCTTCAATTCAAAAAGCATGGAATTATCAGCTCTTACAGCAATTACACCAGTTGACGGTAGATATAGATCAAAAACATCCGAATTAGCGCAATATTTTTCTGAGTTCGGATTAATCAAGTACCGCGTTTTGGTAGAAGTGGAGTATTTCATTTTTCTTGCTGAGCGAAAAATTGGCGCAATGGCTGAAGTTGATTCAGCTGTTTTTCCTAAGCTAAGAGCAATTGTTGACAACTTCAGTGAAGCTGATGCATTGGCAATTAAAGCTATTGAGCGTACTACGAATCACGATGTTAAAGCTGTAGAGTATTTCCTGAAGGATAAAATGACTGGACTTGGTTTGGACAGTTATTTAGAGTTCATCCATTTTGGATTGACTTCTCAGGATGTAAACAATACCGCAATTCCATTGAGCATTAAGGATGCTGTGAACGGAGTAATTCTTCCGGAATTGAATTTGGTAATTGACATGCTGAAAGGTTATCAGAACGATTGGTCGAACATTGCAATGCTAGCAAGAACGCATGGTCAACCTGCATCACCAACCATATTAGGAAAAGAAGTTGGTGTTTTTGTTGAGCGTTTGGAGGTTCAAAAATGCACCCTTGAAAGTGCTGTTTATTCCGCAAAATTTGGTGGAGCTACAGGTAATTTCAACGCACATCATATCGCTTTTCCTGAGACAAATTGGGTGGAGTTTTCGAATACATTCGTAAATGAGAAATTAGGTTTGACAAGAAGTCAGCTAACAACTCAAATTGAGCATTACGATCAGTTGGCGGCGTTATTCGATGTTTTGAAGCGAATCAATACAATCATTTTGGATTTAGACCGCGATTTCTGGACTTACATCTCAATGGATTATTTCAAACAGAAATTGAAGGAAGGCGAAGTTGGTTCTTCGGCAATGCCGCATAAAGTAAATCCAATTGATTTCGAAAACTCGGAAGGAAATATTGGGATTGCAAACGCACTTTACGAACATTTATCGGCTAAACTTCCGGTTTCCCGTTTACAACGTGATTTAACTGATTCTACTGTACTAAGAGCTGTTGGAATGCCGTTCGCTCATACGATTATCGCGTGGAAAGCTTCACGCGTTGGTTTAGGTAAATTGTTGCTGAATGAACAGGCTTTAGCGGATGATTTAACCGCGAATTGGGCTGTAGTTGCTGAGGCTATTCAAACGATTCTGAGAAGTATTGGTTTCCCGAAACCATATGAGGCTTTGAAAGGATTGACACGTAAAAATGAGAAAGTTACGCAAGAGTCAGTTCACGAATTTATTGATACACTTGATGTTTCTGCCGACTTGAAAACACGCCTTAAAGCAATAACTCCGCATAATTATACTGGAGTAGAATTGGTGTAACTATCGTTCTAACCTTTTTCACTATATTGTGAAGATGAAAGCTTTTTGTGGACTTCTTTTCTGTCTGTTTGTCGCTAATCTCAGTTTGAGAGCGCAGGTCACTGACATTGAGTGGGGTGTCGACAATAAAAGAAAGGCTACTTTGTTAGATCTTTATCCTGATAAAGGTTTCGATTTCTATACTTATCGTGTTACTGGAAACGGATTGCTGCAGGCAAATCGCGTTACACGTTACATGTATGGTGAAGAAGTTCTGAATAAGAAGATTGAAAATAAGGTAGATAACAAGACAGTTACACTAGAAAATCTACTAACCTTTAATGGAACTCTTCTCGGCTTTTTTTCCGACAAACGTGATGGTGAAAACCAGCTGTACATGGTAAAATATGATACAGAGATTGATCCTTTCGATCAGCCTATTCTCATGGCGGAGTTTCCATCTGCGAAGCTAGGTTCGAACAAGGGATATTTCATGGTTCAGAAGTCGAAAAACGACAATTTTCTTTGTGTTGAATATGTCATTCCGGCGAAGAAAGACAATTTTGATCGATATGGCTTTCATATCATAGATACCAACTACAATACTGTTCGACAAGGCGAGTATGAAGTTCCTTATTCTTCCCGTTATTCAGCAGTGAATGTTCGTCACGTTACTAACGACGGTGAATTTGTTCTTGGAGTTACCGTGTACAATTCCTCGAATAGAGGTTTGTTTAGAGATTATTCCGCTATTGAAAAAGCGGTAATCATGCACGTTCAAAAAGATACACTCATGCAATATGATCTTTTTCTGGATCAGCGTCGTGTTTTTGATTTTGAGATAACGTCCAGAGATTCATTAATTGTGGTCACGGGAACTTATGGTGAACAATTCGCTTCAGGAGCTCAAGGTGTTTTTTATCAGCGGATCAATATCAATCAGCGTAAAGTTGAAGCAACAAAAGTTCAGCCTTTTCCGCAGTGGTTCATGGATGATTTGAAATCGAAAAGCATCAAGTACGATAGAATGCGTGTCGGGAATCCGAAAGGTGTTCTGGATCTGGTGAATTATGCGTTTAGAGATGTTCATCAGCTGGAAGATGGTTCGCTGGTTATTGTGGCTGAACAGTACTATGTTTATCAGCAAACAACGAATGATTCGCGTGGAATGATCCAAACGGTAAATCATTATTATTACGATGATGCCTTGATCTATCAAATTTCTCCTCAAGGTGATTTTAACTGGATTTCATCCATTCCAAAAGAGCAGCATTCTACCAACGATTATGGGTATTATTCTTCGCTGAAATCCATAATATCGAATGGAACATGTCTAGTGTTTTTTAACGATCACAGAAAGAATTATGATGAATATGGAACGTTTAAACGATTCAACTATTCGGTTTCGTTTCCCGTTCGTAAGAAAACATATACGCTAGCTCTTTCCGAGATCTCTTTAAGTAACGGGGATCAAAAGCGTCGTGTTTTTAACGATTACAATCAGACAGGAGGAACGGTTTCCTTGAAAATGTGTGCTGATAATCCGAAGTACAAAGAATTACTATTCTTCTCAAGCGGGAAAAAAGAGCGTTTTGGTTTACTGAAATACTAAGCTTTTCTTCTTCTGAATCGGTTAAACAATGCCATTCCCAAAAGTAGAATCAATATTCCAGAGGCAACTCTAGGAATAATATCTCCGAATTGCTGATAGATCGTTTTTCCTGGAATGAGTTCAATGTTTGCGTTGATCGCGGTTTCTTTCCACCACCCAGTTTCTTTAATCACATCACCACGGTTATTGAATACTCCTGATTTACCCGTGTTGGCAGAGCGAGCGATCCATTTGTTGTTTTCTATTGCACGTAAACCGGCGAACAGGAAATGTTGTTTGTAGCCAGGAGTATCTCCCCACCAACCGTCGTTTGTGATAATGGCAATGAAATCAGCACCCTGAGCACATTGTTCACTTACGAATTCGCCGTAAACACTTTCGTAGCATACAACCGGAGCAAAATTCACTGTTTTCATCTTGAAGATGGATGGATGATCAGCAATACCAAGGCTTCCGCTTGAACCGCCTAGATCTATTGCCCAGTTTTTCAGGAAAGGAATAGTTGTGATGAATGGAATTTTTTCAACTCCCAGCACAAGTTTGCTTTTATGAATTACTTGCGGATTTTTGTTGAGGTCGAAAAGCAACGATGAGTTATATGATTCTTCATATACACCCATACCTTCAACTAAGTTTGATGCGGCGCTCCTTGGTTTTTCAAAGAAATCATAAGTTGATCCACCGATTAAAAGAGGAATGGGTGTTTCCTTTTGGTACTTCTGTATACTTCTTGTTGCCTTGTGATAAGGAAGTTTATCGACCACCAAAAAATCGTTCGAGCTTTCAATATTCGGATAAAGAGCCGTTTCAGGAGCAATGATAAGTTTCGTGTAATTTTTATCCATGGCGATACTGACTTTGTCCGCAGCTTTAAGGATCTTGAAAAGTTGTTCCGAATTATTACTTGAAAATTTCTCGTTGTATGGGTCTACATTCGGTTGAACAATGGTCACGTTATAGG
>CBFGNV010000031.1:0-45967 GCA_965650275.1 uncultured Fluviicola sp. | reverse complement strand
GAGCTAACTCCTCTTTTTGTTTACGCTTCTTCCTGCCCTTGCTTTTTCCCAATACGATGGAAATACAACCCCAAATTATCCTGAACTAATTGCTCAATACAAGGAATGGGACAGTAAACATGACGAGATTTCGCTTTACAACATGGGAAATTCGGATACGGAATTTCCGCTTTATGTCTGTCTGATAAACGCTGGTAAAGATTCCGCTCAAGCTTTTGAAAAAGCACGCAATGGAACAACAATACTCATCAATAACGCCATCCATGCGGGCGAACCTGACGGAGTAAATGCGTGTTTGCTTTGGATTCAAAACTGGATCAAAGCTGGAAAGAAAGCCAAGGATCTACCAATTATAGCAATTATTCCGGCGTACAATGTTGGAGGAATGATGAACAGGTCAGGAACTTCAAGAGCAAATCAGGATGGACCAGTAGAATATGGTTTTAGAGGAAATGCGCAGAATCTGGACTTGAATCGTGATTTCATTAAAATGGATTCTGAAAACGCACACACTTTTGTCAAAATCTATCAGGCACTCGATCCTGATGTTTTTGTGGATACACATGTGTCGAATGGTGCAGATTATCAATACACTTTGACCCTCATTACTTCTTTAAAGGAAAGATTGGAAGCAAGTGTTCATGACTTGACATACAATAAATTATTACCCGAAATGACCAGGGAGTTGAAAAAGAAGAAATGGGATTGGGCGCCTTATGTGGAAACAAAAGCTGAAACTCCAGATTCCGGAATTGTAGCGTTCAATGATCTGCCGAGATATGCGATGGGTTACGCAAGCCTTTTTCATTCGCTGAGTTTTACTGTGGAGACCCATATGCTGAAACCTTTCTCACAACGTGTTCAGGCAACGCACGATTACCTTCAATTCTTAATTCATTGGGCAGGTGAGAATAAAGAAAGTATTGAATTGGCGAGAAAAGAAGCTATTCAATCGAGCTTAAAGAAAACTCATTTCAAGTTCAATTATCAAGCGATAGGAGAATCAGTTCCATTTCTGTTTAAAGGTTACGAAGCGACTTATAAGAAAAGTGAAGTGACAGGATTGGATCGTTTGTATTACGATAGATCGAAACCGTATTCAAAGCAAGTTCCGTATTACAATAGTTATAGCAGTAAAGACTCCACATCAATTCCAAAATCCTATGTTGTTTCCAAAGAAGCGAAAGAAGTCATCAAAATGCTGCAGGAAAATGGTGTTTTGATGGAAGAAATAGCATCAAAGGACCAATTGGTATCTACTTTACGTGTTAAAAACGTTAAATCAGGATCACGTCCGTATGAGGGGCATTTCCTGCACAATTCATTGGAATTGGTTGAGCAAGAAGAAACGGTTCGAGTTCCATCAGGAAGTGTTGTCATTTCAACACAACAACCCAAACGCAATTTCATTTTATCCGTTTTAGAGCCTCAGGCAGAGGATTCATATTTCAACTGGAATTTTATGGACAGTTACATTCAGGAAAAAGAATACTTCTCTGCCTATGTTTTCGAAGAAAAGGCTTTGGAGATTTTAAAAGAAAATCCACAGTTAAAACAAGAGTTTGAGGCCAAGAAGGCTTCTGATTCAGCTTTTGCATCTGATAGCTGGGCGCAATTGTTCTTTATCTACCAAAATTCCGAATACTTTGAAAGCAAAACCTTTAATCGTTTACCAATATTTAAGTTGTATTAGAGGAATCATGAGAAATGGCATTGACGATTCTTTTCTCTTTTGATTTTTGACTTCAAGAACCGCTAGGTTCTCAACAGTTGTCCCATTATTGTCTGTTCTCCATAGACTAAATTGATGTAGCAATCAGTAACTTCGTGTTTCTATAAAACAAACATGAAGAAAATAATTTTACTCACTCTGATTGCTTTTTCCGGATTACAATCGTTTGCTCAGGATACCACTTGGGTGCAAACGTTCACTTTCGATAGTATTGTAACCCGAAGATCCAATTTTCAATTCCCGGCCTCTTTGGATAATCAACGATTCGAAAAGGTATTGATGTACTATAAATTAAAATGTAGTCCGCTTACAACCTGGGATCAATACAATTGTGGAGAATGGGATTACTTGACGTATACAAGAATCTTTGAACACACCGGACTTTTTGATTCAGTTCGTGTAGATGGAAACAAATACAGAGTGAACTTGACTTCGCCTGTAACTTATCCGTATACTTCAACGCCTTATTACGACCAACAAACCAAAGCAGTTTCCAGTCGAACTCAGAATGCGGTGACATTCTATCCCGTTTCCGGGACAAGTGCTGCAAACATGGCTTTTGTGCGAAATGGAAACAACGGTGGTAAATTGCAATGGATTATTTCTGCAGCAGATTTAGCAAGTGCTGGTGTTACAGCAGGACAAATTCAAGCTATGCAACTTGATTTCTTAAACAGCTTTGCTTCATTACAGGGCTTTCAGGTGAAATTAAAGTCAACGATCCAGCAGGAGCTATTCGTTTGGGAATCTGTTGGATTAACAACGGTTTACGATGCCAATTTGAACAATATCGTTTCTGGGACAAATTCAATTGATTTTTCTACTCCTTTCAATTACGACGGGACATCAAACTTAATCATTGAAATTAGCTACGATGACGCCAGAACTTCATTGGCGAACTTAGATCTTGCAACGATTAATTCAGCTTCGAGCACACTTTCCTACAACAATTCGAACGGAACATTTGTTTCCAATGGAACGAATTATGCTGAAATTAATATGAGCAATGTAGATTTAGGTGACGACGTAACCATTGAATTCTGGTCGAAAGGAAACGGAAATTCAGGTACAGCAACTTATTTCCTTGAAGCTGTAGATTCGCTGAACGACAGATCTCTTAATATCCACATGCCGTGGTCGGATAATACAATTTATTGGGACGCAGGTAAAGGTTCTGGATATGATCGTATTTCAAAACTGGCAAATGCTTCAGAAATCGACAATATTTGGCACCATTGGGCTTTTGTGAAAAAGGCGTCTACCGGACAAATGTTTATTTATAAAGATGGTATTCTGTGGCATTCAGGAAGTAACTTAAACCGAGAGGTTGGTAAAATAGCAAAGTTCATTATTGGAGCAGGTAATGGCCTGTCGGGGAACTGGAAAGGTTCGATTGACGAATTTAAAGTTTGGTCGGGAGCCCTGGATGCATCCACAATTGCAAGCTGGAAAAACAAAAAGACCGACGCTTCACATCCGAATTATACTGATTTGGAAGTGTACTATGATTTTGATGGACAATTGGCAATGATTGATCGTTCTGTACACAATCGATTAGGTGCAACTTTTACGTCTAACATGATTGTACATGATCAAACGCCCGTTTCCGGAGTTGAAAGCATCAATGGTGTTCCTAAGGTGAGTTTGGCTCAGGGAACAATGAATACGGCTTCAAGTTCAACAGAGTTGATTGCAATTTATCCGAAAACAAGTGTTGTTTTTGAGTATTCGCCATCAGATAACAGTTTCCACATTATCGACAATATGTTGACTTACGATGAGGGAACAATAGATACTCTGGATATCGCATCGGTGGTAATTGGAACTGGAAACAGCATCAATGAAGATACGTTGATTAACGATACAATTACGTATTACAACGCTCCGTTTGAGGAGATCAATGACATTGAAATTGGTCGATACATTACACCATACGGAATTAGCTTCGATCTTGGTCCACAAGGATTTTCATGGATCTATGATGTAACAGATTACCAACAGTTCATGCATGGATTGGTAGATTTAGCTGCGCATAACACACAGGAATTGATTGATTTGAAGTTCGCATTTATTGAAGGAATTCCTCCGCGTGATGTGCACAATGTGGAACCTGTTTGGCAAAACTGGACGAGCTACAATTATGCTCAAATGGCGAATGACGTTGTGTTGACTGCAACTACAGTTGAATTGGCTGATACTTCTTCCATGTTTAAGATCAAAACGCGTCTTTCCGGTCACGGACAAGTAGGAGATGGTGCTTGTTGTGAATGGGTTGATAAAGAACACAAGATTTTGGTGAACGGAGTTGAGCGTTTCGACTGGCATATTTGGCAAACCAATGAGTGTGGTGAGAATCCGAATATTGGTCAGGGTGGAACATGGCCTTATGCAAGAGAAGGCTGGTGTCCGGGTGATATGGTAAAAGAACACGATCACGAATTAACGCCATATGTTACTCCGGGAACAACAGTTACATTGGATTACGATATTGATGATGTTCCGGCAACTGATCCGGGACAAGCAGGTGGAAATTATGTTACGGCTATTGACTTGGTTTCGTATTCTGCTCCAAATTTCCAGCACGATGCAGCTTTGGTAGATATATTGAATCCAAATAACTACGAGTATTACAGTAAATACAATCCTACATGTTCGAATCCTCGAGTGATCATTCAGAATACAGGAGAGCAGCCGTTAACTTCATGTCAGATCAATTATTGGGTTTCTGAAGATCATATCGCAACTTATACTTGGACAGGAAACCTGGGATTTTTGGAAAAAGAGGTGGTTGAAGTACCTGCTGATAACTGGTTCTGGTTTGGAGCTGCGGTTTCAAATGGTTTCACTGCGCAAATTGCGGCGGTTAACGGATCTGCAACTGGCGATGAATATGCAAACAATAACACATTCAAAACGAAATACAGTGCCCCTGAAACAGTAAATCATCATTTCTACGCCTGGT
The DNA here is from genome assembly GCA_965650275.1 of uncultured Fluviicola sp. Taxonomy (GTDB): domain Bacteria; phylum Bacteroidota; class Bacteroidia; order Flavobacteriales_D; family Crocinitomicaceae; genus Fluviicola. The sequence goes on along the minus strand of CBFGNV010000031.1, from coordinate 41,273 downwards.
ACAAAACCAACAACAGAGCGGTAGAAAACAAATGGCGTTTGATTGACGGTGCAGGAAATATCATCTTTGAAAGATTATCGATGACAAACTCAACGGAATATAAGGATACTTTTGACTTGGCTCCTGGATGTTACTCTATTATCTATGAAGATTCGGATGACGATGGAATTGGTTTCTGGTATTCTGCGCAAGTGGAGGGTGAAACATCCGGGAATTTCCGTGTACGTGAAGTTGGAGGAGGAATTGTAGAGAACTTTACTACTGATTTCGGTTCTTATCACAGATACGACTTTACTGTAGGATTTACCCTAAGTACTCCTAAAAATGAAAAAGCGGATGAATTCATGGTATTCCCGAATCCATCTACTGATAAGATCAGAGTGGAGTACGTTGGAAATCTTGGTGAACAAATGGAAATTCAGATTTTGGATTTAAACGGTAGAATCATTGAAACGAAAATAGCGACACCAGACAATTATGCTATTGGTGTTGACTTCAATATCGATCAACTGAATTCCGGAATGTATCTGGTTCGAGTGATAGGTGAAAAAGGAATCCGAACTACACAATTTGTGAAACAGTAATTGTTTTAGTTGTTACAAAGAAACGTCATTCTGAAAAGAGTGGCGTTTTTTATTTTAACCGCGGAGAGAAAGAGGCCTCAGAGGAATAATGTCTCTGCGTTCTCTTTATCTCTACGGTTATTTTTTTTATTGTTCTCTTTTTGAAGAAATGATAATACATTTGGCCTCTCGAAATATAAAACGAACAACATGGCATTTCTCGACACACAAACAATTGAAAACCTTTTAATCGGAAAAACAGTTAAGGAAGTAAAGCTCTATAACGTTGCAGAGCATTATTATGCCGTAGACACGAACAAACTGGCCATTGATGGTGCAATTGAAATTGTTTTCGAAGAGGAATCGCTAGTAATTGGATGGAGTAGAAAGCAAGAGTTGGTTGATTGTATTTTTGGAAAGCCAGAGGATCTTTTAGCTGAAATTCCGTTTTACCAGTTGGAAGATGTTGATCGTATTTTTGATTTCGTAGAAGAAAGTATTCAATCGGTAAGTATCAAATGGAATTTCTTTGAAGAATTCGACGATAACTTTGAAATTATCCCTGGAAAGAACTACATCATGGAAGAATTGGTATTGAACCTTTCAAACGACAGAATCCTTCAGGTAGCGGCTGCCAATTGTGAAATCGCTGACGGAGCCATTAATTACATTGAATTCAATGCTCAGGGAAATATTTTGGTCGTTGTTGATGAGCGAATGGAGATAGCTTCGGTAGAATTCTAAATTCCAAAAGTCTAAATTTTAAAATCGAAAAGGTACAATTGAAAAGAATGGTCACCGAGCGGAGTCGAGGTGCCATTGTTTAAGTTCTCTATAAACCAAATGCGTTGGCAACCCCATAACCGTGGTATAGCTTCCGTTCATCTTTTCAACAGCAACATAACCAATCCATTCCTGTACACCGTAAGATCCGGCTTTGTCGAAAGGTTTGTAATTGTCAATGTAATTTGCGATTTCGTTTTGTGTCAGTTTACCAAAAGTAACTTCTGTTCTGTCTGAAAAGCAACGGTGTGACGATTGATTCCCAATGAAAACTCCTGTAATCACTTCGTGTGTTTCACCAGCCAATTCAGTAAGCATTTCAATGGCTTCTTCGCGCGACGTTGGTTTTCCTAAAATTCTTCCTTTCAGAATTACAACAGTATCTGCACACAAAACGATTTCGTCATCAGCTAATTCATCGAAAAGAGCTTTGGCTTTTAGTTCTGCTAAATATTCAGGAACATCCGATAATTCCAACGTATTCGGATATGTTTCATCGGTATCTTTGGTTCTGATTTCAAAGGTGAAACCTAAACCTGCAAGTAATTCTTTTCTGCGTGGTGAACCAGAACCTAAAATCAACTTTTTTGTCATAAGAAATACCAGTAAAACGGCATTGAACAACCAAGTACCATCAAAATTTTAAGCAGTAAATCTGCACGTCTCAAATTTCGCTTATCGTCTTTCAAACTCAATAATCCAATAACGAAAACAATTCCGATCGGAAGCAGAAAAACAGGAGCAAAGGCTTTCAGAAAGCGAATGTTGTACAAGAAATAGCCATCGATCAGGAATGGTACAGAAGTCAATAATAGCAAGACTAACAGGATGATTGCAATTCGTTTTGTTTTACGTTTTCCAAGAACAATAGGAAGTGTTTTTGCGCGTAGGATCAAATCTCCTGTTACATCTTCAATGTCTTTGATGATTTCACGAATTAGATTTAATGTTCCAGCGTAAAAAGCAAAGACCAAAACAAAGAAGGTATTGAAGTAACTTCCGAAAGCCCAGCCGGTATGCCATGGTGTTTCGAGTGTTGTGTCTATTGACCAGCTACTTGGTAAGTGATCTCTCTGACTTTGAATAAATTCCAAAAAGTGAATTCCACAAAGAATGGGAACCAAAGCAGTCAAACCTGCAATAATGACATTACCAATCAGGAATTTGCGTTTGAAATACGTGGAGTAGAACCAAAGCGCATTGATACTTAACAAATGAATGAACACATACCAAAATGTTTCGTAGCGCCAGCTCAGATAACATGCAATGGAAAACGCGATGAAATTCATTGTCCAGTGAAGAACAATTGCCCAGCGCGGTTTTACATATTTCCCTATGATAAGTTTATGCGGTTTATTGATCTTATCCGCCTTTACGTCGAAATAATCGTTGATAATGTTTCCGGCTGCTGCAATCAATACAGTAGAAAATACAAGTAGAAAAAAGTCGAACGGCTCAGTACTTCCGGGAACTAATTCAATATTGATTCGCGGAATAAAATAAACCCGCATAGCGTACATTGTCAATGCAATGACAAGCAGGTTTATTGGACGTACGAGCTTTAGTAAATACATTATTTTACGATGGTATATTCAGTTCTTCTGTTTTCCTGATGTGCTTTTTGTTTTGCAACCTCACTGGTCATTTTCGCAATTGCTTCGTCGGAAACAATAGGCTTTGTTTCACCATAACCTTTCGAGCTTAAACGTGTAGCAGCAATTCCATTGGTTACAAGGAAATCTACAACTGCTTTTGCACGGGCATCCGATAGTTTTTGGTTTTCAGCTGCGTCGCCTTGCGTATCTGTATGTCCTGCAATTTGAATTTTAACCGTTGGATTTGCTTTCAGGAAGTCACGCAGTTTATTCAACTCAACAGTAGATTCCGGACGTAAAGTCGCCTTATTCAAGTCGAAGAAAACATTTTTCAATGTAACAACGTCAGAAGAAGTAATTGGAATCATTGGAACATCCATGTGATACACTTCCTGATTCTCCGGAATGGTCATATTGAAATTCTGAGAATAGAAGTTGTATCCGGGATAAGAAACATTCAAAGCGTATTCACAATTCACTGGAAGCGAAACTGTAAACGAACCGTTTGTAGGATCTGCCTCGGCAACAATGATTTCTTTTCCTGTTTTCAGATCGATCAATGAGAATTTCCCTGGAATTGGTTTTTTGGTAGTGGCATCAAACACCAATCCATCGAAATACAAGGTTTTTGTAGGTTTAGCGTGTTCTGGCATCACGAAATAGTAAATATCCAAATCACCGTAACCACCTTTTCTGTCAGAGGCGAAAAATGCAATCTCTCCATCAGCACTTACCATCAATGAGTTTTCGTCGTATTGTGTATTGATAGGGTAACCAAGATTTTCTGCCTGACTCCAATTTCCGTTGGCATCCATTCTGGAAACAAAAAGATCCAATCCACCAAAACCGCCGTGACCGCGAGAAGCGAAGTACAACGTTTTTCCATCCGGGTGAATCAAAACAGATTCTTCCATCGTTGGACTATTTACCGTATTTGGTAAGCGAACCGGATCACCCCATGAACCATCTTCTTTAATAGTTGAAACAAAAATATCGGCATCGGATTCTGCTCCTTGTTTACTGATTCGACGAATAAAGTATAATGATTTTCCATCAGCAGAAAGTGAAGGCTGAGATTCCCAGCTTCCGGTATTGATTTTTCCTGCAAGGTTTATTGGATTCGACCATTGTTGTCCCATTCGTTTTGTGATGAACAAGTCACAACTTCCTTTTCCGGTTCTTCCATCACCATAATCAGCTACATCTCCCATAGAACAAGCCACGAAGATCAAACTTCTACCATCGGCTGAAATGGTTGGCGCACCTTCGTTTCGAATTGTATTGATGTTCGTTGGCATTGGAAACGCTTTTTGCCATGCATTGAATTCGCTTAGGTTAGAAACGAAGAAATCTTCTTGTTTTTTGTAGCGTTCTTCCGGAGCCGGAACTCTATCATCATGAATAAGACGTGTAAATAGGATTGTTTTTCCATCAACCGTAATTGTTGGGAAATATTCAGGATCAGCAGTGTTTACTCCAGGACCAAGATTGATCGGATTAAATGTTTCACCCTTTTTCATGGCTTCAATTGCCAGATCACTTGCTGCAATCATTTCTTTTGCATCAGCAACCATTTTAGGATTGGCACTCTTTATAGCAATGTAGGTATTTAAGGTTTGTTTTGCATTTTCAAATTCACCGCTGTCATATTGCAATGCGCCCATGTAATAATAGGTTGCACCGGTATTCGAGTGCTTTGGATTGATGCGCAGTGCTTCCTGATAATGCTTGATTGCTTCCGGATAGTTCTTTTTGTATTCGTAAAATTCACCAACCAATAAATGTGCTTCCCAGAAGTTCGGGTCACGCTCTAGAGCTTTGTTGCAATAATTAATAGCTTCGTCTAAGTTTGACTGACCTACTTTTTGTGCTTTGTCAATGTTCTCAATCGCTTTTTTATCCTTTGATGAATAAACCATCTGAGCTTGTGAACAGCTTGTAAGGATAGTGATAACGAATGTGGAAATAAAGAGTAATCCTTTCATAATTAAGGGATATTAAGGTACTTATGTGTTTGCAGTGAAATCTTCCATTTCGGGTTGTTTTTCACAAATTCGATGATCTCTGGCAATAATCGTTCCTGTTTAGACCATTCGGGTTGTACATACAATTTACATTCTTCTGAAACTTTAGCTGCATGCTCTTCTGCCCATTTGAAATCTGATTTATTAAATATAACAACTTTCAGTTCATTTGCTTTCAAATATGCTTCTTCAACTGGTGCTTTAAACTTTTTTGGGGAAAATGTATACCAATCAACATTTCCAACAAGCGGATGTGCACCTGAAGTTTCAATAGCTACCGTTTTTCCATTTTCCTGTAAAGCATTGACCAAGTTGGTCAGATCGTACATTGCAGGTTCGCCACCGGTAATTACAACCAGTTTTCCAGGATGTTCATTTACAAGTGAAACCAATTCATTCACTGACATATGTGGGTGTTTATCAGCATCCCATGATTCTTTTACATCGCACCAAACACAACCAACATCACATCCACCCAAACGAATGAAATATGCAGCCGTACCCGTATATTTTCCTTCTCCCTGAATGGTGTAAAAATGTTCCATAATAGGGAAGGAGAGCGGTGAAGAATTTGTCATACCTCAAAGGTAATTACTAATTACCAATTGCGAATTACTAATTGTAAAATGGTGACTAAGGAGGCCCGAAGACCAAATTTTGTAACTAGTCATTTGTAATTTGTCACTACTAATTAGGAAAGTGGTTCAAGGTCACTAATCCCATGAATGTTTAGAATTATGGTTCCGTTTTCATCAGCGTGGAAGTTCTTGCGGAATTTAACGCCTGACGCCCATTGATTCTCGGCATAGGAATGCTTTTTAATAACTGTCTGAGAGTAAGTTTCATCGTATGCTTCTATCAGAATAAGTAGTTCAGCCAATTGGGATTTTATTTCCGAAACCGATTTTCCGTATAAAGGAGAATCTTCACTGATCTTATGAACGATTGTCCATGTTAGAGGGAAATAGCGCACAAAATCAACTTCGAGCGGAAGTGTGTAGTATTCACGTGCTACATTTTCCATGCTTTGATCTCCTTCTGCAATTGAAAGCATCACATTTACTTTGGTATTCAAAAGTACACTGTTGCGTTGATTCACCATTTTAAACATGACAGCTGTTGCATCTTCGTATGGGGTAATAATAACATTGTGCGAGAAAGCAATTTTTGTTGATGGACGTGAAAATCGTCCGTAGATCAAACCTGTTGCTATGGCAAATGCGATCAATCCTACAAAAGCTTCCATTGATGCAATGAACGAGATCAGATTTCCTTTTGGTGCAATTGCTCCGTAACCAACGGTTGTAAATGTTTGGGCACTAAAATAGAATGAGGCCAGAAATGAATGTTGACTAGGATGAACTCCTTGTAAACTTTCGGTTCCTATCCAACAGTAAATACCAGCGAAAAAAAGGTTGGCAACAATGAATGAACCAACAAGGAACAATGCAAATTTCCATGCATGTAAGTCGACCAAAAACTTGTAAAAATCTTTCAAACGACGAACCGTTCCAATACGCCTGATATTGAAAGTCCCGTCTTCCCTCAACATCCGTTTTACTGATTTTTGGTAAGTTTTACCTAATCCGGGATCCTGAGCTTCCTGTATTTTTCTTAAACGTTCTCTTGCCATTTGAATATGAAAGTAATAAACTTCTCGTTATCTCGGCTACGCTCGATAACCTGAGATTAAAATTGCTGTAATCACCCAAATTTTAAGGTCATCGAGCGGAGTCGAGATGAAAAAAAATCCCGACCTGCAGAGCAAATCGGGATCCTAGTAATATAAGTAAGCGGATTATGCTGTAACTCCTAATACTTCAGCCATTTTAGCTCCAATGTGTGCTGGTGAATCAACAACGTGGATTCCACACTCACGCATAATGCGCTTTTTCGCTTCTGCTGTATCATCATCTCCACCAACAATAGCACCTGCGTGCCCCATTGTTCTTCCTTTTGGAGCAGTTTCACCTGCGATGAATCCAACAACTGGCTTCGTTCCGTTTTCTTTGATCCAACGAGCAGCGATTGCCTCTAAGCTACCACCGATCTCACCGATCATAACGATTCCTTCTGTTTCAGGATCATTCATTAACAATTCAACCGCTTCTTTTGTTGTAGTTCCAATGATTGGATCTCCACCAATTCCGATTGCAGTTGTAATTCCTAATCCTGCTTTTGCAACTTGATCAGCTGCTTCGTATGTTAACGTTCCTGATTTAGAAACGATACCAATTTTACCTTTTTTGAAAACGAATCCTGGCATAATTCCAACTTTCGCTTCATCTGCTGTAATAATACCCGGACAGTTAGGGCCGATCAAACGAGCTCCTGAACCTTTCAAGTATTCTTTTGCTTTTACCATGTCGTTAACCGGAATACCTTCAGTAATACAAACGATTACTTTGATACCAGCAGCAGCAGCTTCCATAATTGCGTCAGCAGCAAATGCAGGTGGAACGAAAATGATAGAAACATCAGCTCCAGTTTTTGCAACTGCGTCAGCAACTGTGTTAAATACCGGACGATCTAAGTGTGAGCTTCCTCCTTTTCCCGGAGTTACACCACCAACTACGTTTGTTCCGTAGTCAATCATTTGTCCTGCGTGGAAGGTTCCTTCACTACCTGTGAATCCTTGTACAATTACTTTTGAGTTTTTATTAACTAGAACGCTCATATTACGAGATGTTTTTTTTCAAAATTTACGAACCCAAAAGTAGCAGTTTCATTTCGTTTTAACAATGGTTTTGAAGAAATAAAATTTGGTTTTTTTGATTCCTACTTTCTACGGGAAATTAGTAGCAGCAAATAATAATTAAAAGCGCATTGCGTTCTAGCTTCAAATCAATTTTTAATGAGAAAACTGCTGCTTGTTTTTATCCTCCTGATCAATTCAATAACGTACGCTCAACAAAATGAATTCGGCTTCCATTTCGGATTTGGGGGCTTTAGTTCTGTTCAAATGAATGATGGAACACTAGTCAAAAAAGCTTCATTTTTTCCAGGCTCAGATTCGTTAACACAGCTGAAATATTCCCAATGGGGAACTGTAAGCAATTTTCCAATTGAATTCAATTATACACGTTGGACTCCTTCGATGAGCCATCCCATAATTGATCGCGGATTTTCAATGTCGTTTGGTTTTGGTGGGAGAGTGGTTAATTCTGAAGAATGGCAGGCTGTCGATACAATTACTTATGATACATTGATTCTTCAGAGTTCTGGTGAAAAATTTCCGGTTGATTCCTTTATAACTGACTCTTACACCATGCGAACTGTAGGTTCTGCCATGCGATTTACAGCCGGTTATCATTTTAAGTTCAATTGGGATAGATTAGACCTTGCCGTTGGCGCCGATTTTGTTATTCAGCACTACGCTGGTAAAAAACGCGAATACAGTTATCGTCAGCATGGGACTACCAATTTGCCTGCAGGTTTTCAACCAGATTCAACTTCAGGATCGAATTCCGAATGGATTAGAACGTCTGAAAGCGTTGAGTTGAACAGTTTTTTCTATGGAATTCAGTTTCCGATTGAATTGAGATTTCATAGACTGGAGGGTAAAGAACCAAGATTCTGGTTCTGGTCTCCTCAATATATAGGAAGATTTGCAATTCAGGTAACGCCAGCCATCCATTATTTAAATTTCAATGGAATCAATAAGTATTATGGAACGTGTTCTTTAGGTTTTAAGTGGTACTACGATTTTTAAAGGAATTCGGCTACATTTGATGTCAACCCGTCAAATGAATTATGAAACAGCCAATAATTCTAATCAGTTTCTTCATCGTTTCATTAAGGTTACAAGCTCAAGATACAAGTGCATATTATCGTCATGAGTTTAATTTGGGATGTGGGCTAGGAACTGATTTTGAGCTGAATTTCAAACCAAGAGCTTATTTTGATGCAAATGGGCATTTTCCTTCTGAAGATTCATTGAATAAAATGGATTATTCCACTTTTAGTGCATTTGATTCCCATCAATGGTTTCTTTCTTATACCAAATGGTTCGAGAACAGAAGAAAGATCAACGGCTTTCAACATGGCGTTAAAGCTCAGATTGGTGGTTGGAGAAACATTTCATTGTCTGAACATTGGAAATCATCGGAACGCTGGACTTATGATACGGTCGTTAATCCAGTCACAGGCAACTCATTTTTTCAGGATTCTATTCGTAAAGATGAATATTCATCAACATTTACAGCCAGTCATTTCCGATTCAGTCTTGGATATCGTTTGTTGATTCCGATAGAAGACCGATTTGAACTTTCCCTTGGAATGGATTTCGGAATAACGAATTACTTCAAGAAAAAAATCACCTATGCTTACAGGCGTATTGAGGACAAAAATTCGGAAGATGATGAATTTCCATTGGAAGACTCTCAAAATGTCATCGACCGTTGGAGTTATAGCTGGAAAGATGATTTGAATATGTCGACTTATAGCATTTCACTTCCTGTTGAATTTCGTTTTGTTGGTGAACATGCTGGTCATGGTGAGATTTTCAAAAAGTATTATGATAGTTGGTACAAAAAAATGCTCTTATCTATACTGGTTAACCCTGGTTATTACTTTGTGAATATTGATGGTTCAGAAACAAATGCTTTTGCAATAACGGTTGGATTGGCAGCTGCTTTTTGTTTTTAATAAGATCAAAAGATCAAAAGATCAAAAGATCAAAAGATCAAAACTTTCTGTTAAATACGTTTGAACGATTTTGATCCTATTCCTTAAAAAACATCAACCAGTTCAAGTTCAAACACAAGAACAGAGTTTGCCGGAATTTTATCTAGCTCATCATCGCCATAACCCAAATGTGGAGGAATAATCAAACGAAATTTCGCTCCGGCTGTTTGATCAAGTAATGCTTCCTGAAATCCTGCGATTAATCCATTTACCTGCGATTCGAATGGTTTGCTAGGATCTGTGTTATCAAATACATTTCCGTTTAGCAATGTTCCTTTGTACACCAATTTCACCTGACTGGTGAATTTTGCTTTTTCCTCTCCGGTTCCTTCTTTGATAACAGACATATACAAACCGGAAGGAAGGTGTTTCATTTTCCATCCTTTCTTTCTCGCATAAGCACCAATTTGTTTGTCGAATGTTTGTTTGTCGGATTCAGAGTAAGAACCTCCACAGCTTGCTAAAATTCCGGTAAGGAATAGAATGGCGAATAATTTCATTTTAATATGGTACAGGAACAATTTTGTATCCCTCTTTTGTCAATAATTCAATAACTCCGTTTTTTCCGCCTAAATGCCCGGCACCAACCGCGATAAAACAGCTTTCTTTTGCAACCAGAGTTTTGATCTGTGGAATCCAGGCTTTGTTTCTGTTGATGAGTAACTTTTCAGAATCAAATCCCTGACTTTCTTCTTCAGCGATCAGTTTAGCCAATTGCTCTAAATCCTTGTCCATATAAGCACGAATCATTGGAGTCATTAGATCTTCTGAGTTTTCAGAACCTCGAACATAATCCATGATCATTTCGGCCATTATTGCATCCGGAATAGAATCGAATAAGCCAAGTTGTTGTTCTATGGTTTCCAATCCAACAACAGGAATTTCGGTATCTACCTTTTTAACTTCTTGTTCAATGTATTTTACGTCTCCGGCCATCAAATCCTTTGTGCCCAATTGCATAAGAACAAATGGTTTTTGTTTACCTAAAGCCTTTTCAAAAAATTCTGGAGTAATATTCATTGTTTTCGCTCCCCAATTCAAAACGCTGTCTTTTTGTTCAGGAGTAAAAATGTCGAAGCAATTTCCTTCTTTCAAGGTCATGAGGGATTGTGCCTTCATCATGTTCATATCGCCAATTTCCAACACGATCTTGTCGGAATGCTTGATGACCTTTTGCAATTTCCCCGGAAAGTAAAAAGCTGAATCGGGAATAATGTGCATCGTCCCAAAAAGGTAAGATGGTTTTCCGTTTGGCGATTCAATTTTGTATAAAAGTGACTTTTCCTGAGCTTTGGAGAAAAGCGCAATGAAAATAAGATTTATTAAGAGTAAGAATTTCTTCATTAAACTATAGATTCAGTATTAGTAACTCATAACTCATAACTCATAACTCATAACTCGAAATTAGTCTTCTAGCGTCAATTCAGCCACATAATGATCATCAATCTCTTGCAAGCGAACCGCTTTCAAACCAACATTTTTGGCAGCTGTAAACAACGAATCGAAATCAACATATAACCAGTCGAACCAAGGACCTTTTTCTTTTTTGTATTTCATTTGGAAACGGAAATTACCGTAGTATTCCGAGTTCAGGTCGATCCACAAACTTCCATCATCGTCTTCGTAAAACGATTTGATGTCAGATGAATCACACAAAATTCTACCTCCTTTATTCATTAACGATTTCGCGTGTTGCAAAGTGCGTTCCAAATTTGAAAGTTTTCCTGCAATACCGATTCCGTTCATCAACATTAAAAGCGTGTCGTATTTTTGTTTGTTGTAAGAGAAGAAGTTAATCTTTTCTGCTTTCAATCCGCTTTTACGCATAATGTCTACAGCTCCTGCTGAAACGTCGATACATGTAACATCGAAACCTAAATCTTGCAAGTAAAGTGCATGCGTTCCAGCTCCGGCTCCCACATCCAACACTTTTCCTTTTACTTTGTCAAGCGCAATTTTCTCTAATTCGGGCATTTCGTCGTACTTGCGAAACAATACCTCCACAGGGATAATATCGTCTTCACAAATGTCCGACATCACAATAATATCGTCTGGTTTACGACTTACTGCGTAATCCTTGATTGCTGCGCCCATCGGGTCGCCGTTGTTCGTTTCTTTCATCTTTTTCGAAATTATCAATGATTAAATATGAATTATCAAGTTCTTTTCACTCCAAATCACTTGATAATTATCCCATTGATAACTAATAATTGTTTTTAATACTCGTATTCCTCGTAACCTCCTAGTTCATCTTCGTTGTAGCCATCTTCATAGTCTTCATCGAATTCGTCAGCGCCTTCTTCGTCATCAAAATCTTCGCTGCCAAAAAGGTCTTCCTGAATCATTCGTGAATCTTCTGGTGGAGCAACTCCCATCGACATTGCGATTTCGGGTTTTGTGACTTCTCTTTCTATGATTTCTTGTAACTCGATCAAGAAAATCCACATGCGAAGAAAGTCGTAAACAAGAATCATTTTCTGATCGCTGAATTCTATCTGATCTTTCAAAATGGTTTGACTCATTACACCTGGAAGATCTAACTCTTCGTCGCCGTAACTCATGTCCATCAGGCCAATCTCATAACCTTTGTCCCATTCTTCATTCGACATATAGAATGACCCCATTTCTTGTCCTTCGAAGTTGAAAGAAGCAAGAATGGTACGGTAAAATGTTTCGAAATTTTCGTTTTCGTCGATAATGATATCCCTAAAAATTTCCTGATTTTTCTCAGAATCTAATAATACGCGGAATTTCAGCGCTCTCATGCAGTTGTTTTTTGCAAAGATAGGAAAAGACGGAAGACAAAAGACGAAGGACTAAAGACGAAAGATATAAAATAGTGTAATTTGATCTCCCTCCTTGAGGAGGGGTTAGGGGAGGTGGTTTTTGAGTCTCGTTTACGCCACCCTCCTCTAATCCTCCCTGTCTGACTGTGAAAACAGGCAGGCCTCAAGGGAGGAAAAAACATTACTCCTTAGCTTTCAATCCCAATTCCGCTCCCAACTTAAACATCAACTTTCTTGCTGCGTCGTGTTCATTCGGAATTTCACCTTCCAAAATAGCATCTTTGATTCGCATTTTGATGGTTCCAATTTCTGCACATGGACCCAAACCAAAGGCTTTCATGATTTCTTCTCCTGAAACGGGAGGCTGGAAGTTTCGGATACGGTCTTTTTCCTCTAAATCCTTTAATTTCTGAGAAACTTCGTCGAAATTCTTCTTGTACTTTTTTACTTTGAATTCGTTTTTCGAAGTGATATCTGCATTACACAGCGTCATCAAATCGTCAATATCGTCGCCTGCTTCGAAAAGTAAACGTCGAACGGCTGAATCAGTAACGTGACTTTTTACCAGGCTAATCGGACGAAGATGGAGTCGTACCAACTTCTGAACGTACTTCATTTTCATATCCAAAGGCAGACGCATTCGGGTAAAAATCTTCGGAACCATTCGTGCGCCCATGTCTTCGTGACCGTGGAATGTCCAGCCCACCTTTTTGTCGAAACGTTTTGTTGGTGGTTTGGCGATATCGTGCATAATAGCAGCCCAACGCAGCCACAGATCGTCTGAATTCAATGCCACATTGTCCAATACTTCCAAAGTATGGTAGAAATTGTCTTTGTGCGATTTTCCATCAATTGTTTCCACACCATGTAGTTTCACCATTTCCGGGAAGAAGTGATGCAATAGGTTGGTTTTAAAAAGCAATTCAAATCCGCGTGATGGCTTTTTAGCCAATATTATCTTGTTCAGTTCGTCGGCAATGCGTTCGGAAGAAATAATGGACAAACGGTCTGCATTCTCCAAAATCGATTTCAAACTTTCGGGATGGATCGTAAAGTCAAGCTGAGTTGCGAAACGAATCGCGCGTAGCATACGCAACGGATCATCAGAATAAGTAGTGTCTGGATCAAGCGGCGTACGAATAATTCCTTTTTCAAGGTCGTCAACACCGTTGAACGGATCTACCAGATTTCCATAATTGTCCTTTCGAAGATCGATTGCCAGTGCATTAATGGTAAAATCACGGCGCAGTTGGTCGTCATTCAGTGAACCGTCTTCTACAATGGGTTTGCGTGAATCACGCTGATAGGATTCCTTGCGTGCGCCCACAAATTCAACGTCAATGTCCTTGTAACGAAAATGAGCAGTTCCAAAATTCTTGAAGGTAGAAACCTTCTTCACCCGGAGTTTTGCTCCAGCAGCTTCTGCCAGTTCAATTCCGCTTCCAACAACCACAATATCGATGTCTTTTGACGGACGCTCCAGGAGAATATCGCGAACAAATCCACCCACCACATAAGCTTCGAGGTTCTTTTCGGTAATGATTTCAGAAATCACTTTGAAAACGGGATGCTTGATATGGGACGCGAAATTTTGCATTTGGCAAAGATAGAAAAAGAGTGTAGACCTTAAGCGAAAGAGAAAGGACTTGTTAGACCTTTTTCTTTAGTGTCCATTAATCAACTAATGGTGGAAGTGGTATGTTTTAAACCATTAAGGGATTAAGATTCATTAAGGCGATTACGTCCAGATAATTAATTAACGGCTTTCGTATATGGTCAGCAGTTAGATTTAATCTTGTAAAATATTCCCTCGTCTATTAAATATTTGCCCAAATGTTTGTCGTAAAGTGTTATTATTCTGTTGTTGGGAGTAGTAATTTTTTACGAATAAGCCAAATAGATATTGACTGATTCTTTTTGCATTTTCATTTGTTCTTGCTTCAATTAATCCAACAATATACTTGAATTTTCTTTTAGCTTCTTGTCTTGGATTATCAGCTGGAGTAGTAAAATGTGAATTGGTTTGTATTATTAAATCATTTAAGTTGAAGGTATTATCTGAATATTGAGTATTTAATTGATTTTGTATGCTTGATGTATCTGATATTATCCAATTCCAAACACCCAATTCAGGTGTTATAGGTAGAAATTTAGTTATGGCAGTAAATCTTTCGAATTGTAAATGCAAAAGTTGTTCGCTTGATGATCTATTATTTCCTTTCGTTCGTAAGCTATTCTTGACTGCTTCAACGTCGAAGTCTGGAAATAAATAAACGCCAATTTTAGAATTAAAAAGATAGTTATTTGTACTCTCTGTAAAACTTAATATTTGTGGATATCCACCTATTGGTATTACTTTATAAATTGGAATTAACCGATCGGACTCAGTTTGGGCATAATGTTTTATAATTTCTTTCAAGAGCATTTCAGCCATTTCGTCTTCAACAATAAAAACATAATCAGGTTGGATATCTTCTTCTATTGCGATGTCTTTCAATACAATTGCTGGATAACAGTTCATATTGACAGATATATTGCCTGAACCGTTCGTGTTATCTAAGTAAATTAGCTTTTTTGCGGATTTGATTAAACTACTTGAATGGGTGGAAAGTATTATTGTTAAATTTTTCTCGATTGCTTTTTCAGTTAAATATCGTAGTAAGCGAACTTGAACTCTTGGATGCAGAGCCATTTCTAGCTCATCTATTAATAACAATGAACTATCTGTAACATCCTGAATTAGTATTAATGTGTTCAAGACCAGTATTTCTCCAAGACTGAAATTTTTTTCAGAATAGTAATTATTACCTTTTTTAATTACAAAAGCCCTTTTCCATCTTTGACTTCCACTACCAGGCCCTCTTGTACTTGCTGTTTGAACATATCTTAAATTGTCAAACTTTGAGGTCTCCAGTATATGATTTAGGTCGGTCTTTAAACTATTTTCAACAGTTCGAAAATCTGTTGGATTAATATTTTCATCTTGAATAAATAGCCTATTTCCAGTTGCGGGAAGAAAACGTACTTGAGGATAGCCAAATTGAGAAAATAAATTGCTATTCGTTCTAGGTTGAGGGGGCCACCTCATTCCAGCATGTCTGTAAGTTACCGACGCTTGATCTACTGTGTATTTTATTGTTCCAGCATAACTATCAACTCTGCCATTACCAGTTTTGAATAAATCTTGAAAGGCCCTGTACCAACCGATTCTTAAAAGACAAATCATTAGTGTTGTTTTTCCAGAACCATTACTCCCTGTTAAAACATAGACTCCTGAGTCCGTTGGCAGAGTAAATTCTAAATTATTTATGTGTTTTATATTGGTTATGGTTATTTTTTTTGACATTCTGTTCTAATTTTTCGTGTGATTAGTTAATATGACAGATAACCTACGTATAAATAATTTATTTACCACTTAAAGTCGTTTCAAATCAAATAATAAAAATTCAAAATACTCAGATTTCTCTATAGTCAGTGAATAATTCTTGGTTCTTAAGTACGGTCAATGTTAACATTTCTCTTTGGAAGAAAAAGGGGAGTGTTGAAAACTACTCCTTTATGTTGATTTGTTTCAGGTTTACTTCCTTAATGCTCCTTAATTCCTTAATGGTTTAAATTGAAATTATGGGTGACCATTTACTTCAAGAAATCAATCGTATCAGCCCCGCCAATGCCATAAATCCACCCAATACTATAAAGATCATAGGGAATTGTGTGCCCATGAATTTGGTGTTTTGCACGATTTCGTATTCTCCGTCTTCGTGTTTGATGTAGCAGATATTGATATACTCGTTGAGTTGATGAGGTTGAACGCTGGAATGAAGTCGCTGGGTGGTTTCTATTCCGTCTTCATCAGTGAATTGAACAACGGGATAATAGTAACGTGGTGTACCAACGAAGTTGTCATTTGTATCATGGCCAATTTCTTCAATGAGTTGAATGATTAGGGCTTCAGTTGTGATTCCGGCAGCACTGATGCGTTTGTGGTTGTCTTTTACTCTGATTCCAACGTACAAGAACATTCCACCAGCAACTAAAAGGAAAAGATCAACAATGTAGTTTGACATAAGCGTTTAATCATCTAATAATTCGAAACTAGTAATTAGTAACTCATAACTCATAACTCATCACTATTTCCGAATAATCTCAACGGAACTATCCAACCCAATTTTAATGATTTGCGAAGGCTGTGTTCTCTTTTCCGTCAATCTCTCTTTTACAATAGAATCTACATTTTCTTTAATCTCCGAAGAGATATCATCGAAGCAAGTAGGAGAGGGCTCGCCACTCAAATTCGCTGATGTAGAAACAATGGGTTTTCTAATAGAACGAATCAAAGCCAAACAAAGCGGATCTTTCGTTAAACGAATTCCAACTGAATCATCTGCAGCCAGAACTGATTTTGCCAAACCTTGTGCGTTCGGATAAATGATCGTTAATGGCGTTTCTGCCAGATCCGCCAGATCGTAACAAACTGAAGCAAATTCAGGGATGTATTTTTCAATCATTTGGAAACTATCTGCAAGTAAAACAAAACTTTTATTTTCTGGACGTTTCTTGATCTCCAAAATGCGCTGACAAGCTTCTTCATTGGTTGCATCGCAACCCAAACCCCAAATGGTGTCGGTAGGATAAAGGATTGTTTTTCCTGCTTTTAATGCTTCAATTGCTTCTCGGATGTTGAAAGTTGTCATGATGCAAATTTAAAAATGATTACTGAGTTCTTCCCACAGATGCACAGATTTTAAGGCGCTTACCAGTCGCCTTTCTTCTTTGTATTAAATCACTTTTGTTTTTTGTCCATTGAACGAGTCCGGTAGGCGAGTTCTTTATCTGTGCATCTGTGGGAAGCAATAAGACAAGTATTCACTATTTTAGTGGCACATGAATTCAAAACGCAAAATTCTAATCATAGAAGACGACCAGCAGATCAGCTCCTTGGTCAAAAAAGGTTTGGAGGAAGAAGGATTTGAGACGAAAGCTGCTTTTGATGGCTTCGGTGGCCTCGATGATTTCAACGATTGGAGTCCGGATTTGGTGATCCTGGACATCATGCTTCCGAAATTGAACGGATTGCAGGTTTGTGCTAAGATTCGTGAAACTAGTGAAGTGCCGATTTTGATGTTAACGGCTTTGGGAACTCCCGAAAATGTGGCGCTTGGATTAGATTCCGGTGCCGACGATTATTTACCAAAACCATTCAAATTCATTGAGTTGAATGCGCGTGTGCGTTCGTTGATGCGAAGAGTGGAGCGACAGCACGGAATTCAGGTTACATCGCTTTATCAGTTTGAAGATCTGATTGTGAACGACGATGAGAAAACCGTTGTTCGTGATGGTAAATCGATTACGCTTACTTCAACTGAATACCGTTTGCTCTTGTTGTTCATGATGAACCCCAAGAAAGTGTTTTCACGAATGGATATTCTGGAAGATGTCTGGGGAGTGAATTTCGAACTGGGAACCAACGTGGTGGATGTTTATGTGAATTATCTGCGTAAGAAACTCAGTCAGTTTGGTGGAAGTAAACTCATTCAAACGGTGATTGGAATGGGGTATGTACTAAGAGAGGAAGAATGAAAATAAGATCGCGCATCATTCTATTGTTAAGTACAACTTTTGCTGTACTTATTTTGCTGTTCAGTGCTTTTGTATATGTGCTTTCGTCGAATTATGTATTCAACGATTTTTATGACCGACTAAAAACAAGAACCAATACCACCATTCGTATTCGGTTGGATAAGCGTGATGGACAATCCGTAAAAGAATTTAAAGAGGAATACCTTGAGCGTTTACCTGCAGAACGAAGTGTTGTGATCAGCATGAATGATAAAAATCAGGTGGAATTTCCAAAACTGTATTCGGAGAAAGAAATACATTTTGCGCATAGTGTAGCGAGTAAAGGTTCAGATCAGTCGAGACATGGAAACCTGCTAAGTTATGGTGTTTTGTACAAGGCACATAACGGAAAGAAATATGTGGTTTACACTTCTGCCCGAAACATGTATTATGCAAAGTACAAGAGCTATTTGGGTGGATTGTTGATCTTCATGTTTCTTATTTCTGTTGTACTGATAGTAGTTGTGTCGCTTTGGCTTTCTAAACGCTTGATAAAACCCATTCGTGATCTGCGAAAAGGAATTCATAGGATTGGAACTGAAAACCTGCATATTCGAATTGAGAACAAGCAAGAAGGCGATGAGTTGGGTGAACTGATCAATACCATGAACAATATGCTCGACCGATTAGAAACCAGTTTCGAGACACAGAATAATTTCATTAGTAACGCTTCTCACGAATTGAATACACCGTTGACCGGAATTATTGGTCAGGCGGATTTGATGTTGACTAAGGAACGTTCGAAAGAAGAATATCAGCAAGCCTTGAATACCATTTTGGAACAGGCAGAAAAGCTGAATAAGAAAACCAAAGCTTTGTTGTTCCTTGCTCAAACTGCTTTCGACGGGAAGAAAACCAATTTTGAAACGATTCGTGTGGATGAACTGATCTTTGAAACATTAGCAACGGTAAATCGAATTATTCCGAATCACAATATCAGGTTTGATTACGAATGTCTGCCTGAACAGCAGGAAAAACTGGAAGTAAATGGAAATGCGCAATTGCTGCAATTGGCTTTGTCGAATGTATTGATCAATGCCTCTAAATATTCTGAGAACAAAGAAGTTCATATTTACCTTACATTTCCAAAAAATGGAATCGAGATTCATGTAAAGGATTTGGGAATCGGAATTCCAACTTCAGAGATTCAATACATTTACGATCCCTTTTTCCGGGCTTCCAATACTTCTTCGTTTGAAGGTTACGGAATTGGTTTACCGTTGACCAGAAACATTTTGCGTTTGCATAAAGGGAAAATTTTGGTTCAATCCGAAGAGAACAACGGGACCTTGGTTTCGTTCTACTTACCACTAAAGTGAGTTTAATATTTCCCGCAAAGCACGCGGAGGACGCAAATATAATGTGTAGATATTCAGTCAGCCGGTAGGTGACTGATAACACGTTTAATTGTCATTTGTGAATTTGCGGGAAAATAAAGACGCAAGAACCCAAACAAAAGTTAATTTTTGGTCATCGAGCGGAGTCGAGATGATATTCTAATCCCGTTCTAATCTTGTTCTTATTTCATGCTAACACCTCCAGGGTAATTTCGCTTAAAAGAAATTATTATGGGAACAAAAATCGTGATACCATCAGATCTGAAGTTAACTTCAATAGATCATTTACGCTCCATTTTACAATTTCAGTCTGAAAACGAATTGCAGGTGGTTTTGCTGCACGGAATTTATCCTTCAAATTCTATTTCAGAGCTATTGTTCTTCGATAAATCCGATTTGAAATTGGCAATAGCCGGTCGTGATTTTATGAAACAGATTGCATTGCTTGAAGATGAACTGGGTTCAAAAGTAAAAAATATTCAGGTGGATTTCTTTGCCGGATTTACACAAAGTTCTTTCAATGATTATCTCGAAACAACAAAGGTGGACCGCGTTCTCATTCCTAATGACTTTCAATTCAATTGGTCTCACCGACAAAGCATGGACGTTCTTCCATTTTTAGAAAAGTGTAAAATCACCAAGCAGTTTTTGTCGAGCAATCAGGATTCCACTGTGCATGAAGGTCGTATGGTATATAAAAGCGTATTCTCATGAAAACGCGTTTGATTATATCGGTTTTATTGGTTGTCAGCGGATTGAGTGCTTTTGGTTACTACGTTTTCAGTCATTCTTATTACCCTGAAAAAGCCATTTTGGGCGAATGGAAAGAAGTTTCCTGGGTGTACGACAGAAACAATGATAATCAGAAAGTGAAGCAGGAAATCGGAAGTGAAGAACGCGCATCCATCGCCAATCATTTGGTGGTGCATCAATTTGAAAACTGGACTTTCAAGTCAGGGAAGAGGATCAAACTTCATGAGAAAAGCGGGCGAGAGCATTATGCGAAATGGATCATGAAAGATAGAGGTAGAATTCTGATGTTGGAAAATCCGGATGGAACGCATGAAGTGTACTCCGTGGAATCGTTGAAGAAAAACGAATTGGTTTTGCATTTTGAAACCGACGTTCACGCCCGCGGAATAGTGAAAATTACATTAAAGAAAATTGGGTAGTATGTTACGCAGATATAGCAATAGTAGAACATTTAGTGATAATTTGAAGTTGGGTGTTTTTACCGCGATCATTGCCGGAATGGTGAATGTGGCTTCGGTTATCTTGTTTTATTCATTTACGTCGAATTTGACCGGACACTTTGCGGTTTTGGCGCAGGAAATAGCCGATGGAAAATGGTTCCAGATGCTGATCATCCTGTTCTGGATCCTGCTCTTTTTCGGAGGAAGTTTCCTGTCGAATTTTTTGGTCATCAATGCGAACAAGAGGAATGCATTCTTGTCGCACAGTATTCCAATGGTGTTGGAAATTCTATGTTTTCTTGGAGTTGGAATTTACGGTCAATTCTTTTATCAGGAAACGTTGACGGAGACAGAGATCTTGGTTTCGGTTCTCTTGTTCTCCATGGGACTTCAAAACGGGTTAACAGCCAGTTTGTCAAATTTCCAGGTAAAAACAACACATTTAACAGGTTTGACAACGGATTTGGCACTTCATCTTTCTATGTTAACGAAGAAAAAGTACCGAGATAATGAGGCTGTAGTGGAAAAAACAAAGCTGATGACTTCCATTCTGTTCTCTTATTTGTTCGGAGGAGTAGTTTCCGGTTTAGTGATTCATTATTTCCAGTTTCAGGTATTCTATTTGGTTTCTATAGCAATGGCCGGTGTAATTGTTTACGATTATGTGAAGTCAACGATTTCAACGAATAGAATAATTAAAGAACGCTTGTTGATGCGTGAGCAGGTCAATCGTATAACAACGAGTTCTCTTATAAATCGCAAAAGGCAAAGTGCTGTTGAAGGAAAATAGAGGTTGTTCTTGAGTGTGAGGTGGTAGCGCTAATATTGTGGCTTTGGAGTTTCAAATCTGTTTTCTCTCATAAGTGGAAACTCTGAAGTCACAATTTAGTTTGGATGAAATGGCGCTTCGACTCCGCTTAGCGGCCATTTTATTCTCCCATGAATTTTTTATATAAATCAGGTCGACGTGTTTTTGTGCGCTCAAGTGCTTGTTGTTCTCGCCATTGTTCAATCTTTCCAAAATCACCAGAGATTAAAACTTCTGGTACTTTCCAACCGTTAAATTCCGGCGGTCGCGTATAAACTGGTGGTGAAAGTAAATCATCCTGAAAACTATCCGTAAGTGCCGAAGTTTCGTCGTTCATCACACCAGGAATCAATCTGCTTATACTATCCACCAAAACTGCCGCAGCTAATTCTCCACCAGTCAAAACATAAGATCCAATCGAAATTTCCTTGGTAATGTAATGCTCGCGGATGCGTTCGTCAACACCTTTGTAGTGTCCACACAAGATCATTATGTTTTCCTGTAAGCTCCATGCGTTCGCGTGACGTTGTTCCAGAACTTCTCCGTCGGGAGTCATAAAAATGATTTCGTCGTAGTTGCGTTCCGCTTTCAGTTTCTCAATCAAGGTTGCAATCGGTTCTATCGCCATTACCATTCCTGCACCACCGCCGTATTGGTAATCGTCAACATTCTTGTGCTTGTTGGTTGAATAATCACGGATATTGTGAATATGAACTTCCAAATGACCGCGATCCTGAGCACGCTTCATCATCGAAACAGAAAAAGGTCCTTCAAGTAATTCGGGTAAAATCGTGAGAATATCAAAACGCATGTTCAAAGTTAAATATTCTTAGTCAATCATTGGGAACAAAGAGAACAGATATTAGAGAATAGGAAATTCATCATTTAGAAGTCCTATTCTCTATTTTCTGGTTTCTATTCTCTCAAAAAAAGTACTTTTAGTAAAAACCTTTGTTATGATAATCGTAGTTCAAATCTTAGTCGGTCTTGTAACAGCATTTCACCTGTATGTGATGTGGTTAGAGATGTTTGCCTGGACAACCCGCGGACCAAAAACCTTTAAGAATTTCGATAAAGACTTGTTCCCGAAAACCAAAGCATTGGCTGCAAATCAAGGGTTGTACAACGGATTTCTCGCTGCTGGATTAATTTGGTCATTCTTCATTGGTAATCCCGAATGGCAGTTTCACGTGCGCCTTTTCTTTTTAGGATGTGTAATTGTTGCTGGCGTTTACGGTGCTTTCACCGCAGATAAAAGGATCTTCTTCGTCCAGGCTTTACCAGCAATTGTGACGGTTGTATTAATGCATTTTGTGCCATGGAAATGTGGGGATTCAAGTGAATATACTGAGAAGAAGGAAGTTTTAGCTGATTATTATCAATCTTGGAAAGGGCACTCTGAAGGTGTTAGGCCAATAACTAAATTGAGAAAGGTTAGCAAAGAGTGGGAAGCTTTTGCAGCAGAGAGATTTTGGTATATTAACAGATATCATCATTTAACTTTTTACAAGAAGAGAGAACCAGTTCCAGTCGATGGAGGTGTTTTCGCGATTGAGCTTGATAGCTGTGGAATTATATACGTTGAGAGTTTAACTTGGGGAGACTATCAAGTTCTTGAAACAACGAGTGATAGTATAAATAATCTCATTACTCTAGCTTTGGCCCAAACACTTAATAATGCTGAAGTTAAAGTGTTCTTACATGAGTTTAGATCTAAAGAAGATAAGATAAAACTGAATGAAATTACGGAAGCATTTCATGAACCATTAGATCGAAAACCACTAGAATTTCTTCCCCCAAAAAAGTAAATAATTGAACAATCCTCTTTCAATATTATTGGCCACCTCCCTTTAATCCCTCCTCAAGGAGGGAGAGTAATAATGGCCTTCTCCTTGAGTTAGGAAAGAGGAGGGTGGTTTCAATAAACCCATTTCGCTCCTGTTATAGAGAATAAATAATCCTGGTGTTTTTATTATGTCGAGCGAAGCGAGGCATTTTCTGCTCTATCCTTGTGCCTTCGTGCCTTTGTGGTGCCGAGCAACGCCGAGGCTAATACCCAATCTTCCCCCTAACTTTCCCCTTAAAAAACTGCAATCCCAACTTATATCCATCCATCCCAAATCCCATAATAGACCCAGCGCAAACAGCAGTAATCAAAGAGTTATGACGAAATTCCTCACGTTTGGCCAAGTTACTGATGTGAACTTCAACCACCGGAACATTTATTCCTGCAATCGCATCACGGATAGCCACACTTGTATGCGTATAACCACCAGCGTTTAAGATAATTCCTTCGTGTTTTGAGTTGTGAAGCGCATTGATGATCTCGCCTTCCACATTGCTTTGCAGGTATTCCAGTTCTTCACCAAATTCGTTTTGAAGTTCCTTGAAATAGTCAAAAAACGTACGGTTTCCATAAATTTCAGGTTCACGTGTTCCTAAAAGATTTAAATTCGGACCATTAAGAATTAAAATACGCATACGTGCAAGTTTGGGAACGCTATATTAAGCAATTTGTTCATTACCTGAAAATAGAAAGAAGCCTTTCTGAAAACTCTATTTCTGCCTATGAGCGTGATGTTCAGAAATTGAAGGATTTGAGTGAACCTTACGGTTTGACCCCGGAGCACATTCAGATCGGACATTTGAAGAACTTTGTGGCGCAGTTGTTTGATTTGGGGTTAAACGCACGTTCGCAGGCACGTATTATCAGCGGATGGAAACAGTTCTTCGATTTTCTGTTGTTGGAAGACGCCAGAAAGGACGATCCTTCGGAAGGATTGGAAATGCCCAAAATTGGTATGAAACTCCCGGAAGTCATGACTTTGGAGGAAATTGAGGCAATGATCAATGCTGTTGATCTTTCAAAACCAGAAGGTCAGCGTAATGTGGCTATTTTGGAGACACTTTACAGTTGCGGACTTCGTGTGAGTGAGTTGGTAAATCTGCGTTTTGAAGATTGTTTTTTCAAGGAGGGATTCATTCGCGTTATCGGAAAAGGGAATAAGGAGCGGTTGGTTCCGGTTAGTCCTACCGTTGAAGATGAAATTTCTGCGTATGTGGAACACGACAGAGCTGATTTACTGATAAAAAAAGGCAATGAAGCGTACATTTTCCTGAATAGGCGAGGGGCGAAGCTTACCCGTGTAATGATCTTTACGATTGTCAAACAGTTGGCAGATTTAGCGGGAATCAATAAAACGATTAGTCCGCATACGTTCCGACATTCGTTCGCTACACATCTGATAGAAGGAGGTGCGAATTTACGCGCAATTCAGGAAATGCTTGGACACGAGAGCATTACTACAACTGAAATCTATACACATTTAGATCAACGGTACCTTAGAGAAACCATCTTGAGTTATCACCCGAGGAACATGAAGAAATCTTAGAAAAGGAAATGAATTCCGATCTCAGGCGTAAGATATGATCTCGCGGTTTTTATACCAGGATATTCCATTGGCGGTTTTACGTAGTACCCGGCATTCATTCCCATACTAAACATCCAGCTATTCCATTTGTAAGTGGCGTGAACGCGACCTGAAATAATAAGACTATTTCTATTAGTTAGAATTTCGGATGATGATAACGGCCCATTTTTCGGGGTTACTTTCGTCATTCTATAAGTTGCTCCGGCGTTAACCAAAAGTCCCCAGTTATTGCCTAAATCAAACTGTTTGGTGATGTAAAGCGGAATAATAATGCTTGATAACGTAATGTTGTCTTGTGATGGCCCATGCAACGTATCTATTTCATAAATATCAACGTATTCATAACCAGTTATGGAATCTGGAAAATTTGGTTCTCCATAAATTTCAACCGTATCTGTATAAACGTACATGGAATCAAACTGATAGGTATTGTATTGATCTTCGGTTTTATGATAAGAGATACCGGAAGTTAAACCATAACCTGAGAAAATTGTTCGGTTGATTTCAGCAGAATACCTGAAACCAGGTTTCGTTTTCAGCGTTGCATCGTCTTTATTCTCAGTTTTCGAAAGATCAAATTGAGGTCCAACGTAAACAGAAGCGTACCAGTTTTTATCTGTGTTATTCGGTTTAGGTTTACCGCCATTGCCGTTAGACGTTGCTGGAAGAGAAGGTTTGTCGCTTGAATCGTCTGACATTGTGTTTTGTGCGACATTATTCGCCTTAGTAGTACTATCCGATTTTGGATTTTCATCATTTGAACTTCCATCTGCTAATGGTCCGGTTCCTTCACCATAATTTTCAGTAGGATTAATTTCAGGATCACTAAAACTCGTTTCATTCGAAGAAGGAGTAGTCAAGTTGTTTTTGCCTTTCTGCTCTGAATTGACTTTATTCCGTTGACTCTTTTTCCTGCTGTTTGGCTTCGTGCCTTTTTTGTTTTTGTTTGATGCTTGCTTCTTAACTTTTGTGTTTCCTTTCGAAGGAATAGATTTTGTTTTCGTGTTTTTAGACGAAGACGTTTTAGTTGTAAGAGTTTCTCTTGATGACTTTTGTTGTTCTACTAAGCTTGTCGAAGTATGAACTTTCCTTCCTTTCTGAGAACTGGAACTTAGTTGTTTCTCAGTCTTTTTAGATTCTATTTTTCCGGTTTTTTGATGTGAGTCAAGCACTGTAACTCTTGAAGATCTTTCTGAGTTCGTTGAATTTGCTGTGTTCGAATGATCATTACCGGAATTGAGCATTGAAATAGAGTTCTTTGGATGCTTCTCCGTTTCAATTTTAGAATTAGAAGTATAGTAGTAAGCAAGTGGAATGATTGCCAGTAATATTGCTAAAACCGGCAACCACCACATTCCACCACTTTTTTTATGAATGGCATTATCCACCGCGGCTTTAACCGAAACGGGAGGAGTAATTTCAAAGTCATTGAAAGACTCCTTGAAAAGATCTTCTATGTTTTTCAAGTCTTTCATGCTATTTCAGATTTAATGTTCACCTCTGCAACCCATTGCTGGATTTGCTTTTTGGCTTTAAAAAATTGGGTTTTACTGGTGTTTTCGGAAATACCTAAGTATTCGGCAATTTCCTTGTGTGTCAAGTTTTCCAGAACGAACAAGTTAAAAACCGTTCTATATCCATCCGGAAGCTTGTTCAAGAACATCAGCAGCATTTTTTTTAGCGTTTCCTGATCATCAAATTCCAGATCGTGCTCAACTTGTTCATCAAAATAACTGTCCTCTTCATGCAATTCGAAGCGGTAATTTTTCTTGATGTACGTTAACGCAGTATTGATTACAATGGTCTTTATCCATGCTGCCAACGGTTTATCTAATGAATATTGATTCGCGTTGTTGTAGATTTTGATAAAGCTTTCCTGTAAAATATCCTGTGCATCGTCAGCACATCTGGAATATCGAAGACATATTCCATACATCGCACCCGAAAAGGCCGAGTAAATCTCATCAAAGGCTTTTTTATCACCTTTTTTGAATTGTATGCATATGTTTTCAGAAATTGCCAAATATTATTTGTTTATCCAGGTAATGAATCTCCGGGATTACCACCGTTCCAATCGGTTGAGTCTGAACTTCCACCATTGTCATTCCAGTCAGTTGAATCGCCACAAGTTGGTCCGTTGTAATCTGTGGAATCACCACATGTTGGACCATCGTAATCTCCATTTCCTGTACTATCAACGTAAGTTGAATCATTGTCGTTGCACCCGTTTGGTGAAGGATTATCTTTATTACATGATTGAAGGGTGGTTGACCATATACAAAGCCCCAAAAGCCCTACTAAAGCTGATTTTTTCATTCTTTAAAAATTTAAGTTTTGACGAACACTTTGCAAAATGTATTTGACCTAGTTACTTCTGTCAAAAACAAAGGGTTGTCTGAGAATGAAAAATAAATGCATATTGGTTGAATTCGGGCTTAAACGTAGTATTTGTATAATGAAAAAAGGCCATCCCATATGCACAGGACAGCCTTTTTCATTTGTTTAACTCTATTAGTTTTTAACCAATCGAATAGAAACGATTTGGTTGTTGTATTCTCCTGAAAGTAAATAAACACCTGTACTTTCTCCTTCTAATGAAACGGAGAAGTTGTTTGTATCAACTGTCTGAACTTTTGTTTTTACAATTCTTCCGTTCAAGTCTTGAACCATTAAATTATTGAATTGAGCTAAATCAACTCCATTGATAACGAATACTCCAGCACTTGGATTTGGTGAAACCGTAATGTTTACATTTGAAATGTCTTCAACACCTAAACACTGATCAACGTTAATGACGTCAGTTGCTGTATTATCACAACCATTTGCGTCTGCGTATGTGTAAGTAATTGTTGATGCACCTAATCCTGCCGTTGCCGGATCAAAGCTTCCTGCTGTAACACCATTACCTGAATATGAACCGCCAGCTGGAGAACCACCAGAAAGTGTGATTGCATTATTGTAAACACATAATTCGTCTGTTGCAATTGCTAAAGTTACTGTTGGAAGTGGATTTACCGAAAACGACTCTGTATCCATGTTCATACATCCATTGGCATCTGTGTATTCATAAGTAATCGTTTGCGTTCCGCTAGATGGATCAAACATTCCACCTGTTACACCAGTTCCACTGTATGTTCCACCAGCTGGAGATCCACCTGTAAGTGTTACATCAGCTGCATCCATACAAACTGCAGTAAATGCATTCTGTGAAACTGTAGGCGCTGTATTTACAGTAATTGAAGTTGTAGCTGTGTTTGAACAACTGTTTCCATCTGTATAAGTATAGCTAACTGTTTGTGTTCCGGCTGCCGGATCAAAATCTGTTCCTGTAACACCTGTTCCGCTGTACGTTCCACCAGCCGGACTTCCACCAGTTAAAGTCAACATTCCGGAATTATCACAAACAGCAGAAATAGCTGATTGTGTAACTGTTGGTGCCGCATTTACTGTAATTGAAGTTGTAGCGGTATTAGAACAGCTATTTCCATCAGTGTAAGTGTAAGTTACAGTTTGTGATCCTGACATTGGGTCAAAGTTGCCTCCCGAAACCCCTGTTCCGCTATATGTTCCACCTGCCGGACTTCCGCCAGTTAAAGCCAACATTCCGGAATTATCACAAACTGCAGAAATTGCACTTTGACTTACCGTTGGAGCTGTATTTACCGTAATTGTATTCGTTGTAGAATGAGCACAACCGTATGCATCTGTGTAATCGTAGGTAATGGATTGTGTTCCTGCCGAAGGATCGAACATTCCTGCTGAAACGCCCGTTCCGCTATATGTTCCGCCAGCAGGTGAACCTTGAGTTAGTGTAACCGGGCTGTTGTTTGAACAAAGCGTTGGTAAACCGTTTAATGTTGTAGGGTTTGACGGACATACCACTGTAATTGAATAGGCAGTTGAACCGCTGCATCCACTTGCGTCACTTACAGTTGAAGTAAAGTTAAATGTTCCCGTTGCAGTTGGTGTTCCAGAAATTGTTCCGTTCGCTGCCAATGTCATTCCCGGAGGAAGTGCACCAGCGGTAACCGCAAATGTTGGTGCGCCAAGAGCTCCAGTTTGAGTAAGGGTTGTTGAATACGCCGAACCTGCTGTTCCGCCGGTTAAAGCTCCACCAGGTGTCATAGTAAACGCCGGACAAGTATATGGTGTATAAACGAAATTATCGATTCCGATAAAATCAGAATTTGATCCAGTCGGTCCTCCACCTGTTACATAATAACGGAACGCAACTCGTCCTGAAGTTGGTGCCGGAAGACCGGAAATCGTAATTGTGTACTGTGTCCAAGCAGTTGGATAACCACCTACGGCTTGACTTGCATTTATTTCCAACAACATAGTTGTGAAATCACCAATACCAGCTGCGCCAGTACCTACATTTGTACTTGCACCGTTTGTACTCATACGCACCTGAAGACGATCAGGATAATCCGTTGGAGCAGGAATCGGTTTGCGCGTATAAAATGTAATTACATCTCCATTTTTAAAAGTTCTGTTCGGTGTAAGTAGCCATGAACTGATTGTATTGTTACCAGATACCATTTGAAAATTGGCAAAGATGTAAGAGTTTGTAGCTCCACTTTGAGCGTTAAAAACAGCTACATCACCCTGTCCCCAAGTAGTTTGAAGACCAACTGGTGTTCCGTTCAACTGCTGAAACCAGCCATTTCCAGCCAAGGTTCCAACATTATCAAAACCTTCGCTAATTGCCTGTGCTGAAGATTTTGATGCAAATCCAAAGATCATAGAGCCACATAAAGCAGCTATACTTAAAATTCTTGTTTTCATAAATAAGTGATTAACGTTGTGAAGGTTTTGTTTCTACTAGAATAGTGTTGACACGCTCTAATTCTTCTCTTAATTCAGTTTGTTCAGTTGGATCAGTAGTAAGAGATAACTCATTCGTTAGTAAAGTGCTGTACTCTCGTAAAAGCTGATTTTTCTCTTCCGTTAACTGTGCTAGTATTGCTCTTGATGCAGCTGCTACAAGTTGAGCTTCTTTTTCGTTAATCTTCGCCACTTGAGAATTCAGCGTAGGATTAGAAAATTCAGTGATTGGTTTTGTTGTGACCGTTTGACTTTGAGCGTTACTAAAAAGCGCCAATAGACAAACGGAACACAGTAGTAGTGTTCGTTTCATAGTAATAGGTATAATTTTATAATTACCCCAAATTTACTAAACTGCTGATAGCTAAATATTTAGTAAACAAGTTTACTAAGAAAGAGATGAACGTTCTATTTGGCTCATCGAAAGTTAATCCTATTTCGTCGAAAATTTACCGTACAAGTCGTAATGGTCTGCAGAAGTGATCTCAACCATTGCGAAATCGCCTATACTAACGTAACCTTCACTCTTTTTTACCAAAACTTCATTGTCCACTTCAGGTGAATCAAATTCTGTTCTTCCGATGAAATATTCTCCTTCAATACGGTCGAAAAGAACTTTGAAGGTTTTTCCAACTTTCTCTTGATTCAGGTCATAACTGATTCCCGACTGTAATTCCATAATGGCATCAGCGCGTTCACGTTTTACTTCATCCGGAACATCATCGGTAAGTGAATAAGCGTGCGTATTCTCCTCATGCGAGTAAGTGAAAATTCCTAATCTGTCGAAACGCATACGTTCAACGAAATCATACATTTCCTGGAAATCTTCTTCTGTTTCACCCGGATATCCGGCAATTAAAGTGGTTCTGATTGCAATTCCGGGAACTTTCTCACGAATGGTATTTACCAAAGCTTCGGTTTTCTCTCGTGTAATTCCACGACGCATTGATTGTAAAATCTTTGTTGAACCGTGTTGTAATGGCATGTCTAAGTACAAACAAACATTTGGATGTTTCACCATCGCGTCCAATACATCCATTGGGAAACCAGCAGGGAAAGCATAATGTAAACGAATCCATTCGATTCCTTCAACTGCTGCAAGTTGATCCAATAATTCTGCAAGATTTCTCTTTTTGTAAATATCTAAACCGTAGTATGTCAAATCCTGAGCGATCAATAAAATCTCTTTCACTCCTTGAGCAGCCAAACTTTTTGCTGATTTTACCAACTGATCCATTGGAGTTGAAACATGTTTCCCGCGCATCAACGGGATAGCACAGAAAGAACACGGTCGGTCACAACCTTCAGCTATTTTGAAATAAGCATAGTGAGATGGAGTAGTTAATAAACGCTCTCCAACCAATTCGTGCTTATAATCGGCTTTTAATGTTTTTAATAAACGAGGTAATTCTCTTGTTCCGAAGAACGCATCTACTTCTGGAATTTCCTGCTCTAAATCTTCTTTATAGCGTTGCGCTAAACATCCGGTAACGTAAACTTTGTCTACCAATCCTTCTTTTTTAGCATCCGCATAACGTAAAATGGTTTCGATCGATTCCTGTTTTGCATTGTCGATAAATCCACAAGTGTTAATGATCACAATTTCTGAATCGTCTTGCTGCGCTTCATGTTCAACTTCAAACTTGTTTGCTTTCAATTGTGCCATCATTACTTCCGAGTCGAAAGTATTCTTAGCACAACCAAGTGTAACTACATTGACTTTGTTTTTACGCAACGTTTTTGTCTTCATTCAGAGAAATTGAGAGCCTTTCTTTATTGTCAAGCGGGTGCAAAGTTACGGCTTTTCTTTTTTACTTTCTGATAGAAATTTTCGGAACAATAATTGGTTGCTGCGATAACGAATCAAACAGTATATTTGTTTGTAAACGAAAGAATATGAAATCGATATTGGGAATGTCAGGAATAGCAATTTTATTTGCCTGTGGAACGACTAAAATTAAGGGTGATGGAGAAGGTCAGATAATTGAATCGAAGAAACCAGAAAAAGAGGTTAAAGCGGTGATTGGTTATTCGTTTGTTCCCAAAGATTCGGTACAAAACACTGCTATCGATACAGCCTTTATTACAGGAAACACTTTGACATTGAACGTGCATTACGGTGGAGGATGTGAAGAACATTTTTTCGCGTTAGAAGGAAGCGCTTCGATCAGCAAATCATTGCCTCCAATCCGAAACATTCGT
Source organism: uncultured Fluviicola sp. (assembly GCA_965650275.1). GTDB lineage: Bacteria > Bacteroidota > Bacteroidia > Flavobacteriales_D > Crocinitomicaceae > Fluviicola. The sequence continues at coordinate 9,419 of CBFGNV010000031.1, read as the reverse complement.
TTGAGTCATAAATCGAAACAGGATGTTTGTAAAGCGATTGTATATAAAACCCTGCGTTACGATATTTCTGAGTTCGCTTACCAAAAAGAAGCAGGAAGTGAAATTTTTCTAACGTTGGAAGGTTATAACGAACGATTGAAATACACTTACATTGTAAAATAATTTTGAAGAAGCATGTCAGTTCGAGTAACTCTGATGAAGTGTAAACTGAAATCAGAGTTGTATCGAGAACAAATGCTTAAAAACAAAAAGGCTATCGTTTGATAGCCTTTTCTCTTATATTTTTTCCGGATCGTAAATCGATTCTTTCGGATTTTTGTTGGATCTCCACAAGAGATAGAAACCAAGTAAAACAAACGGAATACTTAGCATTTGTCCCATGTTAATTGGTAATGAGCCATCTGTTACCGCCTGACCTTCTTTGATGAACTCCAAAGCGAAACGGGCACCAAACAACAAAATCAGGAAATAGGAGAATACTTTTCCTTCAATTTTATAGTATGAACGTTTCCAGTAAAGACGAAATAGAATGACAAAAATGATAAAGTAGGCAATTGCTTCGTATAGTTGAGCAGGATGGCGCGCCGGAATATCAGCCCAGTCACAAGTTTCAAAGTGGCAATCTTCTCTCATGAACTGGAACGCCCAGGGAACATCGGTTTCGTAACCAACAATTTCTCCATTTACTAGATTTGCCAGTCGAATAAAAGTTCCTGTAATTGCAATTGGCGCCGCTATTCGGTCTAAGATCCATAGATAAGATTGCTTGGAAACTTGTTTTGAGTATAACCAAAGCGCAAATAGAAGCATAAATGCCCCACCGTGACTTGCTAATCCACCTTCCCAAATTTTTAGAATCTCAATTGGATGATCAAAATATCCCAATTGCGTTTGACCCAATTCATTTTTTGTATCCCAGTAAGGCCCGTAGAATAACACATGTCCTAAGCGTGCGCCAATAATAGTTGCAGGAACTACGTAAAGTAACAGCCGATCTAGTTTATCGTCAGGAACAAGTTCATTTCGGAACATTTTACGAATAACGAAGTATCCGATGATCATTCCGGTAATAAACAATACTCCGTAGTAATTCGGAGTTGCATAACCATCGATAATTTCAGGATTGACGTCCCACTTTATTGCTGCTAACACACTATTCAATTTTGGAAAGGAAAATTAATCATTTTCTTTAGGTTCGCGCGTTTTTAAATGCGCAGCTCTTCCTTTTTTGAAGATCACATTGCTATACAGTTTTCCTTTTCGAAGTGCTTTTTGCTCTTCAACAGGGAGTTGCGAAATTTCTGAACATTCGTTGCTGCAACAATTGTGAAACTCCGTTTTACATTCTTCGCACTGTATAAACAGCAAGTGACAAGCTTCGTTAGCGCAGTTGGTGTGATTATCCGCTGGACTTCCACATTGGTGACATTTAGCAATCACATCATCACTAATTCGTTCACCTCGTCGCTCATCAAAAACGAAATTCTTCCCAATAAATTTATTGTCGATTCCTTCTGCTTTGCAGTCGTTGGCGTATTTGATAATTCCACCTTCTAACTGATGAACATTTGTAAATCCTCTGTGTTTGAAGTATGCAGAAGCTTTTTCACAACGAATTCCACCAGTACAATACATTACAATGTTTTTGTCTTCGTTGCCTTTCAGGTATTCTTCCTCAATATGTGGTAAAGAGTCGCGGAAAGTGTCAACATCTGGTAAAATAGCGCCTTTGAAATGTCCAACCTCACTTTCATAATGATTTCTAAAATCGATCAGAATGGTATCTTCTTTCGCTGTAAGTTCGTTGAACTCTTTTGCGGAAAGGTGTTTCCCGATATCAGATGGATCAAAGGTTTCATCGTCTAAACCATCTGCAACAATTTTATTGCGAACTTTTACTTTCAGCTTTAGAAACGGAAATTCAGCACCTTCTTCCTCAACGGCAACATTTAATCGAACTTCATTTAAAAAATCGATAGAATAAAGATCGTTTTTGAAATTGTTGAACTGGTCAGTAGGAACTGAAATTTGTGCGTTAATTCCTTCGGAAGCAACGTAAATTCGACCAACAACTTTAAGTTGATCTAATAATTGATAGAGATAATCTCTGAAAAGTTGAGGATTGGCAATTTTCGCGTATTTGTAGAAAGAAATCGTTACAAATTCGTAACCAGCTTCGCGCAATTTTTGCTCCAATTCCTCTTTGCTAAATGTATTCCACAGTTGCATGCTATGTCTTTATTTAATTAAGAGTGGTGCAAAGATAGAGAGCAGAAGTTAAAAAGCAAAAGTCAAAAGTCAAAAAAGCCAGAACGAAATTGTCCTGGCTCTTGCATTTTGACTCAAAAAGTCTGTTTTTATTTCTTACCCATAATTCGAGTTGTTAACTCTGGGTATCTGATCAATGCTGTAATACCAACAATAATTGTAAATGGAATCGCAAATGAAAGGTCATTGTCATGCTCCAAATGCGTTGCAATCACTCCACCCATGTATCCACAGATCAACATGGTTCCGATAACACCAGTTCTTGGGATTAAGAATAAAAATGCACAAAGCACTTCTAAAATTCCAACTGCCAGAGGTTCGTTTCCTGTTAACCCCATTGTGCTAAACATTTCTTCTTTTCCCGGGAAATCCATCAATCCAAGTTTCGCAGTTGCGCTAAAACACAAAAATGCTGTGATTAAACTTGCCAATACCCATCCAATAATGTTTCTTGCTTTACTCATAAAATTCGTTTTTAGTTGTAGACAAATGTATATGAATTCAATTGAAGAATAAAAATTCTAAAAGTAACTTGGTGACAAAAAAGTAACCAGTTCAGAGGAAGGCCAAAAGCCAAAAGAGGAAAATTGTTCGAACAACTTTCCTCTTTCCTCTTGTATCTTTTGGCTTCTATCTATTTGAAAATCTCAGTAAGGACTTTACCAGTTCCGGTAGGCATACAGAAGTGAAGCATTTCAGCAATTGTTGCGGAAATGTCCAATTGTTCACCATAGTTTTTGATCACTACATCTTTCTTGAAATCAGGACCTAATCCTAAGAATGAAATATGTCTGCAACCTTCGCAGTTGTCTCCGTGATTTATAAAACCATTTTTATGTCCGTCCAAATGTCTACCATGATCATTGGTAATAATCAGCGTTGTTTTGTTTCTCAATTTTTCGCTTGACTGAATTGTTTTCCAAATTTGGTCAACATATCCATCAAGGTTTTTAATGCTCGTCAAATAATCTTCCCATTGGTTAGAATGTGCATATGTATCTGCAGCAAGGAAATTGACCAACATTAACTTTGGAGGATTTTCACCCGTGATTAAAGAAGTCACTTTCTTCAAGGTTCCAAGATCATTGGTGTATTCAGAACTATTTCCGTTTGGACCACAATAAGTATACGGCATAAACTCGTTCCACCATTTTTTGTCTTTCGTATTTGCTAAAATCTCTAGTTTTCCCTTAGAACTCACAATCCAGGCATTCGTTTTATCGACTCCAGTTCCCTTCAAATAATACTGAAACATCGATGGATTTTTAGGCAATTCACTTCCGTCATTGGCTATACTCTGATAGTTTCCTGTACAAATTGCTGTATGTCCCGCATTTGTGTAGGTTGGACCATTATTTCTGAAATCGTACAGTAAAACACCTTCGTGCATTAGCTCTTTTCCAAGATGTGGAATGTGCTGGTACGAAGTGTCACCATATGTCTCGGTAAATCTTGGACCATCCATGATGATCACGTAAACATATTCAGTTTCGTATTTTTTTTCTTCGGGAAGTTTGCTCTTTGTTTGAAGCGTGAAACCGTAGATTAGGAACGAAAATGTGCCAAGCAATGAAAGAAATAAAAGTTTCATTAATTATGAGTTAAAGCGTAACGAAATTAGTTATTTTTAAGTTACTTAGTTTTATCTATCGTTCATACTGTTGTACTTACCCAATTCAAACATGGAAAAAATCGTATTCTTTCTTTCAACAATCTTTATTTCTTCCAATACTTTTGCTCAAAAAGAAGCCGACTTCTGGTACTTTGGAAGAAACGCCGGAGTTCAATTTACAGCAACAGGTCCGGTAGCTTTAGAAAATGGTGCGTTGAGTACAGACGAAGGTTGTTCTGTAATTAGTACAAAAGAAGGGAAATTGTTGTTTTATACAGATGGAATTACAGTCTGGAATGCTTCACATAAGATCATGTCTAATGGCGGCGGATTAAAAGGTGATCCTTCTTCAACGCAGTCTGGAGTTGCAATTCCTCGACCAAAACATCCCGGAGAATATTATTTATTTACAGTTGCAGCAACGGCTCAGGAAGCCGGAATTTGTTATTCATTGGTAGATACAAGAATGAATGGTGGTTTGGGTGAAGTAAAGCAATCAGAGAAAAATATATCACTCGAAACTCCGGTTACAGAAAAACTAACGGCGGTTGCACACAGAAATGGAACGGATATCTGGGTAATTTGTCATGGTTGGAAGAACAATGATTTTCTAGCTTATCTGGTTACAGAAACAGGAGTTAACAGAACAGCGGTTATTAGCAAAACGGGAATGATTCATGAAGGCGGAAGCTTGAATACACAGGGGTATATGAAATCCAATCCTGACGGATCGAACCTGGCGGTTGCTTTAGAAGAGGTAGATGTTGTAGAAATGTTCGACTTCGACAATTCAACGGGAATGGTTTCCAATCCAATTTCGGTGAAGATGAAAGCGAAATCCTATGCATACGGAGTAGAGTTTTCGCCTGATGGAAGTTTACTTTACGCAACCGCTGCGGGAACAGGAGAAATTTATCAGTTTAATCTTCAGGCTGGAAGTCCTGAGAAAATTCAGGCTTCGCAATTGCTGATCGGACAATCGCCCAATAAAGAATGGATTGGTGCTTTGCAGATTGCCGCCGACGGAAAGATCTATTTTCCCATTTACAACACCAGTTTTTTAGGAACCATTGAACATCCGAATGTACTTGGAGCTGGCTGTGACATGAAAGTGAATGTGATTGATTTGAAAGGAAAAATTTGTACCCTCGGTTTACCAACGTTTACGCAAAGTTTCTTTGAGAACACAAAAACCGAAGCAGTTACTTATTTTACAGGAACAGCAAAGAAAGGTCAAAAGTTAGTATTGAAGAATGTGAACTTCGATTTCGCTAAATCAACGCTTCAGGCAAGTTCCAATGTAGAATTAATGAAGGTGGTGATGTTTATGAAGGCGAATCCAACGTTTAAAATTGCTTTATCTGGTCATACGGATAACGTTGGTAATAAAAGTTCGAATTTATTGCTTTCTCAAAACCGCTCCATCGCTGTAAAAGAGTACTTGGTTTCTAAAGGAATTGCAGCGAACCGAATTGAAACTGCTGGTTATGGAAGTTCTAAACCAGTGGCTTCAAATTCTACTGATGCCGGAAGAGCAAAGAATAGGAGAGTGGAGTTTGTTGTTTTATAGACTTTAGATATAAGACTTTAGACTAAAGACAAGTTCAGTCTCAAGTCTTTTGTCTTCGGTCTAAAATCCATCTACCCATGGATTGTCTCGGATTTCCCGTATTTCCCCATTAAATCCGCCTCAAACTCCAGGAATTTTTTCCAGCGTGCATCAACATCAATTCCGTCACCGTATTTACGCGCAAAATTCAGGAATGTGATATAATGTCTTGCTTCACTTTCCATCAGACTTCTGTAGAAAACACGTAGGTCTTCGTCATTGATTTCCTCAGAAAGAATTTTGAAACGCTCACAACTTCTGGCTTCTATCATTGCCGCAAACAGTAACTGATTTACCATGTGTGATTTCTTCGGATTTCCTGAATGTGCTTGTTTTAGAAAGTCGAGTAAATCATGTACATACGGATCTCTACGCTCAAAACCGAGTTGATAACCGCGTTCCAGAATCTTATCATGCACCATTCCAAAGTGCTCCATTTCTTCTTGACAGATCTCTGTCATCGCCTTCACCATATCCGGATATTGCGGATATTGAACAATTATAGAAATGGCGTTACTTGCCGCTTTCTGCTCACAAAATGCGTGATCAGTCAAAATCTCTTCAATGTTCTTTTCTACGATGTTTACCCAACGTGGGTCGGTTGGTAATTTTAATCCAAGCATATTCCAAATTCAAAATTGCGAAGAGACGCGATGCATCGCGTCTGTGCAAAAATATTTTTTTCGTTACAAAGTTCTTTCCTCTTTTCTCTCAAAGTTCGGTAGATTTGTGTAAAAAGCATTGAAATGAAAACATTTTTCCTGATTGTATTCGCTGTTGTCCTTTGTTCTAACCTTTCATTTTCTCAAAAGAAAGCTCCGAAGTTGGTAGTCGGAATTATTGTTGACCAGATGTCATACGACTATTTGTACCGCTACTATTCCAACTTTGGGAAGAACGGTTTCAAGCGCCTAATGGATCAAGGATACAATTTTAGAAATGTGACATACAATTATGTCCCAACGTATACAGGTCCTGGACATGCTTCTGTTTACACGGGAACAACACCTTCCAATCACGGAATTGTAGCCAACGATTGGTATCAGAGAGAATATGGACGATTTGTGAATTGTGTGGAAGACTCTACAGTAAAATCAATTGATTCTGAATCAACGTCAGGAAAGTGTTCACCGCACTTTTTACGCGCAAATACCATTACAGATCAATTGAAACTTACTTATCCCGATGCGAAAGTGGTTGGAGTTTCTATAAAAGATCGTGGTGCAATTTTACCTTCAGGTCACATGCCCGACGGTGCGTATTGGTACGATTATTCTTCCGGTAATTTTATTTCAAGTACTTATTATTCGAATGTTTATCCGGGTTGGTACGGTTCGTTTTTAACGGCTTGTCCAATTTCGAAGTATTTGGGACAAACCTGGAACCTAAGTAAAGATTCAACCTTGTATACTGTTAGAAATGACAATTCGAAGTATGAATTGCCAATAGGAGGGAAATCACTTCCTGTTTTTCCGTACAATTTTAGTGACAAAACACTCGCTGAACAGGTTGGTCTATTTACCGCAACTCCTTTTGCAAATACTTATTTGACAGATTTCGCAATCGCAGCAATGAAAGGGGAGAATATGGGAGATGATCTGACTACGGATTTCTTGACGATCTCTTACAGTACGCCTGATATTGTTGGTCACGAATATGGACCATACTCACTAGAGATAGAAGATGTTTATTATCGTTTGGACGAAGAGTTGAATAAATTATTTATGGCTCTTGATAAGGAAGTTGGAAAAGGAAATTATGTAGTCATGCTGAGTGCAGATCATGCCGTAGTTCCAGTTCCCCAATATTTGACAGATCACAAACTGCCAGGAGGATATTTGTTTAAGGATGCCCGCCTTGAAGAATTGAAAGCAAAGTGTTTGGAAGAATTTCAGGTAGATCCGATTCTAACAGTTGGAAATAATAACGTTTATCTGAAAGAAGAATTCTTGAATCACGAAAGCACAGAAGCAATCATTGCTTTCATCGAAAAAGAAATTGAACTTTGGCCTGAAGTAAAAGCGGTTTACACAAGAGACGAATTGAGAAATGTTCCGGCAAACAATTGGCAGGAAATGACAGCGCAAGGTTTTGATAAGGAAAGAAGTGGTGAACTCATCTATATTCTTCAGCCGGGATATTTATCCAAGAGTGCAGATACAGAAGAATCCAGAAAAGGAACAAGCCATGGTTCTTCATTTAATTATGATACACAAGTTCCTGCGTTGATTTACGGATTAGGAAAGGGAGATGTTTTTACACCTTACCAGATTATTGACCTAGCAGCAACTTTGGTTCATGTGATGAACATTCAACGACCAAATGCCATGACCGGCAAACCAATGGTAGAAATTTTAAAGCCTGTTAAATAGAAATAAAAATGGGGTTCCAGCTGGAACCCCATTCTTCAGTTAAATTGGAATCGTATTTTTTATTGAAGACGTAATACCCAGATCTTAGGATATTTGTCTGTAAACTGATTGCGGTATGCAATTGCCTCCGCCTCGTTCATGGTGTAAAAAATGAATACCTCTCTGAGCTCATTTTTGTTATTGAAGAGTATTTTGGTATCCGTTTGACCATTAGCTACACATGCGGCGTGCTGACGGTAAGCATTTGATTTTACACCGAAGGCTCCAACTACAACATAGTAGCCAACAGGTGCCGAATCAAGAGACTGTTCAATTGTGTGTGTATCTGAAGAAAAATGTTCAACACGGTAGTTTTCAGCCTTTCCAAGGTTGATGCCTCCTACATTAGGTTGTTCAGAAGGTTGCTGAAAAGGTGTTTTTTCTATGGCAACCTGTAATTCTTTCACATCTGTTTTTATAGAATCACGTGCTTCTTCATTAACGACAAGTTTTTCCTCCGTTAAGCGCAGTCTTTCCGTTAGATCTTCCGTTTCTTTTTTCAATTGATCAATTTCTGATTGCTGCTTGCTGTTTACATCTTCAACTGTTGCAATTTTGTTTTCGATATCTGTATTCCATTCTTTTTGTTTACGCCATTTTTCACCTAAACTGTACATCAGTACGAATTCTGAAGAACGCTTGCTATAATTAGATACCTTTCCTACAATAATATCATGTGTGTATCCGGCACTCAGGTTTTTGTATCGAATGCCCGCGCTAAAGGAAACAGCATAATTGCTGTGATAGGAAACACCTATCCAACCCCATTTTTTATGATCTAAGACAGCATTAAAATCCCACTGTACAGGCGCACCTTTTACAGCGCGAATCATCACCAATGGATAAGCAGTTAATCCCTGCGCTTCGTTTAATGTAAAGTCATATCGAAGTGTTCCGCGGAAATGACGTGAGTTATTGTAAATGATGCTCGTACCAGTATTGTTTGTGAAATCTGGTTGTTTTACCAATAACTGAGGAATTGCCAAACCTGCTTGAAGTCCTTTTAGACGATAACCAATTCCTATGTCTGCGTTGAAAACAGTTCTGTTCTGTCTTGCGTTGAATAAAATTGGATCATTTGGATCTACAACCAGTGCTTTATCGTAATCAACTGTATTGTTCTGTATTCCAGCTGATAATCCAGCCGTAAAGTAATGATCAGCTGAAAAATGAATTGCATAAGAATAGTTTGCCATTGCACTGGTTCTCGACAGAATATCTGTTTGGTCGTGAAAAGCGATCATCCCTAAGCCGATATTTTTCCCCACTTTACCATCAATTGACAAGTAGCTGGTTTGTGGTCCACCCTCAAGACGGGAGTACTGACTACGGTGCGACAAGAATATTTGACCATATTCATCTACTCCGGTAAATGCAGGATTTACAGTGAACATATTTGTAAAGTACTGTGTACTGAACGGTAATTGTTGAGCAAACGCTATTCCAGACAAGTTTAAAAAAGTCAGAATAACTAGTATGTATTTTGTTCTCATGATTAAATCGTATTTAGTAGTTATTT
>CBFGNV010000030.1:0-47187 GCA_965650275.1 uncultured Fluviicola sp. | reverse complement strand
CGCGTTGGTGCTTCATGGATGACGCGAGAATGGCGTGAGCAAGACATTTCTGAGAATATTAACGCATTGAATCAATTGGTCGACATGCTTGTTCACGAGTTGAAACCCTCAAAAATCACAGTTCTTGGTTTTTCGCAAGGCGTAGCAACAGCAGCTCGATGGTTGAGTAATACCAAAATACCTGTAGATCGCTTTATTGCATGGGCAGGCGTTTTTCCGCCAGATATTTCCATAAACGAAAATCTAAAACTTCCTGAAGAACGATTCGCTGTGATCGGAAATCAAGATCCTTATTTCAACGGTGAAAGTGCAAACGAAATGATTGCACTTTATAAAAACTTAGCTTTCAAAGTCGAGCAATTTGAGGGCAAGCATGAAATTGATCAGGAGCTTTTAATTCGAATTTGTAAATAACATTGTAAATTAGAACACACTTTGATTATGAAACGGTTATTCTTTCTTTTTTTGATTATTTCCAGCGTTTCCTTCTCACAAGAAGACACTGAATTGTATTATTCGGATGAAGAAGAAACCGAGGAAAAGAGAATTCCACAGGAAATTGGAATAGATGCTGCCTTCAGCGCAAGTACATTTTCAGGAATGTTTGGTGTGGGATTGAAGTACGGATTTGAAATCAAAAAAAATTTGGTTGTTGGTCCAAGTGTTCGCTTCCAACGCACCTGGTCGAAACCGGTTTACACAGGATCAGCTTATGCTTTCAATGTTTATGGCGGTGGCGGATTTTTACATTACCGCATGCTGAACTATTTCTTTATTGGAACTGAAATTGAATTACTTTCTTCCCCATTTAATGTGGTGGTTCCAAGTCAAAGCAGAACCTGGGTTGTGACAGCGTTAACTGGCGGTGGTTTTTCTCATGAATTTGAAAATTTCAGGTTGAACGCCGGCGTTTATTACGACATTGCAAATAGTCCGAATAGTCCGTTCCGTTATGGATATTTTATTAAAAACGATGCCGGAGTCATTCAGCCGATCATGTATCGCTTAGCTGTTTTCTTGCCTATTTAAGATGAAAATACTGTTACTGATATTTGTTGGAGGAGGACTGGGAAGCGTTTTGCGCTATTTGGTTGGACAAGGGTTTCAGAAATACAATTTTAACTTTCCCATTGGAACTTTACTCATAAACATTGTAGGTTCCTTACTCATAGGTTTACTTCTTGGTTATTTCCATAAGCATTCTGGCGACACTCAAAATCTGAAAGCGCTATTTGTTATAGGCTTTTGTGGCGGTTTCACCACATTCTCAGCATTCTCTAATGAATCCTTAGCTCTCATTCAGCAAAATCAGATTTGGAATGCTCTGCTCTACATTGTTGGAAGTATCGTATTAGGAATTCTCGCAACCTTTATTGGTTTCATCATCACCAAATAAAACATATGTCGAACGTAGGATTAATAATTGAAGAAAGAGCCGCAAACATTGGCAATTTCATGGTAGGTCGTATTCTTCCATTTCGTGAAAAAAGAATGGTTGGACCGTTTATTTTCATTGATCATATGGGACCAGTTTCCTATTCGAACAATGATATTTTAGATATCGGACCACACCCGCATATTGGACTTTCAACGCTAACTTACTTGTTCGAAGGAACAGTTTTGCATAAAGACAGCATTGGATCGAATGTAGAAATTAGCCCTGGTGCGGTTAACTGGATGACGGGTGGAAAAGGCGTTGTACATTCTGAGCGCACACCAGAACGCATGAAAGGTTCGGGAGGAAATCTCCACGGACTACAAATTTGGGTGGCCCTTCCAAAACATGAAGAAGATTGTGAGCCGAGTTTCACGCATGTTGAGGCAGATCAACTTCCAAGCTGGGAAAAAGACAATGTTCAATTTAAATTATTAGCTGGTGAACTTTTCGACAAGAAATCACCTGTTCCCGTTTATAGCCCGCTTTATCTGTTGGAAATAAAGAACACCGAACCTACCAAAATTGATTTTGAAAGTGCTCTTTATGGTGAATGTGGCTTATACATTCTGGAAGGTGGAATTAAAATTGACGGTGAAGTATTTGGTCCTAAGCAATTACTAGTTGCAAAAGACGCGAAACTATGCTCGTTCGAAGTGATGGAAAACACCAGTCTCTACTTATTTGGCGGCGAAGCGTTCGAAGAAGAACGTTTCATTCACTGGAACTTTGTTAGTTCATCCAGGGATAAAATAAGCAAAGCTATTGCAGATTGGAAAACGCAATCGTTCCCGAAAATTAAGGGCGAAGAAGATCAGTTTATTCCTATTCCTGATTTTCCTTTTAAGTAGAAACGTTAGAGGATCCGTTTTGTCGAGACGTGATGCATCGCGTCTTTACATGTTACTTTTTCTAAAGATTGAATTTCTTAGTAGACAATGGTTTAGTCAGGTTCCGAACTTCATGTGAAGTGTCAGAATTAAGAAGTGCTGTCAACCGGCAATGATGGCAAAAAGAAAAAGGGGAAACAAATTTTGTTTCCCCTTCCTTTTACTATCGTTTTGAAAGCGTTCCCGCTTCGCCAATGTCTTTTAATTCAATATAGAATATCAAAATTGAGAATGGTGGTATCAATCCGTCGGGTGTTCCCTGTGCACCGTAACCCATAGCTTGTGGTACATAAAGTTTGTACTTCCCTCCTTTTTTCATGAAAGGAATTCCAACACTCCATCCCGGAATTACACCGCTCAGGTTGAAACCAACAGGCTCAGAACCTAAACTTGTTTGTAATGTGTCTCCGTTTGCATTCATCAAAGAATAATGCGTCAATACATCGTCAGTAATCTTCGGATTAGCACCTGTACCTTCTTTTACAGCTTCCAAATAAAGTCCTTGAGGCAATTCCTTGATTCCTGGCTTTTTCTTGATCTTGTCGAAGAATACTTTTTCAGTTCTTGTTACTTCAGCAGAAATTCTGGTATTCAACTTATTCATCAAATCCGACATCATTTTCTGTTTCGGACCTTCAGCGATCAACGTATCCTGATCACGTAAACCTAATTCAAAACCGTAAATAATGTACTTCTTATCAAACTCCGACATGAAGTTCAATTTTGTCCAAGACTGGCTGAAAGTTGTTCCAAACAGCTTTCCAATTGCCAATGAACCTGGTATGTTAAATGATTCATTGAATTGTCCGTTTCCAACACATTTCATTAAATCCTGCTGGGCAGCATCGTTAAATGCATCCGGATTCTCCAAACCATCACAAAATCCTTTCAACAATTGCTCCTTGTCGTATTTTGCTTTGTTTGGATCTTTGTCTAATTGGTGGGCATGATCTGCTCCAACCAAATAAGAAAGCTCCTGCTTTGGAGTTTTTAATTCTAATGTTTCAACATCACCTTTTTTCTCTGCATCACCGCAAGAGAACAATAAAGTTGTGGCGATTAGTAAGCTGTAAATTCGCATATTAGTTTTCTATTGCAATTAGTTCAACGTCAAAGATCAAGGCCATAAACGGTTTGATCGCTCCACCCGGATGCGGATGAGCACCATAGGCTAAATCTTGTGGAATATAAAGTCTGTATTTAGATCCAACTGGCATCAATTGAAGCGCTTCTGTCCAACCTTTAATCACCTGGTGTACACCAAAAGTTGCAGGCAAACCTCTTTCAACAGATGAATCGAAAACTGTACCGTCAATCAAAGTACCGTGGTAATGAACCTGAACCGTATCGGTTGAACTTGGTTTTGCTCCTGAACCTTCAGAAATAACTTCGTATTGTAAACCAGTTGCTGTTGTGTTAACACCTTGTTTTTCTTTGTTTTTAGCTAAGAAATCTTCTCCTTCAGTTTTGTATACTTCAAATTTAGACGATGTAACATCTTGTAAATATCCCTGAATAATTCCGTTAGCTTGTTCCGGTGAAAATTTAAGCGTCTTTCCAGCAAAAACATCGGCAATTGCCTCAGCCATAACTTGTGGATCAATTCCGTTTAAATCTTGCTGCATTAAGCTGTCTGCTACCGACATTCCAATACAATAGCTCACCGCTTTAATATCTTGTGACATAGATTTTTTTTGTGCAAAGATAACTCTTAATTACTAATTGCGAATGACGAATTACCCAATTCATGTTAACTAAAAAGAGAAGTCCCGCACTCTATAGACACAAGCCACTCATTTGTAATTGGAAATTGGTAATTCGTAATTAACGTAAAGCGTTATCAATGTCTTCCCAAACATCTTCTATGTGCTCCAATCCAATACTTAAGCGCACCAAACCATCAGAAATACCAACTTCCAATCGTTCTTCCGGTTTTAGTTTGGAATGAGTTGTAGATGCCGGATGCGTTGCAATACTTCTACTATCTCCCAAATTAGGCGTTAACGAAAACAATTGTAAACTGTCCAGAAATTTTCTTCCCGCTTCTATTCCTCCTTTTATTTGAAACGATACGATCCCGCCACCAAAACGCATTTGTTTTTTCGCGATTTCATGTTGTGGGTGCGAAATCAGAAAGGGATATTTCACCCAATCTACCTTATCGTGTTTTTCTAAACGTTGTGCAATTTCCAATGCATTTGAGCTTTGTTTTTCAACTCTTAAAGAAAGTGTTTCCAACGATTTCGAAAGAATCCAGGCATTGAACGGACTCATTGCCGGACCGCTATGACGTGCGAAACCTTCAATTTGTTTGATGATTTCCTTTGTGGAAACAATTAATCCGCCTAAAACTCTTCCCTGCCCATCAATATATTTGGTTGCAGAATGAATGCTAATATCGGCACCAAAATGCAATGGTTTTTGAATGATTGGTGTTGCAAAACAGTTGTCGACTACAAAAAGTACATTTTTCGCTTTGCAAATTGCACCAATTTTATCCAGGTCAATGATATCCAATCCGGGATTTGATGGTGTTTCCAAATACAACATTTTTGTATCAGAAGTAATTGCTTTCGCATACGCTTCATAATCATCCGAATCCACATAAGTGGTCGTAATTCCCCATTTCGGGAGAATATTCATGAACAACTGATGTGTTGAACCAAAAACAGAACGAGACGAAACAATGTGATCACCACTTTTCAAAAGTGCCGCAAATGTGGTAAAAACCGCAGCCATTCCGGTAGCAGTTGCCCAAGCAGCTTCACCTTCTTCTAACGCGGCAATTTTCTGAAGTAATTCATCCACATTTGGATTGGAATAACGCGAATAAATGTTTGCTTCAATTTCATCAGTAAAAGCCGCACGCATTTGTTCTGCATCATCAAATACAAAACTACTTGTCAGATACAAGGGAACACTGTGTTCTCTCTCCTGCGTGCGCTCATTCTGCAATCGAATGGCCAATGTTTCTTCTCTGTACTTACTCATTAGATCAGTTTGGATTCAATGTTTATTTTAATGTTTGGATTCAGCGATTGTGACACCGAACAGTATTTTTCATGTGTCAAATGAATCGCCGATTGAAGTTTATCTTCATTTACGCCTTCATTCAGAATAAAAATCAAGGTAATTTCTTCAAAAACGGCAGGAATTGCATTCGCTCTTTTTGCATCAACTTCAATTTCGAAATGTGTAATTGTTTGACGTTGTTTTCTCAAAATAAGAAGCACATCAATTGCCATACAACCGGCTAAAGATGAAGCAAGGATTTCCATTGGACGCAAACCCTTGCCCTTTCCTCCAATGCTCTCGGCAGCATCAATAGTAAGTGTAACTCCATCTTCATTTTTGGCCTGAAGAACAAATGGTTCTTCTATTAAATTGAGATTAATCTTCATTTCATTAATTAGTTTGCTTCAACTAAGTTCACATTAATATTGGATTCTGCACTTGCTTCCAATTCATTCAACTGAACGCCATCAGTTAAAACGGCAAGGAATAAGCCTTTTTCATCGTTCCAATTGATCTTTGAAACTTCATTGTAACTTATCCAACCGATTTTGTAGTGATGATTTGGACCATTAAAGGTTTCAATTGTTTCTTCAAACCTTACGCTGTTCAACTCTTCTGCAGTTGTGCCAGAAACGTAAACTTTCAACTTAAAGTTCTCCGTTAATTCAATTTCGTTAGCATGTAAGCTTTTTCTGTACTCGTAAGCGTAATCAAATTGTAATGCCGAAATATCTGATAAAACTGCACTTGCCGTTGGGTAGCTTCCAGCTCCTTTTCCAAGGAATAACTGGCGGTCGGAAAACAAAGCCTCAACAACAACAGCGTTGAACTCATTTTCTACGTTAAACGCAAAATGATTGTCTTGAATGAAATGTGGCGCTACAAATCCAACAACCTTGTTCCCAACCTTTTTACCATATGCCAATAATTTCGTCTTCAATCCTTTTTCACGGGCATAGGTTGCGTCCCATGTTTTTAACTGACGAATACCGTAATTCCAGATTTGATCTTGCTCCACCGTGTATCCGAAAGCATGTTTCAGAAGAATCACCAATTTGTATTTCGCATCAAATGCATCGACATCCGAAGTGGAATCCAATTCAGCGAATCCCAATTCCTGTGCTGTTTTTAAAGCTGCATCGAACGATTGTCCTTCACCCACTTTGGTAAGAATGTAATTGGTTGTTCCGTTTACAATTCCTGAAACACTTGAAAGCGAATCGTTGTTGTAGTATTCTTCTAAATTTCGAATAATTGGAATTGACCCTCCAACAGAAGCTTCGTACAGGAAACTTACATTGTTTTCTTTAGCAAGTGCAATCAACTCATCCAAATGATAAGCAATCAACTTTTTGTTCGCCGAAACCACATGTTTTCCTGAAGAAAGCGCACGTTTGACGATTGTATAAGCTGCATCACTGTCGTTGATGAGTTCTACTACCACATTGATTTCTTCGTCATTCAAAATTCGATCTGCATCATTACTGAAGTAAGAAGAATCGATACTTCGCGACTTCGAAATGTCTTTGATCACAATGTGTTTAATTCGAGCCTGAAGTAATTCACTTTTGTTCAATACTTCGTATAATCCTGTTCCCACACATCCGAAACCGAAAAGTCCTATTGTTAATTGTTTTCTCATTTTTTTAATTCGTTTTTTTCAATAAAAGTTTGAATTGCATTGGTCAGGGTTTCGAATTCTACCAGGAATCCATCGTGACCAAATTGTGACGAAAGCACTACCAACTGCGCATTTGGAAGTTTTTCGGCAATTAATTGTTGTTCTGAAAGTGGAAAAAGAAGATCTGAATCAATTCCCACAACCAAAGCTGGCATACTGAGGTTTTTCACAACTTCTTCTACAGTTCCTCTGTTGCGAAGAACATTTTGAGAATCCATTGCTTTTGAAAGCACTACATAACTGTAAGCATCAAAGCGATTTGCCAATTTTTCGCCTTGGTATTTTTGATAAGAAGCGGCTTTGTAATTATCGTACTTATCTTCAGAATCTTCACTTTGCGTAATTCCATAACCTTCATACGATCGGTAACTGATCATTCCGATTGCTCTTGCGGCAACCAATCCATTTCTTCCACCATGTGGGTAATCGAAAGCATAGGTTTCATCTGCAAAAATGGCAAGACGTTGTGCCTCATTAAAAGCAACTCCAAAAGGTGAGTGTTTAAAATTTGTTGCTATTGGAATAATAGCGTCAAAAAGTTCAGGACGAAGAATTGCCCATTCCAACACTTGTTGTCCCCCAACAGATGCACCAATCAGAATCTTAATTTTCTCAATTTCCAGGGCATCACGCACCACTTCCAATCCGTTTACAATATCACGAATGGTGATCAAAGGAAAATCACGGAACAAACCAGAATTTACTGGTCCTGTAGTACCATAGCAACTTCCAAGAACGTTAACGGAAACGATACAATAATCATTCGGATCGAAGAGTTTTCCTTCACCGAACAATCCGCCCCACCATTCATGAATGAGGTGATTTCCGGTTAATGCGTGACAAACCCAAATTACGTTGGACTTATCTGCGTTTAGATTCCCCCAAACCTGATAAGCAAATTCAGGATTTTTCAAAATTTGTCCGGATTCCAGGGCGAAATCGCCATGAAAATGAACAACCGATTGAACCGGTTGGAGGGTTTGTGAAAGTGCGGTTTCTAGTGACATTTCTCCGTTTCGATTTTAGTTGAACAATCAGAAATAGAAAAATGTACAAAAGCAGAAACAGTATCAGAAATACTGAAAACACACGATACTTTTAAGAACAAAAATTGCTTCATAGTACATTTTTTATATTCGTCAGACTATAAATGTCTAACTCGGAAATTGGCACCGGTTTTCCAATCGTCCCAAAAAAAATCGGGAAAACTTAAAGTTGGTTGCCAGAGGGTCTTAAAGTCCGTCTCTCGCCTCTTCTGTATAACAAATGTCTTCTACGCTTTAGAATGACGGCACAAAGATTATATAAAGTTTTTTATAAAACCAAATAGTCGAATAAAAATTCTCGTTTTACTTCTTTCTTTTCTTTGCTTGACCAAAGAAAAGAAAAGAAAGTCAAGACCTGAATTTTTAGCTTGTTTCGCAAAATGAAGTTCTAATCATATTCATGCTTTGAAAGCGAAACATTTGAACCAACTTCTGAATGTCGAAATTCGAAATGATCTCTTCGAGCTTTCTCGAATTTTAGCGTCATTCAGTTCAGCGTTCAAAGCACTAAAAATGAGGTTCAATTGATTCTACTCTCATTCTTTCTACAGAACAATACTAAATTAACCTTCTGAGTAAATGGATTCGGAAAGGTCATTGAAAGGTTTCAGGGAGACTTCGGTTCCGCTTTCGCCTTTTGAAGAATAATCGAATGGATTGTCGAGATCATGAATTAATAGAAACATGTATGCAACTAAAAACGTAACGAGCGTTGTGCAGAAAAGTGATGCGTAAAACGGCTCCATTTTTATGATGATCAATCCGAAAGCAATGAGCATTCCCATCACTTCAACAATGGTGTATGCCGGACCAATGAAATCGGTATCACGAACAGTATCAATGCGAAGCAGCATTTTTCTCAGACTGTTTTGTTCATTCTTAATTCGAACAATATAATTGACCTGAATTCCTTCTTTTTCAAGGGCGCTGATATAATCATTCATTGCACTTATTTTATTCAGCATAGCAGCAGTTCTTTCTTGCTTATAAAACCAATTCAGCATTGAATAATACAGTTCCTTTTGGTAACCTAAAAACTCGCGGGCAGCTTTGGAATCAAAAGATCTGATCAAGGTATCCGTATCGTCATTTAACGTTCTGAACGAAGCAGCAAGTTCACTAGGCAATTTTTCACTCTCTTTATAATCTGAAAGCACTCCTGAGATCAAAAATCCGATGAGAAAGATGGTTCCTCCAACCAAACTGGTGAAGACAGCATTGATTTCCATAATCTCCCATCCTTTGTAATGAAAGAGAAACTTTGCGCCAACAACAAGAGCAAGGAAAGGAATAATCTTTACTGCTATTGACCACTTTTGCCAAAAACGATTTTTAGTTCTGCTGAACATTTCTACAGGATCCATATTAAGAAATTGTTAAGCAAAGATAATCGAAGGTTTCATTTTCCCGCAAAGTTCGCGAAGAGCGCAAAGATTTTTATTGTACAAAACCGAGTGAGAGCAAGAATTTCCCAGAATACAAGGAAGAAATCAAAGAGAAAATGAAAGGAGCGAAATTTTAAAAGTCGACCCGGAATTGATCGGCAAGTTTCTTAGGAGCAACATTACAATACGAGCAGCGAACTGCATCTGCAAGCGTATCACTATTCACTTTTTTCAGGTCAATGATAGTCCAACCGTCTTTCCCCCATTTTCCTGCTGCTGGATAAAAAATAGATTTATCGAAAGCCATGAAAGCGCTTTGTTCTTCAGGGGTCAATTTAACCGTTGCAGAATCCTTTGATTCGTCGATGGTCAGAAAGATCTTTTTCTTCACACGAAACGAGCGTCTTTCGAAATGCGGCGATTCTTCCACTTCATCGAACATGGAAACAAAGGCTAAAAGTTGTTGTGTTTTCTTCATCGCTTACTCAACAATATTATCCATTATCTTTCTTCTATACGCCTCCAGAAGTCGAGCTTTGGAGTAATAACCAATCACTTCATCGTTTTCCATGACCGGAAGGAAATTCAATTTTGAGCGTTCGAATAAATCCATAGCATGCTCGGTCGTTGAGCCAGCAAGAATTGCAAAACGAACGGGTGACATCACCTGATCCAAGGTTCGATTCGGATCTTTGGTGTAAATCGGAAGTAGTTCAGGCAAATCTTCCAGATAAATCATTCCTACCAACGTTCCGCTTTCAGAAACTACCGGAAAAAGTGCCTGGTTTGAGTTTTGAACCAATTGAATCAAATCGGAAATCGTATTGAACGGATTTAACACCACTACAATTTCTTCCAGTAGATCTTTCGCGTCGATTGACGAAAGCACGTGTCTGTCTTTATCCGCACGAACAACATGCCCTTCTTTCGCTAATTTCGCTGTATCCATAGAATGCACCAAATACCGTTTCGAAATGGCAAAGCTGATAGAACTCACGATCATCAGTGGAATCATCAAACCATAACCACCTGTAATCTCAGCAATAAGGAACATCGCTGTTAAGGGTGCATGAAAGAGCCCGCTCAACATTCCCGCCATTCCAACCAAAGTAAAATTGGTGATTGGAAGTGCATTCGCGATTCCAGATAAATTGAGTCCGGTTGCAAACGCAAAACCAGTGTAACTTCCAACAAATAATGATGGAGCGAAATTCCCTCCGTTTCCACCAGCCCCTAATGTCAAACCTGTTGCAATTGCTTTAACGAAAGCAACTACGGCAAGAATAAGAAGCAGAATCCATTTATCCTTAATACTTCGAAACAAAAAGCCTTCACCAATGTTCCCCATCTTTTCTGGAGTCAGATTGCGAATTCCATCATAACCCTCACCAAAAAGCGGTGGAAAGATTAGTATCAACGTTGCCAAAATCAAGGCGCCAAACAATGCTTTTTGATAAACTCCCCATTCCAATTTTTCAAACCAATGCTCTATTCTATTGAACATTCGTGAATGGTAAACAGCGATAAAACCAGTAATCACTCCCAGAAGAATGTAAAAAGGAACATTACTCATCTCAAAATGCACCATTGATTTAAATGAAAGCAAAATACTTTCGTTCAAAATTGCACCAGAAAGCAAAGCACCTGAAGCTGCGGCAAGCATTAAAGGAATAAACGCAGTAATCCCCATGTCGGCCAGCAAGACTTCCATGGTGAACAAAACCCCTGCAATTGGCGCATTAAATGCCGCGGCAATTCCAGCCGCAACACCACAAGCCAATAATAAGGTTCTTTCCTTAGCGCTCAGCAAATATGTCCTTGCGAAATTGGATCCAAACGCTGCTCCTGTAATCGTTACGGGGCTTTCCAATCCTGCTGAACCACCAAGTCCAACAGTCACAGAAGACGTAAGAATTTGGGCATACATCTGCATGCGCGGCATTATACTCGACTGCTTGTTGATTGAATAAATAATTCGCCAGGTTCCTTTTTCCAATCGGTTTCGAAGTAATTTTCTCGTTATCCAAACGGTTACCACAATACCAATTATTGGCAGACAAAAATCAAGATAAGTAAAACCTACTTTCTCGTTAATGTAACGCATGAAAAGCAAAACAGAATGCGCAAAGGTTTTAAGGGCAATAACCGCCAAGGCAGAAGAAAGTCCCACAATTACACTTGAGAGCAAAAGAAATTGTCGCTGTGTAAGTTTATTGCGGAGAAAGAAAACGCCTCCGTGTAAAGACTTCATTACTGAACCGAACATTTTACTAATATAAGGACTGGAGACGAAAGACTAAAGACATAAGACTAAATCTTATCTCTAATTCTGAAAATGAAGTTAAATTCTATCTAACGAATACCAACTCGTTCTCTGTGCTTTGCTTTACATCGAAAGAATATCCGTCTGCATTAAACAATTTCAAATCGTCAATGGTTTTACAGTTATTCTGAAGGATAAAACGCGTCATACTTCCACGTGCATGCTTTGCGTAGGTCATTACAATCTTGTATTCGCCGCCTTTAAATTCTTTAAAAACAGGAGTAACATGAGTACGATTGAGTTTGTCCCACTGAACAGCTTTGAAATATTCTGAACTCGCTAAATTCACAAATACTTCATCTTTCTCGGATTCCGCAATTAATGATTTCGTCAGTTTATCTCCCCAAAAAGCATATAAATTCTTTTGTTTTGGTGTCACGGCCCATTTCGTTCCCATTTCTAAGCGATACGGATACATCAAATCGAAAGGTTTCAATAAACCATACATTCCAGAAAGAATTCGAAGTTGGTCCTGAGCGTTCTTCATTTCCTTCTCAGAAAGTGAAGCGAAATCCAATCCACGATAAACTTCTCCGGTAAAAAGAAATCCAGCAGGTTTTACGTCTTCAGTTGGGGTATCTGTCAAATGCCAGTTTGCGTATCTGTTCACATTCAACTCAGCAATATCTTTTGAAACATGCATCATCTCCATCAACTTTTTAGCTGACAACTTTTTAAGTTTTGCATGAAGAACTGTTGCTTCTTTTGCAAACTGTGGAGTCGTAAACTCTAGAGAAGGAAACTCGCAATTTTCGTTGATTGATTTTGCGGGAGAAATGAGAATTTTCATGTTTGAGGTATTTGTTTCGAAGTTACGGAGAAAATGGAAAAGGAGATTTTGTCTTAATAAAAAATGAAGAAAAGGCTTCATTAAAAACCGCAGAGAAAAAAAGAAAAAGAGAACACAGAGACAATTACATATGAAATCAAATTACAATCAACTGAGAGTATAGAAAAAGAGAATGTCGGGTTCAATAAATGATGTTTTTCACTATCTTAAATAGAAAACTTAATCATGACTGAAAACGAATTAACCTCAATCATTATTGGCGCTGCGATCGACGTTCATACCGAATTAGGCCCTGGATTATTAGAAAGTGTTTATGAAACGTGCCTTTTTCATGAACTTTCAAAAGTTGGTCTAAATGTTAAGCGCCAAGTAGAGTTACCTATCGTTTACAAAGGGATGAAACTTGAATCGGGATTTAGGCTTGATCTATTTATCAATGACTGGATAATCGTAGAGATAAAGGCAGTAAAAGAGCTTTCGGATGTTCATCTTGCACAAACATTAACTTATCTTAAACTCAGTAATCGTAAACTTGGGCTCTTAATTAACTTCAATGAAGCGCGAGTAAAACATGGAATTAGAAGAGTGATAAACAATTCATTTGAATAGAATCAAAGAAGATAGCAAACTTCAAATCTCTGTGCTCTCTTTTTCTCTGCGGTTCTAATTAAAAAATATTCTTCTTTGAGGTTGTCTTTAAGTTTGTAGTCTTACTTCAACCCAAAGTGTTTCTCTGCCTCATCGACAATTTGTCCGCCGATTGCCAAACAAGCTGTTGCTGCAGGTGAAGGAGCATTTAAAACGTGAACTGAGTTAGCGTGAAATTCAAAGCGGAAATCATCACGTGTATCACCATCCTGTGCCAACAACATTGCGCGTACACCCGCTCTTCCCGGATGAATATCTTCCATGGTTAAACTTGGAATCATGCGTTGAAGTGTTTTCAGGAACAAACGCTTTGAAAATGCTCTGCGATATTCATTCACTGCAAATCTGGTATTCTTAAAGAGCAAATTCCATGTTCCGCGGTACGACAATGCGTCCGCTGTGTCGCGAAGAGAGAAATCGGTTTTTTTATAGCCTTCACGTTTAAATGAAAATACAGCATTTGGTCCACATTCAATTTCTCCATTTGTCATACGTGTGAAGTGCACACCAAGGAAAGGGAAATCCGGATTCGGAACCGGGTAAATCAGATTCTTCACCTTATGTTTCGCTTCTTCAGTAAGTTCGTAGTAGTCTCCACGGAAACCTACAACTTTCTCTTTCAGGTTCACACCGTCTTTTTTCGCTAATCGATCTGCATGCAAACCACCGCAGAAAATAAGGTATTTCGCTTCAACTTTCCCTTTATTCGTTATGACAGTCGTTAATTCTTCCGTTCGTTCAATTGCAATAACTTCATGATTCAATTTCATTTCGCTCTTAGGCTGCATGGAAAGTGCAATTTCGGCCATTTTCTCTGTTGCACCGCGAAAGTCAATAATTCCGGTACAAGGAACCCAAATACCACCAATCGACTCAACGTAAGGTTCAATTTCCTTTACACGTTTTGCATCGATCATTTCAATACCTTCCGTATTATTTGCGATTCCGTTTTGGAAGATCTTTTCCATATGAGGAAGTTCAGCTGCATCCGTTGCAACAACCACTTTTCCACAAACGTCATGAGCAATGCTGTGTTCTTTTGCAAAAGCAACTAGTTCATGTCGACCAGCAACACAATTTTTGGCTTTCAACGATCCTGGTTTATAGTACAGTCCAGAGTGAATAACTCCCGAGTTATTACCTGTCTGGTGATTTGCCAAAACCGCCTCTTTTTCAATCAATACAATTGTCAAATCGGGATACCTGCTTTGAAACTTGTAAAACGTTGCCGCACCTACTATTCCTCCACCAATAATCGCAATATCGAAAGCCATCTTCAAAATTTTTAGCAAAAATACCAATTCTACATTGTATTTTCTGCTCAATAAGAGGTCAATTCCAAGATACTTTTCAATTCAAAACATCAAATAAGTCAAATCATTGATTCAAAGGCGCTTTCCTTTTATTTCGTGTTTAGTCATTTGGTATAGAATGAAATAACTTTAGATGACTCAAATCTACACTTATGAAAACACTATTATTCATTCTTTTGGTTTCGACTTCCTTTTATTCGAACGCACAATTTACGGTTCTGGATGTTCCTGAATCTGGCAGGTATGATGATGTTTTTTTCTACAACGACACCTTGGGTTGGGCTTGTAATCTTGATGGTGACATTTTTAAAACTCGTGATGGTTTGAATTGGGATCTTTATTACAGTACGGGGAAATATTTAAGATGTATCGAATTTGCTACCCCGTACGTTGGCTTTGCCGGATCATTAGAGGAGATTTTCTACAAAACAATTGACGGTGGAGCAACCTGGACTCCGATAAACCAAACAATTTCACAGAATTTACCTGGAGTTTGTGGTCTAGCTGCTCCAAGTGAAAATGTCATTTACGGATGTGGTATTTGGAGCTCTCCAGCATTTATTATAAAATCAATTGATGGTGGAATGAATTGGGAATTTACAGATATGTCCGCTTACGCTTCAGCCTTAGTCGATATTTATTTCATTGATGAAACACATGGATTCGCCGCTGGAAAAGCCATTGATGAATCGGAAGGAGGAATTGTACTTTACACTGATGATGGTGGTGAAACCTGGTCAATAAAACTGAAAACCATGGTAGCAGAAGATTACATCTGGAAAATTCAAACTCCCGACGGAATTCACTTTTGGGGATCTGTTGAAGGATTACCTCAAACAGGGAATGTCAGACTGGTGAAATCATCTGATAGTGGCAATAATTGGACTCAACAAATCATTCATAACAATTACATACGACAACAGATGATTGGCTTCTTGGATGAAAATCATGGTTTTACAGGCAGCACCCAATCTTTATTAGAAACTGTAGATGGCGGAAATAGCTGGACTATTCCAATGTACAATGGAACCGGTTATAATCGTTTCTTCAGGATAAGCGATTCACTTGCTTACATGAGCGGAGAAAAACTTTACAGGTATTCCTTACACGGAGAATTGTCTGTGAATGAAGAAATTAAACCAAGTGAGATACATGTCCTGAGCGTAAATCCAAATCCAACGGAACAAGAAATAACCATTTCGCTTGAACTAAACACCAACACCTTTTGCCAAATGGATTTGTATCAGGCCGATGGAAAATTGGTGCAAAACATCATCAGTGAAAAATCAACTATTGGTAAGAAAGAATGGAAGGTCTTTATCGGGAATATCAATCCGCAACAGCTGTTTTTGGTGATGAAAACCAACGAAGGAACAATTCATCGCTCGATTGTTAAACAATAAACTCCTAAATTTTGTTTTAGAGAATATCAGTTGAACGTCATTCAAAAAATCTGCGTACCTTAATCAGTAGAAGATTTGATAGAAAATATGCACCATATTGTAATTCGACCGATAGAGCCACAAGACAACAAAGAGATTGCTGAACTGATTCGTTCTGTACTGACGGAATTCGATGCTAATAAACCTGGAACCGTTTTTACTGATCCAACAACAGATCATTTATTCGAACTGTTTCAAACTCCAAAATCGTACTACAACATTGCGTTGGTGAACAATGTAATAGTTGGCGGATGCGGAATTTTTCCAACGAAGGGAATGCCTGCAGGCTGTACTGAATTGGTTAAACTGTATGTGTCGACAAAAATGCGAGGGACTGGAATTGGAAAACGATTGATGGAGTTATGTTGTAGTCAGGCCATAGATGAAGGATACACCGAAATCTATCTGGAAACGCTTCCTGAATTGCATATTGCCGTTGGTTTGTATGAACAACTCGGATTTAAATATTTGGATAAACCATATGGCGATTCAGGTCATTTTGCCTGCGATTTGTGGATGGCGAAGAATTTGTAAAATCCTCCCGCAGAGGAGTCTGTCTGCCAACAGGCAGGCACGGAAGATTACAGATGCTTTTATTTCAAGACTCTAAATAACAATCCCGTATTACTCCTTTATTTTTAATCTCTATAACATACAATTCATCTCACCTCTGTGTTCTTCTGTGCACGTCCGCGGGAAATAAAAAAACTCCGATCCTTTTCAGAACCGGAGTCGAATATTCAATACATGATTGAAAATTATTTTTGAAGTGCGTTCAATTCTTTAACGAAGAATACTCCTTTTTCTTCCATTTCTTTACGAAGTGCAGGATAATCCTTCTTCGATTTAGCTTGGTGAATCTTAGTCAATGCATCAGTCGTAAAATCAAAAGCATCATCCATCAACTTATCTGTTGCTTCTGTTTTAGTTGAATTGTTTTCCTGGATATACAAACATTCATCAACAACATCGATTAGCATACCATGAAGTGCTTTTTTGATTGCGCGTTTACTTGCCATATTTCTCTTTTTTTGTGACAAAGTTACATCTTTCTGGGTTATCTTCGTAACGATGCTTTACGCGATAATTGATGTTGAAACAACTGGTGGCTCCACAAAGAGTTCTAAAATCACTGAATTGGCAGTGTTTAAGCACGACGGAACGCGAGTAATTGACAGCTTTTGTACCTTAATAAATCCTGAAATTCCTATTCCGGAGTTTATTGCCCGACTCACAGGAATTAATGACCGAATGGTTCAGGATTCGCCAAAATTTTATGAAATAGCAAAACAATTCATTGAATTTACTGAGGACTGCATCTTCGTGGCCCACAACGTGGCTTTCGATTATGGAATGATCCGTTCGGAATTTAAACATCTTGGTTTTGATTACCGACGATCTCAATTATGTACAGTTCGCGCATCGAGATATGTTCTTCCCGGTTACGCATCCTACAGTTTAGGAAAGATCACCAAAGAGTTAGGAATTGTAATCAATGGTCGACATAGAGCTGGTGGTGATGCAGAAGCAACAGCAGAGTTGTTCCGAATCCTATTTGAAACTGATCCAAAAGGTCTGGAAACATTTATTCAGGATGACATTAATCCTAAAATTCTTCATCCGAACCTTGATTTAGAAGCATTGGAAGAAATTCCGAACAAACCAGGCATATACAAGTTGTTCAACGATGTGAATCAATTGATATATGTTGGAAAAAGCAAGCATATCAGAAAACGCATCGACCAACATTTGAAGAATAGCAAAACTATGAAGGGAGAATTGATGCGTCAGGAAATTGCACGTATCGAATTTGAACTTACGGGTTCAGAACTCATTGCATTACTCTACGAATCAGAGTTGATTAAACAACATCTACCGATCTACAACAGAGCTCTTCGAAAGAACAACTTCAGCTACGGCTTATTCACTTTTGAAGATGGTCACGGCTACAAGCAATTGTTTGTGGAACGTTTGACGAAAAACAGTTTACTTCCGCTAACAACCTTTACTTCCAAGAAAGAAGCTACAGATTACATTCACTTTCTAAATGAGCATCATCACTTGTGTTTGAAACTTTGCGGAATTGAGAAATCATCATCAAGTTGTTTCGGATATCAGATCAAAAAATGCTTTGGTGCATGTGTTCAGGAAGAAAGTCCGGAGGAATACAACAAACGAATGGATGCTATCATTTCCAGTTTAACTTTCGACGAAGAAGCGTTTTTCATTATTGAGAACGGTAGAGAGAAAAGCGAGAAATCAGTTATCTGGATAGAAAACGGAACATACAAAGGCTACGGATTTGTTCCTTACTTCATGTTCAAAAAGTCAAGTGAGCAATGGAAACGTTTTATCGACTTAAGAAACGAAGACCGTGACGCCAGAACCATCTTACGCTATTATCTACGTAAGCATCCGGAATTGAATAAGAAAAGTCTGTAGATTCGCTTTAACCAGCTTTCCTAGTAAAGAATATCATCTATGGTCTTGTACTTATATCCAGTTCCAGAACCAGAATTCACATAGAACCTATCCTTTTTAGTCAGAAAACCTTTCTTTTTCATATCCGAGAATAGTTCAGGATGCAAGCGGATGTAAGGATATTGGAGGATTTTTGGATTATCTCCACCAATTTGTTGTGTCAAGTGACCATTGAAACCAGCTTGTTTTTCAGGACTTTCTAATCGGTCGAAACACAATAAACCAATTTTGTAATGAAATGTGATAATCGTATTCTTATTGTTCTTCGTCACTTTATTTATATAATCATAAATCGTTCTTACTGAATCTGGATTATTTTCTAAACTGTATGTATGGCGAACCTCATTTACATCCGTAATTTCAATATGATACAAATCATGGAATCCGAACTTGTAATCGAATGGAGCTTTTCTATCCATGGTTTTTTGGTAAATCACTGCAAATCGACCCAGATCACATTCTCCTGAATAATCCAATTCCCAAAAACCTCTGGGAATGTTTCCATCACTTGGACCAATCAAATGCAATTTATTGTCAACGATTTCGTAACCTGCGAAAGGTTTTAAAACCACTTGCTTCACGATCACAATATCTTTAATCGTGTTGAATTTCGTACGTTCATTTGATCCACAACTAAAAAGAATTGCCATAGACAAACAGCAAAACAGCATTTTCAATACATTCACCCTGCACATAACAAATAATCTTATATCATTATT
Source organism: uncultured Fluviicola sp. (assembly GCA_965650275.1). Classification (GTDB taxonomy): domain Bacteria; phylum Bacteroidota; class Bacteroidia; order Flavobacteriales_D; family Crocinitomicaceae; genus Fluviicola. The sequence goes on along the minus strand of CBFGNV010000030.1, from coordinate 28,019 downwards.
CTTACCAATCGTTCACAAGGATTGATCTTCAAAAGCTTCGTCAAGCTGAAAAACAACGTTGGTAACTCGCGCTCCATATCAACTGGACGTTCAAAGAAATTCTCTACAGAAACAGCAAAGAATTCATGAATGTTGGTAGCTGCATAATTTCTGAAGAAGTGAGACTGACTGTTTTTCATTCGAATCATTTCCTCCTCAGCAAGCTGAAGAAAAGCCAAATAGGTATCCGCTTCGATAAATTGAAAGTCTCCGTCTTCTCTAACGTTATCAATTAGCAGTGCGTGGGCAAATTCATGAAGTGCCAGATTAACTCCATTAGAAGCGTTGTTATGACCTTCTGCGATATCCAACCACGACAAGCGAATGATTCCAAATGAACTGGCTTCTCCCCTAACCAATGTTCCTAGTTTCTCAGAAATAAATGGTGAAGGATAAACTTCGAATTTATTGAACTGATCAAGTATTACATCATCATAACCAAAAGTAAGCTGAGCAACATAAGATGAAATGATCATTCGCATTCTGAAACTGACTTCTGGTAGTTCTCCTTTCGCGATAAACTGTTTGGAGAAATACACACTCCATGACTTATCTTCGAACAATAATTGTTCTGATGGTTGTAGACGTTTGTGAAAGTGTGAGAAACGAGCTAACTCTTCATTGAAAAGCGATCTGTCTTCCATGCTCATAGTTGATTTACAAATTGGTTAGCAAGTATACTAAAAAAGGGCCTGCTGTAACAGACCCTTTTCTTTTTATTCTGAAAATCTTATTTTTTCTCTCCTTTAATTTTGAAACGCTTCGTAAAGTCGATCAAAATTGGTGTTGCAACACAAAGTGAAGAGTATGTACCAATCAATACACCAATCAACAATGCGAACAAGAATCCTTTAATTGAAGGTCCACCGAAGATGAACATGATCAACAATACAACGAACAAGATCATTGATGTGTTGAATGTACGACTCAACGTTTTGTTCAATGCGTCATTAATGACCTCTTTCGCTTCGTGCTGACCTTTATCAAAGTTCAAGCTCTCACGAATACGGTCAAATACAATCACCGTATCGTTCATCGAGTAGGATATGACGGTAAGTACCGCTGCAATGAATGCCTGGTCCATATCCATGTTGAATGGTAAAATACCGTGCAACAATGAGAATACTGAAATTACAACCAAAACGTCATGCGCCAATCCAATGATCGCACCCAAAGAGTACTGCCATTGTCCGAAACGAATGAAGATGTAAGCAAAGATTACCAATAATGCCAATGAAATTGCAATCGAAGCAGAAGACCACATCTCATCACCAACAGAAGCACTAATCATTCGGTTATTCGTGATCTTATAACCACCAATTTCACCTTTCATGCTTTCCAATCCTTCCATCAATTTCGCTTGTGCCTTTTCATTTGCATCAGCTGCAGTATTCGCCAACATGAAGTTTGTAGTAATCTCAAGATTCATGTCTGTAGACTTCGTTTTCACCTCTACAGAAGCAGGATTCTTCTCACCATCTTCGATTAAGAATTTCTTCAATCCTTCCTCAATCTTATCAACGTCATGAGCTTTGTTTATTGTAACTCCGTAATTTCTACCACCTGTAAATTCTACAGATTGGTTCAATCCACGAGTGAATAACGAAGCAATACCAACAACTGTAATGATAATTGAGAATGCATAGAAAATCTTACGCTTTCCAATCCAATCGAAGTGGAAGTTCGAGAATAAATTGTGCGTGTATTTTGTACCGAAAGAAATAGTCTTCCCTTTTTCCAATTGTGTAGTGATTACCAATTTAGAAATGATAATTGCAGAGAACAATGAAGTAAAGATACCCACGATAAGCGTTGTAGCGAATGATTCGATCTCACCTTTACCAAACACTTTCAAGATAACAGCAACCAACAAGTGAGCCATGTTGGCATCGATAATTGAAGGTAACGCTTTAATGTTTCCGATTCTTACTGCTTCTTCAGTTGTTTTTCCAAGAGCAATTTCCTCTTTAACACGTTCGAAGATCAAGATGTTGGCATCGACCGCTGTACCAATCGTTAAAACGATACCAGCAATACCAGCTAATGTTAATACAGCTCCGAAAGAAGCAAGTGATCCAAAGATCAAAATAACGTTCACCAACAAAGCGAAATCTGCTACCAATCCTCCTTTACCGTAGTAGAAGTACATGTAAATGAATACTGCCAAGAAAGCAAATGCAAATGAAACCAATCCAGCTTTAGAGTTTTCAGCTCCGATTGTTGGTCCAACTTTCGTCAAATCCTTGATAACACATGGAGCAGGAAGTGCACCACCGTTCAAGATACCAGCTAAATCTTCAGCTTCTTCAATAGAGAAGTCACCAGTAATTTGAGTACTTCCTGAAGTAATTGGGTTAAGTACGTTCGGTGCAGAATAAACAACACCATCCATTGTAATTGCAACAACTTTACCTTGATTTTCAGTAGTCATTTGCCCCCACTTGTCTTGACCGTCAGATGACATTTCAAGTGTTACAACGCGATCGTTTGTTTGAGGATCTGTTGAAGTTCCTGCTCTAGCAATATCTTTACCTCCAACACGCGCTTTTCCGTCCATTGGAGTTCTGATTGCGTATAAAGAGTATAATTCTTCTTTTTCGTTTGTGATGCTTTTCTCAGGTTTAGCTGACCACATCCATTTCAATGTGCTTTTCAATTGCTCTGGCAACATTGCTTTGATATCTGCACGATTCAAGATAGCGTTAACGTCATCTCTATCTTCAGCTTTTACTTGAGCAATGATTGAATTCATTCCTGGTTTCAAGAACTCAGCCAATCCTTTTTTAGCAACAGGCTTAGAACCTTTATTTGCTGTAGCCATAGCTGAATCTTTTCTACGTTGCGTCAAAGAATCTTCAACTCTTTTTAAAGAATCAAGGTTACTAACACCTGCAGTATCCAATTTCACAGCATACTTCTCCAAATCAGCAAGATCTGTTGCCGAATTTTTAGAAGCCATGTTGATCATACCCAATACAGGTTGCATGTCCTCCAATGTGTAAGTTTCGAAGAACTCTAAGTTTGCTGAAGAGATTAACTTCTTAGCAACTGTAGCCTCATCCTGAACACCTGGTAACTCAATGTACAAACGATTTGAACCGTTTTCTTTTTGAATGTTTGGTTGAGCAACACCGAATTGGTTAATACGGTTACTCATGATTTGCTCTACACCGTCCATTGAACTTGCAATCAAATCACGGAAGTAAGTCTCCACTTTAGCATTGCTTGAATTAAACGACAAATCAGAAACTTCAGTTAAATCTAAATCTTGAGCGATTAAACGATTACCGTTAAATCTTCTGTACTGCTGAACAAACAAGTCGATGAAATCACCACCTTGTGTAGTGTGAATTCTGTACGCTTCGTCAAATGGTTTTTTGAAAATTGACCCTTCTGGCTGTTGAGCATAGCTCTTTACCAAATCAGGAACAGAAATCTCCATTGTTACACTCATACCTCCTACAAGGTCAAGTCCAAATGCCAATGATCTGTTTTTTACTTCAGAATAATTGAATCCAAGGAATACTTCAGATTCTGATTTTTCTTTCAAAATTTCGTTGATAAACGCTGACTTTGCAATTTCGTTAGCATCTTGATTATTGAAATCAATAGTGTCTCCCGAAGCAAGTACATAAATGTTTCCGTTCGCTTTAGCAAGTTCTTTAGCCTCGGCTACACGGCGCACTGCTTGTTTCTCAGCTTCACCCTCTACATTTAGTGCAGAATAAGTGAATGATAACTGAAATAAACAAACTGCGGTTAATAAGATGGTTAGAAACCAGAAAAATCCTTTATTACGCATTTGGTTTTCATTTTTTAAGCCCGCAAATATATAGTTTAACCCCGTCAATGTCAACTGTTGTTCAAAAACCTTTTAAAATAGCTTGGTTTTCGATACTCTTTTAGACTGAAATAGGTGTTAACTTTCTAGATTTTAGGGTTATGTTATTTGTTTTGATTTTCGTAATTCTTCCGCAAAAACGAGTGTTTTAGCAACAAACTGTTCCCACGAGTGTTCCATTCTGTAATTTTTCAAAGCTTCACTATAGCTTTCTTTTAAGTTTTGATCAAAATACTTCTGAATTGCAGAAGCAATCAATTTTGAGTCAACTTCCGGAACAATGGTTCCATATTTTCCATCAACAATGGTTTCTTTCAAGCCGCCAACATCTGTAGCAATCATTGGTAATTCAAAATGAAATGAAATGGATGTAATTCCACTTTGAGTTGCAGATTTATATGGAAGAACACAAACATCCGCAGCAGAGAAATAGTCAGGAACCTGATCATCACCAATGTAGTGGTTGTACAATTTGATTCTATCGGCAACTTTCAATTCATCAATTAAAGATTGATACTTGTCGAAGGAACCATAAACCTCTCCGGCAACCACCACCTGATAACTTGAATCCAGGTATTTCGCAGCTTCAATAAGTAAGTCCAATCCTTTATATCCACGAATAAATCCAAAGAACAGAACTGTTTTTTTCTCAGGATCCAGGCCTAATTTCAAACAGCTCTCTTCCCTATTTCTTTTTGCACCAAAATGATCGTAGAGCGGGTGATCAATCCTCAAATACTTGGCATCCGGCTTAACCGTAAGCAGATCGGCTAACACCTTGTCCGACATCACCACAAAACCGTCGTTATGCTTCATAAAGAAACGATTACTGATTCCATCAAAAAAGCGCTTCTCATGCGGAATAACATTGTCGAGAATACTGATTCGAATAGTTTCTTTGCGCATTTTCTTCATTACGGTTCCAAGTGAAAGTCCGAAGAAGGTCATCCAGTATTTCGTAATTACAATATCCGGCTGATACTTGTTGATCTTCCTGGCCGATTTCCCGTAAGTGATTGGATTAACCGAATCTAAAACCTGCTCTGCCGGAATTTCATCAACTACATCTTTTTCCGTTACGTATTGTGTTTCGCCGGGGAAAAGAAAATTGGGATATTGCCGCTTAAAGGTAAATGCTTTTACATCTGCAACTTTTTCGAACGCCCTGTACATACTGGCGTTGAACTGTGCAATTCCACCACGAAACGGAAAAAAAGTAGATAGAAATCCTATTTTCATGCTTATAGATTTACCAATCGATCGATTGATTCGAAAACATTTTCAGGAAGAATATCTTTCATACAAGACTCTCCTTTCAAACAACTATTTCCATAATAACATACACAACCAGTTGACGGCTCAACGATCTCGCCTCTACCATACAACTCGAATTCATGCTTATTAAATATGTTGTTCATTAAAACCATTTTTTTCTGAAGCGCAGTTGCAATGTGCATCATCATTGACACCTGAGTTACAACAACGTCGCATCCATCAGTTAACGCAATAAACTCTTCAAGAGAAAAATGTCCGGGATAATATGCTCCGGTTTGTGCTGACATTGCTTTATTTTTTTCGTCTTCCAAACTACCGCCCAGAAAAACAGGGAAATAACCATTAGCGACAAGTAATTTTGACAATGAGATCCAGTTTTCCACAGCCCACAAACGTGTATTCCAACGCGGTCCACAACCTGTATTCAAACCAATGATCTTTTTTCCGGCAGATAGTTTATCCAATTTCACCTTCCACAAATCGGTCATTTCCTGATTTTTATTGATCAGATAAGGCTCATATTCAAAATTGGTATGACAAATCTCGAAGATCTCAGTAAGGTAGCTTTTGGTATTCATCTTCGATAATTCATCGAAGAAACCAGTCATTATTTTGTGTTCGGCTGCAGGAGTTGCCGGAGTAAGTTGATCTCCATCCCACGAATAGCCAAATTTCTCGACCGCTTGCACCTGAGTCAACAATCGGCAAGCTTCTTCTTCTTTATCAAGGTTTATTGCAATATCAAAACTCCTGAGACTGATCTTAAAAATGCTGAACGCATCTGGTTTTAATATTTCATCAATTTCTTTCTGAGGAAGAACATCCGGTGAAAGGGTAAGCCAGGTAATGTGGCAATTCGGATATTTCTTTCGGTAATAAACCACCAAAGGAGTTGTACGAATCACATCTCCCAAAGCTCCTAATTTGATGATCAATATTCTTTTGGAAACCGGAGCGTACTCAGAACAGTTGTTACAAGTTGCGCCAGAAACCTTATTTGGTTTACAAGGAATTCCTCCGCGAAATAGCTTACAGTCTTGTTTTACCTCTGAAAATTGAATAGGAGACATCGTATTATTTATTGAAAGCAAAAATAGCAACTAAACTGAGACTGAAATAACTTTAGACGGCTGTTGAGCTAATTTAGGTAATGCTATTGATTTAATGAGGAAAGAATTACTGATACAAAATGAATATAAGGTCACAATCTATTCCTGACCGTAAGTCACCAAATCCATGTACAATTTTCTTCCCTTAACGATTTGGTTTACATTCCCATTCTGGTGAGTTTGGTCAATAAACACTTTTTGAATCATACCAACACCCTTGGCATAACGCTCATACTTGTTGCTATATTCAATCCAATTTGGTTCTTTGTACTCCTGGAGAACAGTTACCGTAGAATCAAAACTATGACCATTAATGGTGTATGGCACATGTAATTCAGAATAATAGCAATCCTGGGCATCGAGCGTGTTATATGCATTCGAATTCCATTCCTTCGTCTCGGTTGGAGCAAAAACCATTTTAATTGTTCTGTTATTCTCTTCAACCAACTCTGCTCTGTTATTGGAAAGTATAGTTGTCCAAATGTCGACAAGTGTCCACGGACCATTTGCACTAGGACCATACCAGCGCTCGTAGCGGTTAGCAATTCGCCCTTCTTTATCAACGAATGTATCTCCGATAATAGCTTTAATGTAGAAATTGGTGGTGTCGTGTTGATTCACAGGAACGTCAATAACAATATCCTGAACCTGATAGATCACATATTTACCTTTAACAACGGGATAATAATCGGTATGAAAATCAACGCCCTTAGTTTTCTTACACCCTGTAAATAGGGAAAACAAGATAAAGGCAATAGAAAAAACGACTGATGCAACTTTCATTGTAGCAAGTCTACGAAAAAAAATAAAGCAATACAAGTAAAGATTTACCGCTTCTATTTGTTGGGATCAATCCCATTTTTCTTGCAATAATCCAGGTGTTTTTGAAGACGATCACCCTCTAAACGCTCACCACGGAGATAGAATACTTTTCCAATTTCTTTTCCTCCAATATCGTAAGCATATTGATAACCTTGCTTAACTCCATGGACGTAATTTTCTTTCATCATAGGATTTCCGGCAGGGTGATTCACAACTGCAACTCCTTCTTTCAATCCGTTAACGTACTTTGTTTTGCTCTTGATCTTGCCTGTTTCAAAATATTCAATTGCGTCGCCTTCCAAGGTGTCGTTTACGTACATCTGTGTTTTTGCAACGATGAGGGATTTGTCTTTTTTGTTGTCGGGAACATAATAAATAGTTGTTAACCCGTTCAATTTACCTTTAGAATAAGTCTGTTTGGTACTTTGTCTTCCTGAAGTATGGAAATAATCCCAAACACTATCTTTCAATTGATTTCTGTAAATTCCTTTTCCTAAAACCGTTCCTTCTTCATGATAGAACGTAGCCACTGATCTTCCCGTAACTTCATCGTGAACAATGATCGCTTTTACCTTATTGTTCTTATACCAATAGGTAAATGTTCCAACAGGTTTATCATCTTTAAACTGCCCCTTGTATTCTAAAGCTCTAGAATCCGGATATTTCTCCTGCCAAACACCTTGCTTTCGACCTTTAACGTCTTTCACATTTGGCTGTGCAAATCCAAGTATTGAAACTCCTAAAAAAACCAGTGTAAAAATCGTCTTCATTATGCTAAACTTTCAATAAATAATTTCAAACTTCCAAAGGTTGAATCGGCAGTTTTATGCGCTTCTTCACCAATAAAAACGGTCTTCATTCCTAATCGTTTTCCGAACTCAATATCAGAATCAGAATCACCAACCATCACAGATTTATTGAAATCAATTTCCGGAAAATCTGCTTTGGCCTGAAGTCCCATTCCGCTATTTGGTTTTCGAAGAACGTTTGTTTCTGCTGCGAGTTCAGGAGCAAAATAATAACCATCGATCCTTGCTTTCGCAACATGAAGTAACTTATCACAATAAGCATGAATGTCTGATAAGTTACGCTCGGTCATTACTTTTTTTCCAATTCCCTGCTGGTTGGTGACTACAACAACTTTGCCGAAAATCTGATTGGCAGCGGCAATTGCATTAGCCACTCCTTCTAATAATTCAAACTCGTTTGTGTTTTTCACATAGTCGGCCATAAGCCGCTTATTGATCACTCCGTCACGATCAAGAAATAGCGTCCAGGATTTATCATAAATCGCCATAACTCAGATTTCTTTTTCTACCAGATAAACGTTTCTCGTAGAAGAATTTCGACCAATCAATTCAGCAATAAATCCTGCCAGGAAAAACTGTGAACCAAGAATCATAGCTACCAAACAGATATAGAACTCACTTCTGTCAACCAGGTGCTTTGCAGTTGTATCAAAGAAAATTTTGACAATTCCAAGGTAGGCAATCAATCCAAAACCGATTAGAAACATTAGTGTTCCCAATGCTCCGAAGAAATGCATAGGTTTCTTCCCAAAACGTCCCATAAAGACAACTGTCAGCAAGTCAAGAGGTCCATTCAGAAAACGATTTAAACCGAATTTTGTGGTTCCATATTTTCTAGCCTGGTGGATAACTACCTTCTCTCCTATTTTTGTGAAGCCGGCATATTTTGCCAACGCCGGAATATAGCGGTGCATATCTCCGTAAAGTTCAATGCTTTTAACAACCACTTTTTTGTAGGCTTTCAAACCACAATTGAAGTCGTGTAAATAAATTCCGGTTAATCTTCGTGCAGCCCAGTTGTATAGCTTTGTTGGAATTGTTTTTGAGATTGGGTCGTATCTTTTCTTCTTCCAGCCTGAAACAACATCAAAATCATCTTCAAGCACCATTTTCACCAAGGCTGGAATCTCATCAGGTGAATCTTGCAGGTCGGCATCCATTGTAATTACAACTTTTCCAATAACCGCTTCAAAACCTTTTTGAAGGGCTGCCGATTTCCCATAATTTCTATGAAATTTGATTCCTCTTACGTTTGAGTCTGCCTGACACAATTCTTCCACAACATTCCAGGAGCCATCTTTACTTCCATCATCAACGAACATGATTTCGTAACTCAGTTGGTGCTCTGTACACACGCGCTTGATCCACGAGTGCAGTTCAGGAAGCGACTCAACTTCATTGTATAAAGGAACAACAATTGAAACTGTTGGTTCTGTTATTGCTTCAGTAAGTGTTGAATTAGACATAAGAAAAGGTAACCTTTTGATGAATTCTCAGAAGCAAATGTAGCTATAATAGTTACTTTTTGAAAAGTGAGGGAACGCAAGCATCAACAATGCATATTTGAAAACCCAATCATCGATGATCCAAACGAATCTCCAACTTTAGATAATCATCAATTTAATTGTTCTATTTCCACTTCGAAAAGTATAGACTCCAGCATTCAGAAACTTCAGATCCAGTACTTCTTCGCTATTCGCCATATATCCGGTATAAACCTGTTTTCCGGAAAGATCAAGAACAGCATAAGCTTCTCCAATTGGCACACCAATGACCGTAAAAACACCATTGGAAGGATTTGGAATGACCATCCAATTTGCTTCAACTTCATCTTTTACTGATGCAACGGAACCTTCGGTGATCATAAAGTGATCAAATGCGCCTTCTGTAACGTTATTCATACCAGATAAATCACTAACGCGGACACGAATCTGAAAGGAATTACCTAATGGCGTAAAATCTAAAACGCGAACCGAAACAGGTTCCCAGTCGGCATAATAAATACTGTCTTCGGATTCATAGATCAATAAACTCCCTGATGGACTTTGTAAATTCACCGTCAAATGATCGTCGTAAACGTCTGCTCCATACCAGTTAAAAAAGAAGCGTTCGAAATAGATATAAGGGTCTGAATAGTTTGTCAAATCAAATACCGGCGAAAGCAAAGTCACAAAACCATTTTGAACATCATCTTCATTACCAATAAGCGTTTCAGCATTTCCGGTTAAATAACAGTAGTTCGTACAATCGTAAAAAGCATCTTCAGCCGGAACGCAAATATTACCTGACTGGAAAGGAATTCCTCGTTCCCAGAATCCTTGTGTAGCACTTCCTGTATAGGTTGTCCATCCGAAATCAAATGAAAAATCATCGTAATACCCCTTCTTCAAAGCATAATGAAGCGTTACATTATCGTTTTCCAAAATGGTGTCCACGCAGCGCGTTACATAACCCCATTTTCCCACAATAACTTTGTTCGATCCAGGGTAATAAACCGCCAAACTCGCTTCTCCAAAACCATCCGTAGTTTGATCAATATCTATCAACGCATTCGAAACACGCGTATTTGCGCCAATAATCGGATCTCCGGTATCGAAATCGGTAACCAAAATTGTATAATTCAACGGATCTATAGGTACAAGATCTATCGTGTCGATTTCTACCAGACCAGTTAAGAAGTTCACTTGAATTGTATCAGGATAGTAAGCCACTTTACTGAAAATAACACTATACACATTCGGATCAACAACACCAACATAATATTCGCCACTCGAATTCGTATGATAACTGTTATCGTTTCCTAAGATCTTTACCGAAACTCCATTTAATGGCGATAAATTGGATGCATCACGAACCAATCCTTCATAATATGCCGGAACTTGAATCGTTGGTTGAAGCACGAATAAACCATTCTCCATATCGCTTGCCAAAACCAGCCCGGAAGGCAAAAAGGGATAAACTCCCCAACAACCGTTAAACTCCGAATTTTGAGCCGGATTGGTATCGTAACGACCAATCTGAACCACGTTCTTTGGTCGAGTCATATCATGAATTGTAACACCGTCAGCATAGTACGACGTAAAGACCAGGTAATCATCTTTAATAAAGGCGTTATGAGGAATTCGGTTATGACCGGGGGAACTTTGAATTTTATCGGTAAACTGAATATTCATGGGATCAGAAACATCGTAATAATCCAAAAACGAATTCGGTAATTCATCTGTCGTAACAACATAATGATCATCGCTTGTTGCCCAAATGTTATGTGTGAATGCTGAACTGGTTATTTGCGTATTTAGTAATACCGGATTGGAATGATCACTGATATCAATAATGGAGAAAAATCCGTCACTGATATGTGCGCCGTACAACTTATTTCCTTGTGCAAAAGCATCGTGACAATACCAATCATCAAATTCGCCAACTTCAATTGGATTCAAAGGATCTGTGTGAATATCCAAAATAATCATTCCACCATTTCCTCTATTTGCTCCACAGATATAAGCCCAGCCACCTGTAGTTTCCACAAAAATATCATGGGCGCTCTGCCATTCCGATCCAACCGGACCTGTGTAATAAGAAACACTCAAACTTGTTGACTGCGGCAAAGGTGAAAGATCAACAATCAAGAGTCCATCTTGAGCCTCTGTTGTAACATACAACACATTGTTGTAAACCTGTAAATCTCTCCACATACTTTCGCTGCCCGGAATCCAAAAAATTTCCTGTGGATTTGACGGATCCTCTAAACTCACTATTGAAGTTCCTTTCGTGGTTCCAACCAATGCATACTCAATACCTGTTTCGTCTCTATAGCCCCAGCAATCGTTCAAATTAGCCTGATGTAGCAATTGATAATCGATATGAGAAATAGAGTCTATATTATAGCTTTGTCCGAAAGAAAGGGAACAAAACATTGCGAAAAACTGTAACAGTAAGGCTTGTTTCATATTGAATATGAAAATACAAGAATAAATTCAGGAAAAGCACATCTAAACTTTTAGTGTTCTCAATTTTGAGTAAATTTGCCTAGTTATTGATTATACCGATGATACAACCCAACATTACGAGCCTCACGAAATCTTTCATAATTGCACTTTTATGTTGTTTTCCTATCACTTTGATTGGACAACAAGATTTCAATAATTTCAAAACCCTGGTTTCAGAAGGTCCCATTCCAAAAGACTTCACAGAAAGAACATCTGAAAAAATAGCAGCGGAAATTGAAGCCAATAGAGTGAGTCTTAATTCTACAGCAGCAACAAAAAAGTATTTGGAAGCTATTCATTCAAGTATCGATGAAATGCTGCTTTCAGGATATGTTGTATATGGCGATGAAGTTTCTGAATATGTAAAATCTGTTGCCGAAAATCTACTGAAAGGCACACCAGAACTTCAAAATAAGTTTCGTTATTACACCATAAAATCTAACGAAACCAATGCACTTTCAACTGACCAAGGAATCATCTTTGTAACTACCGGATTAATTTCTCAACTTTCTTCTGAAGCACAATTAGCGTACGTTCTTGCACATGAAATTTCACATTATACTGAACATCACGTGCTTTCAGGCTACGAAGAACGTTTGAAGACAGCGAATAAGCGTAATCGAATTGAGAAGATGAGTACCTATTCGAAAGAACTGGAGTTTACAGCTGACCGACTTGCGTTAAAACTATTTCACGATGCGGGTTATAGTGTTGATGAAATCATCCCGACTTTCGATGTTTTGATGTATTCGTATCTTCCATTTGACGATGTAGCATTTCGCAAAAATTATTTTAATTCTGAAGTTGCTTACGTTCCTGAAATAGAATTCGGAACAAAGACATATCCAATTAAAACCAACGAAAATTACGACGACGATAATAGTTCTCACCCCAATATCAGAAAACGAAAAGATGCTATTAATGAAGCGTTGAGACTATACAGCGATTGGGGATCTACCGTAAATAATTTTGGAAATGACCGTTTCAATTATATTCGTCAGGTTGCTCGCTTTGAAAGTTTGCGATCGAACATTATTGATGCAGAACTTTGTCAGGCCTTGTACTCTATTTATCTTCTCGAGGCAGAATTTCCGAATTCGGTTTACTTAAAACATATGAAGGCGCTTACATGGCTTTCTATTCTGCAATTAAATGCTGAAGGTGATTTTTCAAGAACACTACCAAGTCAAAGCGATTATGAAGGAGAAAGCGCAACGCTTTACTATTTCATTAAAAACTTAAAATCAAAAGAGCTTGCAGCAGTTGGATTACGCGAGGTTTACGATCTCAAAACTGAAAATCCAGATGATCAATACTTCAATCTGGTTTATGAAAGAGTTGTAAAATCAGTTTCTAAAACGTCGAGTTTTGTGATTAAAGAATTCAATACGAAAAGTATGAAAGAGCGTATTGCCGAATTCAAAGCCGAGCAGGAAAAGCCCGTTGCAACTGATGACACAACTCAGGTAAATAAATCGAAATACGACAAGATCAAGACCAAAACGGATATTAACGCTTCAAAATCAGTAGACTCTACAAATTTCGCAATGTATATGATCCCTGATATCATTCAGGATGCTGGATTTTTGAAACTGTTCAACAAGTATAAAGCACAGCAGGATTCTATTCAGGCAGAAAAAGATGCATTCAGTAAATTGGCTAAGGCTGAAAGAAAGAAAGTACTTCGTGAGGAAAGAACAGGCACTAAAGGAGTGAATCTTGAAAAATTCGTTTTGGTGGAGCCTTCTGTTTCGTATTCCAATTCAAGCAAATATACGCTTGCTGATTTAGAAGAAAAACAAGACGAATTTGCTCAGGCGATACAAACTTCTGCAAACGAAGTTAATGTTCAAATGTCAACCGTAAGCAGAGGAACTCTTGAAACCGGTGATACAAAATTGTATAACGAAAGAGATGCTTATTTCTCCTTTTTGAATCAGGCAGCAAATTATCCTTCTATTGATATTTTTCCTGTTGATTACGAACGACTAAAAGAGTCAACCGCAGATCGTGGAACAAGTACCATTTTATTCACCACCGCGGAATACACTTTTGCGCCGGATATTCGACCTGGAATTTATATTTATTCGGCTATTCTGTTTCCTACATTGCCTTTTACACTGTTATTGTATACGCCAATTAAGATTCTGAAAGGAAGAACTACTGAATATTCTACCATTGTTTTTGATACTCAAAAAGGATCAATACTAACTTATGGCAATAACACCGTTCATAGTAAAGCAAAAACTACGATCAACAAGGCCTATTATTATCACCTATTAAAGAAACTTAAACAGCCTTCAAACTAATGAAATTTGTCAAATTTATTTTGCCTTTGTTGTTTTTGGCAACAACGGTAAATGCACAAAATACTTATTACGGACACAAAGTAGGAATCGATTTCAATGTCATTGGAAGAAAACCAATCTTCAAAGAAAGCTTTGAGGACATTATTGATAATAATGATAAACCAAATTACCGTTATAAAGGAAGTCAATTGGAGGCCTACAGCAATTTCGATTGGGGATTTGCTACGGGAATTACTTTCTTTTCAAAACAAAATGTTTCGTTCGCCGCTCAATTCACATACTACACAAGTGATATAGCTTATCAAGAAGGCAAATACTATCACGATACCGTAAATGATGTTTACTATGATCCAAGTGACTTCACTCTAGAGGACATGAAATACAGATCTTTAACCTTCATGCCTGTTCTAAGTGTAACTTCAGAAGAGTTAATTAAACCGATTGGTTTAACGCATGAGTTTGGTTTGGGATTTATGAAATCGTCTTTAGTAGATAAAGATTATCACTATAAAGTAGGTGGAAAATTATTTACGGATTCGGCAAACGAATTTTACGATAAAAAACATGAATACAGTGCCGTTTGCGCAATGTATGGATTAAAACTGTCTAAGCCTTTAACCAAAAGTATTGTAATGAATTTTGGACTTCGATACACATTGATGTTTGGAAACAGAACCAGTAGCTACGAAGTAAAACAAGGGCTAAACAGAAATTTCCTTAACGCCCTATTCGGTTTTACACTCCTTATCTAAAGCACAAAAATTGCTGCAATAATAAAAATGACAATGATGAGCAGATACTGCCATACGTCGACGAAATATGGAGCAATCTTCTTGAAATTCTCTATTAGTGATTTCATGCGACAAAAATACAGATAATCCATTACAGAAAACAGAAAATAAATGTCAATTTGTCGCACTGTAGTGGTTTGTAGCGACAAATTGTCGTAATTATCTCTCCTACTTTCATTTGGTTCAAGGTTTGACGACAAGAGAATGTCAAATTTTAATGAAATGGACACGAATCAATTTACAATAAAGACCCAAGAGGTGCTAGGTTTTGCCCAAGAATTGGCAGCACAGGAAAAGCACCCGGCAATAGAAAATGCGCATATTCTGAAAGGCATTTTGATGCAGGATCAGGATGTGGTTCCTTATATACTTCAGCAGAATCAGGTTGACAAAAACATCCTGAATCAAACTATCGATAGTATTCTGAAAGGAATTTCAAAAGTGGAAGGCGGGCAGTTATTCTTGTCTTCCAATGCTCAACAAACGCTTCAAAAAGCAATTCAGCTGGCAAAAGCCAATAACGATGAATTCGTTGCTGTGGAAATGCTCTTTTTAGCGCTGGTTGAAGGGAATGACCAAATTGGAAAGCTTCTAAAGGATGTGAAGCTGGACAAAAAGAAAGTAGAAAAACAAATTATTGATCTTAGAAAAGGAGATAAAGTGACCTCAAATCAACAAGAAGGAACTTACAAATCATTAGAGAAATACGCCAAGAACTTAAATGAAATGGCGAAAGCTGGAAAACTAGATCCGGTAATTGGTCGTGACGATGAAATCCGAAGAGTACTTCAAATTCTAACGCGTAGAACCAAGAACAATCCAATTCTTATTGGAGAACCCGGTGTTGGTAAAACAGCAATTGCCGAAGGATTGGCTCATCGAATCATTGATGGCGACGTTCCTGAAAACTTGAAATCAAAAGTGGTTTATTCACTGGATATGGGTTCATTGATCGCAGGAGCAAAATTCAAAGGTGAATTCGAAGAACGATTGAAAGCTGTTGTGAAAGAAGTCACCAACGCTGATGGAGAAATCATTTTGTTCATCGACGAGATTCACACGCTAGTTGGAGCTGGTGGCGGTGGCGAAGGCGCAATGGACGCTGCAAATATTTTGAAACCTGCTTTGGCTCGTGGAGAATTGAGAGCTGTTGGTGCAACAACACTCAACGAGTACCAAAAGTACTTTGAAAAAGATAAAGCGTTGGTTCGTCGTTTTCAAACTGTTTTGGTGGATGAACCAGATACAGAAGATGCGATCTCCATTCTTCGTGGGATTAAGGAGAAATACGAAAATCACCACAAAGTTCTAATCAAAGACGCGGCAATTATTGCTGCTGTGGAACTTTCGCAACGATACATCACTGAACGTCATTTACCAGATAAAGCTATCGACTTAATTGACGAAGCGGCTTCAAAACTGAGAATGGAAATCAATTCCAAACCTGAAGAACTGGATGAATTGGAACGTAAAATTATGCAGCTCGAAATTGAAAGAGAAGCAATTAAACGTGAAAATGATACTGTCAAATTGGAGAGCTTAGGAAAAGACCTTGCGGTTTTGGAAGATCAGCGAAATGCGCTTAAAGCAAAATGGCAGGCTGAAAGAGACATCGTAGATGGAGTTCAAAAAACAAAAGAACTAATCGAGAACTTGAAACTGGAAGCTGATCAGGCTGAACGTGCAGGTGATTACGGAAAAGTAGCTGAAATTCGCTACGGAAAGATCAAAGAAGCCGAAACTGCATTGGAAAGCAATAAAGCGAAATTGGCAGAACTTCAAAGTCATTCTAAAATGATCAAAGAAGAAGTAGATGCCGAAGAAATTGCTGACGTTGTTTCAAAGTGGACGGGAATTCCTGTAACGCGAATGATTGAATCGGAAGTTTCTAAATTACTTCGACTGGAAGATGAGCTTGGAAAACGAGTAGTTGGACAAGAAGAGGCAATTGTTGCACTTTCTGACGCCGTTCGAAGAAGCAGAGCTGGATTAAACGATGCAAGAAAACCAATCGGTTCGTTCATTTTCCTTGGTCCAACCGGAGTTGGTAAAACGGAATTAGCGAAATCATTAGCGGACTTCTTATTCAACGATGAGAATGCAATGACGCGTATCGATATGTCGGAATACCAAGAGAAACACAGCGTAAGCCGTTTGGTTGGAGCGCCTCCGGGATACGTTGGATACGATGAAGGTGGACAATTAACTGAAGCAGTTCGTCGTCGTCCCTACTCTATTGTTTTGTTAGACGAGATCGAAAAAGCGCATCCGGATGTTTTCAACATCATGCTGCAAGTGCTAGATGATGGTCGATTAACGGACAACAAAGGTAGAATCGTCAACTTCAAAAATACGATCATCATCATGACTTCTAACCTTGGTTCTCATTTGATTCAGGAATCGTTTGAAGGTGTGAAAGAAAGCGAGCTGGAGGATGCAATGGAAAAAGCGAAGTTCAAAGTAATGGAGCTTTTAAAACAAACCATTCGTCCTGAATTCCTGAACCGTATTGATGAAACGATTGTCTTTACGCCATTGAACAAGCGTTATGTTCGTCAGATCGTTGATATTCAGCTGGATCAGTTGATCAAGATGCTGAATGAAAAGAACATTCACTTGATAATCAAAGATGAAGCGAAAGCACACATTGTTGAAGCAGGTTACGATCCGCATTTCGGTGCTCGACCAGTGAAACGTGTGATTCAGAAACAAGTATTGAATGAACTTTCGAAAGCTTTATTAGCTGGAACGGTTGATACTACTCACGGAGTTGTGATGGATATCTTTGATGGAAAGATCATTTTTAGAAAACCGATTTCGAAGGAAGAGGAAGTCAATAGATAATAGTTTTGGAAACGTCAAGGGCAGCTCGTGAGCTGCCCTTTTTTTCAATAATTTGAAAAAAACTGATTTCATGATTTCATGATTTCATGATTTTACGAATATGTGCATTCATGAATTCGTAAAATCACGAATTTTCAGAGAAATCATGGTCTTTACATCCCCCCAAAATCCGTAGGACATTTAAATCGTCTTTTAATATTTCTGCTTGAAACCAATCTTCTGAATAGAATCGCATTTCTAAATTCTCCTACCAAACTCAACTCATGTGTTCCATAAGAACTTGTTTTTAAACGGGAAACTGTGAAATCATAATTGTACATCACTCTCCAGTTCATATCGCCTTTGCTAGGCAAATTCAAACCAATTGCAAAGATGAAAGAATCGAATTGTTTACCAGTTAATGCTGCTGTTCTGTTTCGAACCCAAATACCGTAAGTCATTGGTCGCTGCATTACATTCAATCCAAAGCTGAAGGTTCTGAACTCATTTTGCGATTCGTAAACAGCTCCTGGAGCCAAAACGATATCGTTGAACAACAAGTTTACATTTCCATGGAAAATCATTCGGATTGGAAGTTGTGAACTGTTTTGTAAGAAGGCATCGCTTGGTTGAGAAAGGTGATGAACACTTCCACCCAAGGTCACCATCAAACGATCAAAACCACTTCTACTATTTCTTCTAGGCTCTGCGTTGAAACGAACTGCTGCTCCGGCGCTGAAATCGGCGTAACCAACACTTCTGTAATTTGGATTGGCAAATGACGACGGACGAACTTCTCCCAGGGTTTCATCATACTGATCTGAAAACTTCAGTTTCGACCAATCAATGTTCTTGTTCACATATCCTCCACTCACTCCTGCTTGAACAATACAGTTTTTAGTGTCAACCGGACGATAAGAATAACTCAAATATCCAGCTGTAGTTCGTAGCAAGCTTTCACCACCCACATCCGAATAAGCGTTCAAGCCCAATCCCATTTTGAAGACAGATTGCGATTCTACCGCCGCTGCAAACGTATTGAAACGTCCAGGAATTGGTCCCCAAAGATTTCGTGCATTCAAGCGCAAAGCGGTTCCATCGTTTATCCCCGTCATTCCGGGATTGTAATACGTTGGATTGTTATAAAACTGCGAGAAATTCGGGTCTTGCGCGTTAGCAACACCAGCGTACAATCCCAATAAAGTGCAAATAATCTTTTTCATCATTAACGAATTACAGTTACTGTTCCAGCGCGTTTCAACACACCATTTCTATATTCTTTTCCTTCCCAAACCTTCTCATTCATGAAGGTTGCAGTACATTTCCAAACGTAAGCATCTTGTTGAACGGGTTGCCCCATGTAAGTTCCATCCCAATACTCTGTTGGTCGACCATCAGAATCCAAAGCTGTTGATGACCAAATAAGGTTCCCCCAGTCGTCGTAGATGAGTATTTCGAACGTTTTTAAACCAACTCCTTTCGGAATAAAATTAGCGACTTCAAACTCGTTATGACCAGGACTCATTGCGTTTGGAATGAACAAGCCATAGAAGAAATCAACCGTCACCGTTTGGAAAACAGTATCTACACAACCAAATTGGGTAGTGGCCACAAGCATCACTTCAAACTCACCATATTCATTGTATCGTTCAGTAGGATCAACTTCAGTAGAAGAATTACCATTTCCAAATTCCCAGTAATAGAAATCGCCATCAACTGAGGTATTGGTGAATTCCACGGTTCCACTCAATGGATCCGGACTTTGCACATTTACAAAAGTAAATCCGGCTACAGGAGTTGGCATTACCACTATCGGCTGATTCACTGTAATTGTATCATTACAACCACCTTCTCCATAAGCAATTAAGGTAATTGGGAAGTTCCCGCTTCCACCAAAAGAATAATCAACTGGTGAACCTGTAAGAATGGCTCCATTTCCAAAATCCCAGCTTAAGTCAATTGCATTCGTTGAGGTGGAAACAAAAGTTGCAGGTTCATTTACACAAAGTGAATCGTTTGGCAATGTAAACGAAGCTACAGCTTGTAAATAGGAATCTATAACCGCGGTTGCCGTGTCTGTACATCCATAAATATTGGATGCGATTAGTTCAACCGTAAATTGTCCGTCAGTTGTATACTGGTGAATTGGATTGGTCAACGCAGATGTTTGTCCATCTCCAAAATTCCATTGGTAATTGACAGCTCCGGTTGTATTGTTTGTAAAGACAACGTCTAGCGGTTGCGTACAAGGGTCTGAAGTCACGTAAGTGAATGCTGCAACTGGTAAAGGATAAACAGTAACGGTTTGTTGTAGCGAATCATAACAACCGTTTGCATTTTCAACATACAAGGTCACAGTAAAGCTTCCCGCAGAAGTGTACGTATGGATTGGTGAAACCGTTGAACTGAAGTTTCCATCACCGAAACTCCACGATTGGAAGTTTGAATTCGTACTGTTGTTCTGGAAACTAACTGTCAGCGGAACACACCCTGAAGTTGGAACAGGCGTGAAAGCCGCAACCGGATTCGTACTCACCACAATCGGATGACTAACAGAAGCTGTACAACCATTCGTCTGACTAACTCCTGTCAATGTTACAATGTACGTTCCACTCGTAGTGTACGCATGTGTTGGATTCGTCAATGTTGACGTTTGTCCATCTCCAAAATCCCATGTGTTAGAAGCCAATCCAACACTTTGATTCTGGAAAGTAAACAAGTCGTTAATACAAACGGAATCAGGAGTTGAACTAAATGCAACGGTTGGCGAAGGGAAAACCGTGATTACAGCAGTTGTTGTATCGTATCCACAACCGTCGTTAGCAAACAACTGAACTGTGAATGTTCCAGCCGTTGTAAACGTATGTGAGGGACTGTAAGCGTTTGAAACGTTTCCATCACCGAAATCCCAATGAGAAATAGTTGCTCCTTGCGAGAACTGCGTAAAATCTACACTTAACGGAACACAACCTGAAGTAACACTTGTATTAAAGAAAGCATTTACCTGATTCGGCATTACATGAATGTTGTATTGCGCAGTATCGGTTCCACACTCATTGGTTACAGCAAGCGTATTGGTGTAGATCGTGTCGTTTGTTCCTGTTGTAAACTGATGTGTTAATGTGGATGCGGATGTATTTGAAGTTGGTGAACCATCACCAAAATCCCAGTAATACGTATCCGGTAAACCAAGGCTGTTGTTTACAATTTGTAGATCAACTGGTGAACAGGCAACATCGGTATTTGTTCCAAAGATTGCAGTTGGTGAAGGCATCGCTACAACTGTTTCCTGATGCGTGGACGTTCCACAGAAATTTGTCAATTGCAACGTAATTGTATAAGTAGAATCAGCAATTACACCTTGATTATAGGTTTGATTCACCGGAACTGCCCCTGTCGATGTATTTCCGTTTCCATAGTTCCAGCTATACGTTAAACTTGGTCCTGAAGATAAATCTGTAAACGAAACCAATACTGGTGCACAAGCTGAATCCGGAGCAAGTGTAAAGTCAGCAGTTGGTGGAATTCGAACCTCTACCTGATGTGTAATGGAATCTAAACAACCGAAAGCAGAAGTGACAACTACTTCAACATCATAGAACCCTTGAGCAGCATAAGCATGCGTCGGACTAGTTGCAGAAGATGAACCTGCATCACCAAACGTCCAGGAATACGAATTTCCTAAAGTTGACGTATTGGTAAATGTTTCTACTACTCCAGCACAAATAATCGGATTGTAAGTAAAGTTTGCCGTTGGGAATGGATGTACCATTGCCACCAAAGTATCGCGATTCAAACAACCAGTTATGGGATTTGTAAATGTGTAAACAATATTGTGATTTCCAACTGGCGCAATAGCAGGATTAAATGTTCCTAACGTTGCATTGGTAATTCCAGTTCCTGTCCAGGTTCCTCCTGCTGGTGTTCCATTGAAATTCACCACAGCATCACTTGGACAGAAATCATCGTTTGGTCCGGCATTCACAATTGGAAGCGGATTTACCGTAAACAACATGGTATCTCGCATCAAACAGTTTCCTACACCATTCGAAAGTACTAATTGGAATGTGCCTGCCGTTGTTGGATTGAAGATTCCACCCGAGGTGACATCTGTTCCTGTCCAGGTTCCTGAAGCAGGTGTTCCATTTAGAACTACGTTTGGAGCATCAATACAAGCAGCTTGATCTGGACCCGCATTCGATGGAACAGGATTGACAACGGTTACCACTCTCGAATCAGAGTTCGTACAGCTTAATCCATTCGTAAACGTATATGTCAAGGTAAAAGTTCCGGTTCCTGTTGGTGTGAAAACGCCGGTTGCAGTAACGTTCGTTCCCGACCAAGTTCCTCCTGAAGGGGTTGCCGTAAATTGTACTGGGAATGGTTGATTACAAAGTGTTGTATCAACTCCTGCGTTCACAACTGGCAAAGGATTAACAGTTGCACTCAGAACATCTGAGGCTGTACAACCAGTTGCAGGATTGGTATAGGTATATGTCAACGTAAACGTTCCAGCTCCTGATGTTGCAGGATTGAATTGTCCACTCGGGTTTGAAATTCCAGTTCCTGTCCATGTTCCACCAACTGGTGTACCATTTAAATTCTGAATTCCGGCATCAATACAGACCGTAAAGTTTGCACCTGCATCAACTACCGGAAGCGGATTTACAGTTGCAATTAATG
The DNA here is from genome assembly GCA_965650275.1 of uncultured Fluviicola sp. GTDB lineage: Bacteria > Bacteroidota > Bacteroidia > Flavobacteriales_D > Crocinitomicaceae > Fluviicola. Next base: position 5,529 of record CBFGNV010000030.1, on the reverse strand, counting down.
TATCTCTCAACAAACAGTTTCCAGCTCCGTATGAATAAACCAGATTGAAGTTTCCAGCAATTGTAGGATCAAAGATTCCACCTGTTGTAACACCACTTCCAGTCCAGGTTCCACCAGTTGGATTTGGTGCTAAAACAACATTCGCAGCATCAATACAAACCTGGAAATCTGCTCCGGCATTTGGTTGAATTGGATTGTTAACCGTCACAACTCGCGTATCTGTGTTCGTACATCCGTTAGCATTGGTGAACGAATAAGTCAATGTAAATGTTCCAGTCCCACTTGGGGTAAATATTCCTCCGGCGGTAACATTTGTTCCCGACCATGTTCCTCCTGAAGGCGTTCCAACAAATTGAACAGGGAATGGTTGATTACATAAAGTGGTATCGTTCCCGGCATTTACAATTGGAAGTGGATTGACAACTGAAACCAATACATCTGATGCAGAACATCCTGTTGTTGGTTCGGTGTAAGAATAGGTCAAATTGAAAGTTCCGGCTCCCGAAGTTGGCGGACTAAAAACACCAGTTGGGTTCGTTATTCCTGTGCCTGTCCATGTTCCTCCTACCGGAGTTCCATTTAAATTGACTGTTGGAACAGAAATACAATTGGTGATATCAGCTCCTGCATTTACAATTGGTAAAGGATTAACCGTAACCAAAAGTGTATCTCTTTGTAAACAAGCGCCACTTCCCAAAGTATAAACAAGCGTTTCAGTTGCAACAATTGTTGGATCGTAAATTCCACCAACCGTAACATGTGGTCCCGTCCAGGTTCCACCTGTTGGATTTGGAGCTAAAACTACATTTGGCGCGTCAATACAAACAGCAAAATCTGCTCCTGCGTTCGGAACAACCGGATTGACGACTGTAATTACTCGCGAATCTGTATTTGTACAACCATTCGCATTAGTGAACGAATAAGTTACTGTAAATGTTCCAGTTCCGTTGGGTGTGAAAACACCTCCAGCAGTTATGTTCATACCTGACCAAGTTCCACCTGTTGGTGTTGACCAAACCTGAAAAGGAATTGGCTGATTACAAACCGTACTATCAATTCCGGCATTCACAACCGGCAGTGGATTAACAATTGCGGTTAAAATATCCGTATTGGAACAACCTGTAACTCCGTCAGTATAGGAATAAGTCAAGGTGAACGTTCCTGCACCAGCAGAAGAAGGAGTGAATTGACCAGTTGGATTCGTTATCCCCGCTCCAGTCCACGTTCCACCACTTGGTGTTCCATTCAAATTCTGAATTCCTGCGTCAATACAAACTGTGAAATTAGGTCCTGCGTCAACAATTGGTAGTGGAACTACTGTTGCAACTAAGGTATCTCGAGTCAAACAAGAACCGGTTCCAAAAGTATAAACCAGATTATACGTTCCCAATGTACTTGGTGAGAAAACACCACCGGTTGTCACGTTGGTTCCTGTCCAGGTTCCTCCCACCGGAGCGCCATTCAAAACAACATTCGCACTTCCTACACAACTTTGAAAATCGGCTCCTGCTGCAGCCGGAGTCGGTGAAATAACAGTTACAATTCGTGTATCTGTATTCGTACATCCATTCACATTCGTGAAGGAGTATGTTAAAGTAAAACTTCCCGCTCCTGATGGTGTAAATTGTCCACCAGCACTTACGTTTGGTCCAGACCACGTTCCACCAGCCGGACTAGCTCCTAATTGAAATGGAATCGGTTGATTACAAACCGTGGTATCTGGTCCGGCATTCACTACCGGAAGTGGATTTACCGTAATTGTAACGTTCGCTGTTCCTGAACAAGTTCCGTTTGCACCCGTTACCGTGTATGTTTGTGTAGCTGTTGGGCTAGCAATTACTGTTGCTCCAATTGTAGTATTCAATCCGGTTGCGGGAGTCCAGGAATATGTAGTAGCTCCAGAAGCGGTTAAACTTACTGAAGCACCGTTACAAATTGTTGCACTTGGTGGATTCACCGTTACCACAGGAATTGGATTCACCACCAAATTCACTGTTGACGGTGGACCAACACAACCATTCAATGTTCCAGTAACAGTATAATTTCCAGCTTGTGCAACAGTAGTACTCGCAATACTGAAGTTTTGATTCGTACTGACTACCGCATTTGCAGGATTGGTCCACGAATATGTTCCACCCACCAAAGGATCCGAAGTAAAGTTCGCTGTTTGTCCAACACAAATTGGTGTATTCACTGCAGCATTTAATGCCGGAGGAAGCGGTTTAATGACAATATTTGTTGTAGCAGTTGAGGTTCCACAAGCATTTGTTGCAGAAAATTGAACAGCATATGTTCCAGCCGTAGGATAAGTGATCGTTCCAGGAACCAAAGTTGAGGCTGTAGAAGGTGTTGCTCCTGCAAACGTCCAGGCGTAAGAATCAGCAGACTCTAAACAATCATTCACGTTTCCAACCGGAGAAGCACTCGTATTAGCACAAATACTTGCTAATGTATTTACAGAAATCTGTGGAATATTTTGAGCCGTTACTGGTCTGTCAAAAGTATAGGTTCCACAAGAGTTTGTTAGCGTCAGACGAACCGTATAGTTCCCGGAATTATTGAACTGGATCTGAGGATTGACTGAATTGGCGTTTGTTCCACCAACAAATTGAAAACTTCCCACTCCCGGAACACACAAACTTCCATTAAAGATAACTGACCAAGTTCTTGTGACATTACATGTATTGGTCAATGTCGATGCGTCTGTACAGGTGGTAATAAAAGGAATACAACCAGCATTTGGTGACAACGTAAAGTTAGGAACTGGTGGTGCTTCAATACAAACAGTATGTGTTTCTGTTGTAGTTCCACAACTATTCGTTACTGTTAACGAAACCGTATAAGTTCCAGGCGCAGTGTACGCATGACTTGGACTAGTTAACGTTGCAGTTGTAAGGGTATTTCCATCACCGAAAGCCCATTGAAAAACGGCATTTCCGGAACAAGATGAATTGAATCCGGCAACTGTTGTGTTTTGGAAAAGTACGTTGCTATTCACACAAGCAGTGGTTGGAACCACATTGAAATGAGCCTGAGGTCCGGTAAAAACACGAATCGGTGAAATTGATGCAAATGAACTATCGCAAAGGTTAATAGCCTTCATTCTAAATGTAAAGGCATTTCCCGGTTGACCACAAGAAGTGGTTGTATAGGTATGACAAATTGACGATGGCGGTGGATGTGAAAGTGTATCCTGTGGACTTCCATCACCGTAGTTTACCACATAATAAGTTGTTGGGTGATTTGCAGAATAATTACTCAATGGGAAACATAAAGTAAGTGGTCCACAACCCGTTGTTGCTCCGGGATTCGCAGCTCCAATTGCCGGATTCGTGATGTTTGCGATGTTATAGATCGTTGTATCAATACACCCATTATTTCCAGTAAGGATGTAATAGAGATTAAATATTTGAGCCGATGAATAATTGTGATTTAATCCAGCTCCGGGAAAGGTTGCTGAACTGAAATCAGGAGAACCATCCCCCCATTGAACGGTATAATTGGAAACCGCAGTTGTAGCCGAAGCGTCAAAAACCGTCATACTGAAATTCGTTCCATCACAATTACGCATATCTGCAATTGGATCGATTAAGATTGGATTCGGAATACGGCGAATGGTAACGTTTTGAGAAATACTGTGTGAGCAACCCTGAGCGTTTGTAACAACGAGAGTAACTGAATACGTTTGAGTTCCTGCACCATATGTAACAAACGAATGCACCGGATTTAGTAATGTAGAAGTATTTTGACCGCCAGAAGCCGGGTCTCCAAAATTCCATGAGTAGGTTAAACCAGTTCCTGTTGATGTATTGGTGAACTGAACAGCAACATTTGAACAGTTGTTATTTCCTGTAATTGTAAAATTCGCAACAGGCACAGGATCAACGGTTACACTGATCTGATCTGTAGAAGTACAAGGTAGTGGGAACTGAGAATCGGTAACGGTGAGCGTATAAACCTGATTAGCTGTTGGAGTAACTACAGGATTGGCAATATTGGGATTACTTAAACCGGTTGTGGGCGACCATGAATATGTTAAAGAGCCTGTTCCTGTTCCTGCGGGTAATCCACCAATTTGCGCTGAAGCTCCTAAACAAATAGAAGTATCTTGTCCAGCATTTGCAGTACATTGACCATAAACCTGTTGAGTAAATGCAGTACAAATGATGGCTACAAAGGATAATACCTTGAAAATGTGCATAATGACGTTGTAGTTTGGGTTCCAAATTTCGCTATTTTAAAACGATGCCACAATACTTCATATGTACTATTTTTCAATATTTTCAACACTTAACGTTATGTTCATGAACCTTGCACGAAAATTGTTGTAATATTGAATCATACTTCAACATGACTAGAGCAATTTTCTTCTTCATAATCACATTTTTTACTGCGTTGAATCTACATGCGCAGCAAATGTTGAATAAACTCGATAATTACGAGCAATTTCAAAAGTTGTCAGGAGAACCTTTAAATACAAACATTGGAAATCTTGAGTCAGTAAAGATTGTATACGACCTGAAAGCAAAGAAAATCTACTTTATCAATTCAAGAGTTTACAAGTACCATCTCGATTTCTGTATTGGTTATCTGCATGTTCAGGACGATATTGAAACCTTTAACAAAACCAATTACGGGCTCGGAAAAGATCGAGATTTTTTGTTGTGTAATGTCAACTATAACAAATCAAAAGACCAATACTTCATCGATCTTTCTGTCTTTGACCAAATGAATCAGGAATATATTTTCATGATGTATTCCAAAATTGCCGATAATAGTTTTTTCAAGGAAAAATTGTGCCTATTGCTCAATACCGAACGACTGATTGGATTGAAAAGTGTGCTTGACAAAGAGATCAAGACTATTCTTCCATCGGATGTTTATGCTAATCAAACCTACCAGAATGTGTCCAACGGAAGAACCATTGGAATTTTGCGTTTCGAACCGAATCTGGATTCATTGGGCAAGGCGCTTCATCCGGAAGATATTCTCGTAACACATGGAACACCAAAATATTTTCCGAATGTGAGTGGAATTCTAACGGACGAATTTCAAACTCCATTGAGCCATCTTTCCATTCTTGGTAAGAACAGAAAACTTCCTATTGGTGTGGACAAACTCCTGATCAACGACAGTGCTTTTCGAAAATTAGAAGGAAAATGGATAGAATATCGTGTAACTGATCGCGGTATCGAGTACAAACTGAGTAACCCGAAATACAGAACAAACAACAACTTACCAGAGGTCCCACTTCCTCTCGACACAACATTTAAAACAGTTCTTTCGGTTGATGATTTTTCGACGGTTGGAGCAAAAGTTATTGGAAACAAAGCCTACAATTTCGGATTGTTGAATTCGATCAAAACAGAAGGAAAATTTGCAGTACCGGAAAGCGCTTATGCTATTCCATTCTACTATTACACCGAACACATTCAACAAGGTAGAATCGAGGAATTAATTGAACTGACGAAAAACTACAAACTCATCTCCGACGATAGTTTACGCGTGCTTTTGGCTGAATTACGAGAC
>CBFGNV010000029.1:0-47397 GCA_965650275.1 uncultured Fluviicola sp. | reverse complement strand
GCTAATTATTCCTGGACTCCTAGTGCTACATTGTCAAGTAGGGTTGGTTCACCAGTAATTGCTACTCCTGCAGTTACAACAACATATACAGTTACAGGAACGCTTGCAGGATGTACTTCAACCGAAACTGCAACGGTTACTGTGAATCCGAATCCCGTTGTTAATGTGAACAGCGCAACCATTTGTGCCGGACAAAGCGCAACATTGAATGCTACAGGAGCAACATCTTATACCTGGACTCCAAGTGCAACATTGTCAAGCGGAACGGGATCAACGGTTACAGCTACACCTGCGGTAACAACAACTTATACAATTACCGGTACAACAGGAACTTGCTCAGGAACAGGAACGAGCACTGTAACAGTAAATCCAATACCTACTGTTACTGCTTCTAACAATGGGCCACTTTGTTCCGGAACGACTTTACAGTTAACCGGAACAGGACAAGCCGGAGCAAACTATTCATGGACAGGTCCAAACAGTTTTACTTCGAATACTCAGAATCCACAAATTCCTTCGGTTGGAACTGTCAATGAAGGAACTTACACCGTAACCATAAGTTTGAATGGTTGTTCAAGTACTTCAACAACTACCTTTGCTTTGTTGCCGGGAGTTTCTTCCGCAATTAATCCAAGCGGACCCTATTGTGCGAATGGAAATGTGGTAACGCTTTCATCTGTAAATCCTGGTGGAACATGGAGTGGTGCGGGAATTACAAATGCTTCTACAGGAACTTTCGATCCATCTTTAGCAAGTGTTGGAAACAATACGATTACTTATACAATTAATGGGGCATGTGGCGGACCGTCAACAGCAACTATTGTGGTCAATTCAATTCCATCGCCAACGTTTACGCTTTCAGCAACAACCGGTTGTATTCCTTTACCAGTTCAATTTACCAATACAACGGCTTCCACAAATGCAGTGAGTTGGGATTTTGGAAATGGTAATTCAGGAAATACCTCAACGGTAAATGAAGTTTACAGCAGCTCAGGATGTTTTGATGTGACACTTACTGTAACGGATAACAATGGTTGTATTGGTACAAATACTTTAAATGATGTTGTTTGTGTTGTTGCCGATCCGATAGCACAGTTTCATCCGAATAGTGCCGAACAATCGGTAACAGATCCTGTTTTCCAGTTTATTAATACATCATTGAATGCGGTGAATTATGTGTGGAATTTTGGAGATAATTCAACATCGAGCGCAACAAACCCAAGTCATACTTATCAAAATGGTCAGGGTTCCTATTTGGTAGAATTGATTGCTTATAATTCAGCGGGTTGTTCGGATACAGCCAGGGTAAGTGTTACCGTTAAGGAAGAACAGGTTTTCTATATTCCGAATTCGTTCACACCTGATGGAAATGAGCACAACAATACGTTTTCACCAGTATTTACATCAGGAGTTGATGAAAACAATTTCTCATTGACTATTTATAATCGCTGGGGAGAAGCCATATTTGAGACCAAGAATCCGAAAGTAGGTTGGGATGGAACATATCATGGTCAGCTGGCTCCTGCAGGAACTTATGTTTGGTCACTTCGATTTAAAGATCCGCAAAACGATAAGAAATACGAGTTTTCAGGTAACGTGAACTTGTTTAAATAGAAACAGGTTCAGAAAGGTTCAAAAAGCAGAAAAGGTTCAATGCAAATTACATTGAACCTTTTGAATATCGTTTAAACTATTTGAACTTCTCTATAGCCTTCCGATTGCGAACATTGTTGGACGCTTCCCTAAATCATACGCGTTTTCGCGCCAGTCATGAATTGACATTGATTTAATGGATTCATCCAAAAGTGTAAGATTCGAAGCAATACATAATAAGGTGTCGTCTTTCAGCTCGTTAAGCAAATCTTCAACAACATGCATGTTTCTGAATGGTGTATCCATGAAAATTTGCGTTTCACCTGTTCGTTTCACTTGTTGTTCCAAATGAATTAATTTTCGAACTCTTTCCTTTTTGTCTTTTGGAAGATAACCATGAAATGTAAATTGTTGGCCGTTAAATCCGCTTCCAATTAAGGTAAGAAGAATGGAACTTGGTCCGACTAACGGACAAACCGTAATTCCCATTTCGTGAGCAGCCGAAACTAATATAGCTCCCGGATCTGCAATTCCTGCACAACCAGCTTCACTGATGATTCCAACATCGCTTCCGTTTTTCAAGGCATCAAGCAATGGACGCAATTCTCCGGTGGATGTATTCTTATTTAAGGTAACAAACGTACTATCGTCAATAGGGAAAGATCTGTCCATTTTACGCAGTAAACGTCTTGCTGATTTCACTTCTTCAACCGCGAAAAAACGCATTTCAATTGCAAGCGTAATAATATCCTGCGGAATGATATTCCCAAGTGTTTCACCGCCAAGTGTGTTTGGTATTAAATATAATTTACCTGTTTTCATAAGTTGGGAATTCGTTTTTTATAAAGGATTGGGTTGCGTTTTTCAAAAGCTCAATAACATCTTTGAAGTCTTTGTCGGAACCGTAATATGGATCAGGAACTTCCATGTCTTCGTTCGGATGAAGTTCATTTAGGAACAACCTAACTTTCTTTTCATCTTCAGCGTTTCTTGCTAAGGACAAGATATTCCGTTTGTTTGATTGATCCATAGCGAAAATGATATCGAATTCATCAAAATCCTGAACGCTGAATTGTCGGGCGCGTAATTCATTGATTGAAACTCCAGCTTCCATTGACCACTTTCGCATTCTATGATCGGGTTTTGAACCCACATGATAATTCGCTGTTCCTGCTGAATCTACAGTAATGTCAAGGTTGTGCTCTTTAGCGTAATGACGAAGCCAGCCATCGGCCATTGGTGAGCGACAAATATTACCCAAACAAACCATTAGAACTTTCATAACCGAATTTTTGTGATGCCTTTGGTGACAAACGCGTGCAAAGATAGCTATTAGAGACAAGACTCAAAGACTATAGATGAAAGACAAAGGACAAAAGAGGAATGATGAAAGCCGAAGGTGTCTTGTTTGTAGAGCCGATTATATCTTTTAGTGATTGAATTACATATTTTTAAGTTTGTTTCTCTTCCGTCTTTCCTCTTTTGGCTATCGTCTTCTAATAAATGTTCGTCAATACATCCTTTTCAGCGTACAAAAACTGTTAAATGTTCATTGACCTTGTAATATTTACAACTTTTTGCGATTAATGTCATTATATAAATGTTACATTTAATAGAACCAACAATCACAACATGAGACAGTTAAAGATAGTAAAGCAGGTGACCAATAGGGAAACCGCTTCGTTAGACAAGTATTTGCAGGAAATTGGTCGCGTAGACTTGATTACTGCAGATGAGGAGGTGGAGTTAGCTCGTCGCATTAAAACAGGGGATAAGGCAGCGTTAGAGCGCTTGACAAAAGCCAACCTTCGTTTCGTTGTTTCCGTTTCTAAACAATATCAAAACCAAGGTTTATCCTTGCCGGATTTGATAAATGAAGGAAATGTCGGGTTAATTAAAGCCGCAGAACGATTTGATGAAACACGAGGTTTCAAATTCATTTCTTACGCCGTTTGGTGGATTCGTCAGTCAATTTTACAGGCACTGGCAGAACAAGCTCGTATTGTTCGCTTGCCTTTGAATAAGATTGGTACGATCAACAAGATCAACAGAGCGTATAGTGAATTGGAACAATTGTACGAGCGTCCGCCATCAGTTCATGAACTTGCCGAGTTTTTGGAATGTTCAATAGAAGATGTTCGTCAATCAATGTCAAATTCGAGTAGACATATTTCAATGGATGCTCCGCTTTTAGAAGGAGAAGAAAGCTCTTCGAGTATGTACGATGTACTTCCGAATGATGCACTTCCTTCACCGGAAGAGGAGTTGAATAAGGAATCGTTGAGAAAAGACATTGAACGCTCTTTAAGTTCATTGACAAGTAGAGAAAGCGATGTAGTACGTTTGTATTACGGTTTGAACGGAAAACATCCTTTGACACTTGAAGAAATTGGAGATTTGTTTGATTTAACGCGCGAACGTGTTCGTCAAATCAAAGAAAAAGCCATTCGTAGATTAAAACATACGTCTCGAAGCCGGATGCTCAAGACATACCTTGGTTAAGCGGGATCCACGTCGATAATTAATCGAACTGGTTTGTAAGTAGGAACGCTGTAGAATTGATCCGTTAATTCCGCAATGCGTTCCTTTACTTGTTTTAAAGGGGCTGTGTTCTCCACTTTCAACAAGATTTCTTTGATGTAGAAATTCTGAATTCGCGCAATTATTGGGAATTCTGGTCCAATTACACGTTCATGAAATGATTCGCGTAAAAGTTTGGCATATTTTTCTGCAGCATCACCAACCAGGTTTGCATCCTTGTGCTTTATGGTGAAACGAATCAGTTTGTAGAATGGAGGATAATGATAATTTCGTCTTTCAATCAGCTCATTTGCTGCGAATTCTTCAAAATTGTGTTCAACCGTTTTCTGGATTACCCAATGATGTGGAGACGAAGTTTGAATGATCACCCGACCGCGTTTTTCTCTTCTTCCCGCACGACCTGCAACTTGCGTCATCAATTGAAAACTGCGCTCAAATGCTCTGAAATCTACTTTGTGAAGTAAGAGGTCGGCATCAAGAATTCCGACCAATCCAACGTGATCAAAATCCAATCCTTTGGCTACCATTTGCGTTCCAATCAGAATGTCAATATTTCGATTCTCAAAATCGCTGATGATTTCCTGATGACTGTTTTTATTTCTGGTGGTATCGAAATCCATCCTGGAAATACGCGCCTTCGGGAAAAGTAACGACAAATCGTCTTCAATTTTTTCGGTACCGAAACCAAGCATTTTCAGCTTATTGCTGCCACATTGAGGACAAGTTCCGATTGGCGGAATTTGATAGCTGCAATAGTGACATTTCAAGACGTTATGGTGCTTGTGATAGTTCAATGTGGTATCACAATTCTTGCAATTTGGGCTGAACGAACATACTTCACAACTCCAGATTGGTGTATACCCGCGTCGGTTTTGGAATAAGATGATCTGCTCATTTCGTTCCATGGCTTCTTTCATTTCTGTGAGCAAAAAGGACGAGAAATGACCATTAACGGTTTTCTCGATGCGCTCTTTTTTCATATCAGCAACAAAAATTTCGGGTAAAGCAACTTCAGAATAACGTTTCGTTAGCTGCACAAAACCATAGCGACCTTGCTGTACGTTGTAAACAGTTTCTATTGATGGAGTAGCGGAACCCAACAATGTTTTCGCTCCGAATAGTTTACTCAACACAATTGCCATGTCGCGTGCGTGATAGCGTGGTGAAGGATCATGCTGTTTGAAACTTCCCTCATGCTCTTCATCAACTATGACCAATCCTAAGTTTTGAAACGGAAGGAATAGGGCAGAACGTGCGCCAACCAACACTCGATATTTCTCAGAATTATTTGCGAGAACCTGATTCCAGATTTCAACACGCTCATTTCCATTGAATTTGGAGTGATAAATACCAACCTGATTTCCAAAATAGTTGGAAAGGCGTTGAATTAACTGAGTTGTAAGCGCAATCTCTGGAACCAGAAAAAGTACTTGTTTGCCCAATTCTATTTGTTCCTGAATAAGGTGAATGTAAACTTCTGTTTTTCCAGAACCCGTGACTCCTTGTAATAAAGTGATGTCTTTGTTTTCAAAATTGGATTTGATTTCTTTCAATGCATCTTGCTGATGTTCCGAAAGTTTTGGGAAGAATTGGTGTTCGTCTTCTTTCAGTTTTAAGCGAGAAATCTGGATACGTTCGGAAACTAAAATTCCCGATTTTTCCAGCGTGTTTATTGCTGAAAGTGAGCATCCGTTTTCTTCCAGTGTTTTTCGCTGAATTGGAATTGCTGAACCATTCTTTAGTCCACCCAAATGAAGTATTTCCAAAAGCACTTGTTCCTGCTTCGCTTTGGCTTTTGACTGCTGGAAGGAAGCAAACAAGTCGTTTAGTACTTCTTCATCCAGATACGTGTCTGAAAGCTTTACGAAAAGTGCCTTTTTTGCAGTGAATTTATCGTTTATTTCTTCCTGAGAAATGACGATTCTGCGCTCAATCATTCGTTTAATGATCGGCTGAATGGTTTTGACTCCAACAATTTCAGAAACATCCTTAAGACTCAGAAATTCTTTAATGGTTAAAGCATCAACTATTGCTGCTTCGCGCTCTGAAAGTGTGATTTCCGTTTCAAAATCGGGATGAAGTGTGATAATGGTTTCACTAGCCAGTTTGAAGTTAGCCGGAAGGGCTGCATTCATAACATCGCCAATTGGCGCCATGTAGTAAGCCGAGATCCACTTCCAAAGCTGGTATTGCTGTGGACCAATCAATGGAGTGTCGTCGAGAACAACTTCTATATATTTTGCCTGGTAATCTTTTGGAATTTCTTCGTGAACGCGAGTAATTATTCCAGTAACAAATTTTCCTTTTCCGAAGGGAACAACAACCCGAACAAAAGGCTGGATATGCGGATTCAATTCGAAAGGAACACGATACGTAAACTCTTTGCTGATTGCAACGGGAATGATAATGTCTACAAAGAGCGTTAATCTATCGGTCATGTAACAAATTTAATGAACCGATTTCAAATGAGCGGGAAATGTTGAAACAAAAAAAAGATCCACTATTGCGGATCTTTCATATTTTAATTACAGAAGTAACTTTCGCTTCCGTCACCAGCATTTTGACTACAGAAGAGTAAATTACCAGTAATTGATCCTGTACAAAGCTGTCGCATAGAAGCTACGCTAATTGCACGGCTACCACTGCTCTCTGTTTTCGGTTGTACCGACTTGTTACGAGATGAGAAAATCCCTAAAGCTTGTCTTCCGTCACTACAAGTAACGTTTGTATAAATAGGTTTGTTTTGAGCTAGACTTGTACTTGGTTTGTTCACCAAAATATACTTACTCAATTCATCAGTTCCACCTGTATATGTTAAGACCAGTGAAATTAACTGACGTTTATCAATTGTTGGATCCGTCGTTACGTTTTGCTTAATGATTGTGTAGAAATTTTGTCCAAGTGCAGGTAAGGTAACAATATCACTTGTAATTGCAGAACCATTCAATTCTCCAATTTTCCAGAAGAATGATTTATCTACCGGTACACCAGCAAAGTATTCGCGGATTGTGATTTTAATGCGGGCATCAACCACTTGTGAGCTTTCTTCGGAATTACCAATATTTGCTTTACAATTTGTAGTTGAATAAGAGTTAAATGCGTTCCCTGTATAACTAGCAAAGCTATAAGGTGCTAAGTTCAACGGGTAGGTAATTGTGACATCATCCACCAATTTCGTTTCAGCATTTACAGTATACTCTCCACCGTTAACAACAGCAACAAATTTGTAAGTTGCATTAGGTTTTAATGCCAGGGTTGGATCACTACTAATATCACTAGGTGGATTCGAAGAATTGTATACCTCCGTTTTATAGTAATATACTTTCTGATTTGGAGCATAAAACGCACCCGGCTCTTTATTCGTTAGAATTGTATCACGTAAAGTCCATGTTCTTCTAAGTACCAATGGTCCGCTTCCGTTATTCGGTGTGTACTCTTCTACCTTTACCTCAACATCTTCGTAGTAACTCGAATCAGCGATTTGAGCAACTACAAGAGCGTTATTGTTTCCGGCAAACGATCGTGTAACTTTAATGTAATGAAGAGAATCCGATTTATCGAGTAATCCTACAACAACAGGTGTAACAACGCTTTCGCCTGCGAAGGGCAATTCCTCACTACAACTATTTAAGCCAATAATCGCAGAGATTATTGCAACCGGGAATAAAATTAAGGAGAGTTTTTTCATTCGTTTTAGCATGTTAGCAAAAATACAAAACTTATTTTGATGCCTAGTTACCTTACAATCAACAAAACAGCCTTTTTAGGAGAACGTCCTATTAATGGTTGAAAGCGTTCCATCAGTTCAAATTTATTTTTCTGATAAATTGAACTATTCTTTACTTGACTCTGTTAAATCGCATTGCTTTCAAAATCCATGTTGGAAGTGATGCTCCGGGCTTTTTGTCTTTCAGGTGAATGTACCAGCCCAGTTTTTTCATTACCGGAACTTTGTGAGTTTCCACAAATTCGATCCACGTTCCATCCGGATCTTCAATATAGCTGAATCGACCACCGGCTTCACCCATATCGAATGTTTTTCCTGAATCTACAGTAAATGGAAAGCCTAAGGCTTCACATTCTTTTTGAAGTGCATCCATTCCCTGAATATCGAAACAAAGATGAATAAAGCCCCAATCTCCCCAATACCTGTTTTTGAAAATGGAAACAGCATCGGTTCTTTCAATCGCCTGGATCAATTCAATTTGTGTTGGACCAAGCAGTTTAGCAAAAGGACCTTTTCGTTCTTCGGGATGAGAAAGTAGCACTCTGCGGATTTTATGATTTCCGTTCGGAACATTTTCAAATGCGTCAAATGTATCTGTAACATCATATTCGATAGTTGTGTAACCAAGAATATCGCGGTAAAGAGGAAGAGCTTTTTCAATATCACTGACACCAATCATTGAACCTGCAACACCACCGGTTTTCCCTTCAAATTTAGTGTCCATAAACCATCCGTAACCTTCAACAATGTCGAAAATATTACCGTTTGGATCAAGCAGCATGAAGTGTTTTTTACCGTTTGGTAATACTTTCGGCTCAGAAAGAATGTTTGCACCTTTTGCTTTAAGGAATTGGTACGTTTCATCTACATTTCTAGACTTCATTCTACACGCATACAAACCATAATCACCCAACTGAATCGGGAAATCGGCTTTTACTGTAGGACGAGAAGTGAATTGCCAAATTTCGAATCCACCACCACTTTCCATTGATAGCGCTAAAGTTGCTGTACGTGCATGAACATCACCACCGGTATATCTTGTCATAAGTGGAGCTTCAGCTGCCTCTTCGAAAATTCGAATATCCATTCCAAAGTGTTCGCGGTACCATGACCATATTTCCTGAACATTTGGTACTCCAATACCCATTTGTTGTATACCACAGATGATTTTTTCCATAATTGAAATTTGAACCGACAAATTTAATGGAAAATTGAGAATGGACGATGCAGAAGAACGTATTGATGAAAAACCGCTGTTACATTTTCAATTATCTGGTTGCTCTTTCGTTGAAGATGATGTATCCGAAAGAAAACTGAAAATAAAGTGGCTCTTTCTGCTGAGGAAAGTAATTAAAGGTTACACGCAAAGGTCCAATTGGAGAATGATAAATGGCGCTTGCTGCAGCAACTACAGACTCGCCCTTAAACAACGGAGAATATCCAAATGTACCATCGTCGTTTTTTGACAATTGCTTGAAAGGTTGAAATAAATAGCCGTCAACGCGCAAGTCGAAGTGTTTTATCGGAGTAACAATTACGTTTAATCCGCCACTTATGAATTGTGGTGAACGGTATTCCGGTAAGAAGAAGGTTTGCAGATCAGGGAGGGCTTGAAAAGCATTCAGGTTTAATAGTGTTGCTGTGTAGTTTTTAAACAAGCTTTGACTTGAGACACTAGCAATACCATGAATTCCTAATGAGAAATGCTTTTTATGCAACGGAAATAAATGAACTTCGGCATTCAGATTTAACCAATTGTGGTTGTGTCGATAATCATAACTCTCATTGGAAGTTGATCCCGCTACACTGTGTTCCTTTCCTTGAACGTACTTAGCGCAGAAGGAAAGAAGGTTTCCGGCAGTGGCAAACTGTTTTCTGTTCAGAGAGTTTTGTTCAAGAGTGAAGGTTAAAACGTCACCATAGAATTTTGTGACATCGGAAGTGTCCTTATTTGTAAATTCCTGAGTTTGGTAATAATTGTCTACCAATTCAAAGTGTTTATAATCAAGAACAGATTTCGAGTTATTGAACAGCGGTACTTTGATCTGACCACCAGCGAAGGTTTCGTATTGAACAAGAAATGATGGTTTCACGTCTTCAAAGAAGGTTGCAAAACTTTTAAAATAGTCGAATCGATTCAAACAGAAATAGGCCTTGAACGAAACTGGATAATACGATGGAAGATGAACTTCACCGCTAATTTTTCCTGATCCGTAAAACTTCCCGAAGTAACTGTTGACTTCAATCGTATTGGCTGTTCTGGCCAAATGATAGTAGTTCAGTTGTACAAAACCGGTATTAATTGCTCGCGAGGATATAATTCCGCCAAAATCTACTTTTAAACTTCGTGTTGACTTAACATCCATGTGCATCAGGTAGGTTGAGTCGGATTTCAGATCTAAAGTAGGGAACAGGTATTCGATTTGTGGAGTAGCATATGTTCTGAAATACCTGCGCTCCAATTGGTTGTAGTTGATGGTTTGTTTTTTACTGTTTTTCAGGATCGACTTTCTCACATAGCTCTCATCGGTCATTTTCTTGTTCGATGTTTGAACCTCACTAACAAGAAATGGTGGCGCTTTATCCAGAAACTTCTTGCGTTTAAGTGCCATTTGTTCCGGAGTTGTTCTGTAAGGGACCAGCGATTTAATGGAATCCATCATTGCAATAGTGGCTCGGTAACCTTCGTCAATTGCTTTTCCAACATCCTCAAAATTGAACGTAGACATTTCTGTTTTGGGCTGAATGAGAATTCCATTTTGGCAGGGAATGGTAAAATCTGTGGGTGTCACCAGCATATTCGTGATTTGACTGATGAGGTCGTCCTCCTGCGGTGGTCCAGCGTTATATGAAACGTTACTTCCAATCACAAATTCAGGATGAAACTCATTACACATCACATCGGCCGGAAAGTTATTGTACAATCCACCGTCAAAATAAAGTACTCCATTTACCCGAATTGGATTAATGAAGAACGGGAACGTCATGGAAGCACGAATCGCCTGATTTAAATAACCGGTTTTAAAACTTACACTTTTCTTTGCGTAAATATCGCTGGCGATACAACGAAAAGGAACCATTAAACTGTCGAAGTTGTGGTGACTCACGGCATCAGGGATACCAAAGATTCGGAGCATTTCAAAGTCGAGAAGTTCCGGACGCACAAAATTGGTTGGCAATGATTTTTGAAAGATACTATCCAGTGAAACGTTGAATGAAACCGAGGAAGCATTGGGATCACTTTCCCGTAAAAGGAATTCCTGAGATGGTTTTACTTGTCCCAAAGCCATCATTTGAAATTCAGGCGCGCGAACAAATGCTTCAATTTCAGCAGGTGAATAACCAACTGCGTATAACGCTCCAACTAAAGCTCCAGAAGATGTTCCTGTGATATGATCGATTTGAATGTGGTGTTCTTCGAGCGCTTTAAGCACTCCAATGTGTGAAAAACCGGATGCGCCACCACCACTAAGCACTAAACCAACGCCTTGCGACTTTCCCATTAATGGAAAAAAAACTGAAATGACTAGTCCGAATAAAAGGTTGAAGCGCAAATCTTCGTTTTATTTGCAAAAATATAATAAAAGTAGGAATGTTATTGATGTTGATTGACCACATCGGGGTTTTTGTTTTTGCAATTAGCGGTTTCATTATCGCTGCCGAAAAAAGAATGGATTTATTTGGTTGTGCAGTAATCGCCTTTATCACTTCTTTAGGGGGAGGAACGCTTCGTGATTTACTTCTAAATCAGGATGTAGCTTGGATGAAGTCTGAAACCTTGATTCTAACAGTGGTGATAGCCATTCCAACCGCATTTTTTCTTCGGAATCAATTGAGTAATTGGAGCAAGACTTTACTCATTTTTGATGCCATAGGAATTGGTGTTTGTACCATTTTGGGAATGCAAAAGGCGCTTGATTTGCATCATTTATATTTAGTAGCCATTTTTCTTGGTGTAATTTCAGCTACCTTTGGCGGAGTAATAAGAGATGTACTCTGTAACGAAATCCCATTGATTTTCCGCAAAGAGATTTATGCAACAGCATGTTTTTGCGGAGCCTGTGTTTTTGGTTTAGGAGTTTATTTCAAACTAGTTGAAACATCTGTATTACTTATTGCATCCAGTGGAATTATTGTTTTAATTCGAGTGTTTGCAGTGAAATTCCAGTGGAAAATGCCATTGGTTAAAATGAAGGATTAAGATTATGATAACGATAGTGGTAAAGACATTCTACGGAATGGAGCAGGTGCTTAAAGAAGAATTGAATGAATTGGGGTATTCAGAAGTGGAAGTTTTGAATAGAGCCGTTCGTTTGAAAGGAACATGGGATGATATTTATAAATTGAATCTTTGGCTTCGCTGTGGTTTGTCAGTTCTTGTTGAGTTGGGAACCTTTACTATTCATAACGAAGAAGATCTCTATGAATGTGCAAGAAGTATTGCCTGGGATGAAATTTTCGATGTTAAGAAGACTTTTGTTATTCGAGGTGCTGTAAATTCAGGACTTTTCCGTCATTCTCAATACCCATTCTTATTGGTGAAAGATGCCATTTGCGATGTTTTCAGAGATAAAACCGGTGAACGACCAAATGTAGAAACACGTAGTCCGCAGTTGGTTATTGATCTTTATGTTCGTGAAAAAGAAGTTGTTCTTTCAATTAATACGAGTGGAGCACCTTTGTTTCAGCGTGGTTATAGAGAATCAACTGGAGATGCGCCTTTGAATGAAGTAGTTGCTGCAGGATTGATCCGTATGTCGGGTTGGGATAAAAAGTCAACCTTCTTTGATCCATTCTGTGGTTCCGGAACATTGTTGTTGGAAGCAGCACTTTACGCTTTGAATATTCCATCGGGAATTGAAAGAACGCATTATGCATTCAAGAATTTGAAGAATTTTGACGCCGCCAAATGGGAAGAAATGCACAATGGGGCTCAAAAAGTTGTTCGTGAAATGCCAGTGAACATTGTTGGAAGCGATATTGATTCTGACATGGTGTTGAAAGCAAAACGGAATTTACGTGGATTCTCTTTCGGGAGATTTATCGATATCAAGACTGAAGCATTTGCAGATGTGGAAATTCCAGCCGGACCTGGAGTGTTGATTACCAATCCGCCATACGGTGAACGAATGGAAGTAGATACCCAGGAATTGTATGCTGAAATTGGAAACACATTCAAGCATAAACTTCAGGGCTTCGACTGCTGGGTAATTTCTTCAAGCGAAACCGGATTCAAATCGATTGGATTGAAACCAGACGCTAAATTCAGGCTTTACAACGGAGATTTGGAATGTTCTTTCAGAAAGTTCACCATTTTTGAAGGTGCGCGTTCAGATCGTTTTAAAGAGAAAGAAGAAGACGAAAATTAATTCGTTACCAACAATCGAATAACTTCAGAGAAACCATTTCTGTAAGTTATACGAATGAAGGTGACTCCCGTTGTCAGTTCTTGTTCTAAATAATTACTCGTTTCATTCATTTCGAAAGAAGCGATTGATTTTCCTTCACAATCAAAGAAGAGTAAATTGTCTCCTTTTTTGAGTGCTTGTCCAAACTGAATTTTCCCCGCGTTGTAATTTGCGAATTGTGAAGAGGATTGCGTATTCACTGCAATAATTGCACTTCTTTCACTTGTCCCGTCACGATCGACAGACAACAATTGGTAATAGTTTAACCCTGAATTTGGGTTTTTATCTATCACACTATATTCTTTACGGCTTTCTGAATTTCCGAACGAATAAATAGTTTGAACCAAGGTTTCACTTTGATTAGAAGGATCAATGTTCAGAACATCAAATCGTTCCAGGTTAGTTTCAGACAAAGTTGTCCAGGTCAGTAGAACATTCTCGTCAAGCATGGAACCTTGCCAATTGCTTAATTCAACACCTAAAGGTCCGGCGCAATTGGGTAGTACGGTGTACGAAGGATTTCCCGGGTAATCATATGAAATATAAGCTCCGTCGGCATTGGTAATGGTACCTAAGTCATAAGAAACAGCATCTGTTGTAGCACCAAAATCTACGGTTAGTGTTCTTGTTCCGCTTCCTGAATTTGCAAAGCGACCAGTCGCGTCTGCTGTATTGTTGCAGAAAATGGCATAATACAATTGACCACATTGCGCGCTGAAGTTTGGCGGTGCAGTTGGCGGATTTCCGGTAAAGACAACAACAGTAGCTTGCGCTGGAATGGGATCGGCAAAAGTAAAAAGTGTACATCCGGCCGACGAATTTAATGCTGTAATAGCACTTGCGTTGTTTAGTAAGGTGTTTGCCCCACATCCTGAATTACAATAGTCGAAACCTAGTGTTGGGTATGTAATGTTTAATGAACTTAATGCCAACGCACTTGCTCCATTTTGAAAGACGAAATACTCGTTGAAACCTTCTTGTGTATCACATGAGTTAGCCAGAATTCCCAAAAGTTGAGGAGTTGTTGGTCCACAGCCGGTTAAAGTAGTGAAAGAAGAATTTGTATTGACGGAAATGTAATTATAACAGCTTGGCGTATTGAAGTTGAATTCATAAACCGCAACATTATAGAGTGTTCCAGGATTTAGTCCAGTAATGGTTACACTGTTTCCTGTTCCGTTGTAGACTACTTGAGCCCCGGAAATTGAACTTCCTCCGGATCCAAAGACGGTAGAGGAAGTATAACTTACGTTGTCAACAGGTGCTCCGGAAATTGCTCCCGTTGAAACCAAAACCAGGTGATTTGTTCCATTTCCCGCAACGTTGTTCCATGTAATAGTTGAAGAAGTACAGGTTGGCGTGCCGGTTAATGAAGTTGAAGTGGTAGTAGGTTCTCCCGGATCAGTGCAACCAGCAATTAAGGTTCCTGTTAACTTGATATCATCGATACGAAATTGTACTCCTGTAGATGAAGTTTGGCGAAAGCGAATTCTTAAGTTCGAAGTAGAGGGGATTGTTCCTGTTGGCGATGCCAATATCCAGGATGCAGTTCCTGTTCCCGTTGGTCGAGTGAAAGTTAAGGCACTATAAGTAGCTCCGTCACTACTTACCTCAATTACCAGTTCACTTCCGTTACTTGCTGTTGTTGTTTTAAAATGTCCAAACGTGAGTGCTAACGACGTATAACTGCTGGTATTGATGTTGCTTATCTCGAAATTGATTCCAGAAGTGCTCGTAATGAATACATTACCGCTTCCTGTGGCGCCAGCATAGCCAGTAGATGGCGTACTTGTTCTCACGTCAGCTGTTCCTGTATAGGTTAATGTTGGATAGTTTGAATAGCCTGTATATGTTCCAACTGCTGTTGTTGCAGCGGGAGTCCCAATTGTTTCATTGAAAACAGTTTGAGCCATGACTAAAGTGGAAAGGAAAAGAACTAAGAAGGAGAGTAGATAACGCATTTTTTGAGTATTTCTGAGTCAAAGGTATACCAACAACAGTTGCGTAAGTGTTAAGATAATATGAAGGTTTTCAGCGTTTTCGACAAAATATTTTATTTCCCAGATTTAAATCGATTTAGCAATGTTCAAAAAAAACTAAATATTTAGTATTTTATTTTTACGTCAAATGGAAGAAGACGAAATACCATTGCATTGAAGTGAAGAAAGGTGAAGTAATGGATTGAACTTTATTGGTGAGTAAATGAATTACTGAGATTGAATTACAGACCTTTTTTAGTTATATTCGTTCAACCAATCAGCTAAATTGAACTCATGCGAATTTTTACAACTTCTTTCTTGAGACTCTACGGATTACTTGTCATTTCTTTAATTGCACTTTCATCTTGTTGCAGAGATGATCAACAAGAGATTCCAGAAAATAACAATCGGCAATTTTCTTTAAACCAAGTAGTTTCTCTGAACGATACAACTTCTATCGACATAGAAGGGTTGGATTTAAAGATGTGCATCGAGCAAGAGGTAAAAGGAGTTCATAAATATAGCATTTGGATAGGTGATGAACGTACTTGGTTCTATTCTTTCAAAGATGATATTTACACATCAGCTCCTGGATATGGGAAGAGTTCCATTATGTTGCAAAGAGGTAGTTACATCGTGACAGTTGGTGGTCAAGACGATTGGATGATGCTTAGAACGATTACTTTGAGCTGTTGCGCTCAATACATGCATCCCGATATTCCCATTTCCGGAATTCAGTTACTTCATTGCAAAGAGAACTCAGGAGTTCTAACAGGAGAAATCAAATTGGGAATGGATATTCCTAAGTTCAGTTCAATGAACTTTACGCTGATTGAGAAGGAAGATGGAGCAGTGCTGAAGCGGGTTTCACTTGAAAGATAAATTGCTTCAACTAATTTTTTCAGAGCGTGAGGGATATCCCGAAATCCCGAAATCCCGAAGTCCCATATTTTGGAAATTCCCAAAATTCCTTTTTTGTGGTGATAACATGAATAAAAAAAGGGCTGACTTCCGTCAACCCTTTCCTCAATTATTTAAGACTAATTATCTCTTTGCAATATCTACATAGTCGCGTGTTACCGCTCCTGTGTAAATCTGACGTGGACGACCAATTGGCTCACCACCTTCAGACATTTCTTTCCATTGTGCAATCCATCCTGGTAGACGACCTAATGCGAACATTACGGTAAACATTTCAGTTGGAATTCCCAATGCTTTGTAAATGATACCAGAGTAGAAATCTACGTTAGGGTACAAGCTTCTTGATTTGAAGTACTCGTCTTCCAAAGCGTATTTCTCTAATTTCTTAGCGATATCCAATAATGGATCGTTGATCTTCATTTTCTCCAATACATCATCACATGCTTTCTTGATGATTGTAGCACGTGGATCGAAGTTTTTGTAAACGCGGTGACCGAATCCCATCAAACGGAATGGATCATCTTTGTCCTTCGCTTTCAATACCCACTTGTCAACATCACCACCGTCGTTGTGGATTTTCTCCAACATTTCGATAACTGCCTGGTTAGCTCCACCATGAAGTGGTCCCCAAAGTGCAGAAATACCTGCCGAGATTGTTGCGTATAAGTTTGCCTGAGATGAACCTACGATACGAACTGTAGATGTAGAACAGTTTTGTTCGTGGTCAGCATGAAGAATCAATAATTTGTTCAAGGCGTCAACAACAACTGGATCAACATTGTAATCTTCAGTTGGCATTGCGAACATCATGTGTAAGAAATTCTTACAGTAATCGTACTCATTTCTTGGGTACATGAACGGGTGACGCATTGAGTTTTTGTAAGCCCAAGCTGCCAAAGTTGGCAATTTAGCTAACAAACGAAGCATTGTCAAGTTCTTTTTCTCCGGGCTTCTATTTGGGTCAAGCGACTCAGGGTAGAACGTAGAAAGAGAACAAACCATTGCAGAAAGAACTCCCATTGGGTGAGCTTGTGCAGGGTATGCTTCAAAGAATTGTTTCATGTCTTCATGAACCAATGTGTGTTTTGTGATGTCTTTTTTGAATCCGTCTAATTGCGCTTGAGTTGGCAATTCTCCGTAGATCAAAAGGTAAGCTACTTCAATGAACGATGCTTTTTCTGCTAACTGCTCAATCGGATATCCACGGTACCTCAGAATTCCTTCTTCACCATCTAAAAAGGTAATAGCACTATATGTTGCCCCTGTGTTCTTATAACCAGAGTCAATCGTAATGTATCCGGTTTCCTGACGCAATTTTGTAATGTCAATTGCTTTCTCGTTTTCGGTACCTTCTACAACAGGGAACTCAAATACTTTCCCTCCTAATTCAATTTTCGCAGTCTCGCTCATCTCAGTATTAAAAATCTATTTTGTTAATAGTCGTCCTAAAGTTAATAAACAAACAATGATTATCTACTCCAAACTGAAAAAAAATAAATAAAGAGAACATAGATTAGAAAATAGAGAACAGTGAACCGAAAATAGGCTTGATATTTAATAATGGAAATGCCTTAAAACAAAAAGAGAATAGGTGAGTTTCCTCAATCCTATTCTCTAATGTCTATTTTCTAATCTCCGTTATCTGTTAGCTGTTCTCTCTAAAGATTCTCCAAAGTGTAATTCAACATCATGTTGTACAAGTGGTTTCTTGTGTTTCCACCGTAAATGCTGTGATTTTTATTCGGGTAAGCGAAAAAGTCGAATTGTTTGTTTGCTGCAACCAGTGCAGTGATAAACTCCATTGAGTTTTGGAAATGTACGTTGTCGTCGGCTGAACCGTGAATCAATAAGAATTTACCTTTCAATTTCGCTGCGTGGTTTACAGGTGAATTGTCGTCATAACCTTTTTGATTCTCTTGTGGTGTTTGCATGAAACGCTCTGTGTAAATGTTGTCGTAGTATCTCCAGTTTGTTACCGGTGCAACTGCAATTCCCATTTTGAAAACGTCAGCACCTTTTGTCATAGCTAAAGATGTCATGAAACCTCCGTAGCTCCAACCCATGATTCCAATACGTGCCGGATCAACGTATGATTGAGCTTGTAAGTATTTTCCAACTGAGATCAAGTCTTCAGTTTCCAATTTACCTAACTCCTTGTAAGTTGATTTTTTGAAAGCTTCACCACGGAACATGGTTCCTCTTGGATCAACTGAAACAACGATGTATCCTTTTTGAGCCAACAATTGGTGGTACAAATATCCTGAACCTTCGTATTCGTCAGAAACAGTATTTGAACCTGGTCCACAGTATACATTAAAGTAAACAGGGTATTTTTTGTTTGGATCGAAGTTTTTCGGTTTGATGATCCATCCGTTCAAGCTTTGTCCATCAGCAGCAGGGAATTGAACAAACTCTTTTGGAGATAATTTCATTCCATCCAATTTACTTTGAAGTGCTTTGTTCTCTTCCAATACTTTCAATGTTCTTCCGCTTTGGTCGCATAAAGTGAATGTTGGAACCTTAGCCGACCATGAACTTGTTTTTACGAAATAGTTGAATCCTTGAGCGAATTCAGCAGAATGTGTTCCTGTCAATTCAGAAAGCGCTTTTTTCGACTTTCCGGAAATATTGATTGTATAGAGTGTCTTATGAATTGCTCCTTGTTCTGCAGAAGCATAATAGATCATGTTTGTTTTGGTATTGATACCGTACAATTCGATAATGTCCCAGTTTCCTGAAGTTACCTGACGTTGTGTTCCGTCGAAGTTCAATACGTACAATTGGTTCCAACCGCTTTTTTCTGATGTTCTCAATAATGATTTTCCATCTTGCAGTACAATAAGGTTGTTGTCGATGTCAATATAAGTTGGTG
Organism: uncultured Fluviicola sp.; assembly: GCA_965650275.1. Taxonomy (GTDB): domain Bacteria; phylum Bacteroidota; class Bacteroidia; order Flavobacteriales_D; family Crocinitomicaceae; genus Fluviicola. The sequence continues at coordinate 28,356 of CBFGNV010000029.1, read as the reverse complement.
ATTTCTCATTATAGAAAACCTTCGCTGTTGGTGCTGCAGGATTGGTAACCAGGTAATAATTCAAATCGTTTTGGTGGCGATTCATTGTCAACACAACCAATTCATTTTTTACTGGCGACCATTGAAAACGTGGAATGTATTCATAAGCCCCAAAACTGATTTCTTTCGTTGTTCCGTTGTCGATATCTGCAATATGCATCGTTACTTTTGAATTGTCCTCACCAGCTTTTGGGTATTTGAATTCGTAACGTTCTGGATACAACTGTCCGTACAAATCCATTGTAAACTGTTCTACTTTGCTTTCGTCGAAACGCATGAATGCTAAGAACTTAGAATCTGGTGACCATGAAAAACCTTGTGTGATTGCAAATTCTTCTTCGTAAACCCAGTCTGTTGTACCGTTAATGATTTTATTCATTGCACCGTCTTTGGTGATTTGCTTTTCCTTTTTACCGGCAATGTCATAAACGAAAAGGTTATTTGCCGCAACGAATCCAATTTTTGACTCATCTGGCGAAAATGTCGGTAAGGTTTGCATTTCATCTCCATCGTGAAGTTTTAAAACGCTTTTTGTTGCCATTACGTAAACGTATAGATCCGCAGAATAACTTCTTCTATAAATAGGATTCTGATTCACAAAGACCAACGCATATTTTCCTGAAGCACTCAATTGTACATCTGAAGCTTCGAGTGCATTTCCATTAAAATTGAGATCGGAAACGTTCATGATTTCAGTACTGTCTGCCCCTAAATTCTTGAACTTGTATTTATACAAATACGTTTTCCCTTCTTTCTGAGCGAATTTAGTATACGATTCGCCATCAGATAAGGATGCGAATCCATCAACATAATTCATTCTGAACTCAGCACTTTTGTGAATGCGTTCTACGGTTAGATCTTGAGCGATGGAAGTTCCGAGTGCTCCTAGAAATAAGAAAAATAAGGTTTTTTTCATTCTTTTGATTATTGTAAATCTCTTGACAAAAATAACCAAATCATGTTGTGGTTACTTGTCCTTTGATATATACTTTGTATGCTCAAATTTAAAATCAATTTGCGTTGTGCAACTCATTAATGTTCGAAATCGTTCAAAACCTTTTCTAAATGTTAACAATTCAATAATGATAGTAAAAATGAAATGCCCTATATTTGCACCGAAGTTTGTAACTGTTACCCTTGATGTCGGCGCAAAAGCTTGGACTGAAACCAGTTAACAAACAAGGAACTTGAATAAAAAACACGTTTTTTTAAGAACACGATTTTCTTATTAACTGAAGTAGCCTCCCGGTGAAATTACAGTGTGTTACTTCCTTTAAGTCGTTACTCAATTATCGTAAATACAAATAATCAATTTAATATGAAAAAAGCTCTACTTTTTGCTAGTTTGACAATTGCTGGATTCTCTTTTGGACAATGTTCTGATCTTATTATTTCTGAATACGTTGAAGGAACAGGTTACAGTAAAGCAATTGAATTGTACAATCCAACAGGATCTGCAATTGACCTTACAGGTTACCGTCTTGAACGTTTTTCTAATGGTGATATTACATCTGCAAATGGTGGTGTAACAAATCTTACAGGAACAGTTCAGCCTTATTCGACTTTTGTAATTGTGAACAACAATGCAACTGGAGTTGATCCGGTTTTATTGGCTATGGGAGATCAATTGGATAACCAATACCCAGCTCCAACTTATATGAATGGAAACGATGCGATCGTTTTGTATAAGAATACAACTATCGTTGATATTTTTGGAAAAACAGGAGATGCAACAATTGCAACTTCAGCTGGTTGGAGTGATATGGCGCCATACGATGGTTCTGCCGGAGCAATTTGGACAGAAAACCAAACACTTATTAGAAAGGCTACAGTTACTCAAGGTGTTACTGTTAATCCGGGTACGTTCATCGTAACTCAACAATGGGATTCATTACCTGTAAATACATTTAGCCAATTGGGTGCTCACACATGTGATTGCGAACTTTCTGTAGGTGAATTGAATAAAGTGGCAATGGAAGTTTATCCAAATCCAGCTGGAAATGGAGTTGTTTTCGTTAACGCTGCTCAAAACATTCAATCTGTTTCTATCGTTAGTATGACTGGTGAGATCGTTCTTCAAGTGGAAAACACAACAGTATCTAAGTTGGTTCAATTGAACGCTGAAGGATTGAAAAAAGGAGTATACGTAGTTAAAGTAAACTTTAGCGATGCATATTCTACGTCAACTTCAAGTTTGATTATCCAGTAATTGGATAGTAAAAGTTTCGTACTGAAACCATTATAAGTTTTATGAAATCTATTCTTGCAGCACTTTCGTTTGTGTTCTCTATGACTTTTGCCTTCTCTCAGGAGAAAGTAACGCTTAGCGGAACAGTGTATGATGACGAAGCGAAAGAAACAATCATTGCAGCGAAAGTTACTTGTGACGGTCAAACTGTTTTGTCTGATGTCGATGGGAAATACTCTTTTAAAGTAGCGCCTAACAAAACATACACTGTAGTTGTTGTTTTTGATGAATTCGAAACCATCACTCAGTCTGTTGCTGTTGGTAATGAGTCAACCGTGGTTGATTTCAATATGAAAGGTGCCGGAAAGAACATTGATGAAGTTGAAATTAAGGCTGAACTAGGTAAAGCACGTGAAACTCCCATTGCATTCTCAACTTTAGATGCAAAAAAGATTCAGGAAGAATTAGGAACCCGTGATTTACCGATGGTTCTGAACTCAACTCCTGGAGCTTATGCAACTGAGCAAGGTGGTGGTGCAGGTGATGCACGTATTTCTATTCGTGGATTTGACCAAAGAAATGTTGCTGTTTTAGTAGATGGTGTTCCTGTAAACGACATGGAAAACGGTCAGGTTTACTGGAGTAACTGGGATGGTTTAGGTGATATTACGCGCTACATGCAAGTGCAGCGTGGACTTGGAGCATCAAAACTTTCAATTGTTTCCGTTGGTGGTACAATGAACATTGTTACCAGAGGAATTGATCAGAAAATGAGTGCTTCTGTTAAGCAGGAAGTAAACAATTATGGTTTATACAAAACTTCTTTCGGTTACAACAGTGGAATTTTAAAAGGAAACTGGGGTGTTACGCTTGCGGGATCAAGAAAATGGGGTTCAAGCTTTGCTGATGCTACATATGATGATGCGTGGTCATACTTCCTGAAAGTTCAAAAACGTTTCGACAAACATTTGATCAGTTTTGGAGTGAATGGTGCACCACAATCGCACGGTCAGCGTACAACACGTTTGCCAATTGCTGTAATCGATGAAAAGTTGGCTGAAAGGGCTGGTGTAAATTACCGCGAGCAGTTAGACTCATTATCGAATGTGAGTAGTGCCGGATGGACAACGCCAACGCAAGGTGCAAGAGGAATTCGTTACAATCCGAATTGGGGATATTTGAATGGAAAAGAGTTCAATGAAAAAGTGAACTTCTTCCATAAACCACAATTCAACTTAACGCATTCATGGACTCCAACGAAGAAGTTTAGCATGTCAACTGTATTGTATGCTTCAGTTGGTAGAGGTGGAGGAACTTCAACAAGATCAACTCCAGCGCGTGACACATTAACAGGATTGTACGATTTTCAAGCGGTTTACGATTACAATTCAACAACGTTTACACCCTCTTATAGTACAACGGAGCATTCATCAAGTAACTACTTGCGTGCAGCAAACAATGACCACCAATGGTTTGGAATTTTGTCTACCGCAAATTACAAGATCAATGAGAACTGGACTTCAATGTTAGGAATTGATGCACGTTATTACAAAGGATCACACTACCAAAGTGTTTATGACTTGATGGGAGGTGATTACGCAATTGATAACTCAGATAAAAACCAACCAAAAGGTGCCGGAAATACTTCTTATGGAATGAAACGTGAAGGTGATAAGGTTTCTTATTACAATGATGCTTTTGTGAAATGGGGCGGAGTTTTTGGTCAGGTGGAATATAAAAAGAACAAGTGGAGTACATTTATGACTGCATCACTTTCTGAAACAGGTTATCAACGTGTAGATTACTTCAAGAAGAAAGATCTTGTTCTTGCTGATACAACGTTAGTTCAAGCAGTTGGTTATGGAGATACTGTAACTTACAATGGTCAGAAATACTCGAACAGTTCTGCTGAAGCGCGTTTTGCAACAACAGATGAGAAATGGTTCTTAGGTGGAACTTTCAAAACAGGTGCTAATTACAATATCAACGATAATCATAACGTATTCATGAACATGGGGTATTTGAATATTGCGCCCAAGATGAATGCGGTTTTTGATAACAATAACATGGCTTTCCTTGAGATTGAAAATCAAAAGGTATATTCAGTTGAATTGGGTTATGGTTACAGAACCAAGAAGGTTGCTGCAAATGTTAATGCATACTATACACTTTGGGAAAATAAACCGCAGCAAACTACTCCAACTGTAGTTACAGCTGACGGAACGTTCTCTTACAACATTAATGGTTTGGATGCACTTCACAAAGGAATTGAGTTTGATGTGAATTACAAATTGATGAAGAACCTGAGTGTTGAAGGATTAGCCTCTATCGGAGATTGGAAAACAATTTCAGGAAGTATCGTTCAAATCGTTGATAACGACGGTAATATTGTTGAAACACTTGACTTTAGTGCAAAGAACGTTCATGTTGGAGATGCTGCTCAAGTTCAATTAGGAGGAAGTGTTCGCTACGAGATCATTAAAAATCTTTATCTAAAAGTTCGTTATACTTATTTCGGTAAGAACTATGCGAATTTTGATCCAACTGCTTTGGTTGGTGCAAATAAAGATCGTGAATCATGGCAAATGCCGAATTACTCTTTGGTAGATTTCAACTTTGGTTACGATTTATCATTCGCAAAATACAGAATGACAATTAGCGGAGGTTTAATGAATGCTTTGAATGCGTTCTATATTACAGATGCTCAAAACGGACTAGGTTTTAACGCTTCTTCAGCAACGGTTTTTGTTGGAATGGGAAGACGTTTCAATGTAGGAGTTAAAATAGGGTTTTAAACAAAGATCATAAAACGAAAAGAATGAAAAGAATTATTTACTCAACACTTCTTGTGTTACTGGTTGCAATTACTGCTCAGGCTCAAGCGGTTTTACCAACGAGTTGGAGTTTTCCAACTACGACGTTCCCAACTGGATGGACATCTACAGGAACTGCTTATTACTCGGCTTCAGGAAATACGCCTCCAGCTTTGAAATTTGACAATACTGGTGACGATTTGATTATCAATTTCAACAGTAATCCAGGTAACCTGACTTATTATATTGCTGGAAATAGTTTCTCTGGTGGAACATTTACAGTTCAAGAATCTGATTTGGGTACAGTTTGGACAACGCTTCATACATTTACTGCTCCTCCAGCAGCAACCTATACGCAGTTTACTGACGTTCCTCAAAGTACAACACGTTTTATTCGTTTTATCTATACCAATAAGGTGTCTGGTAACATTGGATTGGATGACGTTAATATTGCTGTTGGTGCTGCAGGTCCTGCTCAAGAAATTAATGTTACTCAAGGAGCAACAACTATTGTGAACGGTGGAACGCATACTATGTCTTCTCCAGTGCTTACAACAACTCCTGTAACATTTACAATTGAAAACCTTGGAACTGCAAACACATTGAACATTTCAAGTGCGGTTTTGTCTGGACCAAATGCAGCAGACTTTGCTGTGAATTCATCTCCTTCAACAGTTAATGCAACCTCAAATGCTCCTTTGGTAATTGATTTTACACCAACATTGGCTGGAACAAGAACGGCAGTTTTGACAATTAATAGTAATGATGCTGACGAAGCAGCTTACGTAATCAACTTGAACGGAATTGGTGGAAGTTACGCTTCTGAACCTTTGGCTCAAGCAACGAACTTACAATTCTCTAACGTTAAGACTTATCGTTTAACGGGATCGTTTACAGCTTCGGGATCAAATCCTGATGGATACTTGGTTCTTCGTAAAAAAGGATCAGCAATTACAGGTGTTCCAGCTGACGGAACTGTTTATGATCGTGGAGATATCGTTGGTGATGCTCAGGTTGTTTTCAGTGGAACGGCTACTAACTTTACACCAAATAACATTATTGCAGGTACAGGATATTATTTCGCTGTTTACGCATTTAACGGACCAGGTGTTTATAGAAATTACCTGACAACACTTCCACTTACAGGAAACGTAACTACTCCTGCTACAATGCAGCCAGCAACGTACTACAACGGAATCAATACTTCAAGTCCAACTTTTGTTGCTGACTTGCATGCGTTGATCAATCCTCACCAAATGCAGTTCTACAGTAACTACGCAACATTAATGGTAGGTGGGTTTGCTGCTCGTGATACTGTAGATAATCAACGTGTCATTACTTGTGTTTACAGTGGAGAGAATAAAGTATACATTGAACCTTTTGATTTTACGACAAACGGTTTCAGTCGTGAGCACACATATCCTCATAGCTGGATGCCTACAAATCCTGCTCAAAGCTTACCAGAGTATAATGATTATCACCATTTGTTCCCAACAAACCAAGACATGGCTAATGCTGTAAGAAGTAACTATCCGCTTGGTGAAGTTGTTAACGTAACTTCAACTTACCTTGGAGCGAAATACGGAACTGATGCAAACGGACATATTGTTTACGAGCCACGTGATGAACACAAAGGTGATGCAGCTCGTGCTATGATGTATGAAGCAACTTGTTATACAACTGTAACTGGAAATAACTGGGGATTCCCAAATCCAATCAGTGGTTCTATCACATATGGTCAAGATCAATATGTATTGAAGCAATGGCATTACCAGGATCCTCCAAGCAACTGGGAGATCGCTCGTAACGATTATATCGATTCATTACAAGATAATCGTAACCCATTCATCGACAGTGTTGATTTTGCTTGTTACATCAACTTCGCAAACATGAGTTATGAAGTATTGGGATGTACAGCTGGCGTTGAAGAAGCATTGAGCAATGCATTTATCGCTTACCCAAATCCAACTTCAGGTTTGTTGACACTACACGTTGACGCAACTACGATTACAGGATACGAAATTCTTGATATGCAAGGAAGAGTTGTTTTAACTGCAATGACTGATAATTCAGTAGTGGTTAAAGTAAACTGTTCAGCGTTGAAGTCAGGATCTTACATTGTTAAAGCAACAACGCCTTACGGAGTTGCACAACGATCATTGATTATCGATTAAAACAATGAAGATGAAATTTTTCATCCCATTTACATTAATACAAGGAGCAGGTCTGATGGCCTGCTCTTCTGTTTCAGAGCATCAGGTTTACATCGAAACCAATAGTGCTGTTGTTGGAGCTACTGCGCCGAATGCACGTATGGACTCTATAATTGCTCCTTATTCTGTTCAGGTAAAAGCAAAAATGGGGAAAGTTATTGGTGAATGTAAAATTGAAATGCTGGCTCAACGTCCAAGTAGTAATCTTGGAAATTGGACTTGCGATTTGATGCTTGAGTATGCAAAAGATTCAATGGGCCTGAGAGATGAACCTGTAATTGCCCTTTATAATTTTGGTGGTTTAAGAGCAGCTATTACTGTTGGACCGGTTACTTACGGAACCATTTTTCAGGTGATGCCTTTTGATAATGTATTAGGAGCCGTAAAACTTCCACTTCCTGTTTTAGAGGAGATGTTGGCGTATTTAAAAGCAAAGAATGGTGAACCTATTGGTGGATTTAAAATAGTCAAGGGAGAACTTGTTTTACCTACCGAAGCAAAATCGAAGGGCTATGTTTGGGTGGTAACGAACGATTTTCTCATAAATGGCGGAGATAACATGTTGTTTCTGGGTAAGTATCAGGAGCGTAAGGAAAGTAACAAATTATTAAGAAATCTTTTGATCGAAGGCGTCCAAAAAACACGTAATTTAGAGATTCACTCGGAAGACAGAATTACATTTTAAGTGACTGATATGAAAAGGAGAGATTTTATTCAACGGGCAGGAATGATTGCCGGAGCAGCAGCTCTTGCACCTGCTTTGTTGTCAGCAGGGAAGAAGGGAAAGAAATTGGTAATTCTTCATACAAACGATACCCATTCGAACATTGAACCTTTTCCTGCAAGTCATTCCAAATATCCCAATCAAGGTGGTGTTTCGAGAAGAGCTACTTTGATAGATAAAATCCGAATGGAAAACGATAACGTCTTGCTTTTGGATGCAGGTGACATTTTTCAGGGAACTCCTTATTTCAATGAGTTTAAGGGTGAGTTGGAAATGAAGGTAATGCAGGAAATGAAATACGATGTGGTTACACTTGGTAATCATGATTTCGATATTGGAATGGAGGCCTACGTTTCGGCGCATAAGAATGCCACTTTTCCTGTAGTAAATTGTAATTACGATTTTGGGATGACTCCTTTGGCTGCTTTGGTGAAGAAATCAGTAATTATTAAAAAGGCTGGATATAAGATTGGAATTCTTGGAGTTGGAATCGATTTAACAGGTCTTGTTCCTGCTTCTAACTTTGCAGGAATGACTTATACTGATCCAATTGCAGCCGCAAATAAAGAAGCAGCATATTTGAGAAAGAAAGGTTGTGACTTAATCATTTGTCTTTCACATTTGGGATATGAGTTTATGGATGCAAATAAGGTTTGCGACAAACATTTAGCTGCTCAAACAAAGAACATTGACATTATTCTTGGTGGACACACACACACATTCTTAACTGAACCGCAAGGTTTTAAGAATGCTGAAGGAAAAAATGTGATCGTGAATCAAGTAGGTTATGCTGGTTTGTTCCTTGGCAAGATTGATGTGACTTTTGATCATACAGATAACAGTAACATTACTTATCAGGCAAAACCGTTGGATATTGTTTAAAGATCAAAACTTCGATTGAACCTTTGAACGCTTTCAGCAGTTAAACCTGTTTTCTACCTAAACGTTGGTATTTTACCGTTTTGATCCTCAACCAATTTTCAACGGCACAATTATTGTGTTAAATTGTCGTTAAATAGAAAAATCATAATATGAAACGTACCTTACTAGCATTCCTATTACTGTCGCAGATTGCACCATCTTTCGCTCAGGAAGAAGAGAAAATTGTTTACGTGCACACCAATCGTGGACCACGAAACGAAAGAGAGTACAAAACTGTAAACGTTACCAATGTTTATAAATTTGACCCTGTTCAAATGCTTACCGGACAAATTTTATTCGGAATTGAACATTACATGAGCGAAAAATCAACCATCGAGTTTGAAGTTGGACCTACCATTTCAAATGTTGGAATTAATATTGGACATTTAGGTTCAAACTCAAGTGGTGATTCCAGAATGGGTATTGCATCTACACTGGCTTTCAGATATTATCCAAGTGATGATACGCCAGCGCCAAATAAGTTCTACGTTGGACCAAAAATTGAGTTTAGAAATTACAATTACCTGTATCAGGCAACTGACATGTATGGTGAACCAATTTCAGGTCAATACAAAGGTTATGAAAACTATTTCCGCTTTATGTTCAACTTTGGTAAACAATATTGGTTGTCTAGCACTTTCTCAATGGATGTTTACGGTGGACTTGGGATTGGAAACATCAGCTCAAAATCTTCACAGGTTTCACATGAATACAATTATCAAACCCAAACGTATGAAGACGTTGTAGTTACACGTTACAACACGGATGCAATGGTAATGGCTGAATTTGGGGTGAAATTCGGAATTGGACAATAGAAAGGTCATTTCGAGAATCTCAGCGACCTAGGATTATAAATTAAGCCGTGTATGAATTTCATACACGGTTTTTCGTTTTGAAAAAGTGCCACGAATTCATGAATCTTAGGTTTTAAGAAAATGACAAATTCGTGGCTAATTGATTTGTCAATCTATGATTGATTCGAGTTGTTCTTTAGAAAGCTTTATCAATCCAATTCGGTCAATACTTCCCATAATTTTCGCTTGTACAAGAATGTTCAGTCCGTTATCCGAGGTTTGAATAAAATCGGAAGCAACAATTGGTGTATTCTGTCCCAAATACTTTTTACCGACCAACGTTCCACCACCTGATTCGTAAATACTCAATAACAACTGGTTACTTCTGGTAGAAGATAGATACGCTTTGTACGTTGTTCCGCTGATGGTCAGATCTTTAATCAGAACAGGTTTCCCCGGATCTAACTCTGATTGACCTTGAGCAGGAATTGATGAAGTAATATCGATGGTCGTTGGAGTCAGCGAAGCATTTGCATTGAAATAAAGATTGTCATAAGAAAACCTTGCCAACGAAAATTGATTTCCCGAAACAGGTGAAATTGCGGTAGCACCTCCATTAAAACCTTCACCGTTGTAAACACCCGCAAAACTTAGATCAGGATTCAGAAAGATCATTGAAAAACTGTAGTTGTAAAAACCGTTCATTACAATGTAATTCTGACTCTGTGTTGTACTGATGAAGAATGGAATTCTGTCGCCGTTATACGTAACATGATTCACAATTCGGTCTTCCACATCCGTAAAAATGTTCAAACTATTGGATTGCGTAATTGAACTCAAATCTCCTGAAAGTTCGTGAATTCCGGTTTCGTAGCTCATTCGGTCATAATTCTGAAGGTAGATATGCTGTCCGGAATTGTATACGTACGTTGGATACAGAACATTCGAAAAACTCGAAACCTGAATTGTTGCTTGAGTTGCTTCATCAATTTTCAGAACATAAGTGAACAAACCAACTGCGTCCATACAAACAATGAAATTCTGACCATTTTTCTTGATGATATTCGGAACAGCATTCACAAAATTTGCAGGTAATTCATACTTCCATTGGAATTCACCAGCTAAATTGACTTTCATGATTTGAATTCTCCAGCTGTCAAAAGCACTAACCACAATATAACCGTCTTCTACTTCAGAAGTGGTGATACTTAGCGGATGAAAATGCTTATTTCCGTTGGCATCGTCATACACTTTGATGAATAAATCTTCAGGTTCTGCATCATTTTTCTTGCATCCTGCAACACTCAAAGTCAATCCTAAGATCAATAGGCTATAAATAATCCGCTTCATACTAATACCTGCTTTTTTTCAAAATACCCAATGTGATAGAATTGTCGATAGGGAACATGAACGTGAGTTGTATGTCCATATTGAACATCTTGAATTGATCCAATACATCCAAATATTGCACGGTATAACCTGTATAATCCGCATATCGGTTTTTGTCATTCACAATCTTCCCAAACCCGTATCTGAAATTGCTTTCTAAACTAATTGCGAAATAGTTGGAGAAATAAGTGATTCCCGCACCAGCCGTAATTCCAAAATTCCCTTTGTTGATGTGCTGTGTCAGATCTGCATCTCCTGTTTGGTTGGTTGCTGAGCCCGTCGAAGCCTCCTTGTCTACCTCTTCATCGATCGTATTGTCGTAGTAGATGTTCTTGCGCGCATGATGGCGAATGCTCGTGTAAATTCCGCCCTGAACATATGGTGAAAACTGCGTTACCGAAAAATCATATCTCGCCATCAGAGGTAAGTATACACTCGATACTTTTTGCTGATGCATCATTTCAATGGAATAGTCGGAACTATTTACAGTGTCACGCCACAAATATGATGTTCTGTAATTGAAACTGTTCGTTTGAAAATTCGGATTGAAAACTACAGAGAGCTTTTTGGTGATAGTGTACGACATGTACAAGCCGTATTGTGAACCCTTGTTTTCTCCAAATTTCATATAGGTTTTTTCTCCAGTGTTGGTCGACTCCGGGGTAATTTCCAGTACGGTATAATCTTCCGTGGGTTTAATCCCAGTAAAATTCATCCCACCCGAGATTCCCAGATAAACCTTGTTTTGTCGATGAACGGTATAACCTTTCCCTCTCTGCGCAGAAACAAATCCACTTAGGGTGAGGGAAAGAAGAACAACCAATAAATGTTTGAATGTCATTATTTAGTAAGTATTACTTTTTCAGTTAGTATTGCTGATTCGTTTGCAGTAAGCGTTACGAAATAGGTTCCTGTTGCAAATCGCGACAAATCGAAGTCTACAAAATGTTCTCCCGGATAATTTGGGGCATCTGATATTTTTCCAATTAATCTTCCTGAGATGTCTTTTACTTCAATTCGAATTGAAGCATCCTTTTGCAGCGAATAATTGATGTTTATACTTTGATCTGTTGGATTTGGATAGCATTTCATCCATAAATTCTCCTTGAACAATTCAGAAGTACTTAATTCCTTACATCGAACGTAATCTACACGGTTAGCAACCCAATCCTCGAATTTGACATGTTCAATTGCAGCGTCATCCGCACCAAACCAGTCTTTAACAACAGAAGTGAAGACTTGTCTATAATCGTGCTGTAGCGGAATATTTCCGTATTCCAGATTTTGAAGATCCGGATTTGTACCGTAAACTCCTGGATTCAGACATGTTCCGTAGATTAACATTGGAGCTGCATTTCCGTGATCGGTTCCATAGCTTGAATTAGAGGCAGCACGACGGCCAAACTCTGAGAAGGTCATTGTTAGAACGCGATCAGACAATCCAAGATTTGCCAAATCATCATAAAATGCTTTCACTGCAGATGAAATATGATACAACGAAGCTGCGTGAGAGCCCATTGATGTATTGTTGTTCACTACCTGATTGGCATGCGTATCAAACCCACCTATTCTGCACAAGAAGATTTTGGTTCCAATTCCTCCGCTAATCAATCGCGAAATAATTTTCAACTGCGGTGCTAAAGGATTGTGTAACGAACCACTAGGAGCGATGTATGGATACAAATCAGGGTAGACTGTACCTGAATTCGAACCAGCGTCGTAAACATCTCTTAAACGCTCTGCATAATTGTTCGACTGACGTTCAATTTGCATGATGTATTCAATTTCATCACCTGCATGTGTATCCGGAAAGTTCAATGGTGGTTCTGCGCCAACACTGTTGATCAGGTCGTAAAATGCATCCGGATTTTGAATGGAAAGTCCAGCCGGAATACCTTGATTTCTATGGAAAGCCAAGGAAACACCAGTTCCCATTTCCAGAGCTAAAGGATCGGGAACAGTTGCACTTGGATATCCGTCAGGATAATTCGGATGATAATGTTCGAAATATCTACCCATCCAGCCCGAACTGTAATAGTCGTCATAATCACCACCCATGAACCATACGTCTCTACTTCTGAAATGAGAACCGTTCATGTTTTCGTAAGAAACGTTTTGAACTATTGCTAGATTTCCTTCATCGTACATGGCTTTCGTTCCAACCATATCCGGGTGAAGTCCCACCTGTTGATTGCTCGGAAGATTTGGATCCAGTGTGATATATTGACGCGTTCCACTTTGGGGAATCGCAATATTTGGTCGAAGGTTATAGTAAAGTCCGTATTGATCTATCGGAATTACCATGTTTAATCCATCGTTTCCGCCATGTAATTGAATTAGAACCAGAATTTTATCGTTGTTTCCTGATTTCGCAAGTTTCTGTAAAAGTCCGCTTGGTTCAGCAGCATGAAGTGGAATACCATTTAATGTTAATAACACTCCCGTTCCCATTATAGACGACAAGCGTACAAAGTCTCTTCTATCCATTTCCTAGTGTTTTAAAATAATTGATATTCGGGTGATTGCATCATTGCGCTGATCAATGCTTCGAGTTGTAAACGTACATTCACATCGCTTCCGGAGTTGAGATAATCGTTCCATTCATCTGTCCAGTTGGCTGCAGAAAGTTGATCCAGCAATACGTTATCTCTGAAGTAATTAAATCGAACTGAATCAATGGTCATTGGGAATAACCATTGTACCAATTCCTGAACAAGAATTGTGGCATCTCCCGGATTGGAACAGTTGTCTTCTACAAAAGTGACAATGTTCAGTTTCAATAGAATTCCGTTGGCGTTAGTAAATCCTGTAATCAGATATTCTGCGAATTTATAGCGGTTAGCCAGGTAATTTGACGAAATCCAATAGCGATGGAAATCGGGTAATTGATAATAAGGTTCATAACCGGCTACATCGTAAGGCTCGAAGTAATAAAGTCCCTGAAGTTCAAGCTGAGCAATTAACTGTCCATACAAATCGTAATGATCTACCAGATCAGTAGTTTTATCAGGAACTGTCAAATTAAACAATCGAAGGGTTCCAATAACTAAATCCATTGGCGATTTGATGATTGCGCCTACATTGTTGTCGCTGGTAATTGGAGTATCGAGATCATAGAAATGCTCACTTTGAAGTAATTGCTCGAGAACTGGAATAATATTGAAATTGTTACTCTCTAACGTTGCTGCCAGAGGTTCAATAATATCTGTTTCAATCTCTGCAGTTATATCATAGTAAACAAATTCACGATAAACCCTTCTGCAAATGTGTTTGGCCGCGTGAGGCGAATTGAAAACCATGTCTACCAAGTCATCTAATTCGGTATAAATTCCAGCCACTGTTGCATTTGCTCCAACAATTCCAGTTGTTTGAACTGAGGTATTGTTGAACGCACTGGTGAACTGTTTGGTTGTAATATCGTGCTGAGATGAAACACTTCCGTTTCCTTTTACTTTTCCGGTTGGAATGTTCGTTACAGCGTCAATCGTTTGGAAGGTATCATCGATTCCCCAACCCGTAAAGCCTTTGGTTAATGCCTGAACATCTGTTTCAGTGAAGTTCGTATAATTTCCAATGCTCACTTCTTCACCTTTACCAACGGTGTATAATTCCAAAAATTCGCGTGCAAAATTCTCCTGCGGGCTACCTTTGATATTCAGGTTTCCATCGAGGTGCAAGAGCATAGCATTGTCGATACAAAGCGCTCTTGTGAGATCTTTGTAATTCCCTAAGGCATAAAACCGAAGTAAACGCAAATAGTCAATGGCGAATTGTGGACTCTGCTCAATTCTGCTCATGATCATCGGGAAATGCGTATGATAAAACCAAACCATTCTATCGGTCAGATTAGTACCTGAAGAACGCATGTTCTCCATCCACCAGCTTCTTGTGTAATCCGAAAATGAATTGGTATCCGGATCAGGAGTGTTTGGATAGATCCAATTTGTACCTGTTGCGGGATCAACTGGAAGAGCAGGAACAGGTTGAGCTTGAATCAAAGCTGTAATTGCAGCTTGAGCAGTCATGCCTGAGAAATTGGTTATGTCCTGCAAACGAGGTCCTAAAGTAGCTCTGCGTAATAAATGCGCAGCCTTCTGAACGCCCAAAGCACCCGAAATAGGGTTGAGTGATGCCATAAGATAGTAGTTTTATAAATTCAAAAACAGTTTATTTCCGCCAGAAGCGGACTGAAATGCAGAAAGCAAAAGCAAGTGCGGGTAATAGCTTTATCGTAGAGTAATTGCGTTACCTAAATTAGAATATTTGTTGCATGTTTTCAAGAAAAAAGATGTGAGGTTTTGAACAGGAACATCTCGACTCCGCTCGATGACCTGTACATCAATAAGTTATTTAAGTTTCTTAACGCAAGAAAAAATCCCAGCCAAAATAATGACTGGGATTTTAAATATGAATCCAGACTCACTCTCTTAATTATAAGGTCGTCGAGCGGAGTCGAGACGAGTCTTATAAATGAATCACTTCTCCGTATGCCGCTGCTGCAGCTTCCATCACTGCTTCAGACATTGTTGGGTGAGGGTGAACTGTTTTGATCAATTCATGTCCTGTTACTTCCAACTTACGGATCGCAACGATTTCAGCAATCATTTCAGTAACGTTAGCACCAATCATGTGAGCTCCTAGAAGTTCACCATATTTTGCGTCGAAGACCAATTTCACGAAACCATCTTTTGCTCCGGCAGCACTTGCTTTACCAGATGCAGAGAATGGAAACTTACCAACCTTCACTTCGAATCCAGCTTCTTTAGCCGCTTTTTCCGTCATACCAACAGAAGCAACTTCAGGAGAACAGTATGTACATCCAGGGATGTTTCCGTAATCCAATGGTTCTGGATTGTGTCCGGCAATTTTCTCAACACAGATAATTCCTTCTGCAGAAGCAACGTGTGCTAACGCAGCAGTTGGAATTACGTCTCCAATTGCATAGTATCCTGGGATATTCGTTTGGTAGTAATCGTTAACAATGATTCTTCCTTTGTCAACAACAATTCCTAATCCTTCTAAACCAATGTTTTCGATGTTTGCCTGAATACCAACTGCAGAAAGAACTACGTCGCATTCAATTTTCTCTTCACCTTTTTCAGTTTTCACAGTAACAACACAACCTTTTCCTTTTGTATCAACTGATTCAACAGAAGCGTTTGTCATAACTGTAACACCAGCCTTCTTGAACGATTTCTCCAATTGCTTAGATACATCTTCGTCTTCGATAGGAACGATGTTCGGTAAATATTCAACAACTGTAACTTCAGTTCCAATTGCTTTGTAGAAATAAGCGAATTCAACACCAATAGCTCCAGATCCAACAACAACCATTTTCTTAGGCTGAGTTTTCAATGTCATTGCTTCGCGGTATCCAATAATTTTTTCACCATCTTGTGGCAAGTTTGGCAATTGACGAGAACGAGCTCCTGTTGCGATGATGATTCCTTTGTCAGCTGAATACTCAGTAACTGTTCCATCTTCTGCTTTTACAGAAACTTTTTTCCCCGGCATAACAGTTCCAAAACCTTTGATAACATCGATCTTGTTTTTCTTCATCAAGAATTGAATTCCCTGACTCATTCCGTTAGCAACACCTCTTGAGCGTTCTACCATTCCACCAAATTCAGCTTTCGCGTCTTTTACTGTAATTCCGTAGTCAGCAGCATGAGAAATGTATTCAAATACATTCGCGCTTTTCAACAACGCTTTTGTAGGGATACATCCCCAGTTCAAACAAATTCCACCAAGTGCATCGCGTTCAACAACGGCAGTTTTCAATCCCAATTGTGACGCACGGATTGCTGTTACATATCCTCCGGGTCCACTTCCTATTACAATGATATCGTAGTTCATATTTAGAATTCTAAATTTTCGGGTACGAATGTAATCATTTCCGTGGTAGGAGTGAATAGAACGAGATATAAATTAAAACACATAGTCACATAGAAAATGACATAGTTTTCGCATAGTTTAAAATGTTCAAGTGTTCAAATGATTGAAAATTGGGGGCTGAGGCTCTCGAAGTCACCAACCAATCATCTATTTATTCAAACTATGTTACTATGTGTTCGACTATGCGCCCTATGTGTTTTAATACTAATTTTGAAACAAAAAAAGAAATGACGTTTTATCAGCTTTCCATTCAGCAACCCAACCAGCAATACATTCAATTTCAAGTAACAATGCCGACAGAAGGCGAAACTACAGTTGTTTGTTTGTCTAAATGGCGTCCTGGACGTTACGAATTGGGAAATTTTGCGAAAAATGTAAAGCGATTTAAGGTCTATTCCTCGGAAGGAAAAACGCTCAGTACAACGAAGAGAGATTCTTCTTCATGGATCGTCGAAAATGGTAGTTCGAAGGAAATTCGAATAGAATATTCTTACTACGCTGCGGAGTTGAATGCAGGATCCACTTTTTTGTCAGACAAACAGTTGTATTCTAATCCAGTAAACTGTTTCGTTTATGCTGAAGGAAAGGAAAATGAGCCTTCGCAAGTGAAATTGAATATTCCTGAATCATGGAAAATTGCTTGTTCTATGGAGCAGAAAAATGGTTTGCTGCATGCAGCTTCTTTCCATGAATTGGCTGATTCACCATTTATCTGTTCTCCGAATTTATTGGTGAATTCTTATGAGGTTGGTGAAACCAAATTCTACATCTGGTTCAACGGATTAAATGATGTTCCATGGGAAAAAGTAATAGCAAACTTCAAAGCGTTTACGGAAACCCAAATGGCCGCGTTTATCGAGTTTCCGGTAAAGGAATATCATTTCCTCAATCAAATTGTTCCTTACAAGGCATATCACGGTGTTGAACATCAAAAGTCGACAGTGATTTTGCTTGGACCAACTTTCGACATCTTTGGAAATGCTTACGATGATCTTTTGGGAGTAAGTTCTCATGAGTTGTATCACACATGGAACGTAAAAGCGATTCGTCCCATTGAAATGTTCCCATACAATTACCAAAAAGAGAATTTCTCGCGTTTGGGATACTTGTGTGAAGGAATTACAACCTACATGGGCGATTTACATTTGTACAAATCCGGAGTTTTCTCCTTCAAAGATTACAAGCGTGAATTGAGTGCGCAATTGCAAAAGCATTTTGATAATTCCGGTCGTTTCAACTATTCAGTGGCCGATTCTTCCTGGGATACCTGGTTGGATGGCTATACTCCTGGAGCTCCAGGTCGTAAGGTTTCTATTTATGTCGAAGGATGCTTATTGGCATTCGTAATGGATGTTCGTTTGTTGAAACATTCGAACGGAAAATACGGTTTGGACGAATTTATGAAGCGTTTGTACTTCAACTTTGCTTTGCAGGAAAGGGGAGTCAGCGAGCAAGATTTCAGAGATGTTTTGGTTGAGCTTGGAGGCGAAGAAATGAATGTTCTTTTAGACGATTTCGTTTACGGAACTTCACCATACGAGTCCATTCTGACCGACGCTTTTGAGACACTTGGAATTGATTTACAACATGAAGCTTCAAGTAAATATTCTCATGGTCGAATTGGAATCAAGACCGTTCCTCAGGGACATAATCATATCGTAAAAGCAATTTATCCGGGAAGTCCGGCTGATATCGGTGGAGTAGTGCTGGAAGATGAAATTATTGCAGTGAATAATCATGTGCTGAACGGAGAATTGGATGGTTGGCTAACTTATTTCGACGACGAACAAAAAGTATTGACTGTTCAGCGTGCAGGAATTTTAAGAGAATTGCATTTACCTGAAGTTCAACGTCCGTTCTACGTGGAATATACTTTTGAACGACTAGAAAATCCGAATCACAGCCAAACGAAGTTGTTTGATGTTTGGAGCGGGAAGAAGTAAGTGAATTTAAAATTCAAACCCAAAGCAGATTTTATCAGCCGAGGTTGACTATCAATTTCAATGGAAAAGTTAAAAGAGTGCCCATTTTAATCCTCTTTTCTTACGCGAATATAAAAAAAACGCATCACCCAAAAAACGCAGTTTTTTAGAAATCAGCGATTTAGGTTTTCGGATATAAATTACGGACATTAATTCTATGTGATCTCTTATTTTACGAGGCTTTTGGGCTGATTTTATCAGTAGTTTTGCAGAAAATTTTTACAAAAATGATCAATCAAAAACTATTTAGAATTGCTGCTGTAAGTGCAATCATGTTATTCTCCACTGCGGTGAACGCACAATTCAAATTCTCGAAAATCAATAACGCCGACATGGTTAAAACGGCACTTAAATCGGGAGATAAAGTAAACATGAACCTTAGTGCAACGGGAAATGTTGAGCAGAATTTCGTTGTTGATATTGATATCGCAGCATTCCAAAAAGCTTACAAGTACGATGTTGTAACCGTTACTTACGAAAGAAACGATAGAATTACGTATTCATACGACCACGAATTCAAATCAATGTTGAATACAAAGAAATATGCCGGTAAAGGAATTGTTCCGGTTTATGCTTACGACACGAAGAAATTCAAGGAAACAGATTTTAGAGTTTTGGCGAAAGACGGTATTCCATACGATGGACCAGAGGTTGTTGTTCGCAAAGTTTGTGTTTACGGTAAATACGTTACAGGAACTGAGTGGTACTTCGATGAGAATGAGAAATATCAGGAAAGAAATAAACTTTCTGAAGGTGAATTGTTGGGAACAATCGAAATTGTTACCGTTTACAACAAAGCGCAAATTGACGAGTACAATGCGAAGCAAAACAAAATCGATTACGATAATGCAGTTTACGCTATTCAAAGTATGAATTCTGATTTCAAAAGATTTGTAACAGATAACATCAATCAACATTTGGCACCAGTAGTGGCAACTCCAATGTACATGGCACTTGCTGATGGTTTTCAGGACGTTTGGGATTCAAAGGTGAAAGCTGCACAGGCACAAATGTCAATGGAAAAATTGAATGAATCTCTTGCCGCTGTGAAAGCTTTAAGAGCAGATTTTGAAGTAATGAAAACGGTTTCCAATAAGGATAAGAACTTGTTGAAAACAATGAACAAGGAAATCAAAACCAAAACAAGTTTAGAAGATAAGTGGGCTTATATTCTTTCGAATAAGTAATCACATCCCAACATACTTTAAAATGCCCCGCATCTCGACTACGCTCGATGACCTGGGCATTTTTATTTTCGTAACTTCACTTTATGAAAGCAATCTATCCAATCCTTTTTAGTTCCTTTTTAATTGGAACACTCGTTTCTTGCAATATACCTAATGAACGTGATCCCGAGTTTATAAAAATGCAGGAAATGGATGCTCAACCTATTACAAAAACGGAGGTGATAGATAGTTCTGGTATCAAAAGAAACCAGAGGAAATTTCCTGATGATTTGAAAAAGATGGGGCAGGAATTGAGAAAAGAACTGAAAAGGATGAACGCTGACACGGAAGTTGAATTGTCCATGAATTTTGTTGATAGCACTTGGGATATTACCTTTTCCAAAGTTGAAAAGGATTATTGGCGAACCATTTTTTCATTTCATGCTTTACCAGTTAGTCTTTCAAAGCAAAAACTTGATGTGCATATGAAACAGCAGTTAATGCGCTCTTGCTTAGTTGATAAATACGCTTCAAAGAAAATGATTTACCAAAACTTTTTTCTGGAACCAGGTTGTGGAAATGTCAACAACAAGGAAGAAGAAAATATAGTTGATTGTGTATATGCCGCTTTGAAAAAACTTGGTGCTAAAGAGACAAAAAATGACTTTTTCATCGAACAAATGAATAGTAGAAAATAGTTTTAAATAAAAGAAACCCACAGGTCATTGAGCGGAGTCGAGATGCGAGTTTCTTTTAGTAGAGAATTATTACTTTAAAAGCGTAAAATGCCCAGTTAACGTATTTTTCTTATCCGTTTCCGGATCCTTGTACCATATCGTCCAAATGTATTCGCCTTCTTTACACTTTTGTTCGTGATAGGTTCCGTCCCAACCAAATTCTGTGTTTTTACTTTCAAACAAAACTTCTCCCCATCTGTTGTAAACAGTGAACAAATAGTTTTGAGGATCAAATCCAGCTGTAAATACTGGATTAAAGATGTTGTTGTGTTCATCACCATCTGGCGTAAATGCATTCGGAATGTAGATGATTGTTTCTCCTTTAACGACAACGCTTAACCAGGCGGTATCAGAACAGTTTCCTGTATTGTTGGCAACAAGCATTACCTCATAATTTCCTGGTTCAGCAGGATAAGTATGTGAACCATTTACAGTAGTTGCAGTAGAACCATCACCAAAGCTCCAAATATAGGATGTGGCGTTTGTTGATGTGTTAATCGTTTGAATATACGTATTCATTAAAGTCAACTGCTGATTGTTTAAGCTGAAACTTGCATCAGCATATGGCAATGCACAAATGAAGTTCGATTGACTTGCTGTTGAAGTACAACCGTTTGAAGTACTTGTTAACGTTACAGTGTAACATCCTGCAGCTGTATAAGTGTGCGTTGTGGAACCTGTTTGCGTTGATGTATTTCCATCACCAAAATCCCAAATCACTGAGGAACTTGCCGGAGTGCTATTGTCCATAATCGTTGCTGTGAAAGGGACACATCCAAACGCGCTTGGTGTAGAGAAATTCACTGTTGGAACTGGATTCACCACAATAGCTGTAGTTGCAGGGACAGAACATCCGTTGCTTAACGTATAAGTAATGTTATTTGATCCTGAATTTGCCGTTGATGGCGAGAATGTTCCAGAAGCCCCATTGATAATTCCATTTCCTGACCAAACTCCACCAGCGACTGAAGCAGTAAGTGTTACCGCTCCATCATTCTGACAGAAAGGTCCAACTTGGGTAATTGTTGGTGCTTGTCCTGCTGTAACTTGAACACTCACTGATCCGGTTACAGAACAACCAAAAGTACTTGCAGTGACGGTGTATGTCCCGGTTGCTGCAGTGGTAACGTTCGGTATAGACGGATTCTGTAAGTTGGAACTGAATGAGTTTGGACCTGTCCAACTATAGGTAGCACCAGCCGGACCGTTTGCTGTTAAGTTCAATGTTTGTCCGTCACATAAAGGTGAATTACTGTTTACATTGACAGTTGCACTCGGATTAATTGTAATGTTAAAGGTTATTGGGTTTCCAATACACGTTCCAATAGATGGAGTAACAGTAATTGTCCCGGTTATTGGAGATGCGCCTGGATTTGTAGCTGTAAAAGTGCCAATATCCCCGGTTCCTGATCCACCCAAACCGATTGAAGTATTGGAGTTTGTCCAGTTATAGGTTACTCCTGTTGTTGGGCTTGAAAATGTGGGAACCGTAATATTTCCTGTATTACATTGAGAAATATCAGCCATTGTGCTCATGGTTGGTGTTGTTCCAACGGTAATGGTATATGTTTGAGCAGGTCCGGTACAACCTGAGAAGGTTGGAGTTAACGTGACCGTACTTGTAATCGAGTTTGCACCACCATTTGTAGCCGTAAAGGCACTTACGTTTCCATTTCCATTTGCTCCTAATCCAACTGCTGTATTTGAGTTACCCCAGGTTACAGTTGCCGTTGGAGGATTTACGGCCACCACAGTAGCCGGTGCTGCAGATCCCGAACAATAAGTTTGGTCTGCTAATGGAGTTATTGTTGGTGATGGATTTACTGTAATGTTAAATGTAGATGCCGGGCCAACACAAGTTCCAATATTTGGAGTAACCGAAATCGTACTTGTAATAGCTGCAGCTGTATTGTTTGTTGCTGTAAATGAAGGAATATTTGTAGTTCCGGAAGCGGCGCATCCAGTTCCTGTATTGTTGTTTGTCCAATTGAAACTAGCTCCGGCTGGAGTACTTGCAAATGAATTTAAAGGAACCGTGGCACCAGCACAAACCGTGATATTTGGTTCAGGGGTAACTGTAGGCGAAGATCCAACAGTCACAGTAACCGTTCCGCTACTCGAACAACTTCCTGTAGTTCCGGTGACGGTATACGTTGTAGTAACCGAAGGTGAAGCAATTACAGTGGCGCCAGTGCCCGAAGATAGTGTAGCACTTGGTGTCCATGTATAATTGGTCGCACCAGTTGCAGTTAACGTTGCGCTTCCACCAGCACAAATTGTTTGTGGAGCCGGAGGTGTTACAGTTGCATTTGTAACAGTTATTGTTGTTGAAGATGAGGAGTTACACGGTGCGTTTCCGATTGCGTAATTAATAGTATGTGTACCAATTCCTGCTGCCGCTGGATTGAATACACCGGTTGGAGAAACTCCAGGTCCAGACCAGGTTCCCCCCATATCTGCAGCAATAAGTTGTGTTGTTCCACCTGTAACACAGAATGGTCCAACTGGAGTGATTGCCGGGTTTGGAGGCCCTGTTTGTGCTCCAGGAAGAGGACCAAGGCTCAATGTGAAATTATTACTTTGTGTTGAATAATCATGTACAATGATCATTAGATCCTGTCCGGCAGTAACGTTCGGAGCAGGTAATGAAGAAGTACAAGGAAATGCACTACCAAACTGTGTACAACCTACAGCACTGGTTGCATAATTACAACCAATTTCATTAGCTGAATTCATGACAGCAGCACATGGTGCCACTCCGTTCGGAATGTTGTAAACAACTACATCAATAAAGCCGGAACTAGCATTTCCATCTACAAGAAGGTTTAATGGTCCGGAAGAAGTAATGTGCAAAATGATGAATCCAAATCCACTTGCATTACCAAACATACCCGTTGAACAACCTACCGGATTTGCAAAGTCTGTTGGAGGTCCGGGAGTGGTTTGATTGAAAACGAATGGGCCGGCAACACCTGGTGTACAAATTGAAGTGTTTGAATTACACTGGGAATATGCATTAGAGCTTAGTACAGCTATAAGCCCTAAACTTAAAAATATTGCTTTAATGTGTCTCATAACCTACAAATCCGAAGTGAATAATGATATCATTAATATTCAGTGAGCTTGGCGCCTGACTAAATACTGCTGTGATCGATTGATCAATTTCATTAAGCGTCAAACTCAAAAGTGTTGGGTTTACACTCTTAATTCTACTTTCCATGGGAGTTATCGGTTTGATAATACCTTCGGGACTAAACAATGGAAATGTAATTGTGTTTCCTGTAACGGTAACTTGTGCTTTCGGATGATATCCCAGACTTAACAATTGTCTATCAACGGCAAGAGTGGATTCTGACGATTGAATCAGAGATTCCCGCTGAACAAGCAGTGCATTAATTTCTTGATTGGCATCCTGACCGAAACTTGCGGAGGAGCTAAGTAGTAGCAAAAACACCGGGAAAATAATACCCAGTATTAAACGGCGAACCGATGGGGTGTAGCAGTAGATCATCTAAATCTATAATTAGTAGTGCACTAATTTAACGAGAATTGTTTAAGATGGTTGTTGCTTTGTTTGTATTATAACAAGTTTATTTTGTTTTTAGCAAAAAAAAGACTCCAGAAGGAGTCTTTTGTGAAAATGTATATGAATTTTGTTAGAAATTATAACTCATCCCTAAGCTTGGCATGATCGGGAATTGGAATACCTTTTCATTAGTTACTCTATTCACGTAGAAAATGTTATTTCTATCGTAAGCATTCGTAACACCTGCTACCGCTTCTAATTGACTTTTGTTTGCAAACATAAAACGTTTTTTCACTGTAACATCTAAACGATGGTAGTAAGGTAATCGCTTACTATTGAATTCACCCAAAACGTATTGAACTCCATTTGTGTTCGATGTGTTGTAATCTGTTGTAACTCCATCATCAAACGTTTCTTGCTGGTAGAAGCCTGTGTTTGGTGTGTACGGAAGTCCTGAACCTAAGTTCCAACGAACATTCAATTCCAAATCTTTCTTAGCTCCAAACAAGTATGAACCAACCAGGTTAATGTTGTGTCTGCGGTCGAATACTGGGAAGTAGTTTTCAAATCCGTTCCAACGTTGTGAGTATCCGTAAGAGTAAACTCCCCATAAGAAGATTCTGTTATTGCTGTATTTCAATAATAAGTCAGCCCCATAAGTTTGTCCTGATTCAATAAGGAAATCCTTTTTCTGAATATCAGGCTTGTCAGAGAAGTCGGAGATATCGTCGTACAATTTGAATGTATTGATATTACTTAACTGTGGGAAGTACTTGTAGTAAGCTTCAATGTTCAATGTTAACGAATTCGATAAATCGTACTCTCCACCAAAAATAGCGTGGTAAGCAATTTGCAAACCGTTTTTAGGGTTTTTCACCTTTCCGTTTGAAGTAACAAATTCACCTTGTACATCTGCAGGAGCACTTAATAAACCGTTGAATAAATTCACTACGTCTTTATCAGATGAAGCAGAAGTAAAGTTTTGTGTATATCGACCTCCTGATAATTTTAAGCGGAAACGATCTGTAGCATTGTATTTCACTCCAATTCTTGGTTCAACTGAAATACTACCCAAAGAAGCGTACGCCTGAACACGAAGTCCCGGTTGGATCACGAAACGTGGACTTACATATTTATAGGTAATGTAAGATCCAATTTCTGTACTGTTATTTGTTGCAGTGATTTTGGTTGCGTATTCGTTGAATGTCGTAAAGTCAGTTCCGAAAATGTTCAGGTTTAAACCGTAATCAATTCTACCTTCATTTTTCAGGTAGTATGTAAAGTCGAAACCTAAGTCAGAACCTTGAATTTTACTTGTACGTTCAAATGAACCGATCTCGCTAAATGTGGTTTGGAAACGAGATAAATTCAAGTGACCGTGAATAACTGTTGGTGAACCACTTGGAACCAAAGCGAAATTGAAACCAGCTCCACTTTGCTTAAAACCTAAGGTTGCAAGACCGAAATAATCTACGTTATCATCATTGTTGAATCCGAAAGCGGAGAATTTAGAACCCTGACCAGAAGCAAAAGTTACTTTTCCATATAAATCTGTAAACATGTATGGTAAACCTTTTCCATCGTTTACATTTCTATACAATGTTTTAGAGGTGAAATCAAGCAAAGATTGCTTTCCGGCAAAGATGAAACTTGATCCTCCGGGACCTTTTTGATTTTTTCTTAAAGGACCTTCAAGAACCAATTTTCCCAAGAAAGGAGAAACAGATACTTTTCCGCCAATTTCTTTCTTGTTTCCGTCACGGTAAGTAATGTCCATAACAGAAGAGATCCTTCCTCCGTATTTTGCGTCGAAACCTCCGGTGTAAATATCTACGTTCTGTACCAGTTCAGTTTCAAAAATGGAAAAGAATCCGATAGAGTGGAACGGATTGTAAACGGTCATTCCATCTAGTAAAACCTTGTTCTGAATTGGTGTTCCACCCCGAACATATAACTGCCCTCCCTGGTCACCAGTAGTTACAACACCCGGAGTAACTGAGAATGCTGCAACAACATCATTTTCACCACCAACAGAAGGAATTCGTTCTAAACCTTTCTTATCTAATTTAATAACCGACATCAATACTTCGGTTGTTTTTTGACGCGTTTCACCAGAAATCTCAACCTCTTTCATGTCCTTACTATCAGGAGCTAACAGATCGATCCCAACCTCCGTAATTCCTTTTGGCTGCGTTACGATAATTTCTTTCTCATACAGTTTGAATTCTACGTTAGAGATACGCAAAAGGTAAGTTCCCATTGGTACTTTGGCGATCGAAAACAAACCATCAACCGCTGTTGTTGCACCCAAAACTGCTTTGGATTTGTCGGTTGGAACTAAAAGTACTTTTTGAAACGGAACGGGCTCACCGTTTTCGTTATCTACAATGTATCCACGTATAATGTGCTCTTGTGAGAAACCAAAACTGGTTACAAAAAGGGAAAAAAGGAATAAGAGTTTAATTTTCATAAAGTATTACCAATGAAATAGTCAGCCACGAATTTAAGCTTTTAACTTCAGTTAACAATTTAATAATCGACCTTTTGAATGAACTGTTGTTTTATTGATTGAATGGTTAAAGTGTGCTACTTTTCTGCCTTCAGGATGCCTTTTGCTTGATCCCAATAAGTGTCCATTTGCTCTAAGTTCATGTCGGACAGTGATTTACTGTCTTTTGAGACCAATTGTTCCATTAGCTTAAAACGTTCAATAAACTTGTTGTTTGCTTTGGTAAGTGCTGTGTCTGGATTCACATTAATGAATCGGGAATAGTTTACAAGTGCAAAAAGCAAATCACCAAATTCTTCCTCAATATGTACTGAATCATTGCTTGCTACGGCTTCTTCGAGTTCGGCAAATTCTTCCTGAACTTTTTCTTTGACTTGTTCTACGTTGTCCCAGTCAAATCCAATTCCACGCACTTTTTCCTGAATGCGCATTGATTTAACAAGAGCAGCAAGTCCATTTGGAACACCTTCCAGTACGCTTTTCTTTCCCTCTTTTAGTTTGAGTTTTTCCCAATTTTGTTTTACCTCTTCCTCGGTTTCGGCCACAGTCTCGCCGTAAATATGTGGATGTCTGAAAACCAGCTTGTCGCAAATGCTGTTCAGAACACTTTCTACGTTAAACGCGTTTTGCTCTTCACCAATTTTACAGTAAAACACCATGTGAAGAAACAAATCACCAATTTCACCTTTCAGTGATTCCATATCTTCGGTTACTATTGCATCGCCCAATTCATATGTTTCTTCAATGGTTAAATGGCGAAGCGATTCAAGGGTTTGCTTTTTATCCCAAGGACAATTCTCCCGTAGATCATCCATTATATTGAGAAGTCGTTCAAATGCGACCAATCTATTGTCTTTGTTTTGAGGATCAATTCTTTTCTCTTCCATAGAGCAAAAATACAACGGATAAAGATGTAAATTTGGGCATGCTTAAATTTTGCTTGTTACTCTTATTGCCATTTTCTATTCAAGCTCAGGATTCTATCCGGAATGAATGGTGTCTTGGTTTTCGGCCTAAAACAGGTTTTTTGGCGGCTCACCGCGGAACAATGGGACATTTACCTAAAGACCGAATTTTCTGTGGTGAGATTAGTCTTAGTAAGCGGTTGTATGGAAGTGGATCCTGGAATGACGCTTATCGAAATCCCTTAGTTGGAATTACACTGTATGGATCTAACCTGGGTAATAAAGAAATTTTGGGTTACGGTTTTGGAGCATACTCTTATATCGAATTTCCCATGAAGGCAAATACCAATAACTATGTGTCCTGGAAAATGGGGTGTGGAATAGGTTATGTAAGCAAAGTTTTTGACCAGGAGTTAAACCCGAAAAACGATGCAACGAGTACACATATTAATGCGCTTATTTGTCTTGGAATAACTGGTAAATGGCGTATTGCTGATAACTATTCTTTATTGTATGGTTTTGATCTTACCCATTTTTCGAACGGGTCTACAAGAA
>CBFGNV010000028.1:0-47983 GCA_965650275.1 uncultured Fluviicola sp. | reverse complement strand
GTATCGACTTTTTGAATTTCCATAAACGCGAAGAGAAAGAAAAACAGCGATACAAGTTGTACGTTCATATCGGATTCTCGTTGTTATTCCTCTTAATTATTATGGCAACACGTGCGTATGTTCATGCAAACCCTAAAACCAATCTCATTGGATTAATTCTTGAATTGGCTGGTTATACTTACGGTCCGTTACTCGGCTTATTCGCTTTCGGCTTATTTTCTAAGCGCAAATTGAAAGAAATTATGGTTCCGTTTGTATGTATTTTGATTCCATGTATCTGTTACTATATCGGTACTCATTCTCAGTTGTGGACAGGAGGAGTTTTACAGCCGGATGGAAAGTTCAAGGGCGGATATAAATTTGGAAATGAAATGTTGATTTTGAATGGATTGTTAACGTTTGTTGGACTTTATTTTGTTTCTAAACCGGATACAGAACCCGAAACTCTAGAACATTCGAAACTGGCAATTATTAATTCTCAAGATGCTAGTGTACTTGATAATTAAATCACTGATAATTCATAATTTTAATCTATGAACATCATTCTTCACGACAACGGTTTGCATTTGCGATTTGCACCACTAACGTTAACTCGACCAGTGGGCGATTTACGCTGGGGAATTATGACCAATGCTGAGCGTTGGGAAAGCTGGATTCCAGAAGCAACCATTTCGTTTCAAACAGAAGAATACTTGTCGAAGAAGTTTCCCAGAATTGATGGTGAGCATACTGTTGAAGTAAATGCGGCAATTATTCCAACTGAGGTTGTTGCGGCGGCTGTTGTTTTGTTGGAAGATAATCAGGTGCTGGTTTCCAGTGATACATGGATTGCTCGTCGAGGTAAAGCTACTGAACAAATAAGGTTTACAGATGAGCATCCAATTGAACTAATTCAACGCTGGGATTTGTTTCAAAGAAACGATGAAGTGTTGGTTGCGGATTATTTCTTGCTTACCGGCGGAATGGAATCTGAACCGCTTTCGGAAACAAACCTGGTAATTGGAGATCCATCCCTGATCTTTCTGGAGGAAGGAGCGGTTGTGGAAGGTGCGACATTGAACACCACTGGCGGACCAATATACATTGGTGAGAATGCTGAAGTAATGGAAGGTTCGTTGATTCGTGGTCCATTTGCATTATGCGAAAATGCTGGCGTAAAAATGGGTTCGAAAATATATGGAGCTACAACTATTGGTCCTTACTGTAAAGTGGGAGGTGAAATTTCCAATTGTGTTTTTCAGGCGTATTCGAATAAAGGTCATGATGGATTTTTAGGAAATTCTGTGATAGGTGAGTGGTGTAATTTTGGAGCAGATTCCAATACTTCAAATTTGAAGAATAATTATTCGTTGATTCGTTCATGGTCATACGAAGAAAGCAACGAAGTAGAAACTGGACTGCAGTTCATGGGCGTTTGTATGGGTGATCATAGTAAATGTGCTATCAACACCATGTTCAATACGGCTACGGTTGTTGGAGTTTCCAGCAATATTTTTGGTGGTGGATTTCCTAAAAAATTCATTCCCTCTTTTTCATGGGGTGGAAGCGAAGGTTTCGAGAAGTTCGATTTGAAAAGAGCCAAAGATGCTGCAAACGCAATGATGAAGCGCAGGGATCTGGAGTTATCTGAAGGTGATCATCAAATCTTCGATCATTTATTTGAGAAGTAGGCTTAGCTTTTTCCTTCTAGTACCCAAAGTTCAACCATTTCTTCATCCCTAGATAATGCTGTTCTTTTAGTTTTGTCGCTTTGTTTTTCAACTTTCATTTTCATCAAATCCACTTTCTTAAATCGATTGTTCGTTTTAAGTTCATGTTCGATGGGATGAATGGTTCCAGGATTCATTAATTGTCCAAGGTTAGAAAAGATCAGTACCAATTGACCCTTATCTCGCAAATACGTGCTTGCTTGAGAAAAGAATTTCGGGAACAATTGCTCGTCATAATAGATTGCTGCATCAATTCCTTTCGTTTGTCGGTTCACAGGAACCCAAGGTGGATTGAAAACAATCAGATCGAAGGTTTTGTTACTATTGGTGAACAAATCACCGTGACGCAATTTAATCGGAAATTCAGTTTTTGAAGACTGTTGAAGTTTATGAACGCCAATCAATGCATTCGGATTGGAATCAGTTCCTGTAATGTCATTGAAACCGTAATCTTGCATCAATAAGCTCAAAACTCCACTGCCAATTCCAATATCAATAACTTGTTGTTTGTTGCCTTTGTATTGACCTAGAAATTTGTCGAACAGTTCAATGTGTTCAAAGCGAGTAGGGAAGTAGGTTCCGTAGTACGGATGAAGCTTTTTGTTCAACTTCGGTATTGCAATTCCTTTTTCATGCCACTGCCAAGAACTGTTTAAGCCTTGAACTTCCGGAAATGGTAAGAAAAACGAATCTGTTTCAGGATACAATTCCTTCAACCAGCCAATCGAAGGTGCTTTACGAACCGTTAGCTTATGTTGCGAAATTTCCAGTAACAAGCGATGCGAAATCGTTCTGTATTGATTTCTGCTGTTGCGTTGATCTTTAAATGAAAGGTCTTTATTTCGCTTCGAAAGTTTCTTTTTCAACGCTTCAAGAACGTTCAAACCACTCGAATAATAATCGACAATGACTACAGAACTGCCATCTACCAAAGCATTCACAGCTTCTTCTACTGGAATGTGGGATGCGTATTCTAAAGCCTCAATTTCTATTGAAATGGGTTTTGGTCGTGAAGGACGTAATCGGGAAATCTTTTCGTTATCTATACTCATATCGGTTCTTTACTATCGATACGGAGCACAAACCCTGCGTAAAACAGCGTGCAAAGGTAGGGATTAATTAGTTCCTTCTTCGCGATCTAATGAATAATCCAATAATGAACAACAGAACCAAAACGTTTAAACCAATGAGAACGTTAAAGGTTGAAAAGAACGATCCTTCTGCATCGCCACTTCGTTTTGGAAGTGGTTTATTGCTGATTTTCACCGAGTTCTGTTCAGTTGAACCAGTTGACACAATAACATAACTCAAAAGTGTTTGCGGATCTGTTTCATAATCCGACCAATGAATTACCTGTTTACTATTGTCGTTTGTCATTAACAGATTAGTATAGGGAACTCCACCCACTTTTTCAATCATTCCATGTTGCACGTATTCAATGGCAACTGTAGGTTTCACATTGTGATTTTGTTCACGTAATCTTCTGCACTCTTCAATTCGACCATCCAAAAGAGAGTTGGTGGATTTGTAATATTTTTTGGCGACTTCATAAATAGCTTTTGCGTGCTCGAATGAAAGCTGTTCCTTATAACAATCACCCAAGTCAATGAGTAAAGCGGCCATTATTTCATCGGGTGGAGCGCAAAAACGGAAACGCTCTTTCAATTGATCTAAAATCTGAAGTCTAACCTTGTTATCTGATTTTTGCTTAGTTGTAAGTTGCAGTAAGCTCTTTCCCTGAAGTAGATTTGGATTCTTCTTCTGCGCAATCTTCAGTTCTAAAAGTTTGACATGTATCCATTCACTTCCGTTATGTGATTTCGGATTCAATTGAAGTCCTTTCCTTATATATTCCAGAGCTTTTTCATCGTTTCCACTCAGTTCGTAAGTGGTTCCTAGATTGGCGATAACTACGTATTCTTCAGGAAATTTTTCAGCGAGCTTTTCAAAAATGAACAGTGCTTCCTTGGTTTTTCCGCCCCTAACCAAATAAAGAGCATAATCAGAAAGAACTTCCAACGAAGGATTATTTTTCAACTGTTTTCCCAGTTTACTCAATTTCGTTTTTATGACCGAATTGTCAAAATTGGTGTAGAAATCCAATTCATATTCATCAACGATATGAAATTTTCCAGAACTATTTAAGGACTGAAATTCATTGTAACAGGCAAATGCTCTAGTTGAAGAGAAAACAACTATGATCAGTAGAAGTTGGATGGTCTTTTTCATGGCGGAAGTTTTTACTTAGGAAGTCTATCGAGTAAGTTTTTTGATTCTGTTCCTGAAAGAGCTTTTCTTCTATATCCAAGGTAATTTATGAAATAAACGATTGAACAAATTACGATACACGGTGTCAGAATAAATAGTTGCTCCGTAAACAACATTTTGGAATTGATAAAATATCCTTTCAGAAGTGTTTTAAAAGCCTTCAAAAAACTACCATAGATACCAGGGTTAACTGTATGGATAATAGCTGAGAGAAATGCAATTGAAGCTAAAAAGATAAGAGTGAATAACGAAAATCCAAGAAGCGCATACGAAAATCCATTTCTATTGTATCTCCAGGCCAATCGATAGAAAGTCCAAGTAGCAATAAAAAGAAGAACGGGTAGCGTTATCACGAGAAATTAAGAATCCAGAAGATTGGGATGTGATTTTCCTGCATCCACTTTTCTCGTCCATGATCTCTTCAAAAGATAGTAGGTAATAACCACCCAGATTACGGCAAATCCAATAGCTAATAAAGTAAGAACAATTGGGACATCCAACCATTGTAAATTATTGGTAGCTGCGGCAATTACTCCAGCGAAGAACAAAAAGAAGATTTGAGCGAAAAGTGCAATTCCAACACCGAGGATGGCAATGCCCCAACGGCTTTTGTTGTATTCATGAGCTAATTGATAGTACCAGCGACCGATAAAGATGAGAGGGATAAGTCCAAGCATGTTTTTGAATTTAGAATGTGCGATAAAGTTAGTTAAAGATCCAGAATATCAGGATTCGAATTTTGTTTGGATTGTTGTTTAAAACGTCTTTCAAGCAATTTATAACTACCAACAACACTTCCGATGCAGAAAGTGAGGAACCCTAATATAATCGCTAAAAATACCCAATCACCGACAGAGTAATTGAGTAGAATAAAAAATACGCAATAGATTGAGATAACAACGGATACGATAGCTATTCCTGCACCCATAAGTATGTAGGGAACTGGATTCTTATCATATTTATTTGCCAGGCGATAAAGTGCCTGGCAATAAAGAACAGTAAAGCTATGAGACCTACAAAGATCATTTTCCCGGATTTAATGAATCCACAGCAGCTCTTACAGAACCGTGTTTTAGCAACAATTCGTTTGCGGTTTTTTCATCCAATCCTGTTTCATCCATTACCATTCGTGTTCCACGGTCAACCAATTTTTCATTAGAAAGCTGCATGTCAACCATTTTGTTTCCTTTCACACGTCCCAAACGAATCATGACGGCAGTCGAAAGCATATTTAGCACCAACTTTTGAGCGGTTCCGCTTTTCATTCGTGTGGAGCCTGTTACGAATTCTGGTCCAACCACAGGAGTAATCGCAATATCTGCTAATTTGCTTAATGGTGAATCCGGATTACAGGAAATTCCACCTGTGATAATTCCTTTCGATTTAGCTGTTTCCAGAGCACCTAGTACATATGGAGTCGTTCCTGAAGCTGCAATTCCAACTACCACATCATTTTCGTTGATATCGAACTCCAACAAATCTTTCCAGCCTTGTTGTTTGTCGTCTTCAGCAAATTCAACTGCCTTACGAATAGCTTTGTCACCTCCAGCAATAATTCCAATTACCATACCGTGTGGAACACCAAAGGTTGGTGGACATTCACTTGCGTCAACAATTCCCAAACGTCCGCTGGTTCCGGCGCCCATATAAAACAATCGACCACCTTTTTGCATGCGTTCAACCGTCGCATCCACCAACTTTCCAATTTGCTCAAGTTCTTGTGCAACAGCGATGGCAACCGTTTGGTCTTCGTTGTTTATACCTACCAATAATTCTTTAGTAGTTTTTAACTCAAGATCGTGGTGATTACTAGATGACTCGGTTACTCTATTCATTTTGACTTTTACTTTTTGACTTAAACAAGAAACGCTTCTAAAGATCCATTCGAAGGAATGACTTCAACTCTTTCTTTCAGTGTTGTACTCAACGTTACGCCAACAAAATCACATTTGATAGGGTAACGACGGTGCATTCGATCTACCAAAGCCAATGTTTTCACACTGCGAACTGGTTGCTCCAGTACTTTCAATACTGCGTATTGCATGGTTGTTCCAGAGTTGATTACATCATCTACCAGAATAACGGTTTGTCCAACAAATTCCTTGACATCGATTGAACAATTGATCTCGTGATTCAATGGTTCATCTTTATGCAAATCGATTTTAAAGGAAGTCACTTTCTGCTCACCGTTGGACTTTAGCAAATCGGTCAGTTGTTGCGCGAATACTTCACCGTTTCCAACAATTCCGCCAATGAACAAATGTTCGGTGCCATAAGTATTTTCGAGAACCTCGTGCGCCAAACGCATCATTTTTTGTTGAATTTGCTGCTGATTAAGGATCAATTGCATAGTGAGAGAATTTGGGGTTAAAGATAATTCAAAATGAAATGGAAAATGGATAATTTAAAATTTAAAAGGAAGCCAAAGAGCGTCTTTGATCACGGATTTAGTCGTATACATTCTCCATTTTAAATTCTCAATTGTAGTGAATGTTAATAACTCAACACAAAAACAAAATCGGTTTTGCAACCTTTCCGCTTTTTCTACCTAAATTTGCGCTCAAATTGTTGCGAATGTTTTATCAGCAAAACAAACGTCTCAAACTACACTGTATACTAACAGTAATTACAAATTGAACTCTTAAAAACAAAAGCTGAAATGCCGAAAAATACATCGATTAAATCTGTTCTTATCATTGGATCTGGACCAATTGTTATTGGTCAAGCGTGTGAGTTTGATTACGCTGGTTCTCAAGCTTCCCGTTCTCTTCGTGATGAAGGAATTGAAGTAACGCTAATCAACTCCAATCCTGCTACTATCATGACGGATAAAGTTGTTGCAGATAACGTGTATTTACAACCGCTTGAGCCAGAAAGCATTGTTGAGATCCTTAAAAAACATAAGATTGATGCCGTTCTTCCTACAATGGGGGGACAAACTGCTCTTAACCTTGCCATCAAATGTGATGAGATGGGGATTTGGGAAGAGTACGGTGTGGATATTATTGGAGTTGACATTGCTGCAATTGAAATTACAGAGAATCGCGAGGCGTTCCGTAATTTGATGTTGGACATCGATGTTCCAATGGCTCCTCAGGCTACGGCAAAATCGTTCCTTGAAGGAAAAGAAATTGCTCAGGAATTTGGTTTCCCACTTTGTATCCGTCCTTCTTACACATTGGGAGGTTCCGGAGCTTCAATTGTTTACGACCCGAAACAATTTGATGGTTTGTTGGAGCGTGGACTTCAATTGTCGCCGATTCACGAAGTAATGATCGATAAAGCTCTTATGGGCTGGAAAGAATACGAATTGGAGTTGTTGCGTGATTCGAACGATAACGTAGTAATTATCTGTTCTATTGAGAATTTTGACCCGATGGGAATTCATACCGGGGATTCAATTACGGTTGCTCCGGCAATGACACTTTCTGATACTACTTTCCAGAAAATGAGAGACATGGCCATCAGAATGATGCGTTCTATCGGGAATTTCGCCGGAGGATGTAATGTTCAGTTTGCTGTTTCTCCAGATGAAAAAGAGGATATCATTGCTATCGAAATCAATCCACGTGTTTCTCGTTCTTCAGCTTTGGCGTCAAAAGCAACGGGTTATCCAATCGCTAAGATCGCTTCAAAATTGGCTATTGGTTACCACTTAGATGAATTGTCTAATCAAATTACAAAAACAACTTCAGCTTTGTTTGAACCAACGTTGGACTATGTAATTGTAAAAATACCGCGTTGGAATTTCAATAAATTTCCGGGAACAGATCGTCGACTTGGACTTCAAATGAAATCCGTTGGTGAGGTAATGGGAATTGGACGTTCATTCCAGGAAGCATTGCAAAAAGCTTGTCAATCATTGGAGATTAACCGAAATGGTTTAGGTTGTGACGGTAAAGAATTGACCAATCAAAGCGAAATCCTTCATAGCTTAGAGAATGCAAGCTGGAACCGTTTGTTCCATGTTTACGATGCAATCAAACTGGGAATTCCGTTTAAAACGATTTTCGAAAAAACAAAAATTGATCACTGGTTCCTGAAACAAATCGAAGATCTGATTCATACAGAAAGAAGAATTGAGAAATTCCATTTAGAAAATCTTCCGTTCGACTTAATGATGGAAGCGAAGCAAAAAGGTTACGCCGACCGTCAAATTGCACATTTGTTACGTTGTTTAGAATCTGAAGTTCACGCAAAGCGAACAGAAATGGGAATCAAACGCGTATTTAAGCAAGTAGATACTTGTGCTGCTGAGTTTGACGCACAAACACCATATTTCTATTCCACATTCGAATTTGAAAATGAGAGTGTGCGCACAGATAAGAAAAAAGTAGTTGTGCTTGGTTCAGGACCAAATAGAATTGGACAGGGAATTGAGTTCGATTATTCTTGTGTACATGGTGTTCTTGCTGCAAAAGAATGTGGTTATGAAACCATCATGATCAACTGTAATCCTGAAACGGTTTCAACTGATTTCGATACGGCAGATAAATTATACTTTGAGCCAGTTTTCTGGGAACATATCTACGATATCATTCAACACGAAAAACCGGAAGGAGTTATTGTTCAGTTAGGTGGTCAAACTGCTTTGAAATTGGCAGAGAAACTGGAGCGTTTCGGAATTAAGATTCTTGGAACAAGTTTCGAAGCATTGGATTTGGCTGAAGACAGAGGTCGTTTCTCTAAAGTATTGGAGGAACACAATATTCCATTCCCGAAATACGGAATCGTAGAAAGCGCTGAACAGGCAATTGAATTGTCCAATGACTTAGGTTTCCCGTTGTTGGTTCGTCCTTCATATGTATTGGGTGGACAAAAAATGAAAATTGTCATCAATAAGGAAGAATTGGAGCACCACGTAGTTGATATCATCAATGAAATGGGAAGCAATCAAATTTTGTTGGATCACTTCCTAGGAGGAGCAATTGAAGCAGAAGCAGATGCCATTTGTGATGGAAAAGATGTTTACATTATTGGTGTAATGCAGCACATTGAGCCAGCAGGAATTCACTCAGGTGATTCTTATGCAGTTCTTCCTCCATACAATTTGGGAGATTTTGTAATGCAGCAAATTGAAGACATCACGAAGAAAATTGCAGTTGCATTGCGAACAGTTGGTTTGATCAATATTCAGTTCGCAATTAAAGACGACAAAGTATACGTTATTGAAGCAAATCCACGTGCATCACGTACGGTTCCATTTATCGCTAAGGCTTACGACGAACCTTATGTGAATTACGCAACAAAAGTGATGTTGGGTGAGAAGAAAGTGAAAGACTTTAACTTCCAACCTCGCAAAGAAGGATATGCAATAAAGATTCCTGTGTTCTCTTATGAGAAGTTCCCTGATGTGAAGAAAGAATTAGGTCCGGAGATGAAATCAACTGGTGAAGCCATTCGTTTCATCAAGAATTTGAAAGATCCTTTCTTTACAAAGATTTACTCTGAAAGAAACATGCATCTTTCGAAGTAACAGTGGAAGAGAACCTTCATATCACTCAAGCCAGTCTTAGTGGATTGTTCAAAACGATTCTGATAATCATTGGTGCTTTCGTTGCTTTGCGTTTCATTGGTCAAATGATGATTGCGAAACGTAATCTTGATGAGCAACGGGAAATGGAAGAAAAGGAAAAGAAGTTTCAACGTGAACGAAAGGAAAAACTTCAGAATTTTGGTAAGGTGACGGTTTCTAAATCGAATCCATCTACAAAAGGAGATGTTCAAGATGTCGATTACGAAGAAGTGAATTAAATAGGGAAAATCCCGGTCTGTTATTAACTGATCGGGATTTTTGATTTTATGGGTTTATTTTTTGGTAATACGTTGCGTTTTAGACGTTCCACCTTCTTTAACTTCAAGCAAATAGCTTCCTGGATTTAGTAAGAAAAGATCGATCTGATTCTCAGCGAAAAGTGATTTGGTAAAAACAAGATTCCCGAGTAAGTCAAACACATTGACTTGTCTTTCCGTTGATGAAACAGGTAGGTAAAGAATATTCTCCGTTGGGTTTGGATAAACCAGATAGTCTGGATTCTCCTCATTAATTCCAGCTAACTCTTGAACCACAATGTATCCGGCCATCATTGATGGGTGCAAGTCACATCTAAAAGAGTAGGTGCCAGGAACGTTAAAGCGATAACCATAAATCCAGTTTTCACTTTCTCTCGTCATTCCAAAAGATTCCGGATTATAGGGAAAACTTTCCGTAGTACCATTAATGTTATGACTTCCGTGATTTGGATTAATGAAAGTAATAGAATCTCCTGCGTTGATCGTCAAACTGTTGTCTGACCAGGTATTTCCATTTGCAGTAACTGTGTAATTTGTTTGACTATTTCCTTGAAATGACAAACCAATGATGAACAATAGTAAGAGCTTTTCCATAATTTTTTGCTTTACAGAAATTTACGGCTTCCTCTATCTGAAAACCAGTTAATTAACAGATTTCAACATTTATTAAGGAATTGTTCGTTTTTGCATAAATCACACATTTTTTTAAGAATAAAAAATCCCCATACTCTAATGCGGACTGAGGTTACTCGAACTCCGCACTAGTGTATGGGGATTTAATTTGGGTTGTATTATTTCTTCATGAATCGCTGCGTTTCGATTGTTCCTTCAGCGTTAATCTGTACCAAATAACTTCCGGCCATTAACTGGCTTAGATCCAATACATTTTCATTATTCATTTCTTTCATGAAAATCAGATTTCCCATCATATCATAAATAGAAGCTGTATAGTTCGAATGATTGACTTTCAGAGTCATAAGGTTTTTCACAGGATTTGGATAAAGACCAAATTTACCGTCATTTTCAACTAGTCCGGCTCCACCATTCACTACAATTGTTCCCGTCATCATGGATGAGTGAACATCGCATCTGTAAGAATACGTTCCGGCAATGTTAAAACGGTGACCATAAACCCAGTTCTGACTTGATGTAAGCATTCCGAAAGATTCCGGATTTGATGGATAAGTAGCCGTAGTTCCATTTACATTATGCAATCCTTGACCTGCATTAGTAAATGTAATCGAATCACCAACATCAATGGTTAAGGAATTGGGAGCCCAGGAATTCCCCATAGTGTTGATGTTGTGGTTTGTCTGATTAAATGCATAAAAAGACGAACTTGAAATTAATACTAGTAATAGATTTTTCATACGCTTGATTTTTCACGAAATGTACAACTATTAACTTAATCAAATCTGGTTTTTTAACACATTTAAAACTTTTCACACAGCTTGTGCTATTCGGTTAAAGTTTGTTGACATTTAGTAATAATTGCTTCTACCAAATGAATTGATGTCTGAATGAATTAACTATCTTCACGCCTAAATTTTACATCAACAGAACATGAATATTTCTGCATTTTTCAAGAAGAATTGGATTCATTTTGCCGCAATTGGTATTTTCCTTGTGATCTGTCTTACTTATTTCCGTTTGGAATTGACAGACTACCAGTTAAAACAGCATGACATTGAACAACACGTTGGTATGTCTCATGAAATTGTGGATTTCCGCGAGCATAACAATGGTCAGGAGCCATTATGGACAAATTCTATGTTCGGGGGAATGCCTGCAACACAGGTTTCTTTGATTCATGGTGGAAACTGGTTTTCGAACCTCGAAACAATGTACTTTAAAACACTTCCTTCTCCATTAGGAATTGTATTGCTTTATATAATCGGCTTCTATATCATGCTATCGATGATGAAAATCAATAAGTGGGTGGCTATTGTTGGAGCATTGACTTATGGATTTTTGAGTTATCAGATAATCATTCTTGGCGCAGGACACAATTCCAAAGGTGTTGCTATCGCATTTTTGGCTCCGGTTGTTGGGTCCTTCTTTTATGCCTATCGACGGTCATGGAAATGGGGAGCCCTGTTAAGTGCTTTGTTCATGAGTTTTGAATTGGCAGCCAATCACCTTCAGGTGACTTATTACCTAAGTTTTGTTTTGTTGGCACTAGGAATTGCTGAAGTTTTCAGGGTTTTAAAAAGTAAGGAATATAAGAATTTCCTGAAAGCAACATTAGGAATTTTGGTAGGTTATTTTATCGCTGTTTCCATTAACTATGGTAACGTTTCAATGACAAATGACTACGTTAAACATTCAATTCGTGGTGGAAATGATCTTTCTATTGATGCTTCAGGAGAATCGAACAGCAAAAATTCCACGGAAGGTTTGGAAAGAACATATGTTACTGAATACAGCTATGGACTGGGTGAAACGTTTTCGTTTATTACACCATATGCAAAAGGTGCTGGAACAATGACTTTCGAAGAATCACCGTTTGTTGATTTGGTTGAGAAAAGTGATTACGACGTCAACATGCAGGATGCCATTTTAAAAGGAGGCTATGCTTATTGGGGAGATCAACCTGCAACTTCCGGTCCGGTTTATATTGGAGTTATCGTTGTTTTCCTGGCGTTGCTGGGAATGGTTTATATAAAAGATGCTTCTAAATGGGCATTGTTGGCTGTAACCATTTTGACCGTTATGTTATCATGGGGTAAAAATTATATGGGGCTAACCGACTGGTTCTTGGATAATGTTCCTGGTTACAATAAGTTTAGAGCTGTAACAATCATTTTGGTAATTGCTGAACTCTGTATTCCACTTCTTGCTGTGTTGTTGGTCGATAAACTGATAAAAGAAAGAGAAGCAATTAAAGCCAATTTGAAACCTTTCTATGTCACTTCAGCCTCTTACTTTTTGCTCTTGTTGGTATTGAAGTTTGGAGGGATTGATGATTCATACACATGGATTAGAGAGCGTGAGGCTGAAAACCAACCAGCTCCTGATTTTGAAGCAATGAGAGGTGAGTTCCGAAATCAAATTATGTCAATGCCCGTTGACTCTGCTGCGAAGTTTGGAATTGACGCCACAAACCCTCAATCTGTTGAATCTGCAATTACACAGCAGATAGAGATGAAGAAGGAAGAGTACAAGCGAAACGAAGAATCTCAACAACTGGTGAAAAATGCAGTTAAAGATATTCGTGAACAAGTTTGGAATAGCTCCATGACGCGTTCGATATTGTTTACTTTGCTTGCTATCGGATGTTTGGCACTTTACTTCCTAACTTCAGTTTCAGCGGCTATTTCACTTGGTGCTCTAGGATTAATTGCCTTCCTGGATATTATAACCATGTCGAGCAATTACATGAACAATTCAGATTTGCCAGATGGATCGGGATACAAATACTGGGTTCCGATATTAGAAGCTAAATATCCTACCACGGCAGATCAGGCTGACATGGATATTTTAACTCTTGAAACCGAAGCAAATTCGTATGTCGATGAACAAGTGAAGAAAGGGTTTGCTGAAGGTAAAGCGAAAGCTTATGAATTGGATGCTTCCGGTTCGGATGCAAGACGTATTGAAATGGCCTATGGTTTTTCTGCTTTGAATAGAAATACCAATTACCGTGTGTTCGATCAGCAAGGTGGATTTAGTTCTGCTGCGGCATCTTATTTCCACAAATCACTTGGTGGTTATCATGGTGCGAAATTGCGTTCTATTCAGAATTTGGCTGAATTTCACCTTTACAAATCGAACCAAAAGGTTTACGATATGTTGAACGTGAAATACTTCTTGAGCACAGGTGCTGAAGGGAGAACCGCAAATCCAAATCCTACTGCTTTAGGAAATGCATGGTTCGTTCGCAACGCAAAAGTTGTTTCAACAGCGGATCAGGAAATCCTGAGTCTTGGATCTAAATTCAAAATGAGCAATATTAGTAATGGTCGATTCTTTGTTAATGGAGTAGAGAAGAAGCAACTTGAAAGTTACGCCAATGCTAAGCTACAATATTTACCTGCTGGAGCAAGAGACACGCTTAGTATTCAATTGTCGAATGACGTGCCTAAGGGTGCTGAAATTGTATATGTTAAGGATACTAAAGGTAAAACGAACTTGATCATGAAGCGTGATTTTGATCGTGATACAACGAAATCATTTACAGCATTTGTTGACATTAAGTCAATTAGCGAATTCAAACCAATTGAAGAAATTATTGTTTCTGCAACTGAAGCGAAGAAACTGAAAGCAAAATCGTGGAAAGGTGAAGGAATCATTAAACTGAAATCATACGCTCCGAATAAATTGGTATATACGACAAACGCTTCTGATAAAGGAATGGCTGTTTTCAGTGAGGTATATTATGCAGACGGTTGGACAGCAACAATTAACGGAAAACCAGCGGATATTGTTCGTGTGAACTACCTGTTGAGAGGATTGGAACTTCCTAAAGGGGAGAGCAAGATTGTATTTACCTACAAATCTGAAAAGTTTGAGAAAATGAATACAATTTCTTCTTTGATGTCATTACTGTTAATACTTCTTATTGCTGCAGCAGGGTTTATGTACTGGAGAGAGAGTAAGAAAAAAGTGGCTTAACGGTTAAGTTATGGATAATACAAAGCCCGGATCTAATTTGATTCGGGCTTTTTTATTACTAACTAATGTTTTGTATAGCTTTCAAAAATTCCTCTTCACGTAATTTCAAAGGATAATTTTCTACGATATGCTGGCGTGACCGATGCGATTGTGATTTCTTTTCTTCGTCATCTAAACGAATTAAATCTGTCACCAACTGCTTTAATAATTCAGAATCTTTTTTTTCTAAAACCCCTCCAATTCCATCTACTATTTTTGGCATAGCTCCAACTTTACTAACCAAAGGAATGCAGCCGCACAACATTGCTTCACACAAGGCATTCGGAAATCCCTCCGACATTGAAAGCTGTAAATAGAATTCGAAATCGTTGAGTACATTAACCAATTCTGCGTTAGGAATCGTTGGGTGTAAGATTACATTTGACGCTGTGAAATAAGATTCTAAGCCAATTCCACCAATAATGTGAATTTCAATGTCAGGCATAGCTTCTGACAAAGCCGCCAAAAGATCAATTCCTTTCAGCTGAAATCCAAATCGGGAATCAAGTTTTGCACCTATGGTTACAAAGCTGTTCTTTCTACGCGGTTTCCCCAAATCTTTAAAAAGAGTAGAATCAAATCCATTATAAATAACCTGAACTGGTGTTTCTGCCTTTTTTACAAAAGCCTTGTAACCTTGATGAGGAAAATCATTGGGTTGATAGCTGTAATCGGTCAATATCAACGTTGAATCAACCGGCAAAAGCAAATCAGAATTCAGTAGACTGTATGCGGTAGCTTTGCCCAGCATTTTTCGGTTAAAATTACCGTATTGAATAGAGGGGAAAGATACGCAGTCTGTCCCTCCAAGAACAGTAACGACTTTATGCCCTCTCAACTTTGAAGCAAGTATTCCTGGTATGCAATGAAAGCCAGCAAATTGGTTTACCACTATAGACTTCTTTCGGAAGATCATTTTAAAGAATACACCGCTAAGACGAACAGGTATTAACCACTTAGGCTGAAGATCAATATGAATGACTTCTACCGGATGTTTGGTTTTTAAAATGTCAATATCCTTTAGAACAAAACTAGAGTAGTTTGTACAAACGTAAATAATGTTCTTGGGAGGCATTATCTAGAATTTTGACCTGATATTCTGAATCAGATTTACCCATTTGCTTCTAACCTCAATTGATTTTACTTCAGGGTTTTTCTTGAAAATGATTTTCAAATAGTTGGGTTTATCTGTATGAATGGCATAAGGAGTAATGCTTTCAACAACGAAACCATGAGGATAAACGTTGTTCAGTAAATCCTGCATTGATAATGATTGGTCAATGATCTGAAGTAACTCAGGTTTATTCCTTCTGTAATAGTCCAGTGCATGTGGCTCGGGAATATTAATAAACCATTTTGCATCGCTGGAGCATACTTTAGCAATGTTTTCAAACAATTTGTAATGCTGTTCAACAGGAATGTGCTCAAGAACGTCAGGAAACACAACAAGATCAAATTTCGTTTTATGTTCGAAATCAGACA
Source organism: uncultured Fluviicola sp. (assembly GCA_965650275.1). Classification (GTDB taxonomy): domain Bacteria; phylum Bacteroidota; class Bacteroidia; order Flavobacteriales_D; family Crocinitomicaceae; genus Fluviicola. Next base: position 32,078 of record CBFGNV010000028.1, on the reverse strand, counting down.
TATCCGTCACAATGAACTCAGCATTATTAGCTTTGTTAAATTCCTTTGCTAATTGAATGCTTCTTGGTGAAATATCGCATCCAACAATACTTCCCTGCGGAACCATCTTCAGCAATAGAGAGCTGACAGTTCCAATTCCACATCCAATTTCTAGAATATTAGCATTGGGTTTTACGCCCAGCTTTTTCACATTTTGTGCAATAATTCTATGTCTTGTTGAAACGCCAATTTTACCCTGGTGTTTCACGTAATCGTCATAATACTCTTCAACTTCTTCTTTACCTGCCATCTTATTCAACTATTGCTTTTATTCTAACCACTGTAATTTTCGGATCTGTATTTGCCGTAACGGTAATTGTTTTTTCAACAGGTTGTCCGTCAACAGATTTTGAACTCGGTTTGAAATGCACTTTTATAACATCTGTTTTTCCCGGAGCGATAGGTTTCTCAGGTTTTTGCGGAGTTGTACAACCACAACTAGCCTGAACATCCGAAATCGCCAGAGGGAACTTTCCAGTGTTTTTCACTTCAAACACACAGTCGTTTTCAGAACTCAATTTGATCTTACCAAAGTCGTGTGACATTTTTTTGAACTCTAAGGAAGTCGTATTCTTTGACGCTTCACTTAGTTCTTGTTCAGCCTTATCTAATTCTACCAAATCCTCGTTCAGGCCTTTTGAACCGTCAGGATCTGCAACAATTGACTCTGGACTATTTTCAGCTGAATTATTGGATGTTTCACCACAAGATGCTAAAAACAACAGGCCCACTAAAGCAAAATGAATTTTCATTGGTCTATTAATTTGCCGCTAATTTAATACTATTATAATCGTTTGACTTAAGTACATTGATAGCTTTCATCAATATTTCGTTTTTAGTATTGTAAATACGGTAGAACGATTCGGAACCAAATAAATCCTGAGCAATGTGCGCTTTTAAACGTAAACGCATCAAATCGCCGCTTATCTTATATTGTTCCTCATTCATTTTAAGTTCTTTGTTTTCTTTCATCGCTTCAGCAAAGAAATCGTCCATCATTTTTTTGTCAATTTCAAATTCCTTGATGAAATCATTAAGGTTCTCATATTTTTTGTTCAGATCGTCTCTGTTTTTGTCAACAAACGTAAGTGGGAACGAAGCAAAAACACCTGTTCCGGCAACATCACGGTAAAAATCAGTGATCTCCGAAGTGTCTAAAGGAACAAAGAAATCAGGCATAATTCCTCCGCCTCCGTATACCGTTCTTTTCGAAACCAGGGTTTGGAATTTTAATGAGTCAGGAAGTTTGATCGAATCGATGTTTGTCATTTCGCCCTTCATAAAACGTTTCATGTAATCGTTCTTGTAAGCTTCCAAATCATCATAAGGTTTTTGGATCCAGCGACCAGTAGGAGTGAAGTAACGTGCAATTGTTAAACGAAGTTGTGCACCATCACTTAAGTCAATAGGACGTTGTACTAATCCTTTTCCGTAGCTTCTGCGTCCAACGATAACTCCGCGGTCCCAATCCTGAACTGCGCCGCTCAAAATCTCACTTGCCGAAGCGGTACTTTCGTCCGTTAACAACACTAAATTTCCTTTTTCCCAAAGTCCTGCTCTTTCAGCTTTCAGGTCTTGACGCGGTTGGGCTCTACCTTCTGAATATACGATCAGCTTGTTTCCGGATAAAAATTCGTCAGCCAAATATTGAGCAACATACATTAATCCTCCGCCGTTGTCCTGCAAATCCAAAATAAGACTTTGCATTCCTTCAGCTTTCAATTCTTTCATTGCTTTTGTCATTTCATCCGGAGTAGTTCTGGCAAATGCAGTTAGTTTAATGTAGCCAATTCCTGGCTCAACCATATAGGAACATTCAACTGAATTCACTGGAATTTTATCTCTTGTAATAACAAATGTTATTGGAGCTTTTGTGTTTTTTCTCTTGATATCAACTTTCACCTTGGTTCCAAGTTCACCCATTAGTTTTTCACGAACCTGAGCATTTTTCAATCCAATACCAGCAACGTTAACACCATCGATGTTAGTAATCTTATCTCCTGGTCGAATTCCTAATTTCTCTGAAGGACCACCAACAATGGTTTCGACCACCATTAAAGTGTCTTTTAAGATCTGAAAGCGAATTCCAATTCCTACAAAACTTCCTTCTATGCGCTGATTAGCGTCATCAACTTCTTCTTTCGAAATGTATGCAGTATGTGGATCCAATTCTTCCAGCATAGCTACAATTGCCGCGTCAACGAGCTTTTTTTCGTTAACGTTGTCAACGTATTTGGCACTTACATATTTCAGGATTTCGTCTAAACGATCTGTTTCAGTAGGTGGTGTTTTTTGTAATTGTTGCTGTCCGAACGACAATGCCGTGCAGAATATGCCAATAGATAGGAAAATGATTTTTTTCATGGTAATTGAATGTATACGAATATAACGATTAAACGAGTATCATCATTGCTTGTAACATGAGGTTCTGAGAATTTATGTTAAATCGGACAAGGCTCGGTTTTTATACATTTTGATGCCAAAATCGTTCATTGGTGGGAGTTAGGATTTTCGCAAATACACTGTTAACTTTCAAATGTTGAACATAATTGGCCAGACTTACTCAACGAATATTCATATTTCTTAGATTTGCTGCAATAGATTCAATGGCTATGAGACGTATAATTGCCTTATTTTTCACCCTGTCTTTTTTTACTGCTGAGGCGCAAGTAAAACAAATCGATAAGTTGGAAATGCTTTATGACCAAGGTCATTACGGCATGGTGTATCGAAGAGCAAATCGATTATTAGATATTCCAGATTACGATTATAGCTATCAACCTGAGTTTTATAAGAGTTTGGCCTTGTTCCGATTATCTGAGAAGGAATTTTGGTTTAAACTGCATCCGGATGCTTTGCAGGAAGGACGAAAATTGTATTTGGAAGTTCGTAACTCAACTGAAGGAGCCAAAGTATTTAATGCTCATTTGAATCATATTGCGCTTCTTAAAAAGGATCTTGTAGCACGAGCACACGACTTAAAGAAATCCGGCAGGAAGGATGAATACGACGAGTTGCAACAAATTATTGGTTTGTTTGACCATATTCCTGATTTAGACGACCCAAGTGGTGTAACACCGCCAAAAGTTCCTGATGCAAATGAAACGGAAGAGGTGGAGACTGTTGCCACAATTCAAAGTAGAGAAGGAATGATTGATTTTGCAAAAACTCAATTGGGTGTTCCTTATTTATGGGCTGGTGATGATCCAAATGGTTTTGATTGTTCTGGTTTCACTCAGTACGTTTACGAAAAACAGTACAAGAAGGAAATTCCACGCAGGGCAGAAGACCAGTACAATAAATCCAAGAAGATCAAGCAGAGAAATGCGCATAAAGGTGATTTGGTGTTTTTTGATGCCGGATCAGGAATTTCGCACGTTGGAATGATCGTTTCTGAAAAAGGTGAGCCTTTGGTAATGATTCACGCGAGTTCAAGTCAGGGAATTGTGATTACAAATATTGAAGAGTCAGAATACTGGTTGAAACGCTTGTACGCGTTTGGAACATACATAGAGTAAGTCAAAAATCAAAAGATAAAAGTCAAAATTGTAATCTGACTTAATAAGAAAGATTCTTCTTAAAGCATTTACGTTATTTCACTAGATACCTGCTTGTTCAATGCAGGCTCCAATGGAATCATTTTTAAATTTTAAGCGGTCTTGCTTTTGGAGAAAAGCTGAATCGATGCGCTAATCAGGCAAAGCATGCTGAATCCAATAGTAATTGTTCCTGTGGAGATCTTGTTCATTCCCAATGCAAACAAACAGAACACAATTATTGCTAAGATCAGGTACTGTAAATAAGCAATCAATGGACTAACTTGTCGTTGCAGTGATGAACTGATCAATCCAAAGCAAATACTGATTAGAGCGATGCAAAACTGCCAATACCAAAGACTATGAATTTCAATTCCCTTGAAAATTAGCATAAGAACCAGAATCACCTGAACTCCACTAAAAACGGAGATCATGGTTTGAAGAATACCTTTCTTTGAAATAAGGTAAGCCAAACATTGTGTGAAAACCACAAACAAGGAGTAGAAAATCGTCAGCATTTTTCCAAGCGGCCAATCAAAACTCTCAAACCATAGAATAAGCGAAATCTGACTTACTGCAAGTATTACAGCCAATCCTCCAATTAATTTTTTCATGGACGGATTCCTTTAAATTTCACGGCAAATACACAAACGTCATCTACTTGTTCAACCGCCGATTTCCACGAATCAAACTCATTTTGAACTTTTACGTATTGTTCGGACATCGGTAAATCGCAAATTTTCGAAATCATTGCCTTGAATGGTTTTGATTTGTATTTCTTGCCTTTTTCACCACCGAATTGATCTACATAACCATCAGTATATAAGTAGATACAATCTCCAGGTTCTAACTGGAACGTTTGCTGTGTAAATGGTTTCGCATCAATAAATTGACCAATAGGCTGTTTGTCTGGTTTCAATTCAATGATCTCACCATTTCTGAAAATCACACACTCGTTATTTGCACCTGCAAATTTCAATTCTCCTGTTTTGTAGTCTATAGAACAAAGCGCGATGTCCATTCCATCTTTTACATCAAGAGTACCTTCAGAGCGGAATGCGTTAATTACGATTTCGCGAAGTTTATCCAAAATAGCACTTGGCTCTGTTAACTTAAACTCATTGACTGCTCTCAATAAACCGTTGTTTCCAACGATACTTACCAAAGCTCCAGGAACTCCGTGACCAGTACAGTCAATTGCCGAGAAGATCATTTTATCCTGAACTTCACGTGCCCAATAAAAATCTCCCGAAACAATGTCTTTCGGTCGATAGAAAACAAAGTGCTCATCAAATAATTCATTCAATCTTGATTCAGCAGGTAAAATCGTAGTTTGAATACGTTTTGCATAGTGAATACTATCTAAGATATCATTTGATTTCTGAGTGATCTCCGCTTTTTGGTGCTCTAATAAATGGTTTTGTTCTGCAATCTCTTTTGTTCGCTCCTGAACCGTTTCTTCCAGTTTAATATTTTGTTGACGAACACGCATTAGCGATAGGCGCACAACACCGTAAACAGCTAGTACCAATAAAAGGAAGTAGAAAATATAAGCCCAAATCGTTCGGTACCATGGAGGAAGAATCGTTATTTCGTATTGAATTTCTTCACTTGTAATTCCAAATGAATTACGCCCTTGTACTACGAGTGTATAAGTTCCTTCCGGAATTTTCTCTAAGCTTGCGTAGTTAAGATTTGACCAGCTTGACCAGTCATCGTTGAATCCTAAAAGCTTGTAACGGTATTCATTTTTATTGGAATGGGCATATTCCAATAAATGGAAATAGATTTTCAGGGAATTGTCTTTTATATCCAGCGCCGGTAATTTTCCAAAGCGGGAAAGGTCGTAAGCCATTTCCTTATCGTTTACCAAAAGCTTATCAAACTTAATCTTCGGCTTTTTACTGAAGGAATTTAAGCCTTTTCCGTTTAGTACAAACAATCCGTTAGTTGTACCAAACCAAATATTGTTGCTTTTATCTTTGGCAATAGAAGCTGTAATTCCGAAAATGGAGGAGAAGAATGGCGCCTTCAAGTGTTTCCACTTTCCATTAACCTTTTCGATCCAGCTAACTTTGAATTCAGTGACCTCTTTTTCTTTCAGGATATTTACAATGAAAAGCTTTTCATCATCAATATTTACCAGACGATGAATTAGGTTTTTCCCTTTTGTGAAGAATTTCGAGAAGGTTTTATCCGTTACAATCGATTTCGTTTTCTTATCTAAAATGGCAATACCATCAACGGTTCCAACATAAATTTTTCCCTGAAATTCGACAAGAGAATAGGGTGTTTCTGTTGAGCCGATTTCTTTGGTCTTCGCTTTTTCTTCTTTATAGATCTCCGTTTTTCCGGTTTTGATGTTGTATTCGTATACACCTATATCTTTTACACCAAGGTAAACTTTATCTTTTTGACAAATGATGGAATAACTTTGCCCCTTAAGGTTGGTTAGAATTTGTTTGTATTCAAATGTGTTATTTGGACCAAAAGTCAATTTTCCTAAACCATTTTCAAGACTGATAAAAATATCATTGGGATTAATCTTTGACTGGGCAAAAAGGAAAGCGTATTCTCCAATGAGGTTCGAAATTTTCTTCGTTTTGTAATCAAATTGATAAATACTATCGTTACCGACATAAAGTGTTTTCTTCCCGTAATTCGTGGTAAACGTTTGAAGGTCGAAGATAAGTGATTGTTTGTTTGAACTTTCTTTGAATTTCCCAACTCCGTTTGTATTATTCTGGTCGTAAATTCCAGTGTGTAAAGCAAACAGGTAAGGAGTGTGTTTGAAGTCCATAGCTTCAATCAAAGAAGTAATACCTTCCTTCTTTGTAAACGAAGTAAATGGATAAGCCGTTTCGTAAAACTGAATTCCGTTATCTAAACACAACCAAAGGTTATTTGAACTGTCAAAGAAAATATCGTTGACATTATTGATCTCCAAATATGAATTCTCATCAATGGTTCTTACGATATCACCGTAAAGATTGGTAATGATCAAACCGTGATTCAATGTGGAAAGAAGCAGATAGTCCTTTTTTCTTTGGATTGCGTTTGGTGTATAAGCTTGCAATTTCGCGAAACGACCGTCATCAACTTTTTTCCATGTTAGGTGATCGCCAGCACGCGTTACTTCAAAGATGTCGTTATCAACATCAAGAATGTAACTGCTGTTATCGATTGTGAATGACCCTCTAATGTTGTTTAATACTAAATCTTCAGGCAGGAAAACCTCTTTCCCGACTTGTTGACTACCATAATCCTTTTTGAGGTCAATTAACAAGTACTTTGTTTTTGTACTCGTGTTTTCCTCATACGCAGCAATCAGATAATTATCGAATTCTGTAACTGTATTTCCTGAATATCCATCAAATGCCTTTGGTAAGCCAACATTCTTTACTTCTTTATTGGCGTATTTGAATAAGCTGGAACCCGAAAAGAAATAGATTACTCCGTTTGAACTTTCAAAAATATTCCAGATCGTTCCAACATTTTCGTCACTTGTATTTACAAAAATGGGTTTATAGTAGGGAAGTCCTTTGTTGTCATAAGCGACATATCCAAAATTCTCTTTACGACCAACATAGATAGTTCCATTCTTTGCTTTAAAGACTTTCGCAACATTGGAACTGGCAATGTCTACTTTGTATTTCTTCTTTTCAGATTCTTTGGGCTGAACCAGTTTCCATTCATAACCATTGTAACAAACAATGTCAGAGCGGGAACCAAAGATCATGTCGCCATTATCGCACTGAGTAGCGTTCCATACTTGTGGACTACTGGAATATTCGTTAACGGAATAGTAGCGCTGATCAAATTGTCCGGGAGCATCAAGATACTGTGCATTCAAATTGAACTGCAAGAAGCCAATAAGTATGAGACAGAGTAATCTTTTGTTCAAGGGCATGCGATTAATTTTGTACTAAAATAGCGAATGTGTTCTAATTAGAACTAAGCTAGTTAGAGTTTCTTTGGAATAGTTTATAACAATGGAAATTAACCTCCGTAATTCAGCTTTCTGCTTGCTTCAGCAGCGCAAACCAAATTCCAAAGTGCTCGGGATCCTACATTTGCATCCCAATCTCCATTTTCTCCCGGGGAAACTTCGTTCAAATCAAAACCTATAATTTGATGTCCGGCTTCTACCAATTCGAAGAAGAGGTAATTGATCTGCTCCAATTCAAATCCTCCAACAACTGGTGTTCCTGTGTTTGGACAAAGTGAAGGGTGTAAACCATCAATATCAAATGAAATGTAAACACGCTTAGGCAATTGTGCGATAATGCTTTTCACAATTTGTGTCCAGCTTTCACCATCAAACTGACGTTTTTTCAAATCCCAGTCGAAGAACGTACAAACTCTGTCTGAACTTTCGATTAACTGAACTTCAGAAGCTGCAACATCACGTATTCCAACCTGCACCAACTTCTTCATGTTAGTTGTTGACTGAAGAACGTTGTACATGATGCTTGCATGACTTTGCTGGAACCCTTCGTAAGCATCACGCAAATCTGCATGTGCATCAATCTGTAAGATTCCGAATTCTTTTCCTTCTTCGTCCAATGCCTGGATTAAACCAAGTGGTGTACTGTGCTCGCCACCAAGAACTGCTGGAATCTTTCCTTCGGAAATCAGTTTTTTACAACGATTCTTTAGGTTGGAAAGTAATTCTTTGTGCGTATCATTGATTGCTTCCAGAATAGCGTTGTATGAACTTTCTTCTGTCAATTTTCCACCTTGCTCTAAGAAGTCGATGTATTCTTTTCCTTGTTCGCAAAGCGTATCATTTATTTCCTTGATCTCCTGTGAGATAGGAGTCATGAAAACCTTCGTATTCCATGCTTGGGGTAAGCGATGGTGATAAAAATCCAATTGAGTGCTGGCATCTAAAATAGCTTGCGGACCATCACTGGTTCCTTTTCCGTAGGACGCAGTTGCATCCCACGGAACCGGAACAATAACAATATTAGCCTCGGTTTCAGAAACGGGAAATCCGAAAATATTCCCATTTGCAATACCAACTCCGTTCGGATCGAATTCCTGATTAGCCATTGATCAAGCTCTTAACGAAATTAGGTAATGCGAAACTTGCTTTGTGAATGTCTGAGTTATAATATCTCAATCCTTTTGCTCCTACGAATGCATCAATTTCAGCATCGTTAGTAATTGCTTTTGGATGAGTAGCTCCTTTGATTCCGTATTGGAAACTCCACATACCAGTAGGGTAGGTAGGAACATAGAACAAAGAAACTGGCGCATTTTCTTTTCCGAAAATGTGTTGTAATGTTACGTTCAATTCTGTGAATGCATGCTCGTTGAATTTTGGTGATTCACCTTGAGCAACAAGGATACCTCCATCTTTCAATGCATTGTAACAATTGCGGTAGAATTCAACAGAAAACAATCCTTCTGCCGGACCAACAGGATCGGAACCGTCAATAATAATAATGTCGTATTCTTTTTCCTTCGCTTCTTTTGCATAGGCAATTCCGTCGCCTACAATTAGGTTCAATTTCGGATCGTCGAAAGAAGCAGCGATAGTTGGTAAAAATTCTTTACAAGCTTTAATTACTTCGCCATCAATTTCAACCATAGTAACGTTTTCAACTCCTGGGTGACGTAAAATCTCACGTACAGTTCCACCGTCTCCACCACCAATTACCAAAACATTTTTGGCATTTCCGTGTGTGAACATAGCGGGATGAGAGATCATTTCGTGGTAATGGAACTCATCATTTTCAGTTGTCATGAACATGTCATCCAACGTCAACAATTTACCATATTTAGGAGATTCTAAAATACGCACACGTTGGTATGGCGACTGAACATCGAAGAAAACTTCACCAGTGTAGCGTAAAGAAATGGCTTGATTATCGTCTTTATCAGTAAACCAAACGTTTCTTGTGTACATGTCAGGATTTGACCATTCAGCGGCCTTTTGGCGCATAGAAGAAATATCAAAATCATTACGTGTTAACAACTGAACAGCTCCACGTTTCATTTCCAAAGCGGAGTAATTTTTTGCACCAAAACACTCTTTCAAATGATCGAAAGAGATCCATGCGTCCATTTCACCACAAGTAAATAAATCAACTGCAGCATAGCCGTATTCAGGCCAGGTATGTATGGCTAAATGACTTTCTTGAATTACAACAACACCAGAAACTCCGTATGGAGAAAAATGGTGAAACGTAGAATTGATAACTGTTGCGCCTGCTTTTTGAGCTGCAGCAACCATGTCACGTTCAATGGAAGAAACGTCATTCATAATGTGCGGATCGCACCCCATAAATTCAACCAAAATGTGGTTCCCCAAAGCTGTACTCATTTACCTCGATTTGTTTAATTAAAAATGAAGGGCAAATGTACTGCTTTTATGTGGTTTAGAGTCTTTGGTTTTCAAAAAAATAATGAAGAGATAACTTAGAGACGCGATAGATCTTCCCGAAACTTTGGGGCTCGATGTCCAATCGCTTCTGTGCATTTGGGAATAAAAAAACGGGATAATAAAATTACCCCGTTTTTCAAAAATGATATTCTATTAATTCTTCACACGCTCCACGTAAATTCCGGTGCGCGTATCAATTTTAATTGTTTCACCCATGTCAATGAACAACGGAACTTTTACTTCAGCTCCAGTTGCAATTGTTGCAGGTTTCATGGTATTTGTTGCTGTATCTCCTTTAACTCCAGGCTCAGTATAAGTGATCTCAGAAATAATATACATTGGTAATTCAACAACAAGAGGATTTTCTTCGTTCGCATCATAAAGGATGTTACAAACCATTCCCTCCTGCAAGAAAGCTGGTTTTTCAATCATTTTAGAAGGAATCAACACTTGCTCGTAGCTTTCGTTATTCATGAAAACGTAATTCGTGTCTTCTTGATACAAGTATTGGTACTCGCGGTTTTCAACACGTACAATTTCAATTTTGTGTCCAGCCGAGAACGTGTTATCAATCACTTTTCCTGTTTCAATTACTCTGAATTTAGTACGAACGAATGCAGGACCTTTTCCTGGTTTCACGTGTTGAAATTCGATAATCTGACAAATTTTATCGTTGTGCTTAATGCACAATCCATTTCTAATATCTGCTGTGGTAGCCATTGTTTTATGTTTATATCAATCTGCCAAAACAGATTTCATTTTTAATAATTTCCCCGCAAATATAGTGAAATGGTCTTCCAGCTCAAATTCAAGCGTTAAATTCTCTTATTATTCCTTCTCTTTGTTCAATTCTCCTTAATTTTACAGGCAATGTTCAGTGTACCTCTTTTTTTAAGTGATGTAAGCGGGTCAGAAATTCTTCTGATTCTATTGGTAATTTTGATTTTCTTCGGTTCTAAAAGTATTCCCGGAATCGCGCGTACTGCAGGAAGAGCAATGCGTCAGATCCGTGATGCGTCTCAGGAAGTTCAAAACGAGATCAAAAAGTCTGGTGCTGATATGAAAGGCGATTTAAATCTGAACAGAATTGTCAGCGATGCAACTGAAACGATAGAACGACCTTTTCGCGAACATGCTCAAACATTGGATCAGGCCATTCAAACTGATCCTAGAATCCAGCCTCCAAAGAATTTTATTCAGCCAAGTTCTCCACAACCTTTAGATCAACAGCCGTTGGATCAGCAAACAGAAGAAGGTGAAAATCTAGGGCAATAAAAAATCCCAATCAATTTTCATTAACCGGGATCTTCAAAAGTCTTTTATCTTAAGTCTATTGTCTTAAAGTCTATCTTAATCGTCGTCCTGCATGTCATTTTCTTCATGCGATTCATTTCCTGCCGAAGCTTTCTCTGTTCTAATTTCCGGATGAGCGATCAATCCTCCTGAATTCCCAACTTCTCTTGCAAAATATGCCGCCAGACATCCAACAATTAAAACCACAATTGATGCCATTAAGGCCATTGATTTCTTTTTCCATTCAAGGTAAAGGGCGATTAGAGAAAGCCCAATGATTCCCCACATAAACGGCATCAATGCTTCGGCTTTTTCTTCATGTTCGTGAATCAGGTGTTCTTTTTGCTCCTCCATCTCTTCATTCAACGCATCAATGATTACACGTTTTTCAACACTAAAATCAACATTTTTAGGGTAGGAGATTTTGCTGTGTTCAACAGGATGTTCTGCACCTTCTCCAGTTTTAAAGGAAGGGAAAGAAGTGATTCCCGCAACAAGGAAAAGCAATAAACCAACGCGTCTTGTTACAGAAGATTTTGCAATGATTCCAATTAATAAGACTAGTATTCCGAACAACAATCCGATAATAGGGAAGTGGTTAATGAGTAGATGTGAGTGAGCTTCGTTCATGTTTTTGTAATATTTCGACAATAATAATGAATTGTTTTCAGTCGCGCTGTTTAGAAGGTAAAGAATGCGCTGTTAGAGGAGTTTTGCCACTTTTTTGCCAACTAGTGTACCAATTGCAACACCCATTCCGCCCATTCTAACACCAATAGCAAGGTTTGGATGTATCAATTCAATTATCGGTTTTTTCTCGTTCCCAACTCCCATAATTCCTGACCATTCGTAATCGATTTTGAATTCTGTCCCTGGGATGATTACTGTTTTTAAAAGTTTTTTGATTGATGATGTGATTACCTCTGTATTTCCGAATTCTTCTGTGTTTTCGCCTTTGAAGTCAAGATTTCTACCTCCGCCAATCAGGATTCTGTTGTTTACTGAACGGAAATAGTAATAGCCGGCATCATAGTGAAATGTTCCCGAGAATTTCAGGTTTGGGATGATGGATGTAACCAGTACTTGTGCTCTGGCAGGTTCGATGCGCTTGTCGTTAAGTAATTTATTTGCAAATCCATTCACTGTCACGGCAGCTTTAGATGAAACCAATTCGCCGTAATTGGTAGTAATTGTTACTGAATTTTGATTAGGGGTAATGGATTCAACGGAAATTCCAAACAGTGTAATGATTTCGTTTTCGGCAAGTTTTTGCTGAAGCGCATGATACAATTTGTCTGTTCTAATTTCACCTTCCAATCGATTATGAAATGAAGTGGAAATTTGCTGAAATCCATTTCGAATAACTGATTCTTTGTCTTCTGAAAAGCAGTTTCTTTCTCCTGTTATTTCAAAAATTCTGGTGTTTAAATACTCTAGTTTTTCTTTAGTGATTTGCTCTGTTTTGGGTTCGTTCGAGTGAATTAGATCCCATGATCCAGAGAGTTTATAGCCTAGGTTCTCACTTCCATATAAATTCAAAAGTTCCTTTAAACCTTCATATCTCAATTCAAGCGTTTCCCAAACAGTACTTTCATCAATACGGCTTAGGTCATCAACCAACTCTGTAGCGCTTCCAAAGCAAGCGAATCCAGCGTTTTTTGTGCTGGCTCCGGTGGGTAAATAACCTCGCTCGACAATAACTATTTTCGCATTTGGGTACTGTTTTCGTAATTCAATTGATGTAGAAACGCCAACTAATCCTGCTCCAATTACAATGAAATCAATGGATTCTGTAACTGCAATTTTTTCCCAGTAACTAAGATTTGAAAAGTTCAGCATTTGTTGAAAATATAGCGTTTGAAAACCTTAATTTTACGAACGAAATTAATCTAAAATAGTTCTTGATGAAATCACTTCGAATCGCTTTGCTTTGTTTTTCTATTTTTTCATTAAATCAAGCATTTTCTCAAATGGAAGAAATCACTTTTGAAGTGAAGGTGGTTGAATACACCACGTCTAAGAAATTAGAAGGAGCTTATGTTAAAGTATTTTTAGGAGATACCAAAGAATTAAAGAGTTTACAGACAGATACGACGGGTCTAGTTTCTTTTTCGTTAAAATCATGTAATAGATACAAAATAGTTATTGGAGGAGAGAATAAGGTTGAACGTTATTTTATTGTTGATCTCAGAAAGGTGACGGATGAATATTTAGCTGGTATGTCAACTCTTAATGGTGCATGTCAGGTCAGTTTATTTGATAGAAAACCTGATGTTGATTATTCGTACATTTTGAAGAATCCGGTTACAAGATTCTCACCTAACGAAAAATTCTCCGAACTGGTTTTTGACACTGAACTTGCGAAGAAAATGGCTGTAGAGATTGAGAGGATCATGGCTTTAGAATCTAAAAAGTGACACGATTGACTCTTAAAACTATAATACTATGAATGTCTTAAAGAAAATCGCACTTGCCTTATTGTTTTTGCCCTTTCTTCATTTGAATGCGCAGGATAAAACGTATGATCTTGGGATAGTTGTGAAGGATTACCGAACCGAAAAGAAATCTAAAGGAGCGGTTATAAACGTGTCGGCGAATGATAGTTTGATTGAAACAAAATTGACAAATCGTAAAGGCGAGACCAAGCTTCAACTAAAAACGGGTAAAGAGTATAAGGTTTTAGTTACTCAGGATGGAATAGTTAGTAGATTTTTCTATGTTGATCTAAGAGAATTTGATTTAGGTGAGGTCTATGCTGTCTCACGAATCGAACTTGCTGTTTTTAAAAGAATTCCAGATGTAGATTATAGCTACATTGAGAATAATCCTTTAACCCGGTTTTATTTCGAGCAGGGGATAGTTGAACTTTTTTTTGACAAGGAAATGGCTTTAAAAATGTCGGCAGAAGTTGAGAAAGTAATTAATAAGTGACAGGTTCTTTGTGATCAATTAAGCTAATATTCTGTTGAAAGTAATTAAACAGCAAATTGTTCGTTTCTTTTCTCCCTAATTCTTAGTTCTAATCGCTCTAGAATCAACTATTTTCACGATATTTGTTAGTAATTCTTATTTACTTTGAACCTATAACGTAACTAGTTGTACAGACGTCCGTTAAAATAGAACTATGAAATTTTCTTTTTTCCTGTTAGTTTCCTTGTTGCTATGCAGTTTTACTGGATATTCACAAGCTTTGTCGTATGAAGTAACTACCACCAATTATACGACGCAAAAGAAGGAGCCCGCAACAACCATTAAGATTTACGAGGGGTCTAATCAGATTTTTTCCAGTGCAACCAATGGCTCTGGTGTTTTGGTCGTTACTTTTGATAAAGGTAAGACATACAAAATCGAAGCCTCTAAAGCTGGAAAAGTTACGCGTTTTGCCTATGTGAACACTTCTGGTATTGTTGACGAGTTAATTCAGGGTTCTGGTGGAGTTAAGGGAAGAATGGAAATTAGTTTGTTCGATGAACAACCAAACGTTGACTACAGTTTCATTACGCAAAATCCTTTTACAACATTTTCATACAGTGGTACTGAAATGGTTTTCGATTCTGGTCAAGCCTCAAAAATGAAAACTCAAATTGAGAAGATCGTTAAGGATGCTGAGAAGAATGCGAAAAACGCCGAAGCAAACTATAATGCTGCAATTAAAGCTGCCGATGCTTTTTACGGGCAGAAGAAATATACCGAAGCTATTGCTGAATATGAAAAAGCGAGTTTAGCAAAACCAGCTGAACAATATCCTGCAAAACAGATTACGGCTATCGAAGCCATACTTAAAGCTGAAAAAGCAGGAAATGAAGCAAAAGCTCAACAAGAACAAGATTACAAGAATTTAATTACAGCCGCTGATGCTTTGAGAGATCAAAAGAACTATCAGGCTGCGAAAGATAAGTACTTGGAGGCATATGGTAAAAAACCAGAACCTTACGCAAAAGCAGAAGCAGACAAATGTGATGTTGCATTAGCCAATGCTGCAAAAGACGCTGAAACGAAGAAGAATTATGACGCTGCTATGGCGACTGGAAATACCTTCTTCAATCAGAAAAGTTGGATGATGGCTAAGGAGAATTACAGCAAAGCTTTGAAGTTAATTCCGAACGATGCAGCTGCTCAAGCTAAATTGGATGCTGTTAATGAGAAATTAAACGCTGATAAAATTCTTCAGGAAAAGAAAGCAAATCACGATAAATTGGTTACTGAAGCTGATGCATTGTTCGCTGCTGCAGATTATGTGAATGCGAAAAACAAATATACAGAGGCTTTAGCTTTGGTATCGGGATCTCAATATGAAACAGCTAAAATTGCTGAGTGTAATGCAAAAATTGCTGAAGCTGATGCTGCAAAAGCAAAACAAGTTCAAATTGATAAGCTCATTGCAGAAGGAAATACAGCATTTGTGGCTGCTAAGTATCCAGATGCTAAACTGAAATATCAGGAGGTATTGAAGTTGGATGGTGCAAATGCTACTGCATTGGGAAGAATTACAGAGATTGACAATAAGATTGCAGAAGAAAAAGCGAATGCACAGAAAATTGCTGAAGCAAAGAAATTGGTTGCTGAAGGTGATGCACTAGCGAAAACTTCCAAATATGCTGAGGCCATTGCGAAATACAACTTGGCACAACAAACCTATTCGGATCCGACAGTTCAACCTAAGATTGATGCGGCGAATTTAGCGTTGAAAGGTGCGCAGGATGCGGCTGAGAAAAAGGCGAGTTTCGATAAAGCTATTCAGGAAGGTAACGACTTGTTGGCTGCTAAAAAATACGATGATGCCATCGCGAAGTACAATGCTGCAGCTGGAATCGATGTGGCATCACCACTTCCAAAGCAGAAGATTGCTGAAGTAGAGAAAGCAAAAGCTGCTGAAAATGCCGCTAATGCTGCTGCTGAGATGAAGGCTAATTTTGATAAAGCAATTCAGGAAGGTGACGCTCTACTTGCATCTAAAAGCTATGATGCTGCAAAAGAAAAATACAATTCTGCTGCCGTAATTGATCCTAAATCTACAATCCCAAAAGCAAAGATTGCCGAAGTTGATAAAGCGAAAACAGCTGAAAATGCTGCTACAGCTGCTGCAGAAAAGAAAGCAAATTTCGACAAGGCGATGCAAGAGGCTGATGCACTTTTAGCGGCTAAAAGTTATGATGAAGCGAAAACAAAATACACAGCTGCTGGAACTATCGATCCTGCTTCGCCGCTTCCAAAAGCTAAAATTGCTGAAATTGATAAAGCAATAGCAGCTGAGAAGTCAGAAGCGGAAGCGAAGAAAGCAGAAGCAGAAGCGGCTAAGAAAAAGGCGGATTACGATAAATTATTGACTGAAGGAAATGCGCTTTTCGATGCAAAAGACTATCCTGCTGCAAAAGCGAAATACGATGCTGCTGTTATAGTTGATGGAACTAGAAATGAAGCAAGAGAAAAGTTGGCTCAGATCACAAAATTGGCATCTGACCAGGCAGCTCTAGATAAACAGAAAAAA
This sequence comes from uncultured Fluviicola sp., assembly GCA_965650275.1. GTDB lineage: Bacteria > Bacteroidota > Bacteroidia > Flavobacteriales_D > Crocinitomicaceae > Fluviicola. The sequence continues at coordinate 15,331 of CBFGNV010000028.1, read as the reverse complement.
GATTATGAAGCCTTAATGACCGAAGGGAATAACCTAAAGTCGGCTGGAAAATTGACAGATGCCTTAGCAAAATACACCGCTGCTAATAAAGTGGATGGAACGCAAGCTGAAGCTGTTCAAAAAATGGCAGAAGTCAATAACTTACTGAAAGGTGAAGCTGAGAAACAGCAGATTACTAAATTGTTGACTGAAGGAAATGCTGCATTGACAGCTAAGAAATATGCTGATGCAAAAACTAAATATCAGGCTGTTTTAGATTTAGATCCTTCAAATACTGAAGCAAAAACCAAATTGGATGACGCTGTAAAAGCTGAAGTTGAGCAAAGTGGCGCTGAGGCAAAACTTGCTGAAATTCAAAAGTACAAAGCAGAAGGTGAGGCGTTCTTTACTCAAGGAAAATTTCTTGATGCAAAACAAAAATTTGAGACTGCAAAGTCTATTCAAACAGATGCTGCTTTAGAAAAAAGAATTGCTGATTGTGACGCAAAGATTGCTGAACTTGCAAAAGCAACTGAGTCAACTCAAAAGTTTACACAGGCTGTTCAGGAAGCAAAAACATTCGAAGCTGCTGCTCAGTATGACAATGCGATTTCTAAATATGAAGAAGCTTTGAAATATCAGGCTAGTCAGGAAATCAAAGATAAGATTGAGGCAATTAAAAAGTTGAAAACTGCTCAGGCAAATCAAAGCCAACTTGATGCTGATGTTGCTATTTTGGTAAAAACAGGAGATGATTTCGTTGCTGCGAAGGAATATGAGAAAGCGATTTCAGCATATTCTCAGGCTATTGCGAAAAAGAATGATCCTGCAATTGTTGCAAAGAAAGAAGAGGCTGCCAAATTGAGAGATGCTGCAGATGGTGCTGCTAACGACGATAAGTATGCAAAAATTCTGAGTGCTGCTCAGAAGAACTTTGACGAGAAAAATTATCCGAAAGCAATAGAATATTACGACAGAGCAATTTCATTCCGTGCTGCTGACCCGTTCCCTAAAGAAAGAAAAGCTGCAATTGAGGATTTGATGAAGAAAGAAGCTGCTTATACAGCAAAAATCAAAGAAGCAGATGCAGCGGCTACAGCTGGAAAAATTGAGAATGCAATTTCACTTTTCGAAGATGCCAGAAAGTTGAAGGCTGATGAAGTTTATCCTACGAATCGTATTGATGAGTTGAAAGCCCAATTGGCAGCTAAAACAAACGTCGTAGTGCCAAATGAAGCTGATGTAAAGTACAAAGTAGCTATGGATGCTGGAAATGCACTTGCATCGGCTAAAGATTACAACGGAGCGATTTCTAAATACAGAGACGCGCTTGCTGCTAAACCTTTAGATAATCCGGCGACAACTAAGATTGCAGAAATGCAGCAAATTTTGGATGATCAGGCGAATGCGAGTAAAAGAGATGGAGAGTTAAAACGACTTGTTGAAGTTGCTGATAAACTGTTTAAGAAGTCAGAATGGTTACTTGCTAAAAATGCATATGACGCTGTTTTGGTTTTTGACGGTTCAAACAACTATTCTAAAGCGCAAATCAAACTTTGTGAGGAGAATATCAATACGGCAAATAGAGAACAAGAAACACGTGAATACGATAAAGTAATTAAAGCTGGTGATAAGAACTTCGATAAGAAAGATTACACGAAAGCAAAAGAGTATTACCAACGCGCACTAACGTTTAAAGCGAACGACCCATATCCGAAAAAGAAGTTAAAAGAGATTGATGCTTTGATGAATCCGGTGATTGCAAAAACTCCTGAGAAGAAAGAGCCGGTTGCAATTAATTATGGAACACCATCAACAAGTACGGATGAGGAAGACAACTCAAAACTAAACAAAACGAGAACCTTTCGAAATGCTCGTAACCGCGATGCAGTGAAACAAGTTCGAGACACTGCTTATGCTGCGGGGAAAGAAGGGTTTGCTATTCAAAAGGAAAGAACAACTGAAAATGAGTTGGAGTTCGATCAACTGAGAAAAGAACAAGCTCAAAAGGCAGATAGTTCTGATTTAACAAGACAAGAGAATAGAGAAATAATCGATGGAACTGCTGAGAATCTGCAAACATCAACTAAAGAGTTATCAGATTACAAAACTTCTGATATTACTTATACAAATGATCAATTGAATATCATTGAAAAAGAGAATAAGGAAAACACTAAAATTTATTCTACTGTAGCTGTTGAGAATGCCGAAGTTTTTGACGAAAGTCAAAAAGAGCTTAAAGAAATTGGTAAAACGTTGGATACCGAGGCTTACAAAGGAAATATACTTGTGGATGTTCAGTTGAATGATGTGAAATACGAGCAGACAAAACAAACAAAAGATGACCTTGGTGAAAGACTCGAAGCAAATAAAGTAGTTACTGGAATTGCACGTGAAAATGAGGATTACAATCAGCAATTGGGTGTTGATAAAGTTGCAGAGATCAATTATGTGAATGATAGTATTCGTGATATCCACTCAACAATTGACAAGATCAATTTTGAGGATAAAAAAATGTCTCCATTAAACCAGGAAAAATTAAATGCGATTAATAAAGAGGTAGGAGAACAACGCGATCAGGAAACTCAAGAGCATAATCAAAATACCTTGAATCACAAGCAAATTATTGATGCAGATGCTAAGAATGTTCAAGCTTCATATGAAAATGCTGAAGTACAACGTGAGGTGAATGATTCTGCAATGAAAGTCATTAAAACCGAGCAGCAAGAAATTGATCGTGTAAACTACAATAACGTTTACGTTAAAGCTATAGATAATAAGACGAGCATTAATGAAAGCGTTTCAGTTCAAAACGAATACGCTGGATTACCTTCAATTACTGCTGCAGCTAATAATGCAGTTTACGAAGATATTAAGAGCCAGAATTCTGAAAGAGAAAAACAAAGAACAGCAGCTGAAACAGATAAGTACAATACCAATCAACAAAGTTTGGATCAGTCTAAAGCAAACGTAAATGAGCAATCGACGGCTGGTGCTGAAAGACCGCTTGCAAATACGGAGATCTTAAAGCAAACAAAAGTTGGAATAGGTGAGGGTAAGGCAAGTGAGGCTGTTGATCAAAAACAAAATTCAATTGATGCTAAGAAAGAATTGAATCAGGCTGTTGAGAATTCTAAACCAGTTGATGTTCCTAAGGGGGCGAATGAACTTGGAAGTAAATATCCAGAAGGTGTTTCACAAGAGAAATTTGACCAGAAGGATAAGAATGATCTGGTAACTGCAATCATTACACGAAGAATTGTGGTAAAAGGTGGGCATGGCGATGAGTACATCAAAACACAAACGCTTACCACTACAACGTATACTAAAAATGGTGGAGCAATTACAGAAAGTGATTGGCAGCGTGAAACTGCAAATGCCAACTTGAAGAAAAATTATTAAGATTCAATATTAAAGTTGAAATGTGGGTAACTTCGGTTCACTCACATTTTTTTTTGCCGCTTTTGAAGTAATTTCGATAAATGAAGAATGTTCATTTTATCGCAATAGGAGGAAGTGCAATGCATAATCTTGCAATTGCTTTATCACGCAAAGGAGTTAATGTTACGGGGTCGGACGACGAAATCTTTGAACCGTCGAGAACACGATTGGAAAAGCAAGGTGTTTTGCCCGCAACTATTGGTTGGTTCCCTGATAAGATCACTTCTGAAACCAGTGCAGTTATTCTTGGTATGCATGCGCGAATTGATAATCCTGAACTGGCTCGAGCTAAAGAACTGAACATTCCTATTTTTTCGTACCCTGAGTATTTATACGAAGCAGCTAAAAACAAGACCCGAATTGTGATTGGTGGAAGTCACGGAAAAACAACCATTACTTCAATGCTTCTTCATGTAGTAAATGAATTGAATCTGGAAGTGGATTACATGGTGGGAGCACAATTGGAAGGTTACGATTGTATGGTCAAACTAACCGACACAGCACGTTTTATGATTCTGGAAGGCGATGAATATCTAAGCTCTCCAATTGATAGAAGACCAAAATTTCATTTATATCAACCAGACGTTGCGTTGATTTCTGGAATTGCCTGGGACCACATTAACGTTTTTCCGACCTGGGACAATTATGTTGAACAATTCGAGTTGTTCTGTAAGTGTATAACTCAGAATGGAACCCTCGTTTACAACACGGAAGATCAAACGGTAAAAAATCTTGGTGAACAATTTTCAAATTCCTTGACCACAAAGCCTTACGCGACGCCTGATTATTCTGTAACGGATGATGGAACTGTTGTTCGACATGACGGAAAAGAATATCAGCTTTCCATTTTTGGCGCACACAACCTACAGAATGCTATGGGAGCAATGTACTTGGCAGAATCACTTGGAGTTGACAATCATTCTTTTCTGAACGCCTTACAGGGGTTTAAAGGAGCTGGAAAACGTCTCCAAAAAGTAATTGATACGGATAGAATTACCATGTTCAAAGACTTTGCACATTCACCAAGTAAATTGAAGGCAACAACAAAAGCCGTAAAAGAGCAATATTCAAATCGAAAGGTGATTGCGTGTATGGAATTGCATACATTTTCTTCATTGCAAAAGGAGTTTCTTCCGTTATATGATAATGCAATGGCCGCAGCTGATAAGGCTTTGGTTTATTTTAGTCCGGAAGTGGTTGCACACAAGAAATTGGAACCTATTACGATTTCACAAGTTCAGGAAGCTTTTGGCGGCGATGTTGTGATTGCAAACGAAACACAAGAAGTACTTTCATTCATCAATGCAGAATTCAAGCACGGAGATGTACTTCTCATGATGTCATCAGGAAACTTTGATGGAATCGACTATGACAAGCTTGGAAGTGAGCTTGATAAGAAATAGTTCAAAAGTTCAAAAAAATGATTAAACATATTTGAACAGTTTGATCACGTTGAATTTCAGTTCCTTAGTTTAAGATTTGAAGATCAATCTTCTGTAAACTACTGTCAGAACAATTGCGTTCATTACGGATAACAATAACATTCCAAGCAGCGATATAACAAACGTAGATTGCGCTTTAAACATCGATTTAGGGTTTTGAGCCAATTTATTGAACAATTCTTCTTTGGAAAGTGAAGCAAATTCTGTTCTGCTATGTCGCAATTCTTTCAACTGTTTCGGATCGTCAATCATTTCCTGGATTTTACCCTCAGCAACTTCAATTTGATGCTTGTTAAAGTCTGGGTCGATCTTAGAATAATAAGTTAGAATCAATGATGCCGTAAGAATTGTGTAGATCAATCCTCCCGATAAGATGGATTTGATATCTCCTAATGCAGTGCTTTCTGATCGGTCTTCTTTTCTCTTTTCAATGTATGATCCAATGGTCATCGCCATTAACAAACACAAGATATTCCAAAACACCTGGTAAGGAAAGGTCTCAGGTTCCTGAAACCATTGAAGTTGAAGGAATAACATTTTACCACCAAACCAAATGGCAGCGAATAGAATTGCAATTTTTGTAGAAATCTTCATTGGGTAAAAAAAAATCCCCGCGGTCATCGATCGGAGTCGAGATGCGGGGATTGTATTTTATGAATTCATTGATACTAAGAACTCTTCGTTCGAGCGTGTATTTTCCATGTGTCCTTTCACAAATTCCATTGCTTCAACAGGATTCATGTCAGCTATGAACTTACGAAGTAACCAAACACGTTGTAATATATCTTTTCCAACCAATAGATCTTCTCTACGTGTTCCAGAAGAAGTAATGTCAATTGCTGGATAAATTCTTCTATTTGAAATCTTACGATCCAACTGAAGTTCCATGTTACCAGTTCCTTTAAATTCTTCGAAGATGACTTCGTCCATTTTAGAACCTGTTTCAGTTAAGGCAGTTGCAAGGATAGAAAGAGAACCTCCGTTCTCAATTTTACGAGCTGCTCCGAAGAAACGTTTTGGTTTGTGTAATGCGTTTGCGTCAACACCACCTGAAAGTACTTTTCCAGATGCTGGAGAAACCGTATTGTAAGCACGAGCCAAACGTGTAATGGAATCCAAAAGGATAACCACATCGTGTCCACATTCAACCATGCGTTTTGCTTTCTCAAGAACAATGTTTGCCACTTTTACGTGACGATCTGCTGGCTCATCAAAAGTAGAAGCTACAACTTCAGCTTTTACGCTTCTTGCCATATCAGTAACCTCTTCAGGACGCTCATCGATCAATAAAACAATTAAGTAAACCTCAGGATGATTTGCGGCAATCGCATTTGCAACGTCCTTCAACAACATCGTTTTACCTGTTTTTGGCTGAGCGACAATCATTCCACGTTGACCTTTTCCAATTGGAGCAAAAAGATCCATAACACGTGTTGACATGGATTCGTCTTTATGTCCGGTTAATTTGAATTTCTCATCCGGAAATAAAGGTGTTAAATATTCGAAAGGCACACGGTCACGGATAAATCCTGGATCGCGGCCATTAATTGAATCAACTTTTACAAGTGGGAAGAATTTTTCTCCTTCTCTTGGCGGACGAATAGTTCCACGAACAGTATCACCTGTTTTCAAACCAAACAATTTGATTTGACTTTGTGAAACGTAAACATCATCTGGTGATGGTAAGTAGTTATAATCAGAAGATCTTAAGAAACCGTATCCATCCTGAATTACTTCAAGAACCCCTTCTGCAGTAACAATTCCTACTAAGTTGTAAGCATCGTCATCCACTTTTTCATCATTATTTGGACGATGTTGTGGAGGGTTATTCCTATTCTGGTTTTGATTCTGATTATTCCTATTCTGATTCTGATTTGGATTCTGGTTCGGATTAGGATTTTGGCGTTGTTGGTTTGGATTCTGATTCTGGTGTTGAGGCCTTTTATCGTTGTTATGCTGCGGCTTATTGGTGTTTTCAGTTTTAGCGGTTGCTGAGTTTGTCGAAGCATCGCCTTCTGCTGCTTTTGGTTTGATATCCAAAAGTGAACGCCCTTCTCTTTGCGGTTTTTCTCCTTCTACCTTAGGTGCTTCGTTTGAATTCTCAGCAGCCTCGGGACGCGGTTTTCTATGACGAAGTTTTCTATCTTCCTGATTTCCAGTCTTAGGTTCAGTAACAGTTTCCTTTGTCTCTGAAGTAGTTTCTGAGCTTGTCGAAGGTGTTGCTGAGCTTGTCGAAGCATCAGTAAACAGATTTGCGGTTTCAGCTACTGGTGGCTGAGCGGTTGTTGAAGTCTCAGCTGATTTTCTTGGTCTTTTCGACTTTGGTTCAGCTGTTGTATCTGCATTTGTTGTTGTGCTTAACTGTTGAATTTGACTAATTAATTCATTCTTCTTAAATGATTCAACACGTTCAACACCAAGATTTTTTGCAATTTCTCTTAATTCTGGTAATAACTTACCGTTTAAGTTTTGATCGTTCATAAAAAACTTTTGGATTGTTTTGAGATTTTGTAGTACCTCTCAATTGGTGATTGCCGTTTCCGACACTGCAATAATACGAATATTCTATTCACTGCAACGCTAAATAAAAAATTAATTTCAAACAATGACTAACTAATGTCACATTGCGACTATTTTTGTTCGAATTCAACACGAAATTATGAGTGCAATAAAATCTCCGTTTTCTTTACTTTGGTATTCAGCAGCATTTGTTCTTTGTGCGCTTTTGTTCTCAATAGAATTATTGCTTCCTCATCTTGGTACCGTTGGCTCTGCCGTATTTGATGTTTTGAGATATCTGGTGATTGGATGGACGTTTGTGATTGCCTTCAAAAAGAAAAAGATTTCATTGTGGATTTTTAGCGCAATGTTACTTGGTATTCAATTCGGGTTGGATCTGAGAGAATTACCTTCAAATTGGCAAGATTCCTGGTCTAACGGATTAGCTAAATTGAGTAAGATCTTCATTAGAATGGTCACCACTCTTGTTGCGCCACTTATTTTCGGAACACTCATTGTAGGAATTGCCGGACATGGAAACATTAAGCAGGTTGGTAGAATTGGTTTAAAGAGTATTATTTACTTCGAAGTTGTAACCACTTTTGCTCTACTCATAGGACTTGCGGCTATTAATATTTCAAAAGCGGGAGAAGGTATTGATCTGAAGCCTACCAAAGAAATGATGGCGGAGGCTTCAAAGAAAGTTGACAATGCTTCGGCTCAGGATAAAGATCATATTCTTGATATTTTTCCGGAGAACATTGCGAAATCAGTTGCCGAAAATCAGGTACTGCAAATTGTTGTTTTCTCCGTAATCTTCGCAATTGGTTTAAGTCTAGTTAGAAAAGAATCGCACAAACACACAATGCTTCACTGGGCTGAAAGTCTTTCGGAGGTGATGTTCAAGTTTACAGATATTGTGATGTATTTGGCTCCATTGGCGGTTTTCGGAGCAATCGCTAATACCGTTTTAAATTCAGGTGCTGATATGCTAATTGGTCTTGCAAAACTGGTCGGAACACTTTATGTAGCTCTTATCGCCTTTGTTTTGCTGATTCTTCTTCCTATTGCTTTAATGGCAAAAATTCCGATTAGAAAATTCATAAGTGCCGTATCTGAGCCATTTACTATTGCATTTTCAACGGCAAGTAGTGAGGCTGCATTACCGAAGGCTCTTGAGAATATGGAGAAATTCGGTGTTCCGAAGAAAATTGTTGGGTTCGTTATTCCAACAGGTTATAGCTTTAACCTGGATGGAACGACTTTATACTTATCGATGGCTACGGTGTTTCTTTCTCAGATGCTATTGAAAGATCCTTTAACTGTAGGTCAACAGATTGCTGCTTGCCTTATTTTGATGCTAACAAGTAAAGGTGTGGCTGGTGTTCGTGGGGCATCGTTCGTAATTTTGGTTTCAACTGTTTCTGAGTTTGGAATTAAGGTAGAGGAGGCGAGTATCATTCTTGGTGTAGATGCCTTAATGGACATGGCTCGAACTTCTGTGAACGTTCTAGGAAACTGTTTGGCTTCCGCTGTTATCGCGAGAAGTGAAGGAGAGTTGAATTTGAATGCTCCTCAAGAAGAAATCGAGTTGACATAAAAAATCCTCTTAACAGGAGGCCAGAGGATTTTATTTGTTAGTAACTAAAGTAGATTTACCAGTGAGCCTTGCAGCCTTTGAATTGAGATTCTAATTCTAGAGCTGAAGTTTTTTTGACAGTACTTTCTTGTGTGTTAGTAGTTTCTGTTGTTGTTTGAACGGCAATTTTTCGTTCTTTTTGCTGGTTTGAGCAAGAGAAACTGAAAAGAGCAATAGCAAACACAAAGCTTCCCTTAATCATTGTTTTCAACTTTAGTATTTACGCCTCCAAAGGTAGGGAAGCGGCTAGTTGATTTCCAAATTTAAACTGTTAAATTATGGATTCGTCGAATAAAAAGATGTTTTCATCGAATGATTTACGCTTTTAACTTAGCCTTTAAATATTTGGCAGTATGGTTCTCTTCCAGTTTGATCATGTCTTCTGGTGTTCCCTCAAAAACAATGTTTCCACCTTTGTCACCACCTTCCGGACCAATATCAATAATCCAATCTGCGCATTTGATCACTTCAAGGTTATGTTCGATTACAATAATGGTATGGCCGTCATCAACCAAACGATTAAAAGCAATCATTAATTTTTCTATATCGAAGAAGTGTAAACCAGTAGTTGGTTCGTCGAAAATGAAAAGTGTTTTCTTAGATTGTCCACCTTTGATAAGGAACGATGCCAGTTTCACACGTTGTGCTTCACCACCACTTAATGAACTGCTTGATTGTCCGAGTTGTAAATAACCCAAACCAACATCCTCCAGCGGTTGTATTTTTTGTACGATCTTTTCTTCCAGTTTGTCCTTTCCTTCCTTGAAAAATGCCAGCGCCTCAGAAATATCCATGTGCAGAATATCTGAAATGTTCTTCTCTCTATAAACCACATCCAGCGCCTCCTGTTTGTATCTCGAACCATTACAGGCTTCACATTTCAAATGAACATCAGCCATAAACTGCATACTCACTGTTACATTTCCTTCCCCTTCACACATTTCGCATCGTCCACCTTCCACATTGAAAGAGAAGAAACCAGGTTTGTAGCCGTGGTGTTTCGCTAAATTCTGTTTCGCAAACAGGTCGCGAATATCATCGAACGCCTTAACATAAGTCACGGGATTACTTCGCGACGATTTTCCAATTGGATTTTGGTCGATCAGTTCTACTTCCTGAACACTGTTCACGTCACCAACCAATTGCTGGTAACTTCCCATTTGATCACCAAAAAGTCCCAAATGACGACGAACAGCTGGATAAAGAATTTCTTTCACCAGGGTACTTTTTCCGGAGCCGCTAACTCCCGTTACCGCCACAATTCTGTTTAAAGGAAAAGCGACCGAAACGTTCTTCAGATTGTTCTCTCTTGCTCCTGTAACAGTTAAAGCGTTTTTTCCTTGTCTACGTTTCTTTGGAACAGGAATTTCTCTTTTTCCCAACAAATAATCTGCAGTTAAACTTTGTTTTGCCTTTCCAAGATCTTTGTAAACTCCCTGAAAAACGACTTCACCACCATATTTTCCGGCTGCAGGACCAATATCTAAAATTTGATCTGCAGAAGTCATCATTTCTTCTTCGTGCTCAACAACGATTACTGTATTTCCAATATCTGTAAGCTTTCTCAGAACGCTAACCAGTTTTTGCGTATCTCGTGGATGAAGACCAATACTTGGTTCATCGAGAATGTACATGGAACCAACCAAACTACTTCCCAAAGAAGTGGCAAGATTAATACGTTGGGATTCTCCCCCAGAAAGTGAATTCGCAGCTCTGTTCAAGGTCAAATAACCAAGACCAACATCGTTCAGGAAAGAGATACGTTGTGTAATTTCCGGAAGAATTCGTTTTACCACTTTTTCTTCGTGAGCTTCCACTTTTAAGTTTTCGAAGAAAGTCAGTGCCTCAGTCAAAGGCATCAATACCAAATCACGGATACATTTGCCATCAATCTTCACATAGTTGGCGTCTTCACGTAAACGTGTACCAGAACATTCAGGGCATAACGTTTTTCCTCTATATCTGGAAAGCATAACCCGATACTGAATTTTATAACTCTGAGCTTCTATATCCTTAAAACAGCCGTCAATTCCGGAAATATCTTTGTTTCCTTTCCACAGAAGGTCGTATTGTTCTTTAGTAAGATCGTCTACCGGTTTGTGAATTGGGAAATCGTATTTGCGTGCGTGCTTCACCAGATTTTGCAAATATTCACCCATTACATCACCTTTCCATGGTGCAACAGCTCCTTCATAAACAGAAAGTGCAGGATTTGGGATCACCAATTTTGAATCGATTCCAATCACAGAACCGTAGCCTTCACAGGTTTTACAAGCTCCAAACGGATTGTTAAAGGTGAACAGGTGCGTATTTGGTTCCTGAAACTCAATTCCGTCTAGTTCAAAACGATTGGAGAATTCATGTTTCTTTTGGGAATCAGCTTCAATTACGAAACAAGTGTTACTTCCCTCTGCATACGCCAATTGAACAGAATCTCCACATCGACTTATTGTTTCTTCGTCAGTAATTCCGCCAGTTAAACGATCGACAACTAAAAAAACATTTTTTTTCTTTTCAATTTCATTCGCTTTCAGATCAGAAATAGAAACTACATTTCCATTGATCAATAAACGGCTATACCCTTGTTCCATCAGTAACTTCAATGCTCTTTCTGCCCCGTACTTTGTATGTTGGTCGTACGGTGCACAAATTAAAACGCGAATAGAGGTATCGAGATTGCAAACAAAATTTACAACGTCGGTAATACTGTCTTTTTTTACCTGATTTCCTGAAACAGGGGAGTAGGTCTTACCAATTCTGGCAAAAAGGACTTTCAGGTAATCGTAAATTTCCGTTGTTGTTCCAACCGTAGATCGCGGATTGGTGCTGATTACTTTTTGTTGAATGGCAATTGCCGGAGCAATACCTTTTATATAATCCGTTTCAGGTTTGTCCAGTTTTCCTAAAAATTGTCGGGCGTAAGAAGATAAACTTTCAATATATCTACGCTGACCTTCGGCATACAAGGTATCAAATGCAAGTGAACTTTTCCCTGAACCGGATAATCCTGTAATTACGGTGAATTTGCCGTGAGGAATTGAAACGTCCAGGTTTTTAAGGTTATTAACTCTTGCGCCTTTGATTTGGATAAACTTTTCTGCCATAGGACAAAGTTCGTAAATATCTCGTCTTGTTGTAACCTGAAAACGAAGGAAGTTGAAGAAACTTTGAACAAGTGAAAAGGTAGGTTAAGGTTACGGGAATGTTAAGTTTTTTTATTAAAATTTTTGTTAATCCGAAAAATGGAACTATATTAGTCGTGTAAATCGTTATTGCCTATAAGAGAAATTCTACTTTAAACACATCCTTAAACAACTGGTTAAGACTATAAAAGTAGAATTATGGCTATTAAAAATCTGGACGATCACCAACTCGTACAACTTTATTTAGACGGAAATGAATATGCCTTTGAGGTGTTATTGTTGCGTCATAAAGACAGAATTTACAGAACAATCTATAATAAGATTCGTGAGCGCGATTTAGCTGAAGATATATTTCAAGAAGCTTTCGTGAAAATTATTCAAACCTTGAAACTAGGAAATTACAACGAAGAGGGTAAGTTTTTACCTTGGGCGTTGCGAATTGCTGGCAACCTGGTAATCGATCACTTTAGAAGAACAAGCAGAGTTCGTATGATTAATGAGCGAAGCTCTAAATCGGAAGAGTTCAACATTTTCTCTATTTTGAAGATCGAAGACGCAAATATTGAACAAAGCATCACAAAAACGGAGTTGGAAACGCAAATGATGAGCTTGGTTGAACATTTACCGGAATCTCAAAGAGATATTATCGAGAAACGCATTTTTCAAGATCTATCATTCAAAGAAATCGCAGATATGGAAGGGGTATCCATAAATACGGCTTTGGGAAGAATGCGTTACGCTTTGATTAACTTGAGAAAGTTGATTGATAAGCACAATTTGGTAACAGATATTTAAAAATTGGATTAATTGATTTAAAATATTGTAGGGGCGAAAAATGTTTCGCCCCTACGTTTTTTATTATTATAATCCGTTATTGGAGTTGTGATGACTGAGGCTCTCGAGGTCAGTCACAATTCCCATCTACATCGCAACTATCACCTTCTGATAGATTTTTCAGTTTTGTTGGATTTGCTTGTTTCCACTCATTTACGGCTTGTGTCAATGCTCCTGTGAACGATTCAGCAGGTTGTGCCCCGGAAACAGCATACTTTCTGTCTAACACAAAGAATGGAACGCCGCTAACTCCAATTGCTCTGGCTTCTTCAATATCCTTGTTTACCAGAAATTGGAATTCCTTGTTTGAAAGAGCATCGTTCACATCAGATTCTGTCAAACCGATTTCTTTTCCAAGATTCACGAGTGTAATTTCATCTGCAATATTTTTACCTTCCGTGAAGTACGATTTGAACAACAGTTCTTCCGCTGCATCTCCTAATCCTTTCCGTTTCGCCAATTGAATGAGTCGATGTGCTTTGAATGCGTTTGCAACCACGGCAATATCGAAATTGTAATCTAATCCCGCGTTTTTAGCCATTTCTACCACACGTTCGTGCATTTGCTTTGATTGTTCAACTGACATTCCTTTTCTTTCAGCCAAGTATTCGTAAACATTCTTACCGTCTACTTTCTCCGGAATATCAGGGTCAAGAAGGAAACTTTTCCATTCAATTTCAACAAGATCTTTATGTTCGAAATTTGCTAAAGCTTCCTCGAAGTGACGCTTTCCAATATAACAGAACGGGCACATCACATCACTCCAAATTTCCACTTTCATCTTTTGTTCCATACTTATCAATATTAAAAAAGGTTCAAAGAGTTCAAAAGTTCAAATTAGATTTAACCGCTTTGAACTTTTTGATCCCTTTGAACTTGTAAAGTTAGTTCTTTCCAAAGAGTTCTTTCATTGCCTCTGTTGCTCCCGCTGGTTTTCTTCCCAATAAGTTTTCTAAATCGTTACTTACAAAGTCGAAATCTCCATTTTTCATTGCTGCCGCGAAACCTAATGTCATTCCAATAATTTCTTCTGGTAAATTGATTCCTTTTAAAATACCTTCGAATTGAGCAGGGTCCGCATCGGTGTACGAAACTGATTTTCCTGTAGCATTTCCAATTGCCTCAGCTACAGTGTTGAAATCGTAGCTTTGGTTGGAGTTAATTCTATACGTTCGGTTTTTGTGATCGCCAAAAACCAGAACGTTTGCTGCTGCTTCAGCCATTTCACTTCTTAATGCGAAGGGAATTTTTCCGTCTCCCGCAGGGAAGAAAACTCCCGTGTCCGCTACATTCTCGCCTAAGAACATTGGAATTACTTCTGCATACAAATTATGCTGTAGAAGCGTGTAATCAATTCCTGAGTTTTTAATGTATTCGTCAGTTTGGTAATGATCGGTCATAAAATCTTTCAAAACAGAATTGTTCACGTCATTCATACTTACTCCTGTGTACACAAGTTGCGAAACTCCAGCGTTTTTAGCTGCATCAACTACATTTTTGTGTTGTTGCAATCTGTCGTTGAAATCGCTTGATGAAACCAACATCACTTTTGAAACACCATCCAATGCCTTATTCAATGCTTCTGTATTGTGGTAATCTGCAATACGAATTTGAACTCCCAATGCTTTCAATTCATTTGCTTTTTGTTCATCTCTTACAATCGCAACAATATTTGAAGGATTGATCTTTTTTGCTAATTGTGCAACTATTTGTGAACCTAATTGTCCGGTTGCTCCTGTAACTGCTATCATAATTATAAGTTTTAGAATTATTTTTTTGTTTCAGCAAAATTATTACCCAGGTAGTTTATTTTTGTAATGAATTTCCTTTTGGAAAGTGGTTTCCTTTAGGAAAGTGATTAGCGTTTACTGGTAATTCAGACTAATTTTGAAGATATGGAGCAAAAAGAAGCAATCAGAAAACCTCGTGGATGTGAGGTGACATTATTGGCAATCAAGGATACAATGGAACTTTTGTCGGGAAAATGGAAGATTCAAATTGTTGGGTCCATGATGATGAATGGCAAGATGCGCTTTATGGATTTGTTGCGCGATGTCGATGGAATTGCCGCTAAGATGTTATCTAAAGAATTACAAGATTTGGAAGTTCATGAGTTGATTACCAGAACAGTTAAGGATACAAAACCTGTTACTGTGGAGTATGAATTGACAGAACATGGAAAATCGTTGGAGAATTTGATTAACGAAGTTGCCAAGTGGGGGATTCATCATAGAAACAGGTTATTCAATACGAATTTAGAGCCTGTTGATATGAGAGTAAGGGAAATGAAAGATTAGGAATTCAAGAAAAACGAAAATCTCAAGTAATATTGCAATATTACTTTTCTTTTGAAA
>CBFGNV010000027.1:0-50285 GCA_965650275.1 uncultured Fluviicola sp. | reverse complement strand
AAAACTTATTTTACACGGGACAATTAACCGTTCCAGGACCAGGAGTTCCACCGTCAATTATATCGGGTAGAATCGTAGCTAAGGAAGTAAACAAACTAAAAATCAATGGAAATGAAAAGGCTATTTGACGAACTGTCTTTCGAAATGAGTAGGGCTACGACTAAGAAATATAGTACGAGTTTTTCACTTGGAATTTTAGCTTTGAGTCCAACAATTCGTCCTGCAATATATTCTATTTACGGATTTGTTCGCTTGGCTGATGAAATTGTTGACAGCTTCCACACCTTCAATAAGGCAGAGTTGTTGGATCGTTTTGTGACACAAACCAATGAGGCGTTAGAAGAAGGCATTTCTCTAAATCCCATTCTAAATTCGTTTCAATCAACGGTTCGGGAATTTGGAATTGAACGTCAGTTAATTGATCAGTTTTTACATAGTATGCATATGGATTTGAATGATTTGGAATACGATGTTGAATTGTATGACGAATACATTTTAGGTTCGGCAGAAGTGGTTGGCTTAATGTGTTTGCGTGTTTTTGTGCATGGCGATCAAGCACAATATGAAAAATTGAAACCCTATGCCATGAAGTTAGGTTCGGCATTTCAGAAAGTAAATTTCCTTCGTGATATTAAAGACGATAATGAAATTCTGGGTAGATCTTATTTCCCGTATGTGCAGACTCAAGGCTTGAACAGTGATGCAAAAAAACGAATTGAAATTGAAATAGCTCTTGAATTTAAAGAAGCGTTGTTAGGAATTAAGTTATTACCTGAAACTTCACGGTTTGGAGTTTATCTGGCATACAGATACTATTTATGTTTGTTTCGCAAGATTTGTGATCTTCCGGCAGAACGTGTTTTAATGGAACGAGTACGTGTCCCCAATGGGCAGAAATTCTCAATCATGTTAAGAAGTTACGTACAGTATAAACTAACGGTTTTATGAGTAAAAAGAGAAAATCCTTATCGAAGTTTTGAAGAAATGTTAACTCTGTTTATTTGAATAGGAAAGATGAAGTACAAACTAGAACGAACTCAAATGATTAATTGTGAAATTACAACTGCTTGGGATTTTTTTTCGTCACCTTACAATTTGTCGAAAATAACTCCTGATAATATGCGCTTTGAGGTATTGAGCAAAGATTTGGAAGATCATATCTATAATGGAATGTGTATTGAATACAAGATCTCTCCCTTTAAAGGTGTTTCAATGTTTTGGAGAACAGAAATTAACGATGTTGTAGAACAAAATTCTTTTGTCGACATCCAGAAGAAGGGACCATACAAATATTGGCGACATCTGCATGAATTTGAAGTGACAAACGAGGGTGTATTAATGAGAGATACCATTGATTATGAACTCCCATACGGTCTTTTGGGTAAGTTTGCTCATTGGTTGGTGGTAAAAAGAAAATTAAAAAAGATCTTTGATTACAGGTATCAAACATTGGAACGCTTATTTAATGAGAACTAGGAAATGAATGTACTAATCGGAATTGCGACTTTTTTCTTAATGGAAGGTCTAACATGGATCATTCACCGTTATGTCATGCATGGATTTCTCTGGGCTTTACATAAAGATCATCACGATCACAGCAATGAAGGCCCATTGGAAAAAAACGATTATTTCTTCGTGATTTTTGCAATTCCTGCAATGATCTTGATCTTTCATGCAACACATGTCCATAGCGGAATAGAACTCGCTATTGGACTTGGTATTACTGCTTATGGAATGGCCTATTTCTTTGTACATGATATTTTCATTCATCAACGAATCGGAATATTGAAGAATACTCAGAACCCTTATTTTCTTGCAATTCGACGCGCTCACAAGCAACACCACAAGCATTTGGGTAAGCATGAAGGCGAATGTTACGGCTTTTTGTGGGTTCCGGTTAAATACTTCAAAATGTACTTTAACAAATCGGAACTATGAAAGCACTGACGTATTTTGCCATTTTGTTCGCTACAATATTCGTTTGCTTTTTGTTTTCATTTCATCCGAAACTGAAATTCAATAAACACTTTGGTTCTTTTCTGAAAGCTTCAATTTTAGTAGCTGTTCCGTTTATTGTTTGGGATATTTATTTTACAAAATTAGGCGTTTGGTGGTTCGATTATAGTTACACAACTGGTGTTTCTTTTTTCGGTTTACCAATTGAAGAATGTTTGTTTTTTGTCTGCATCCCTTTCTCTTGCGTTTTTACTTATTACTGCCTCAACAGGTTTATGAATTGGAAAAAACTGGAAGGATTGAATACCATAATCAGTTGCTTTTTCATTCTCTTAATGACAGTCTCAATCGTCTGTTTTTATGATAAAATGTATACAGCACTAACGTCAGTGGTTCTGCTCGCAACTTTCATTTATTTACAATTCATTGCCCGAGTAAATTGGGTGACAAAAGCTATTGTTGTTTATACCATTTTACTTTTCGGATTTTTACCTGTGAATGGGGTATTGACCGGTTCAGGAATCGATTCCCCCATTGTCAATTACAATCCAAACGAATTTTTGGGCGTTAGAATTGGGACCATTCCAGTGGAAGATTGGTTTTATGGATTAGCTCAATTTTTATTGAATTTGTACTTTTTTCAATTATTTTCAGAATCAAAAAAACAATTGCAGTCGGCGAAATAAGGCAATAATGCTTTACAAGACAAGAAGATGGATTTAAAACCAGAGCTTATTGAATTAATTGGTGTTTCAAAACGCTATCCGGATTTGGAGTTTCTGAGTTTGGACAATCTTTCGTTTACGGTTCTTCGAGGAGAGAAATTTGGTATTGTAGGTCCGAATGGCGCGGGAAAATCCACATTCATTTCAATGCTCTGCGGTTTGATTAAACCAACTGCCGGGCAGTTAAATTTCTATTTCGAGTCCAACGAACGTCAAGTGAAGAATGTCCTACATAAAATTGGTTATGTTCCTCAGGAGTACGCATTTTTTGAGGAGTTAACACCAATGCAAAACTTAATGTATTTTGGTTCACTGTATTCCATTCCAAAAAAGGAGTTAAAAGCGAAATCAATAGAACTTTTAGAGCAATTAGGCTTGGCTCCCGTTGCCAGCAAGCGTATAAAGCAATTTTCTGGCGGGATGAAACGCAGGGTGAATCTGGCATTGGGCTTAATTCACAATCCTGAGTTGTTATTGCTCGATGAACCAACCGTTGGTGTAGATGTGCAAAGTAAAATGGCTATTCTGGAACTGATTGAAAAGATTTGTAAACAAGGTTGTACTGTGGTTTACACTTCTCATCACTTAAAAGAAGCAGAGGAATTATGTGATCGTATTGCGCTGCTTGATCATGGGAAGATAATTGCATTGGACAAAACAGCTGTACTTATTTCTCGACATGAGGTCGAAGATTTGGAAAGTTTCTTTTTAAAATTAACTGGAAAAACATTGCGCGACTAATGGAAAAATGGCTGGCTACAATTCGAAAAGAGTGGTGGATTCTCATTACAGATAAAGTTGGATTAATTCTTCTCTTTATTATGCCAATTGCAATGGTGTTTATTGTGACTTTGGTGCAAAATTCGTCGTTTGAAATAGCCAATGCGAAACGGTTGAACCTTGTTATTGCGAATACTGATTCTGGTGATTATGGCGATTCACTCGTGCAATTAATGAAAGCTGATAGCAGCTTTAATATTGTGACTACTACTAATCAGAACGCGAATAAAAAAATACTGGAAGATCAAGATGCACTCGTTTTGATTAAAATTCCAGAATCATTCTCAGATAGAATCAACACTAAAGCGGAAATTGCAAGCAATAAACTGACAAATGTGGACCAATTATCCTCTGATGAAAAAGGTATTGATACTACAAAAACCGAGATACGTTTAATGTTTACGTCACAATTGCAACCCACGTATAGGCAAACAATTGAAGCTTCTGTAAAATCTAAAATTAGTGAGATTGAGTCGAAAGCTTTACTGAAACATTTGTATTCAAAGCTGAAAATGGATAAAAAAAGTAATGACCTGAACGCGCTGCTTTTCAATACTACTGTTGAATTACAAGAGGAAAAAACAACTAAATCACTACTCATTCCCACTGCAACACAACACAATGTTCCTGCCTGGACACTTTTTGCATTATTTTTTATTGTGACTTCATTGGGAACGACTATTGTTCGTGAGCGGCACAAAGGAAGTTATATTCGTCTGCGCACTATTCCAACCAGTTATCATCTGGTCATTTTTAGTAAGATTTGTGTTTATTTATTGGTAGCTCTTCTTCAAACAATTGTCATCTTTTCAATCGGAGTTCTTGTTTTTCCGCTGATTGATCTACCTGAACTAAATTTACCATCGAACCAGCTTCCATTGATAACTGTGGTTATACTTTCAGCATTATGTGCCATTAATTATGCGGTTCTGGTTGGCGTTTTTTCTAAAACCGTCGAGCAGGCAAACGGTTATGGTGCCATTTCCATCATTATTTTTGCGGCAATCGGGGGAATTTGGGTTCCTTCGTTTATTATGCCAGACTACATGAAAACCATTGGCATGATTTCTCCAATGCAATGGTGTTTGGAAGGATTTTACAAAGTGTTTTTGGAAGATGCAGGACTCAAAGAAATGCAATCCGTTCTACTGTATTTTGGAGCATTTATTCTGATTACTACAATCTTGATCCGTTGGAAATTAATGAAGTTAGAGAAGGAGTGATATATAATCCGTCTAAGCCGATTTATTTTCAACGACGACTCATTCGTTTTTCTCTATTCTCTTGTAATTTGATAGCGATATGATTCGTGGCTGGAATTGATGTAGTTGAGTGGACTTCCTTCAGGAACCGTTTTGCAATATCGTAATCCAGGAATTCGTAAATGATCTTGTGTTGTGAGGTGTTTGATTCATAGATGAAATCATACGTGACAGAACGAGCGATTTCAGTGGAACTCCCATTCCAATTGGTACTGCCAACGTTACTGAATGCATTGTTACTGTATTCGCGTTCTATTGAAAGTTTCAAATGAAATTCAATCGGATCAGCTAATCTTGTCCATTCTCCCCATTTGGATCCGAAAAGTGATTTGAATTTCCGATAACTAGTGGTTTCAATATTGAATTCTAATCCTGTTTCAACAAGACTTAGAAAAATGGTTAATGTAATGAAAACGATTGCTAAGGGGAAAAAGAAAAATAGCAAAGGGATAGCTGCAACAGTACACAAAACAGCTGGAATTATGTAAACAAGAGTTCTTCCTTCGTTAGCAACTATGAGATGATTTGGTTTAGATGACATTTTTTAATTGAATGAGTTCAAATATATTGAGTAGTCATACAACTATTTCAGGTGTAACATTTATTATGAAATTACTCAAAACAAACCCAACCGCGGGCAGCTTTGAGCTCGCCAAAATAATTCTCCGACCATTCTTTGTTTAGCATAATCTCAGAATTTGCGTTGGCAATGATGTAATACCAGGTTTTTCCATTTTCTGTATACGAATTATAGGCTTTTATTTTGGTGCCAGATTTTAAAGTCCCAATTTCCGGATTTGCACCAATTTGCTGATAAAGATCAATGTCTTCTTGAGTGAGAGTTGGAGACATGATCAGTTTTTGTTCAGATGAAAAAGTCAGGACTGTATCAATTATTACAGGCGTCACTTCCATGGGATAAGCATATGCGATTTGATGTGTGTATTGTCGAATACTATCACGGACATCCTCACTATTTTCATAATACATATATTCCAGTCGAAAGTCGGCACAGCAAGGTGTTTTCAGGACGACCATCTCTGTGTGCTTTCTGGAAAGTTTCATCTTGATAATCCAATATCCAAGCTCTTGAGCAATGTAATCTTTTCCAACTTTGAAGAAAAGAACCGCGTCTGTGTTTTCAAATCCGGGACAAAGTCTTCCATAAAACAGAATATCTAAATCGCCATCAATGTCGAAATCGTGAACGTAAAGCGTAGTGTCATATCGATTACAGAAATCATTAAATTTCTCAGTATATCGTAGTCCGGAACAAAACATCGAAGAAGTATCATCGTACATTTTTCGTAGAAAACGCAGTTTTGTTTGTTGGGTCTCCTGTTTGAATTGGTCCGGAAGTGTAATTCCCGTGTCAATTTCATTGAAGAAAGCGGTGTACTCATCTGAATATTGTCCGAAGCTCAGATTGGATGCCAATAAAAAGAATAACAGTAAACGCTTCATTTTTAAATCATTTTAATCACCACATATCCAACCACGAATGTACTTGTACTCCCCGTAACTGTTTTTTTGATAATAGGAAATCAAATTAAGTTCTTCTTCGATTGATAAGACCAGATAATACCAAATCTTTCCATCAAGTATGACGTAATCATATGCTTGACATTCCAAATTTGCCGGGATAGTTCCGATGATTTGATCATTATCAAGATCGTATTTCTGAATAGAAGACAAATCGGGATTAGGTTGAAAGTAAAACTCCTTTTCCTTCGGAAATTTGACTTTCATATCTATTTTCTTAATTAACGAATCTTCAGGGCTATAATACGAAAACAGTTCATTTGATATCAGGGAAATTTGATTTGGTTTAGATTTATAAATTTCAAATTCCATTGAACAAGTTGAAGTCTCAACAGGCCAAAATTGAGATGTGAGAAAGTAATATTTGGACGAGTCTGAATACATTGTATCTATCCAAATTCCCATGTGCACAGGTTCATAGTACTTTCCTTTATTCAAGAACATGATGATGTTGTAGTTTTCTACCGCAGGCATTTGTCGTCCATTAAATAACACATCTAAATCACCATCGAAATCAAAGTCTTTTATTTGAGTGGTGTTTTTTTTGTCTTCATAATACGTCTTAAAAGTTTTAGCATAATCTTTTCCGTATAATACAGATCCTGTGTCTTTGTAAGTCAATTTAAAAAAAGCTTCTTCCAGTTTTGCATCCCCATGTTGAAACTTGAACTGATGATGCAAATCAATGTAAGTGACATTATAAAATTCTTTTATTTCCTTGGGAAATTGAGCACTACTAAAGAAAGCGATAAGGGTGATAAGTATGACTAATAGTTGTTTCATTGAAGACTAAGATAAATAAAAAAGGACCTCATTTCTGAAGTCCTTTATATTGTTTAAGCTTATTGATTAAACCGTAGCTTTTGCCTTTGGAGCTGCTGCTAAAATTTCACCAGAAGTTTCTGCTGCGTATTGCTCGAAGTTTTTAACGAACTGCTCAGCCAAGTGATTTGCTTTTTTATCGTAATCAGCTTTGTCTGCCCAAGTAGCACGTGGATTTAAGATCTCACTTGGTACTTCTGGACAAGATGTTGGGAATGCCAAATCGAATACTGGAAGTGTTTCGAATTGTACGTTATCCAACGCACCATTCAAAGCTGCTGTAATCATTGCTCTTGTGTAGCTCAATTTCATTCGAGATCCAACTCCGTAAGAGCCACCAGACCATCCAGTGTTGATCAACCAAACTTTGATGTCCGTTCCTTCTAATTTTTCTCCTAACAATTTAGCGTATTTCGCCGGGTGAAGAGGTAAGAATGCTTTTCCAAAACAAGCAGAAAATGTTGTTGTTGGTTCAGTAATTCCTACTTCAGTTCCTGCAACTTTCGCTGTGTAACCACTCATGAAGTGATACATTGCCTGCTCAGTTGTTAAACGTGAGATTGGAGGTAAAACACCGAAAGCATCAGCCGTCAAGAAGAAAATGTTCTTCGGACTTGTTCCAGCTGAAGGAACTTTGATGTTATCGATATAATGAATTGGGTAAGAAACACGTGTGTTTTCTGTGATAGAACCATCAGCGTAATCAGGAGTTGAAGTTCCTTCGTGGAAACCAATGTTTTCCAAAATTGCTCCAAACTTGATAGCGTCGTAAATTTGCGGTTCTTTTTCCTGTGACAAATCAATTGTCTTAGCGTAACAACCTCCTTCGAAGTTGAATACTGAATTATCAGACCAACCATGCTCATCGTCACCAATCAATTGACGGTTTGGATCTGAAGATAACGTTGTTTTTCCTGTTCCTGAAAGTCCGAAGAAAATTGCTGTATCACCAGCCTGTCCAACGTTTGCAGAACAGTGCATAGAAAGTACATTCTTTTGGTGAGGAAGCACGAAGTTCAATACAGAGAAAATCCCTTTTTTGATCTCACCTGTATATCCTGTTCCACCAATAATGATCATTTTACGAGTGAAGTTCAAAATCGCAAAGTTCGACTGGCGTGTTCCGTCGATAGCTGGATCTGCTTTGAATCCCGGTGCACAAACAATGTTCCACTCAGCGTCAAAGTTTTCGATTTCAGCATCCGTTGGACGTAAGAACATGTTGTAAGCAAACATATTTGACCAAGGGAATTCAGTTGTAACACGAATGTTCATTCTGAAATCGTCGTTAGCACATGCGTAAGCGTCACGTACATAAACGTCTTTATCGATCAGGTAAGCTTTCATTCTGTTGTACAAAGCATCAAATTGCTCTGTTGTAACAGGAATGTTCACATCACCCCACCAAACACTTTCTTGCGTCATAGCATCTTTCACTACAAAGCGATCTTTTGGAGATCGACCAGTGAATTCTCCTGTTTCAATAGCAAGAGCTCCTGTGTCTGTTAAAACTCCCTGACCACTGATAATAGTGTCTTCCACTAATTCTGCAGGTGTTAAATTCCAGAATACATTACCGAGATTTTCTAACCCGATGGTAGCTTTTAAATCGGAGTTTGTTCCTCGTTTTCCAAATTCATTCATAAAATTCATTTTCTTTTAGTCATTAAAAACTAAAGCCATTTTCGAGGCAAAAGTAAACCATCCCAACGGTTTTATTTGCTTTTTTTTTGCTTTTGTATTAACAACGTATGCACATTTCGTTAACGTCTGGCTACTTAAACTATTGTAAAACAGAATACTAAAAAAAATGAAGCGTTAAAAACTTAACGAATCATCAACTATCACTTTAAGTGAATTTTTACTTCAGATAAGTTCTATTAATGATTTGATTGCCTGCGAAATATTGTTTCTTACTTGAAGTATATCTGCATCCATCATGTAACAAGGGGCACTAACAATCTTATTTTCCTTATCAACGGCAATTTCGCTGACTTTCTTTAATTCACTTTTTGCTCCAACAGATTCTATTCCAGCCGAGAAACCTGAAATGTCGTATGGCGAAGTTTCGGCTGTTGTTCCAAGTGTTAATGTAGCTGAAATGGCAGAGCCTTCCAGAGCTTTAGCCAAGACAACCGGACTAACACAAAGTGCGGCAATTGGTTTTCCAATATTCACCAAGTTCACCAATAACAGCTTTACTTCAGGTAAAATAGCGCCATCCGGACCGTCAAAAGCCCATTTGGTAAAGTTCTTAGCATTTCCAAATCCACCTGGAATAACCAAAGCATCAATTTCGTTTAAGTCTACATTTTGAACTGGAATTACATTTCCACGAGCAATTCTAGCCGATTCGATAAGCATGTTTCGGTTTTCATTCATGTCTTCACCTGTAATGTGGTTCACAACATGATGTTGATTTGCATCGACTGAAATACAGAAATAGTCTGCACCTTCTTCTTTAATGGCCAACATGGAAAGAACAGCTTCCTGAATTTCAGAACCGTCATAAACTCCACTTCCGGATAGTAAAACCCCAATTTTCATAATTACAACTTTGTTGTAAAATTACTAATTGCTAATGACGAATTACAAATTGACTTCCATGGCAAATCACAGCATTGGTCATTAGTAACTAGTAATTTGTAATTTTATCTGGTGGAGAAGAAAATTGTTTTTTACGACGGTGATTGTGGACTTTGTAATAGAAGTGTACAATGGATCTTAGCTCATGAACGTAATAATGAAATTCTTTTCAGTGCGCTTCAATCCGATTTTGCGAAACAGTTTTTTCTTTCAAAGAATGAGCCTGAGCCTGATCTTTCTACGCTCGTATTCTATAACGGAAAAGCATTTTACAGAAAATCTACGGCCGTTCTGAGAGTAAGTCATCACCTGAAATTCCCACATTTTTTACTGAAGTTTGGTTGGATTGTGCCTTCTTTTATTCGAAATGCAATGTATGATTTTGTCGCAAAACGTCGAAAGAACATAGCGAATTCTAACTGTTTTGTCCCTAGTCTTAAAGAACGAGAGAGATTCTTAACATAAACGTTTAATAAACGCTGAAAAACTGTTAATAACTCAAATTCTTTATTTACAGAACGTACACCGTATGCATTTACAATACTTATCTTTGTTCTATGAAAATTTCTGCGTCTGTTTATTCGGATAAGAAACGGAATCTCTCGGAAGTAATTGAAGACCTTGTAGCACACAGGGTTGATTTGTTGCATGTCGATTGCAATGACGATTTGTCTGTATTTGATGATATCGCGTTCATTCGTTCTATTTGCGAAACTCCGATTGATCTCCATATTATCACTGATACTCCTGAGAAGTATTACGATTTGCTTCGTAAACATCCGGTAGATTACCTTACGTTTCAGTATGAAGACGCTAAGGGAGAGATTCATATTCCTGCAGACATTAAAGGTAAAAAAGGGCTTTCCATTATTACTCCAACGCCAATTGATGTTTTTGAAAAATTCAAGAACTTCGATTTCATTTTGTTGATGGCAACAATTCCTGGACAAAGCGGTGGTAAATTCGATGCGCAGAATTTTGGAAAGATTCAGGAATTCAGAAAACAGTTTCCTGATAAAGCAGTTCATGTAGATGGTGGTGTGAACGGTGAAGTGAGTTTCATTCTTCGAAATATGGGGGTAGAGTCTTCTGTTTCCGGTTCGTTCCTGTTCAATGCACCAAGTGTTGGACATGCTTTGATGGATTTAACGAAACGTGCTGTAACTTCTCAGTTTGTGGTTCGAGATTTCATGATTCCGTTGAGCGATTCTCCGAAATTGAATTCAGATGACTATTCTGTAATGAATGTGCTTACTGAGATTGAAAAAGGGAAACTAGGTTTTGTTCTCATTCTGGGAGAATATGGAATTTTAGAAGGTTTGGTTTCCAACGCTGACGTTCGAAAAGCATTAATAAAAAACGAAGCTGATCTAAGTGGATTAGCATTAAATAATTTGTTGAACAGTAACCCAATTGCTTGTAAGGAAACAGCAACGGTGAATGAATTATTGGAATTGATTAGAAGTTATTCTTTTCCAATAAGTTACTTGCCGGTTGTTAATGAAACCAATCACGCAGTTGGAATTGTTACGTTCGTAAACTTGATTAAAGGAGAAATATGATTCTTCATCTGAAAGAAAATATAGATAGTGCTAAAGCTGCACAGCTTGCTGAATCGATCAAAGCTTTTCATGTGGTTTCGCAAGGAAAACAAGTGTTGATTACGGGTTCTGGCGTAAAAGAAATTCCAGCACAGGTTGAACAATTTGTAGATCAACATTGGGTTTTTGCCAATGATATGCAATTGGCTTCTCGTGTGTACAGAAATGAAACACGTGAAGTTACGATTGGAAATGTGACTATCGGCGGAAACACTGGAAATACACTTTTGATTTCCGGACCTTGTTCTGTTGAAAGCGAGGAACAAATTCGTCAGTCTTCAGATTTGTTGAAAGCAAATGGATTGACTTCTCTGCGCGGAGGTTGTTATAAACCAAGAACAAGTCCTTATAGTTTTCAAGGGTTAGGTTTGGAAGGTTTGAAATTGCTTGCTAAAATGCGAGAAGAATACGGTTTCACAGTTGTAACTGAAGCGCGTGACGCAACACATATTGATGAGATCATTGAACATGCTGACGTAATTCAGGTTGGCGCAAAAGCAATGTATGATCAAGGAATTTTACGTGCTTGTGCTAAAACGCAAAAGGCGGTTTTAATCAAACGTGGATTCGGTACAACATTACAAGAATTTGTTCAAGCTGCTGAGTTTGTATTGAGCGGTGGAAATGAAAATGTAATGCTTTGCGAACGTGGGATCAGAACATTTGAAACAGGAACACGCTTTACACTTGATTTGTGTGGAGTAGAATGGTTGAAACATTACACCAATCTTCCAGTCGTTTTGGATCCAAGTCATGCTATGGGGTACGCCTATGGGATTGCTGGTTTAACACGTGCTTGTATCGCTCTTGGAGTTGATGGATTGCTTATTGAAGTTCATCCAAACCCTAAAGTTGCTAAATCTGATGCGTCTCAACAGTTGAATCATCAGGAGTTCGAAGAATTATTAGGAACAATTAAACCTTTAGCAAACGCAGTAGGTTACCAAATTCGCTAATGGAGTTTTTAGAACAAAATATAAAAGGACTAAGCGCTCGATTTGGTGTAGATTTTTACCAGATGCTTCAGGATTTCAATGTGGAATCGGTTGGCGAGTTATCTGTGATCGATCTTCAAACGATTGCTGAAGAGTACGAAGTTGATTTTTATTCATTGCTGTTTAAACCATTGGTGATTTTCGAACACTTGGAACCAAAGGCAAAGAAAATCAAATTGATCATTCTTGATGTGGATGGTGTGATGACGGATGGAGGGATGTATTTTATGGAATCTGGAGATCAGATGAAGAAATACAATACCAAAGACGGAATGGCGATCATGAAAGCTCAGGAACAGGGTATGAAGTTCGGAATCATTTCTTCTGGTTTTAAAGGTGAAATGGTGAAGAACAGAGCAGAAATGCTGAAGATAGAGCATGTGTACGTTGGTCGAGATCCCAAGTTGGGAATTCTCGAAGCCTGGTGTAAGGAGTTAAACCTTGATATGAGCGAAGTTGCCGTTATTGGTGATGATATCAACGATGCGGAAATAATGAAGAAAGTAGGATTCACTGCTTGTCCGGTTGACGCAGTTCAACAGATAAAAGTGATTTCAGATGTTGTTTTACAAAAGAAAGGTGGTCACGGCGTTGTGAGAGAATTCGTCGATCAGTTTATTATGCCACAGCTATAAAAGGCTAAAGAGTTATGGAGAAAATTACGTTAGGATTGATTAGGGAAGGGAAAGTTCCACCAGACAGGAGAGTTCCGCTTACGCCAAAGCAATGTTTAATCGTACAGGAGAAATTCCCAAATGTGACTGTGAAGGTGCAAAAGAGCGAAATTCGTTCTTATGCAGATCAGGAATATGCGAATTTGGGAATTGAGTTGGTGGATGATTTGAAAGATTGCGACATTATCTTGGGAGTAAAGGAAGTGAATAAGGAAGATTTGATTCCGAATAAGAAATTCATGTTCTTCTCTCATACGATCAAAAAACAGCCGTATAATCGCGACTTACTTAGAACGGTTCTTGAACGAAAAATTCAACTGACGGACTACGAAGTTTTAAAAGATAAAAACAGAAAACGCATTATTGGCTTTGGTCGATACGCTGGAGTTGTTGGTGCTTATAATGCAATCCTTGTTTTTGGTAAGAAAAACGGGTTGTATGATTTGAAACCAGCAAACCTTTGTTCGAACCGAAAAGAAATGGAAGCTGAACTAAGCAAAGTTCAATTCCCTAAAGGAACACGTATTGTGGTTACCGGTTTTGGTAGAGTAGGACATGGTGCTCGAGAAATACTTGATTTGGTTCCGTTGACAGAAGTTAGTCCTGAAGAATATTTAAGCAAGGATTTTGACGAAGCTGTTTTCACCCATCTGGATGTGGAGGATTATTTCTCAAGAAAAGACGGATCTGAATTCCTGAAAAGTGATTTTTACGCAAATCCGGAATTGTATGAAAGTGTATTTGGTGGATTTGCGAAGCGTTCGAATGTATACATCGCATGTCACTTCTGGAGCAATAAGTCGCCAAATATTTTGACCAATACAGATTTACTTGCTGCGACTGATCTTTCAGTAGTTGCAGATATTTCTTGTGATATTGCCGGACCAATTGCTTGTACTTTGCGTCCGTCCATCATTGCTGATCCTATTTATGGTTACGATCCAAAAACAGGACAAGAAACAGAATGGAACAAAGAAGGTTCGATTGCAGTTATGGCTGTTGATAATCTTCCATGTGAATTGCCGAAGGACGCTTCTGAAGATTTCGGAAATGAATTGATTAAAATGGTTTTCCCGGTAATGTTCGGCGAAGATCCTGATAATATTATTGCAAGAGGAACGGAAACAACTGCTGATGGTAAACTGACGGAGTATTTCGCATACTTGCAAGACTACGTTGATGGCGACAAAGTGAGTCATTAATACTTACAAACCGATTTAAACTACTTATGGAAACAGGAAATAAAAAGATCGTTCGCGGATGGATTATGTACGATTGGGCCAATTCGGTTTACAATCTGGTGATTTCATCAGCAGTATTTCCTATTTTCTATAGTTCGGTAACAACCAACATGTATAAGGCTGAGAAGGAAGGAATTCCTCTTCATTCAGCAGCAGATTTATCAAAGTACAGTGAAAGACTTGAAGAAGTAAAACTAGCTGCTAACGAAATTATCACTGTAGATTTTCTTGGATGGAAACTTTCTAACTCAGCTTTGATGAGTTTCGCTTTGTCTGCATCGTTCTTAGTTGTTGCGTTCCTTTCTCCGTTTCTTTCAGGAATTGCTGATTACCGTGGGAATAAAAAACGTTTCCTTCAGTTCTTCTGTTATTTAGGTGCATTATCTTGTATGTCGCTTTACTTCTTTACTGATCTGGCAATTGCCGGTTATTTGGAAGTTGGGCTCGGAATTTTGTTCTTAGCTAGTATTGGTTTCTGGAATTCATTGGTTTTCTACAATTCTTATTTGCCCGAAATTGCCGAACCAAAAGATCACGATAGAATTTCTGCACGTGGTTTTACAATGGGGTACATCGGTTCCATGTTGCTTCTGATCATTTGTATCGTGCTAATGAAAACTGATATTTTCGGCGTTTTTGATAATCCTGCTACAGAAAAATTGGAAGGAATGCCAGCTAAATATTGCTTCCCTTTAGTGGCAATTTGGTGGATTGCATTTGCCCAAATAACATATAGGGTTCTTCCAAATACAACTTCTGAGCGTGTTCGTGAAAAAGGTTATATCTGGAAGGGTTTCCAGGAATTGAAAAAGGTGTTTGTGGAATTTCGTTCTACCAACCGACTTAAAAAATACCTGACTTCGTTTTTGTTCTTCAATACTGGAGTTCAAACCGTAATGCTAATGGCAACTTATTTCGCTGAGAAAAAGATCGATTGGCCCACGGTTGATGGGAAACGTGATACCAGCGGATTGATCATTGCGATTCTTTTGATTCAAATTTTAGGTGCAGTGGGAGCTTTGATCATGTCGAAATTGTCGAGTAAAATTGGAAATATCAAAACATTGATGATTTCCTTATTCATTTGGATTGGTGTTTGTGCTTTCGCGTATTTCATTCATACTCCTGTTGAGTTCTACATTTTAGCATGTGGTGTCGGATTGGTGATGGGTGGTGTTCAGGCAATGGCGCGCTCAACATACTCTAAATTCTTGCCGGAAACAGAAGATCATGCGAGTTACTTCTCGTTCTATGATGCAACGGAGAAAATTGGAATTGTAATGGGAACGTTGTTCTTCGGATTAACAGAAATGATCTTTGGCGACATGCGCTTTTCAGTTTTATCTATCGCGGTGTTCTTTATCCTCGGATTGATTTTCCTTTTCCGCGTTCCGAAAGAAGAGAAATTACTGACTCATGGATAGTCGAATCAGAGATAGGGCATTGTTTAGAGCTTTTCTAATTGCGTGCTTGCTCTTTGTTGTCGGATTTTTTTCGGAGGGATTTTCAGGTAAAAAACTCAAACATGGATTCTATTACTGGGAAAGCAGGGAATCCAACTTAAGTAAAGCAGAGAAACAAGAGTTGAGATCACTTGAAGTGGAAAAGTTCTACGTTAAGTTTTTTGAAGTTGGTTTAGATGCTGAGCAACGTGCAGTTCCTGTTTCTAAATCAAACATTTCCGTCAAAGCTTCCGAGTTAAGAAAGAATACCGAGATTGTTCCAACCATTTTTATTGATAATTCGGTTTTCAAAGTGATTTCTAAAGAGGGGATTACGAAATTGGCTGAGAACATTGTTCATCTGGTAGATAAACGTTTTTCAGAACAGTTTTCTTCGTTTCACAAATACAATGAACTTCAGATTGATTGTGATTGGACAATTTCTACCAAAAACAACTATCATCAGTTTCTAAGAGAGTTAAAGTCGAAGTTGAAGTGTCAGCTGTCGGCAACGCTGCGTTTGTATCCGTTCAAGTTCCATAAGGAAATGGGAGTTCTGCCAGTTGATAGAGCAATGTTAATGTGCTATAATCTGATTTCACCGCTCAAATACAAATATTCCAATTCCATTTTAGAAGTTGGGGAATTGAAGAAATACTTACAGGGAAGTAAAGATTATCCATGTCCGTTAGATGTGGCTCTGCCTGTTTTCAATAATGTATTGGTCTACAAAAGCAACGAATTTGTTGGAATGGTGCATTTGTCTGAACCGCAGATCAAAAGTATTTCCACTGTGCAATCGAAGTTTTGGCATTTGGTGATAAAAGACACAGTTATAGACAATGTTTCCTTTGAAAAAGGAGATAAAATAAAGTTTGAAAAAGTGAAAGACAAGGATTTGACAGCTTGTATCGAAGTGATCAATTCAACGGTTTATTTCCGTGAGAATGCTACTATTTCCTTCTTTCAATTGAATGAAAATCAAGTTAACGACTATGGGATTCAAAAAATTAATTCTTATTACGGCTTGCTTACTGGCAAGTAAAACAGAGCTAACAGCTTGTGGATTTTATCCAAGAGCAGAAGAGTTGCGCTACAATTTCTTAAAACCGGAATATGTATTTCCAAAGAGTGGAGATTATTATTTCTACAACATGAATTTGTATTCGTATCCGGATGCAGACGCCGATGTTTCGAACATGTTTGAAGAAAACTGCATGCTTTGGATGGATGCTTTAAACGATCGTTTTCTTTACGAAGATGTTTATTTCGCAATTTATGAGGCAAGCGATAAGGATTTAAAAGATCCTGCAACCAATAATGGGGTTATTCGGGCATTGCAATCTGAACAATACAAATCGCATCTGAATTACCTGCTGTTTGCGAAATCTATTTCCTATCTGAACGGTGATAATTATGATGAAAACTGGGAATACATTGGTGATGCTTATATAAAGAAAAGAAATAAAGCGATTTCCAAAGCACTTAAACTGGCCAATAAGGAAAGCAATGATCAGCTGAAACGACGTTACGCGCATTTGGCAATTCGATTGGCTTATTACAACCAAAATCAAGACAAAGTAAATTCGATATATGCAAAGTACTTTGTGGATGGAACCTATAAGGATGCAATTGATTATTGGGCTTTGTATTTCAAATTGAGCTTTGAATATGCCGATGGTAAGAATAGCATGAAATACTGCATGATCTTTTTGAATTCAAAAGAAAAACGTCCGGCAATTGGGCAATTAATGGGTGGATACTTCGATTTTGAAACAGCAATTGGGTTTGCCAAAACGGACGAAGAAAAGATTGCGGTTAACTTTTATAGAGCCTGTAGAACACAATTCTCCGCAATTGAATACATCGAAACTATTGCCGAATTGAATCCTTCACATCCTTGTTTGGATTTTCTTGTGCTTCGCGAAGTGAACAAGATTGAGCACAAAACAATGACAACCAATTATCTGAATTTCCATGGAACACAATGGGAATATACAAATGATGATCTGAATGAGGATTTGATTACCCTGAAGAATACAATCAATGATTACAGAGATAATTCACTTTATTTAAGTCAATTAATGAAAGGTGTTGCTGATAAGCGTAAAACAAACTCGTGGTGGTGGAATACAATGGTGGATTACACAAAATTTTTGTCGAGAGAGGAAGCAATAAAAACCTCTGATATTCTATCGAGATCAAAAGAGAAGAATCTATCAGCTGAGCAACGTCGTTTTATGGAAACGTTCTATTTACTTGCGGTATTTGGTCAGGATGAAGATCCGGAATTGAAAAACAAAGATGTTCGTGAGTTATTATTGAAACAGGAACATTACGGAAACAGTAAGTTGTTAATCGCAATTGCTAAAGAATTGGAGCAGCATGGACATTCAAGTCATTCAGCAGTTGTTTTCTCTATTGTTAACCAATATGTTGATGGTGGAGTAGAATATGGAATGTGGCGAAACGATCAGTTTTCAACTACTATCGACAGCGATTATTATACCGACTATTTCCAGTACCTAGACGCTACTCGATCAACTTACGAAGTGCAGCAGTTGATTTATTTCCTCGATAAAGTAACAATCAAAGATGATTTTGACCGCTTGTTCTACGACAGAATTAAAATGGAATCGAATCGTTTGTACGACATGTTGGGAACGAAATACTTACGCAGAGACGATTTGAAATCTGCATTCTCGGCAGTTTCACAGGTGAACGATACGCTTTGGACTTCTTCCAGCTACGAGTATAAAAGGTATTTAAACGAAGATCCGTTCAACAATGATTTCTACTGGAAAACAGATTACCGTCACAAAAAGGAATTAGGAAAATCATACACGAAGCCGGAGTTATTGAAAGAATTGATGTCGTTGATTGACGAGGTAAATACGTCATCTGGAAACAAAAAAGCAAAAGCTGCTTACAAAGTAGCAAACTGTTATAGAAACATGACGTACTACGGAAATGCCTGGATGATGAGAAGGTATTTCTGGAGTGCATATCCAAGTCAGGTTGGTTTTGAGGATGACCAAGAGTACTACGCTTGTAAAAACGCGCAGAAATACTATAAAATTGCAGCGGAAAGCGCTACAACGAAGGAATTCAAAGTAGTTGCTTTAAACATGCAGGGGAAATGTAAGCAGTACGAAATGATTCGTGATCTGGACCAATTCTACGTTTCTGATGAGGACGTGGAAAAATTGGATAAACTGAATCCGATTTATAAACAAATCAATAAGCAGTATTCTGATTACAGTTATACCATTGGTTCATGTTCAGGATACAATACCTTGTTTAAGAGTATCGATTAAATTTCCTTTTACGGAAAGCATGAAAACAGGAATCGTTTTCGCTTTGATTACTGCGGGGTTCGTAATTTACGGACTTCGGGATAACAATTATCCCCGCAAAAGAATTTCTGAACCTGAGACTTCAGGCAATTTTTGCGGAACTATAAGTGATTCCAGAGAAGAATCAATGGTGAAGGTTCCTGATGTTTTTAAAGCGAAATGTGCAACTTGTCATACAAAGTACAAAGATGGAACAGGACCGCAATTGTTTCAAGTAGAGCAGCGTTTGCCTGATTCCACCTACTTTGAAAAGTTTGTAAGATCGCAAAATCGTCTGATAAAGAAGAAAGATAAATACACGATTGCAATCACCGAATCACGAGTGACAGATTTTATTCATGAATTCAAGGAAATTACTCCTTCTGAAATGCGTGAAATGCGAAAGTATTTTAGACATTGATGCATAAAAAAAGTCGGTTCAAATTGACGAACCGACTTTTTTTAATGCTTTGTATTGAATTAATGCTGCTGCATGTTTTCTTCTTCTTCCGGATCGTAAGGGAATAATTTCTCAGCATCTTTGATGTTTTGCAAATGATCGAGTAAATCTTCCAATTGAGAAATAGTTAACTGCTTAGCAATGATTTTCTTGTTTTTATCCAATAGGAAAATACGTGGAGTAGCAAAAATATCGTACGTTTTATGGTAGTTCAAAGAGTTGAGATCCGTTTTTCCTGAGCGAACAAGTGGTCCGGCATCTACACTTACAGCTTCAAACAATTTCTTCGTCAAACCAACATTGATAAATGTCAACCCTTGATCTTTAATGTACTTTTTCCATTTTTCGAAATCCTCACCAGTTGCTTTACCAACTGCAAAGATCTCTACATTTCTTGCTTTCAATTTCTTAGCGTATAACTCCTGAAGTTTCGGTGTTGTTTTTTTACAATGTCCACATTCAGGGTCCCAGAAATATAGAATGGTGTATTCATTTTTCAATGAGTAGAAGTCTCTCCAGGTACCGTCCATATCTGTAGTGTCTGGAAGTGTAATGTTTGGTGGAATAGCACCTTTCACCAATCTAATTTTGATGTCAAGATCCTCACATGCTTTCGTTAGTTTATCTTCTGTCATCCAAAATGCAGGACTTTTTCCGTTCGCATCTCTTGTACAGTAGTAATTCTTCAACATGTACAAGTAAACTTTGTCCATTCCCATGATATTCGATTTCCCGAACTCGTTGGTAATATGGTCAACGCAGAACTTGAACATTTCTGAACCTTTAGTTAAGCCGTTACACAGTGGTAAAGCGTAAGCCAAAATAGTATCAGGATCCTGAAGGATCATTGTTTTTCCAAGGTATTGGTCCAATTTGTTTTCAAAGATGTTAGTGTTCACTAAACCATCGTATTTCAAATCTGTGTTATCCCAAAAGTGTTTTTTGAAATACTTGAAAACGTAATTTGAATCAGTTATAATACCTTTTTCATTTTTAGGAGCTTCTGGCAAAACAATATCCATTGACATTTTCACCATTTTTGCTGTGAACGTATTTGGGTTATCAGCAACCAATTTATTCTGATAAGCTAAAACTTCTTTTGAAATCGCTTCCAATTCAGCGCTTTTTGTCTTGTGAGCTTCAGATGTTTTATCCATCTTCTTCAATTCCTCCTGAAACTTAAGGGCTTTTGTTCTTTGAGACCCTAAGTATTGAATGTAAGGGAAAAAAAGTTTGTTTTCAGTACTTTTCTTTACCACCATTGTTGTTACAAAATCTGGTGATTTTGTTTCCAGGCTAACTTCTTCTTTGTTGTAGATGAATTCGAAAAATTTTTGACCTGGAAAGATAACAGCGAGCATTCCTGGTTTCAAATCCGGTTTTGCCGTAAACTCTACAATTCCGTTTTTAATGACTGCTGTATCTTCATAAAACAAACGCTTTCCCCAATATTTCGCAAGGAAAACAGTGGTGTCTTTCATTCCATCTACTTTAAACTTCATTTTCTGAGAATAAGCGTTAAAGCTTACAGAAATTAAGGCTAGAATTAATGAACTCTTAAAGATGTTTTTCATGGTTTGTGTTTTATCCTTTTTTATAACGTGAACAAAGTGCAAAGGTAATTCCTTTAACAAAATATTAACCGTTGTTTGCGTTTGAAATGCCTCTTTTGGCACTTATGTAACTTGTAATTGCGAATATACCATAAGCTAGCAAAAGCGCTGATATGCTCATCAAGGTAAAATTGGTTCCGATATACAATCCGCCTTCTACAAACACGCCATCTAAGTAATATTTTAATAGTGCGAAATCTATAAGGCTTAGTATGGCAACAATTCCGAATACTTTGGTAAAATAAATGAAGAACTGCCTGATCAAAACTTTTGGATGATATCCTAAGCGTAAAAGCGTTCTTACTTCGTAAGCATTTCGTGTAATTAATAATTGTAAGTATTGAATAAGAACCAAAACACTCAGTAAAACCGCAATCACGGAAATGACCAGTACAACGAGAATCAAGGTACTTACAATACTTTTTAAACGACCGATAACGGCTTGCGATTTCTTTGATTCGTAATGACGATTTTTCATCATTTCTTCTATCAAACCAAAGCTGCTTTCTTCTCCTGAGATCATTACCTGAGTAATTTTCATAGGTTCAGATTTTCCGTAGCGTTCGTTAGCCCATTGCATGAATGATTCTGGAACAAGCATAGAACTAATTTCATTCGTAAATCCTACAATGCGAACGTTCATCCATTCTTTCAATGTATCGTTTTGAAGAGTGAATTTGAAACCAACACTCATTGCAATTTCATCGCTGATCTGCGGAATGTCGTTTGCACTTGCGTAAGTATTCAGCATGACTAAAAATTCACGCGGCATAATTAGAGGAACAATTGAATCTCCCGGTTTCCATTCCCATTTATCCGTTTTCACATCGATGAACTCTTTGTTTACCGTTTGAATGAAAACATTTGAGCGGAAGCGTGGGAGCGATGGATCAGCAGTTTCAAATGAAACATCGAAGTTGTTTGAAATAACCGGTCGGGCATCTAAAACCCCTGGTTCTTGTTTCAGTTGTTCAATTTCACGTTCCGTAAATTCCGTTTTGGCAAGCATTAATGTGTTTGCATTTGACACCTTTTTACCAACGATAATTGTATTTGGACCAAGAACATCAGCTCCTTCACCAAATTCGTTTACCTGAATGAGGTAATGTATGGACGTGATTAGAAAACTCATTCCTAAAAATGCACCACCAACTGCAATGTACAATTGCTTGCGATCCTGAAATCTGAATAATAATTGCTTTAACATGACTCAGAGTTTAAGTTCGTAATCGTAAGCGAAACGGTTATCGTCATCAAGCGATGTCAATACGAAACCAGCATTTTGTTTGTCACATTCTTTAGCGATTACATCCAAACATTTCACGCTGTTGTTTTCATCCAGGTGCGAAAAGGGTTCATCGAGAATGATCCAGCTGAAGGGTTGGCATAAAGCTCGAACAATTGCAACACGTTGTTGTTGTCCCATTGACAATAAACCACAACGTTCGTTCCATTTGAAATCAATTCCAAAAAGATCAATTAAAGCTCTGATTTCTGCTTCAGATTTGAAATCAGTAAGTGAATTCTTCAGCAATAAATTTTCTTTTACCGTTAAATTCGGGAAGAGCTGTAAATCCTGAAAAACCGTTGAAATCTCTCTCTGACGAATACGAACCCATTCGTCTACCGAAAGTGTTTTGATGTCTTGACTGTTATAACGAATAACTCCGTCATAATCGGAACGAACTCCGAAAACGGTCATTGAGAAAGTTGATTTCCCTTTTCCGCTTGATGCATTCAGAAGAATCTTTTTACCAGATTTCAGATGCGTATAATTTCCCCAAATACTATCACTTGCGTGAGTGATCGAAGCGAGTGGGTGAGGCATTACGTTTTCAAAATAAATATCCATTTTTTACTAATTCTAAATTTCAGAATTCAAAATTTTAAAGGATGAACGCTTATATCATTCATTCTCGTTCGCGGTACTTTCAATTATCATTCCAATTCTTTAGATGATTCATTTTCAATTACCTGAATTACGTCTAAAAATAGATTATTGGATCGTTGCGGAAATAGTGCAATTGAGTTTTCGTTTTTTCGAATCCAGGTCATTTGTCGTTTAGCGTAGTTTCTTGTATGTTGTTTGATCTTGTCTATTGCGAATTCCAGCGAACAATGTCCATCGATGAAATCGAACAGTTCTTTGTAACCAACGGTTTGCAAACTGCTGATATGCCGAAATTCATTTAAACGCATCACTTCATTCAATAGTCCAGCTTCCATCATCAAATCTACTCTACGATTGATTCTGTCATAAAGAATATCGCGTTCATGATCAATATGAAAATACCTGCAAGTGAAGTTTCTTTTGTTGTTGAAATTGTTTCTTAGCGATGAAAATGTATTTCCGGTGTTTCTAATCACTTCTAAAGCACGAAGAACCCGGTGACTATTCATTTTGTCAACCTTCTCATAGTATTCCGGATCTTTTTCCTGAAGTTCTTTTAGGAGTATTTCCAATCCATTTTCTTCCAATTCCAATCGAAGTTGCTGTTGGATTTCTTCGTTTATGGGAACTTCATCCAAACCTTTGCAAAGTGCATCTACAAACATTCCTGAACCGCCAACCAAGATGATTTTCTCATAATGAGCTAATTCGTTTTCAAGTAAAGAAATGGCTTCTTGTTCGAAACTTCCGGCTGTAACTGGATTATGAATGGAATGTGAATCGATGAAATAATGTGGAATCCCCTGCATTTCTTCTTGAGTAGGTTTCGCAGTTCCAATCGACATTTCTTTGTAAAACTGTCGGGAATCAGCTGAAATAACCACTGTCTTAAAATGTTGGGCTAAGTCTACAGCCAAAGCTGTTTTTCCGCTGGCCGTTGGACCTTGTATCACTATAATCTCTTGCACACCTAAAAGTAAGATTAATAGAGGAAAGCCAAAAGCCAAAAAAGGAAAAGATGAGGATAATTCAGAAGAAACAAACTTCTTATTGGAGGTTATTTTCTTTTCCTCACTTCCTCTTTCCGTTTTCCTCTTATTTAGCCAAGGTTTTATACAACTCGTATCGCTCCAATACTTTTTGAACGTAATGGTATGTATGTCGTCCACGATAAGATCCGCTTTTTACAACAGGATCCCCATAATACTCACGTTTACCAAGGTTGAGGACGATGTTCGCTACGTTATTTTCCCACAAGTTCGGATTCATTCCTTTTTTCTGAGCAAGTCTGCGCGCATCTTGTATATGTCCGGTTCCTGCGTTGTAAGTTGCCAGAATGAATTTGTTTCGTTCAGGTCCAGCTGGAATATTGCTGTACAAGTTGTTCAATTTCGCAACGAATTTCATTCCACCCTTAATTTGAGTTTCAGGAGGTGAGCTTGGATAAACATCATAGTTCGGTCCGGTTCCCGGCATAAACTGCATTAAGCCGTATGAACCACCAAAAGCTCTGGCATTAGGATCAAAACCACTTTCATGATAGATAATGGCAGCAACCAATCGCCAGTCTACATTATAGCGAACAGCTTCAGCTCTTAGTATTGCGTCATATGGTGAAATTGCACCACGTTTGCTGCTGAAATTTTCGTTCTGGTAATTCGAAATTTGATTGGTTTGCTCGAAATACTTTCGTTTAATGAACGAGTACATTTCTTTCTGCATGAATTTCTT
This sequence comes from uncultured Fluviicola sp., assembly GCA_965650275.1. GTDB lineage: Bacteria > Bacteroidota > Bacteroidia > Flavobacteriales_D > Crocinitomicaceae > Fluviicola. Next base: position 25,629 of record CBFGNV010000027.1, on the reverse strand, counting down.
TAACCATTTATCTAAACGTCTTTTCAATAATGGAGCTTTCTTTGGCAAACCAAATGCGATGTTCTGTTTAAAGGAAATGGCAAGCGTTGCATCGATATTGTCGTAATAACGCTCATTAATCATTGCAATGTTCTTCTCCGCAATTGTATAGTCGATCTGACCATCAGCAACGAGTTCTATTAATTCTTCAACACCCTGATAACCTTGCGTTGGACTAATGAAAATAGTGTCACCAATTTCATTCTGTAAGTTCATTAATCGATTGTAATAACATGATCCAGGCCAAACACAAATTTTCTTTTTCGCCAATTGGATTGGATCGTGAATAGCTGCTGCGGGTGCGTCGTCGCCAGTTTTTACTTTTCGCTGAATAAGTACTTGATTCGTTTGAAAGTAGGGGGCAGAGAAGGAAACAACATCTTGTCTATCACGTGTCACAGCATAATTGCAAGCCAAAATATCACCTTCACCATTATTCAACTGCTCGTTCATTTTGTCGAGGTCGTTGATGATTTTAACGTCGAGGGGAATTCCTAAGTCTTCAGCAAATTCTCTGAGAATTTCATATTCGAACCCCATTTTCTTGCCTTTATAAATAAAGAAAGAGGTGGAAGCATTTTCTGCAAGAATAGTTAGTTTACCTCGTTTAAGAATTGCGGGAAGATCCTGATCGTTCGTCACAAGCGGGTTCTTTCTTTCGTCTTCGTGTTCGGTATTACGGACAAGAAAATACGCGCCCATAGCACAGACGAGTAGCGTAATTAGACCAAGGAGAAGTAATTTTTTCCGCTTCATAGGGATGCGAAAGTTACAATTTTATTCCTAAATGGTAGACCTTGAAATGTTCATTTGCATCCAACATATATTCATTGAATACTTGAGTGATAGCGGTTTCATGTTTTTTAAAAACAGATAATCCATTTTTTAACTCGTTATCAAAACTGATTCGTCGACTTACACCATTACACATTTTGTCTAACCCGAACTCCAGTTTGTAAGAGTTCATCCACTTCATTTCGCACAGCTTATCAATAAAGAAGTTGAAATCATCGCTGTAAAATTCCTTATCGATCTTATTCAGATTGGAGTGAACGTGATCTAAAAAAGTCTCAATTGGAGTGGAGTGCCACTGATCCCAGTTTTTTGCTAGCAGATGATCGAAATATAGGTCAATAGCAACACCAGCAATTTTTGGTAAATCCGGACGAATAAGACGAATCAGTTCCATCACCTTTGGATGATGATCAATATAATTGTCTATTTCACGGTGTAAGCGAACTCCTGTTTGAATGAACTCTGGATATTTTTCCAAATGACTTCCTTTAACGCTATCACCATACAAGTTGGCTTTTGCCAAACGTAAATTTGCTTTTGAAAAATAGATGTGTCCCAGATAATTCAACGCTTCTGTAATTGTGAAGTTGAAGATATAAAATAGATACCAGTAACCGCTTATTTAGTCTTAATCTTAATTGTGTGTTTTTTAACAGTTTGATAAAGTTTTAGTATGTTGAAAAATTAACGAAAAGTTAGAATAATGCATTTACTATTCATTTGGTAAATATATTTGCCCCAAACTATTAATTATGAAAAAACTCCTACTCCTGCTGAGCTTGGGCATGTATGCTGCAAGCTGGGCACAGCCGTTCCCCATCGGCCACAAAACAATTACTTATAATGATCCTGCAAGAACCGGAGGCTACGGAAGTGGCGGTGGTTCAGGTCGTCAAATTCAATGTGAAGTTTATTATCCGGCAGTTTCTACAGGCGATAACACTGCATTCGCTGCGACAAATGCGCCAGTTATTACATTTGGTCATGGATTCGTAATGGGCTGGGACGCTTATGCGAACATTTGGGAGAATCTGGTTCCAAAAGGGTACATCCTTGTATTTCCAAGAACAGAAGGAAATTTCTCTCCGGTTCATGACGATTTTGGGAAAGACTTGGTTGTCGTTGCCAATCGTTTTATAGCGGATTGTGCTGTTCCATCGTTTTTTGCCTATGGTCACTACAATGGCAAAAATGCCGTCATGGGGCATTCCATGGGAGGAGGTTCAACGTTCTTGGCAGCTTCAAACGCAAATGCCAATTTCGATTTATTGGTTGGACTTGCTCCGGCTGAAACAGATCCTTCGGCAATTGCTGCGGCAGCGAATGTAACTATTCCCGCTGTTGTTTTCTCCGGAACCGAAGATGCAGTAACTCCGCCAGTTGATCATCACATTCCAATTTATGAGGCATTGAATTCGTCTTGTAAACAGTTCTTTGCGGTTACAGGTGGCGCACATTGCTATTTTGCTAATTCTAATACAGCCTGTGATTTCGGTGAAGGTGCTTCAGGTGGAAATATTTCCATTACCAGAGCTGAGCAACACGACATTTTGTTTGATGGATTGGATCCATTACTTCGTTTTTACCTTTTCGGAGATTGTGATGCCTGGACAGATTATTCTGCATTCTTCAATGATTCCAGAATTGTTACAACCAATTCCTGCAATTACCTTGCAGCTGTAGCTCCCGTCATTGTTGAGAATGGAAATATGCTTTCAACAACTTCTACAGGGAATTTACAGTGGTATTTGGATGGCAATTTATTGAATGCCGAAACGAACCAAAGTATTGATGCGTCGCAATACGGAAATGGAATCTACACGGTTGTTTTGACAACTGGTTTAGGTTGTGAACTGACTTCGAACGAAATCACAATTGAAGGTTTATCTGTTCAAAAATGGAATACGACTACTTATTCCATATATCCGGTTCCGGCATCAGAGATGGTTTATGTGATTATGGACAGTTTTTCTTCTGAAGAATTGAAGGTTGTTGATTCGTATGGTAAACTTATTCTGACCATTCAGCCGGAGAGTAGCACCGTATCCATTCCAATTACTGAATTCTCCCGAGGAATTTATCATGTGATCTCTTCTCAAGGTGCAATTGGAAGAATTGTAAAACAATAGATGAACGATTGTTGTAATCCGAGTTACAGATAACGTTTAAAAACAGAATGTCGAGTTAATTAGCTCGACATTCTAGTTTATACCAGTTTCTTAATAATTGCAATTTGCCCCAGATGATAATGTGTGTGTTCGATCAATCCGAGGAAATTTCGGTGATAGCTTCCGTATTTCTCTGCTACGAAAACATCATTTAATATAGAATCAGGGAGAATTTCAATAAGTCCGGCGAGCTTTTCTGCGTCATCCAGGCATTGCTGACAGAAATTCTTCCATTCCTCTTCTGTTTCAAAATTAGGATGATCATAGCTGAACTTGTCGTGGGCGTTGATTTCACTTCCTTCGAGAACATTGATTATGGCTATTACATAGTAATTGATGTGAAACGTAAGTGCAGCAATTGTATTTAAAGATTCGACCTTCTTCATTGCTGTTTCAATAGAAACATCGGTTAATTGATCTTTTACATTCGACCATGTCCAATTTCCACCAAAATGCACATCACGAAGATGTTTCGCCAGCTGTTGTGTTGTTGTCATTCTACTTTTTCAGCATCATTTTTCGAACATCGCGAACTGGTGCGCTTCCGTAACTCAAGAAATCTTCGTGGAATTTTTTCAAGTTGAATTTCTTGCCTTGCTTTTTCATTAATTCCTTGCGTAGATCAACAATTTCGGAGAAACCAGTGTAATAACTGCACAGTTGAACTTGCGTTAACGTTGCCCGTTTCCATTTTCCGTCAGCTTCCGCTTGTTGCTGATAAGCCTCACGAACCAATAGATTCATTGCCTGGTCATGTGTCATATTCAGGTTATGAATGGAATAATCCAAAATGGTGTTACACGTTGTTCTAAGGTTCCATTTGTAGTACATCAGCCACATTTCAGGAGAATCTTTACCGTAGCCGTTTTCCAGCATCATTAATTCTGTATAAACAGCCCAACCTTCAACCATTGCTCCATTTCCAAGAATCGATTTAATGATACTTGGTGATTGATTGCTGTAAACCAATTGTGCGTAATGTCCAGGAATGGCTTCGTGAATATTCAGGATTTGTAGTACATAATCGTTGTATTCACGCAGATAACTTTCAGATTGTTCGGGACTCCAGCCATTCATACTTCCGACATTGTAATAGGTTTTTCCGTTTTTATCGTACGGACCAGGAGCGGAAATAGAAGCACCGGCAACGCCAGCCATGTAGTCGGGTTCTTTGCGAACAACCAATGGTTTTTTAGGGTCGAGGTAAAGCAGGTCTTTCTTTTTTACAAATGCAGTTAATTCTGGAATTTGATTTTGGATTTCCTGCTGGAAATTCTCTGGCGTAGTATGTTGTTCCGAAATTTTATCGATGATCATTTTCACCATTGTATAATCGTCATACGGCGGAAGTTTCTCGCCCATATATTTCGACCAAAGTTGGTCCGCAATTTTCACCATATTCGCTTGCAGCATTTTCTTATGATTCAAAGCTGACTTATAAACTTCCTTCGCACTTTTGTCAGATTGAATGTCGAATTCGAATTTTTCGTTGTACAACTTACTTCCCAAACGGAAGCTGCGTGGATTTCGATTGGGCTTCTTGGCAAGAAAGTGAGCATAATGAAGAACAGCTTCTTCCGCAGTTTTCACTTTTTTGAGCAATTCCTTTTTCTCTCCATTGTTCAGCTTGCTTTTTGCAATTTGCTCCGGTAAATCGGTAGAAAAAACGCTTGAACCACCATTGTTTTGGTCGATAGCCAATTGCGTATGTTCCACAGTCGGGTTTTTGATGTTTGCAATGGCCGCATCGTAAAATGCAGGTACATTTTCCAGTTTTTTAGAAATGTTCTTCAAACGTGTTTCCAAAGGAAGTTGTTCGTTAGCTAGTAATTCAGCAAAACTTCCGCAGACATTATAATTAGCAGGATTCCATTCCCACGATTTGAAGGTTTCAATTTCCCATTTAGAACCTTCTAAATAGTTTTCCATCAACTGATAATCGATCTGGTCGCTTTCCGAAAGTTCAGCTTTGTTATAAGCATGAAGGATTTCTAATTGTTCATCGATAAACTTCAGTTCTTTCTTGCGCTGTTCGGCATTCGGAATGGTTAAGATAGAATCTCCGTCATGTTTTCCTAAACTACTGGCCCAACCGGGATACATGCGCCACAATTCAGAAACAAAATGTTCTTTGTGTTCTTCGAAAGTTGCGTTTTTCGTTTCTTCTCCGGAGCAAGAGACGATAAGTAGTAAACAAGTCAATAAAGCAAGAGCGTAGAACCTTTTCATAGGAATATTTTGGAGAAAGATAACGAAAAGAAGAGCGTGTTAGAATTGTGAATTCCAAAATTTTAAATTCTAAAGATTAGTGCGGTCTTTAATCTGGTGAATCAAGTTTTGTGAGATGAGAAATTGTTCAAATTCTTCGCCTTGTGACCGATCCAAACGAAACTCCATGTAAACTGGATCCTCTGATAGAATTGCATACTTCTTTCTTCCTCTAAAACCATTTTCGATTGTTAACTGAAAGTTTTCAAGTGGAATTAGTACGGGTGGATGAAAGGTTCTAAACAAAACGAAATTACTGATGAATAGATTCTTCTCAGTATAAAAAATGCACTGAACATTCTTGTATGGAATTCCGTTTATTGTCGACATCACAAAACCCAGCTTTGTTCCTGTATTGTGAGATACGCTTCGGTATTTTCTAACGATGTGAATCCAGCCCATTCTGGATAAGCCAAATGAGATCAGAATCCACATGAAAATAAAACCTGGGAAAAAGATATAGGGTTCAGTCAACATTATTTTATGTGTTTTATTAACGCTTCAAAATTAACCTCTTCAAAACGATATTCCATTTGTTTTTGCGTTTCACAGTAATTGACGATCATATCAAATTTGCCTGCATTTGTTGCTGGAGTGTAGAATCTGTAATCGGAACCGTAACTTCCACCATCGATTTCAAAAATGTAAATCTGTCGCTTTGAATCGTAAAGGTAAACGCGCAGAATATTTTCATTAAACAGAGTGAACTCAAAGTGATGCGAGTTTATTTTTTTGGTAGATTCTATAGGATTTGGATTTGGTCCATCCATGTACATTTGAATGAATTCCAAATCATTGAGAATCCGTTGACCTGTATTTCCCCAATCAGAAGGAGCATACGTATAAAATTGATTTTCGTATTGATGCAATGGAACCCAGTTTTTTGGAAGGTAGAAGGTGTTGACTTTGGTTTTGTATGCTTTAGGATGTTTTTCTTTTTGGTATTCTTTGCCGTATTTGTATCCTTCGCTGTCGTTATTGTCAAAACTGAAATTGGTCAACCACTTGAAGCGTTGCGTATTTTTCTGTTTCTCAATGTAAATGGCGTGATACATGTCTTTCGTCAATTCTCGCACAATGAAAATCGTATCATTATTTGGTGGAATTGCGGTCTCAATTTTTTCCTTTTCTTGGGAAGTATCATTAATTCCAGTCCCTTTGTCCCCACTGTTTGCCGAAGAAGTAGATGCTGAAGAAGGAATACTGTCTTTTGTTGCATTCTGATTCTTCTCATTATGAACGGAGTTGTTGGAGCCACAAGAAGCAAGAATCAAAGAAAATAGGAGGAAAGAAGCAATTTTCATCATATACAGTTTATCACTCAATGTCGTAACATTCAATAGGTAAGCAGTCAGGATCCTGAATAAAAGTAAATCGTTTTCCTGTTGGCTCGTTTATGTGTGCAGACTCAAAACTAATGGATTTTGGCTGAAATGTAAACTGAACGTTAAGCTGTTCTTTTAAATGTTGCAGCCATCTTTCGAAACATTTTGATGGATTTTTTATAATCTACACTGGCTTCACCATCCATCACATAATATCCTTGATCATGAAATAGATAAACCATATAATGTCTACGAGCTATACCATCTAAATCGGGCATGTCCATTATAAGTTCAAAACCGTTCAAACCATCGATAGTGATATCATTAGATTCAATTACTTTGGCACCATGGTTTTCGTATGCTGAAATTCTTGCTTCTGTGGCATGACGATCTTTTTCTTCAATAATTGTCGAATTAGGGATGATCATAAATGAATAAGGTCGATTAGTATGAAGAGCGATTTTAGTATACAAATCATTGGATAATCGAACAAATCCAAACCCCCAATATGTAATTGTATAGTCAACGTTGTCTTCATAATATGTACTCTTGTCAAATTCGATTGATAAAATTGAATTCTTTATTATCTCCTTCATCTCTGGATTTGCTTGACGAGAACCTCCATAGACAATAATCCCTGTTGGAGCTCCTTTAAATATCAAAACCTGAGAGTCTTCAGTCCAGTGTTCTTTTGTTAAGGGATTTTCTCTGGTCTTAGTTCCTTCAATAAATAATGCTTCATGGTTATTGAAAATAATCGTATCAACGTTCAGTATAGTCATACCATGCTTTTCCAGATATTCTATTCCACCACGTTTTATAGTAGTATTGTAATTGTAAACTTGTTCGTCCACATGGATGTAAGAGTCAAGGGAATCCCTCAAAAGAGGCTGGTCGTTTGACTGTTTTAATCCTTTAGGAGCTGTAATGCTGCAATGTGATCGAATAACTCCATTGCGTACATCCTGAGAAATAGCGATGATGGAAATTAGGGAAATGGTAAGACTTAGAATTAATCGCATAACAAAATAAGTTCCACAAAAATAGTGGGAAATATTGTACTTGATAAAGCTTATCCAAATTTCGAATCAGAATAGCGTTTATTTAGATTTCGTAAAATTCAATAGGTAAGCAGTCGGGATCCTGAATAAAAGTAAATCGTTTTCCTGTGTGTTCATCAATTCGAATCGGTTCAACGCTAATAGCTTTCGCTTTCAATTCATTTACAGCTATCTCCAAATTTTCTACAGAAAACGCAATGTGTCGCAAGCCTAAAGCTTCTGGTTGTGAAACACGCTCTGGGGAATTTGGAAATGAAAAGAGTTCAATTACATACTTGTCGTTGAGTGCCAGATCTACTTTCCAGGAATCGCGTTCTTTTCTGTAAACGGCTCGAATGATTTTCAACCCTAGAATTTCCGTGTAAAATTTCTTTGAAACTTCAATGTCGCTGCAAATAATGGCAATGTGATGGATATTAAGAATGTTTTTCATGGTCAATATTTTATTTTCCGTTTGTTCTTTTACCTTGCTGCAAAAGAACCAAAACAGCAAGTGCCATTCAAGTCATTCGTCAGAAATTTAGAAATAACCTATTTTTTACAGAATTACCGTCAGCCGCGGCTGACAAACGTAAACGAATTCCTTAAAAATATGGTTATTCCTTTATTTCTTCCTCATTCTTTGAAGAATGGCACCTCCTTCTAAAGGTTATTTCTGTTAAAGAGCGAAGACTTCAACATTAAAATTTCTTTTTCCAGATTTTCTCTGATGCTTCTAAGTATTCTGACAGTGCTGCAGAGCCGTACCAACCGTAAACTTCATAAGCCAGCAAACCAGCATTTACGGCCGGATCTGTTGCCAGAATTTTCTTGGCTTCATCAGTAGTTGTGACATTCAGAATAAATAGGCCACGATACGTTTTATCGTTCTTCTGAAAAGGTCCGGCAACCACCAATTGATTTGCGTCAACCAATTTTCCCATGTTCGACATGTGCCCCATAAAACAACTGTCGATATACTTTTTATCTGTTGTTGTATTGGCTCCTGTTTTCAGAATAACAAAAACGTAGCTTTTCATTCCGTAATCATCAGATCCGACTTTTTTAGCCAATGCAGCATCGTAGTTTGGATTGTCTGTATCGCCAAAAATCTGATCCATGGACTTAAGCATTTCTATTGTATTTTGATTTACCATATGAAATGAAAAACCTTTGTTGTCAGCGCCAAGAACTTCAACGTTTATGGTGTGTTCAGATAGTTTTGTGTAAATAATTTTCTTTGGGAAATCGTGTTTTGGATTTTCGAAGATAAAGACACTATCTGATTTCGTCATTTTGAATTGAACTGGCTTTCCATCGTTTTGGCCAATTACTGTAGGCGTGTAAACAACACTTTTTCCCACTTTTCCAATCTCAAGGTATTCTTTTACAACTGTTTCATTCCCATTCATTTCATAAGAATATCCTTTCATCAATGTTGGTGAAAGAATGTCCCAATGTTCAAACGTTTTTCCATCTTCCGATTTCCAGGTTCCGGCAAGGAAGGAGGGGAAATTGGTTTGGGAAAAGAGATTGGTAATTAGTAAACAAAGTGATAACGTAAGAAGTGTTTTCATGAAGCTGAATTTAGCGCCAAGGTAACTGAAATTCTCTTTTGAACCGAATCTCAATCCACCTGTATTGAAAACCAAAATTACTTTATTGGAATGATGAAACCTTGTCTTAATCTCCTGTTTTTTTGTTTGCTCTTTACTCGTTGTCTTGTTGCACAGGATTCTTGCCTAATCATTCAGCCATGGAGAACCGTTCAATTACCACCTCCAGTTCATTACCATTTTCCTGATGATAACTATGTAATGTTCTTAAATCCCTTTGAAAAACAACCGGTTGTTGAGAAGAAAAAACCAACGGACAACGAACTGGAAAGATATGCAAGAGTAGAATTCAATGGACTATTAAGGCGTTTAGAAAGAACAACAAGCTTGGATTCTGTTGGATTCAATGACCGGATTCTGCTTTTTCAGACAACGGAATCCTTGACGAACCAAAAAATCACTCACGTATTTTCAGGTACTGATACAGCGCATTATATCCCAACTGATCTTACCAGACAAAGAGCTCAAACGATTTTTTATAACGATTGTTTTCAGCGAGAAATAGTCATTGACCCGAGCAACGATTCTACCCAAATCACCAATTGGTACATCAGGAAGTGGACGTTGGATGAAGTAAGTCAGCTATCCAGAAACAGATGGTTCTATCAGCGAAAAGTTGACAGTTTGAAAAACAGAATACGAGCAATGCATGTAAAAGATGGCATACCTCTGTGGGAAAACCAAATAGACTTTGTTAGAAGGCAAATTGATTCAATAACTCCCATTTTGGACAGCCTTGATTATATTATTTATCCGTCAATCGGGGAAAATATTGCTGAGTTTCAGAATCAACATCATTATGATTGGCGCCAACCTGCTAAAATTGGTTTCTCAGCGAGGAATACTTCACATCGCGGTAATTTTAAAGAAGGATCAGATGAAATTGAATTCGAGAAAGGAGAAAAAGCTGATTTTGAGAACAAACGTTTTCGTATGATTTGCGTGGTTTCTGATGGTTCGAATGCAGGTAAATCAGCTTATTACGGCGACTCAGTCATTTATTCAAGTGCAGACATAATTGATAATTGGATGTACGATGATGTTGCTTTCGGTTCTTCCGATTGGGATAGGTTAATGACTTTTTTTGACGAAAGATATCTGGTTATTGAAAGTAGTGAAACGTGGATAGGGGAAACTTATCATTATGCTGATACTACAACATATTGGTTTGAAATAGTGGAGTGAACATCAAATCTGAAATCTGTTGAATTTTGGAAATTCCTCGGAATTTTTGGAGTTATTTTCAAGCTACGATTGCGTAACTTTGTTATATGAAACCAGAAAGAAAAGATATCAAGCCAGGAATGTACGTTGCTTTTATCCAGAAACATCATCAACGAACTGGTGAAATAACTGAAGGAGTGGTGAAAAGTATTTTGACGAGTGCACCAACGCATCCACATGGAATCAAGATCATGACGGATGAAAAGAAAGTAGGGCGAGTAGTGGAGATACTGGAAGAGGAAAGCTAAAAGAGGAAAGGAGGGAGAGACGAAAGGGAACCGAATTTATAATGTTAACCTAAGTTTTAGGTAGTTCTCTGGTGACATTACGGGAATCATAGCCGCTTTGAAATCTTTCTCATTTCTGGTAAGAATTAAGTTGCACTTAGCATCTATTGCAGAAAAATATTGAAGTGCATCTTCAAAATCACTGAAATCTGAATTGATTGCTTTTTCTAATGAATTATCAGAAATACTCGCTGTTTGAACGAGAATCTTGAACTTTCGGATTTTATCCATCACTTTTTTCTTCGATTCGAATTTTGAAATAATATAGTATGCAGCGGCAAACGAAATCGGTGAAACAAAAATCTTGATTTTCTTTTGGTCAGCTAAAGAAAGGGTTTTAGCGATGAATTCATAATATGGCCGACGTTCTCCAAGAAAATCAATGACTGCATTGGAGTCGAGAAATACCGCATCCATATTATTTGTGTTTCTTTTCGATGTGTTTACGGTATTCTTCTTTGTAGTCTAAATCATCTGGAATACTTACACCACTTGAAATACTTTTGACGAATGGAGTAATTTCCATGTCGTTTACCATATTTTCACTCGTAATCGAATCTAAATAGCGTTCTATAATTTCGGATAAACTTCGATTCTTAGATTTTGCGTAAGCTTTTGCCCTTTCAATTACGCTTTCTTCAATTGATAATGTGAGTTTTGTGTTCATTTTATCTCATTTACACGAAGATAAGAAATTGATGATATACGTACAAATTATTTTAGTTCATACGTATTATCTTCCAGCACGGATTCCTCTTGCCAAATCTTCTGCTTCTTCAACGGTGAAATTTCCACTAATTTCAGTTGGTCCACCGTCAATAGTGTTAATGACATTTGGGCAAGAAATAACCTTTCCGTCGAGAACGATAGCAATGTATTTTCCAATGTTTTGAGAAGTCATATCATACCAAATTTGCTGACCTTCATCCGTCATTGTTAGAACGATAACGGGTTTACTTGTGTTTATGTCTAATGACTTTTCTGCGTCTTTAACATGTGATCCGTTCACTTTTGCTCTACCGTTTTCGGGTATTTTTAAAGCATAAAGTTCATAGGTTGCTGTTCTGGAATAGGTTTTCATAGGTTTTACCGAAAACACAAAGCTCATTCCTTTAGGCAACATTTTCTTCACGTCATCTAAAGCTAAGATGGCTTTTACGGACTCCATATTTCGTGGTTGTACAAGCGCAATTACCCCCGAGTTCATGCTAACAACAGAAATTAACGAACTCAAATCTGTTTTTGAAATATGATGACTTTTGATAAGACTGTCGTTTTTGCTTGACCATTTAACGATCGTATCAAGCAAAGGACGCATTTCCATTGTGCTGTACGCTTCATAAAACTCAATTTTGACAGGTTTTACGTCGGTTAGATCTTCTTTATCAGATTTAGATTTACAGCTAAACAGAAGTACTGGAAGTACGAGTAGGAAAAGGAGTTTTTTCATAGTTGATTTATATGTTAGATTAATTAGTTTAGTTCATCCGTGCTTCCGCTCTGGACGGAAAATTCTCAATGCTCCCCCAACGTATAACACTCTCCAGCTTCAATTTTCGGAGAAATTTTATTAGCAGCATCAACGATCGGACAAGAATAACGTTCTGAATAAGCGCAATACGGATGATAGCAAGTATTGAAGTCGATCGTAACTTTTCCTGCTTTCAATTGCTGTTTGGTCAGAATGAGGTCCATGTACCTTCCGCCACCATAACTCGTTTCACCACTGGTTCCATCGCGAAATGGAAGGAAATAGTAATTCTTGAAGGTCTTGTCAGTTGAACTTAGATTTTTCAGTAATTGAAGTGTACATTCAACGCCGTTGACTTTGAACTTCAAGGTTCCCACACTTCTGTAGTAAACCAATCGCTCTTTGCTCATAGGCATGATGAAACGCTTGCCCTTTTTAGGAACGAATTCCGCTTCAACAATGTAATTCGTATCAACTGCGAAATAGCAAATTTGCTTTACATGATCGCGTTCTTCTTCGTTTAAAACTTCTTCGAAGAACTGTTTGTCGTGGATCTCACGTTCTAAAGTCAAACTATCCGTGTAGGAATTTTGACCAAACGAAAACAATGGAAATAGAATTCCAAAAAGTAAATTGATTTTAATAGTCCTCATTCTCATTCTGTTTTTGATTCTGTAACTATCTTCCGCCAAATAATTTACTTCCAACCCTAATCATGGTGCTTCCTTCTTCGATGGCAATTTCGTAATCGCCGCTCATTCCCATGGAAATGTGCTTGAAGTTGGGATTGAATTTGAAAAAGTGACTTTTGATCAGTGCAAAATAGGAGTGAAGGGTTTGAAATTCGTCTCTTATGACTTCCTGATCGTCTGTGAAACTTGCCATTCCCATAATTCCCACAATCTCTATATTGTCCATTTCAACAAACTCTTTGTCCTGCAGAATTTCTGTTGCTTCTTCAACGTTTAAACCAAATTTGGTTTCCTCGCTTGCAATATGAAACTGCAATAAACATTGAATTACACGATTGTATTTCTTTGCCTGTTTATTGATTTCCTGAAGAAGTTTTAAGCTGTCAACAGAGTGAATCAATTCTACAAACGGAGCAATGTATTTTACTTTATTGGTTTGTAAATGACCAATCAAATGCCACTGAATATCCTTTGGAAGCTGCTCGTATTTGTTGACCATTTCCTGAACCTTATTCTCACCAAAAACACGTTGTCCGCCGTCGTACGCTTCCTGAAGAACTTCAACAGGTTTCGTTTTACTAACAGCAATTAAGGTAACGCTCTCAGGTAAAGTAGACTTTAATTCAGCAATATTTTGGGCTACGCTCATTATTCATTGATGTTGTAAATCGTCAATCCACTGCGCATTTTGGGTTCTACCCAAGTTGATTTCGGAGGCATGATTTTTCCTTCATCTGCAACAGCTTTCACATCTTTCATTGGAACTGGATAGAGTAGGAAAGCGGCAGCAGAATCGTCGTGACTCAACTTGTCTTTCAAACGTTTGATATCCAATGTTCCAGGAATAAATTCAATGTCTTTCGACGTTTTCAGATCTTCGATTCCCAAAATAGGTTGAAGAATGTAATCCGTCAAAATTTGAGCATCCAGACGTTTTACAACATCTTGTGTATCTAAAACGTGTGCTTTTGGACGAAGAACCAATGTTCTGTAGCTCAACAATACCACAATCTCGTGACAACATTTCGGTTTACGGGAACGGTGAAGTTCTTCTACCTCGAAATGTTCGTATAAGTGATGAATGAAACTTTCTTCCGTCAGTCCATTCAAATGTTTTACAATTCTATTGAATTCAATTATCTCCAGCTTTTTCTCATCGATAAGATAAGCGAGGAAATAATTACAGTTTTCACCATTTACGGCGTTTGAAGCCACCAAATGATCTTTCAATCGAGCACTGGAAGCAGATCGGTGATGTCCATCAGCGATATACAATTCATCGATAGGCTCGAACGCTTTCAGGATTTTTTCCAGATGTTCGTCTTTTACCACCCACAATTCGTGCTTGATTTTGTCGGTAGTTGAAAACTCATATTCAGCACGGTCTTTTGTTATTTCAGCAAGAACTGCATCCAATTCTTTAGATGGTTCATGAGCTAATAAAACCGGTTCCGCATTGAAACCCGTAATGTCGAGATAATTGGTGAACATCGTTTCTCTCGAAGTCAAGGTTGCTTCGTGCTTCTTGATCTTGTCGTTCTGATACTCTTCAATACTTGCACCAGCAATTACGCCGGTAAACTCGTGACCATTTTTGATCTGACGATAAACGTAAACCGTTGGTGTTTCTTCCTGAACAAAGATTCCTTGTTCATGAAATTGTTCGTAGCGTTTTCTAACTGCTTCGAAACGTTCCTCCTGAGAGGCCTTCGCCAATTGCTGACGATCGACCTCCGGATGGATGATATGTAAAAAAGTATAAGGATTCTCGTCCAACTTTGCACGAAGAACGTGTTTGCGATAAGCTGCCAATGGTCTTGTTGAAACCAATTGCGCTTTGTCGCGCGTTGGACGAACTGCCTTAAAAGGATGAATTTTTGCCATTTATGCCAACACTTGTTTTCCGAATTGAGCAATGATCAAATCAGCTAATTCCAGACCGATTCTATCCTGAGCTTCGTTAGTTGCAGCACCAATATGAGGAGTTACTGCAATCTTATCGTGCGACAACAGTTCTTTCATTGGGTTTGGTTCGTTTTCGAAAACATCCAATCCAGCAAAAGCAACTTTACCGCTATCCAAAGCTTCAATCAACGCTTTCTCATCGATAACACCACCGCGAGCAGCGTTTACCAAACCAACTCCTTTTTTCATCAAATCGAATTCAGCTTTACCAATTACAGCATCGCCATTCGCTTGTTTAGGGATATGAAGAGAAATAAAATCTGCTGTTGGAATTTCTGCTTTCAAATCAGTAGAACATGTAATTGGGATTTCGATCTCGCCAATTCCAGGAAAAGGACCAACTTTAACATTCGTTGTTCCATTGTGAAGGTTAACCGCTTTCACGTTCATTCCACAACCTAAGGCGTAAGAAGCCAATGACTGACCAATACGACCAAATCCAACAATCAACAATGTTTTTCCGCGCAATTCAATACCTTTTCCGTATTGTTTCTTCAATGCAGAAAAATCACCTGTTTCCATGTGTTTGAATGAATGGTGAAGTGAACGTGAAATAGCGAATAAATGACCCATTACCAATTCCGCAACAGATTGTGAAGAAGAAGCAGGTGTATTGATAACCGTTCTACCATTTTCACGAGCGTAAGCAACGTCGATATTGTCCATACCAACACCACCACGACCGATCAATTTTAGTCCCGGACAAGCATCGATCACTTCTTTGCGAACAGTAGTTGCACTGCGTACCAAAACGATTTCAACTCCGTTTTCATTTACGTATTGAGCCAGTTTATCCTGATCAACTTTATCTGTAATAACGGTGAATCCGGCTTTTTCCAAAGCCACTTTTCCTTCATTGGAAATACCGTCGTTAGCTAATACTTTCATAATTCCTTGATTAACCGTGTTTTTGAGCGAATTGTTTCATTACATCAACCAAAACCTGAACGCTATCCAGTTCAAGTGCATTGTACATAGAAGCGCGGTATCCGCCAACAGAACGGTGACCATTCAATCCAATAATTCCAGCTTCTTTCCAAGCTGCATCGAATTCAGCGGTAAGTGCTTCATTTTTCAACAAGAAGTTCACGTTCATTTCAGAACGATCTTCCGTTGCAACAGTTCCTTCGAACAATGGGTTAGCATCAATTTCTCCGTAAATCAATTTTGCTTTTGCTTCATTCTTAATTCCTTGTGCTTTCACACCACCGTTTGCCAACATGTGACGTAAGTTTAACATAGAAACGTAAACCGAAAATACAGGAGGTGTATTGTTCATAGAGTCTTTATCTGCATGACCTTTCAAATCAAGGTAAGACGGCATGAATGGAGAAGTAGATTTCCCAAGGTGTTCTTTCTTTACGATGTAAAGTGTTGCACCAGCTGGTCCAAGATTCTTTTGAGCACCAGCATAGATCAAATCAAACTTAGTTGCATCAATTTCTTTCGAGAAGATATCAGACGACATGTCACAAACCAAAGGAACCGGAGAATTCGGGATTTCTTTGAACTGTGTACCGTAAATGGTATTGTTTGAAGTGTAGTGGAAGTAGTCAACATCATTAGGAATGATAACTCCTTTAGGAATGTAGCTGAAGTTTTTGTCTTCAGAAGAAGCAATAACGTTTACATCAACACCAACTTTTTTTGCTTCTTTGATTGCTCCCGAAGCCCAAGTACCTGTATTCATATAAGCTGCTTTTTTCGTATCACGCATCATGTTTAACGCAGCGATCGTGAACCCAAGAGTAGCACCACCTTGAAGGTAAAGCACTTCGTAATCGTCACCCAAACCAAGAGCTTTCTTAACCAAATCTCTTGCTTCTTGCATAACAGCTTCGTAATCTTTGCTGCGGTGAGAAACTTCTAGAATCGAAAGTCCGTTCCAGTTTTTTACTGCTTCAGATGCTTCCTGAAATACTTCTTGGGGTAGAATACATGGTCCAGCCCCGAAATTGTGTTTTTTCATTACCACTTTATTTTTGTTTGGTTCCCGATTTGTTTGGTACACCAGTTTTTGATAAACAAAAAAGCTCACCGATGAGGCAAGCTTTTAATATTTTATTGTATATGAATCATTTACAAAATTATTTATCCGAAGCCTCCTTTTTCGTTGTCGTCTTCTTTGCTGCAGGTTTAGCTGCTGCTGTTTTTGTTGCAGTTGCTTTTTTAGCAGCTGGAGCTTTTTTCTCTACAGCTGGCTTTTCAGCAGCAACTTTCTTTTCTTTTTTGGGTGCAGCTGCAACGACAACTGGAGTAGCTTTTTTACGTTTTCTTGTATTACCGTAAGAACCGTTGATACGTTTCCCTTTTGCCGTTTTAATATCTCCTTTTCCCATAGTTTAGTTTAATTTGTAAGCAAATATAGCGTTTTATAATATGTGAGCAAGCGCTTGAAAAAGAATTTAGAAGGATAGTTTTCAACCAATTTACCTCGACTCCGCTCGGTAACCGTTGGGACGCGTTTAGAAGGATTGTTTTTTTATTTCGGACAAAAGAATAAGTTTTATTTGGAAAGGTCATCGAGCGGAGTCGAGATGGCTTTCCTCTCTAAGTCTTCTTTCCAATTCACTTCTTACCACAGTACCATTTTTCATGTATTTCTGGCACCAACGAATTTTAGTTATGGTTTGTTCTTCTTCTGTCAATTTCCAATCCAGAGTTGAATTGTGCAATCGATTTCTCAATGCTTGCAGCGTAAGTGCTGCTGAAACAGAAACATTGAAACTCTCGGTAAAACCAACCATTGGAATTTTGATTTTATAATCGGCTGTTTCACGAACTTCATCTGAAATACCTTCCCATTCTGTTCCGAAAAACAATGCAAGTGGTTCTTCAATTGGAATGTCATAAATGTCCATCTCTGCATCTGGAGTCAGCGCAACTAATTTGTATCCTCGGTTCTTTAATGATGACATACAATCTGTCAATGGTGTTGCTCCCAAATTGTAGTTGAACATATCTACCCATTGTCCGGCACCGCGAGCAATATCTCGTTGTACCTTGTATTTATTCTCTTTTTCTATTACATGAAGTTCCTGAACTCCGAAACAATCACAAGTTCTTAAAATAGCGCTGGCATTGTGTTCCTGGTAGATTTCTTCAAGTGCAACGGTTAAATGTCGAGTGCGTTCCGCAGCAATTTTGTCAAAGAGTTGTCCTTTTTCTTCAGGAATGAGTTTGTAGAATTCTTCTAAGAGACGATTGTTATTCATTCGGCAAATTTAATGAATAAGAATTGCAGAGACGCGATGCATCGGGTCTGTACTAAAAAGAATTCAAAAACAAATGCCCCGAATAATCGAGGCATTTCTGTTTCAGGTATCAAACGGAATATTAAGATTCGAAATCAAATTTGGTATTTCTTGTTGCAGTTCATATCCGATGTATTCGCCACCCAGCCAAAAAGGCTCCTAAATCTTTCTGCTATGTTTGAGCCAATTATGTCATTGGAATCTTCTCTTATTCGACTTTATTTGATAACCTTGATCGTCTTTGTCCAGCCATCACTTCCTGAAATTGTTAGGAAGTAATTTCCTGCAGAAAGTGCACCCAGTTCAGAAAGCGTTGACTGATTTACTTTGTTATTTGGTTGATGTATTTTGGATACGAGAACTCTGCCCGCAGCATCTTTTAATGAAAGGGTTATTTCTTCTGAGGATTGAGATGTCCACGAAATGTTTATCTCATCATTAAACGGATTCGGACTTACTGTGATTTCTTCAAGAAAATTCGTTTCTACTGAAGCTGTTTGTTCGTTCAGGTACGTTCTTAATAGTTCACGAACTACCGGAAGTATGCTCCATGAGGTTTCGGAACCATCGTTAGTAAAAACAGTGATGCTTTGATCGAGCGCAGGAAAATACCATGACGAAGCGTGATAAGCCAGATCTCCACCGTGACCGTAAGCTTCATATCCTAGAAATCCATTTGTTTTTCGCATCAAACCAAGACCATAGCGTTCAATGTTCCCACCAATAGTCACTGTAGTTTTAGCTTCGTTCATCATTTCTTCCGAAAGTATATCACCGCGCATGTATGTTCTCATCCATTTGGTACAATCGGTTGGAGTAGAGAAGTAGCCACCTGCTGCACCAGCGGTTGAGTTTAACGACATATAACTCATATAAAAGTTGTTACCATCTTCAATTACTCCATCTCCGTTAAGATCAAGCCAACAATGTGCAACAGGACCATTTAAGTTTTCGAAAGCAGGAATGCCAAAAGAATTTAATGACAAAGCATCAAAAAAGCGATTACGAAGTTCTGTGTAAAACTCGTTTCCTGTTGCTTCCTTAATAATCATACTTAGAAGAAAGTAGTTCGTGTTACAATATGCCCATGACGTTCCAGGCTGAAAAGCAGGAGGGGAGATAAAACGATCTATTAGTTCTTCTGGAGTCCAGATTCTGGACATGTCGGCTATTAAAGAATCGTAGTGATGTGGATGAGACAGTATCTCATAAATACCACTTGTATGATTCAATAACTGACGAATCGTAATATTTGTGTCGATGTATGGCATTGTCGGAAGCCATTCGTGTAAACTATCATCTATTGATAGCAAGCCTTCGTCTGCCAACTGTAAAACACATGCAGATGTTAATGTTTTGGTGACACTTCCTATCAGATATAAGTCGTTAGGTGTAACATCTATTGGTGGCATAGCTGATGAAATTCCAGTTGCGTGTGCCCAAATACTTTCGTCGGCAGTTTGAATAGCCGCACTTAGTGATTTTGCTCCAAGCACGATTTTCATACTATCGAGCGTTTCTTGTAATTCCTGATCGAGTCCGGGAGT
The DNA here is from genome assembly GCA_965650275.1 of uncultured Fluviicola sp. Lineage (GTDB taxonomy): Bacteria > Bacteroidota > Bacteroidia > Flavobacteriales_D > Crocinitomicaceae > Fluviicola. The sequence continues at coordinate 5,938 of CBFGNV010000027.1, read as the reverse complement.
GATTTGTGCATTACTGTTAGCTGAGTAAAGCAACAGGGTAAATGACAATCCTATTTTGTAGAATATTCTCATAATGATACTATTTATGAGATAAATCTACGGTTGTTGAATGGGGTTGATTTGTTTAAAACTGCTAATTTGAAGTACCACTAACCTCGATACAATTTTTCTCCATTGCATTCCGAAAAAAATTACTCGGTTTGACGTGGTGTCTGAATTTTAAAGTCAAACTGAGTGTCAGCGCTAGCTGATGTATCGAAGTGACTTTTGCATTGCATTCCGAAAAATCTTCCGATAGCTATCGGAACGGTTTGAGGTAGTAAACTACGCTTTAATGAATACAGTAGGAGAAACGCCAAAGTGCTTCTTGAAGGCTTTGCTGAAAGTGAAAATATCAGCGAATCCCATAGAAATAGCGACATCTGAAACAGAGAAGTCAGATTTTAACAGTTGTGCTGCCGTTTTTAGTCGGGAGGAAATAATGTACTGATAAGGTGTAATTCCCATCATTTGCTTAAAGAGACGAAAGAAGTGATACTCCGACAATCCTGCGATCTTGGAAATTTGAGCAACGGTAAGGTTTTCCGTGAAGTTACAATCAATATATTCTTTTCCAATTAACACTCTTCTGCATAAATCTCTGCGCGTTTCGTTTTTTACACTTGGAATAGATTGCAATTGCTTGAACACTTGAATTTGATCAGCAACCAAGCGTTCTGTCAGTTCATAGAATAGATCTTCAGTGATTTCATCGCTGGAAAAGGATTGTGTGTGTATGAGTGTCCCAAGTTCCAACAATTTTTTACCTAAAATTGTATTCGATGCGTTGTATTTGTTTTCCAGAAAATGCTCTGTATAGAAGAATTTAGAAAGTTCAAGATCCGAAATTGCAGTATCAGGTGCTTGTAGAGATGAAACAACATCGCCAATCATTTTATCGGAGATATTCAAACACATTCCTTTAACAGTCTTTTTGCTGTCAATTATGACACTGCCTTCTTTCTCTCCATTGAGTAGAAGATAACTTCCTGGTGAAACGTTAAACGTTTTCTTGTTGATGGTGTAGCTCTCTAATCCGTCGCAAACGAATTTGATTCCAAAACCGTATGAGCGGATTGGTCGTTCAAATTCCTTGAGAGAAGATAAATTGAAGATGTTTCCTTCACATCCAAAGTTCACGATCTTTTGGTCGTTTTCATCGAAAGTAGGAGTAGACAAATTCATTTTTTGTAGTACCGATTTATTCTCTTTTGAGGATTTGAGAGCAATTTATTGAAAAATGAAATTGAAAAATTGAAAAAAACTTGAAGTGTATATTTTGGTGACTGAGCGGAGTCGAAGTCACCATTTTATTCTTTTATGCTAACTGAGCTTCGGTCATCGAGCGTAGTCGAGATGTCGAAGTCACCATAAAAAGAAAAATCCCCACCGAAACTCGGAAGGGATTTTTCATTCGAAATATAAATTTCTTAGTTAACTGCTCCAGAAAGCTCAGCACCTGCTTTGAAACGTACAACGTTCTTAGCTGCGATTTTGATTTCTTTTCCAGTTTGAGGGTTACGTCCTGTTCTAGCCTCTCTCTTAGATACAGAGAAAGATCCGAATCCTACTAAAGAGATACGATCTCCTTTTTTCAACGCGCTACCTGTAGCTGTTACAAATGCGTCCAATGCTTTTTTAGCATCTACTTTAGACAATCCTGCTTCAGAAGCAATAGCGTCGATTAATTCTGCTTTGTTCATAGTTTGGTTTTTAAAAATGTTTCAATTATTTGATAGGACAAATTTAGGCGAAAACTCATACCAGCAAAGGACTACAGCGAAAAAGTGTCGTTTTTGTTGATAAATACGGCGTTTTGTTGATAAAGCCCCCGTTTTTAAAGGGTTTTACGACTAACTATGCTATTCGTTCGATTAATATCTTAACCAATTTTCCAGTCTGAAATGCTATTTCCAACAAGCCAATCATGAGTTGTCATGCGCTTTTTGCCTTCCATTTGCCATTCCAGCACCTCTAAAACACCATCTTTTAACTGGATATAAAACGCATTTTTGGTACTCCACATTTCGTGTAGCATCTTGTTCGTGTTGCTAATGATTCGCGTTTCAAAGAATTTGACCGTCTTTGTTTCTCCTTTTGTATTGGTTAAAGAAGACCAGGCTGCTGGATATGGAGAAAGACCACAGATGAGTTGATGGATTGTTTTTGCATCCGCACTCCAGTCTATTTTGGTATTCTCTTTAAATAGTTTTGGTGCCGGACGATTCAAACTTCCTACCATTTCACGTTGTGGGATAGTTGTAGCATTTCTCATTCCAATCAGATTCAAGGTTTCAACTACCAGCTTTCCTCCTTCGGGAATCATCCTGTCGTGTAGACTTCCTGCATTTTCGTTTTCGGAGATCTCTAATGTTACTTGCTTGATAACAGAACCAGTATCAATTTGTTCATCTATAAAGAAAGTACTTAAACCTGTTTTTGTATCTCCGTTAATGATTGTCCAGTTAATTGGAGCGGCACCACGATAATCCGGTAGAAGGGAAGCATGCAAATTGAATGTTCCCATTTCAGGCATTTGCCAAACTGCTGTAGGAAGCATACGGAACGCTACTACAACAAATACATCTGCATTCAACGCTTTTAAATCCGAAAGAAATTGCTCATCCTTTAAAGAAACAGGTTGAAGAATAGGAAGCGCATATTCTTTTGCAGCAATCTTTACGGCGCTTTCGTGCATCACTTGTCCTCGACCAGCTGGCTTATCGGCAACGGTTACAACTCCTACCAATTCATGTTCTGATTCAAGAATGGCTTTCATTATTCCAACAGAGAACGCGGGGGTTCCCATAAATACAACTCTCAACGACTTCATATCAACTCCGTTTTTGTCCAATTAAAAAATCTCAGGTAGATGATGCTGGCCGCTCCCATCACTATAAAGTACACATATTCTACCAGCCATACAAATGTAATGTCCCAATGCCATACTTTAATAAAGAGCCATGCAGCGAATAAGTAGGAGCATGTGGAGAGACATTCTACTATAAATGTCACACGTGTGTTTCCACTGGCACCGATGGTTTGAAAGTAAACGCTGACAATTGCATACAGTACAATTGATCCGCTAACCAGGCGAAGAATAACCGCACTTTTCTGGACAAACTCCTCGTTGTCATTAATCATCGATACAAGAGCTTCCGGATAGAACACGGAACCATGAAATGTTACCAGTAGAAAAACAACTGTAAGTAATTGGATTCTTTTTTGAATGATAGGAAGTTGATCCAATTGTCGGGCACCAATATACTGTGCAATATATGTTTTTGTTGCAGCGGCAAATCCCCAGATAGGAACGAAGGCAAGGAAATAGATGTGTCGAATATTTAGTGAGATACTCAGATCTGCCTTTCCCATTTGTTCAATCCAATTGAAGAATACCGTCCAAATAGATAAAGCTAACAATCCTTGCAAACAAAGTGGAAATCCAACTTTAAGGTTTTCTATCAATTGTTTTACGTCTATCCTCAGCTTGCTCCATACATTATAGATGTCTTTCTTGCGGTTGTAGATCAATGTTGCAAGAATGAATATCATTCCCAATGTTTCAGCAGTTGTGTTTGCTATTGCAGCACCTTCCATTCCCCATTCAGGAAAACCGAATTTACCATAAACCATGCTGTATGCCAGAAAAACATTACTAAGCGCCGTAATCAATGAAGTGTACATTACCAATCCCGATTTCCCTTGCGCCAAATAGTTTGCCTGAATACTCAAAGTGATAATCGTTGGCCAAAGTGCAAATCCTCGAATTTCCAGAAAACGCATCTCCGCTCGCTCAAGCATTGGATCTGTAACCATGGAATGCAGGATAGACGGCATTACCAATTGAATGAACAAAGTAGCTAAAACAGCCGCAACGGTTAGAAGCGCAATATTGTTATGGAATACTTTTACAACACCAGAATTGTTCTTCTCACCAATCTTTTGCGCCATCAGAATTTGAGACCCGTCGTTCAAACCGATAAACAACATGTATAAAGTGATATACCACATCCCTGCGCCACCAGCCGCATTAAAAGCCAATTGCGAATAATGTCCGAGAAATGCTGCGTCCGTAATGTTTATGACAGATTGGATGAAGCCGCTAAGCATCATCGGAAGTGCAACTTTCAGTATGTTTTTGTAACCAATATCAAGCATTCAATCAATTCACTTGAAGCATCAAGCCTTTTAAGTATTCGCCTTCAGGGTGGAAAGCTGAAATGGGATGATCTGCCGGTTGGTGCAGTTGGTGTAATATTTTCACAGAACGACCACTTTCTATTGCAGCAGCAATAATGGTATTCGTAAATAAAGTTTTGTCAACTACCTGAGAACAGGAATACGTCATTAACAATCCGCCTGGCTTAATGTGCTGCATAGCCATCATATTCAATCGCTTGTAACCTTGAACCGCTTGGTGACGCTTGTCTCTGTGTTTAGCAAATGCTGGAGGATCTAGAATGATGATATCATAACTTTCTCCCAGATCACGGATAAAGCTCATAGCATCAGCAACGATACTTTGATGAGGTGCTGTGAAATTGTTCAATTCTACATTTGCATCCGTCAATTCAATTGCTTTTTTAGAACTATCTAAGGAATGAACTTCTGTTGCTCCGTTTCTCAACGCTGCACAACTAAATCCACCCGAATAACAAAAGGTATTCAGGATTTTCTTGTTTGTACTGTATTGAGCCAACAAACTTCTGTTTTCACGCTGGTCAATGAAGAATCCTGTTTTTTGTCCGGAAATCCAGTTGATATTGTAAAGTACTCCGTTTTCTTTTGCGGTATGTGGAACTTCAACTTCCCCGAATAAATATTCGTCTGTAGTTTCAATTCTTCCTGGTAATGTTTCCTTCGATTTATGATAAACGGCTTTCAACTGATCTTTCAATGCAAATTGCAATGCATTATTGATGAGGTCGATGTTTCGCCACATTCCAACGCTATGGCACTGAACAACTGCAACTCCGTTGTAAAAATCCACGATCAATCCAGGAAGTTCGTCGCCTTCACCATGAACCAATCTGAAAATATTGTTGTCGTCATTAAATAAATTCAACGCCAGACGAAGATTCACTGCATTTTGGATCCTCTTATTAAAGAAATCCTGATCAATAGCTACATCGTCAAACGCTAATACACGAACTGCAATAGATCCGTGATTAAAATGTCCAACAGCAAGCACTTCTTTCTTCTTATTAACTACCTGAACAATTTCACCGTCAGCCAGATTTTCTGGCATACGAACCAAAGCACCAGAGAAAATCCATGGATGTTTGCGTTCTATTGTTTGTAGTTTGCTCGTAAGAAGTTCAACTTGTGCAGTCATTCTATAATTTTTGTGCAAAGTTAACAAGACTCAAGACATAAGACCCGCTTCGCTTGAGACAAACGACTAAATTCTGACTTTAAGCCGGAATTGTCTTTCAGTCAGCTACTGCTGACGGTCAATTGTCTTGAAGTTACGAATGAAATTCGAAACGGTCTTTAGTCTTTTGTTACATTTGTAATCAAACAAAAATTATGTCGTACGTTATTCAAGTATTTCTCAAGAATCCTTCATTTTCTGAAGAGTATGCAGCTGAAAACCATGAGGGGAAAGATTCTCCTGAGAACATTCGTTTTGAATGGGAAGATGAATTTGCTGTTCGTGGTGAGTTTACTGATGTTGAAATTAAGCGTTACGAAGAATACACTTTATCTGGTGAACAAGGTGAGGACAAACCTTTTCACATTGTATTTAAAGATGTGTTCATTTTTCATTTTGTGTCAAGTGAAGGAATTACACCCTTGGTTTTCCCCGAAGCTGCTGTCGACGAATACGTTTTGAATAAAGAGCACAATCGCCTGAAAGTGTATTTGAACGATAACGAGCAAATTGAAAATCCGA
>CBFGNV010000026.1:0-51376 GCA_965650275.1 uncultured Fluviicola sp. | reverse complement strand
GCCACTGCTTCCATGTCCGTCGTAAACCAAATCCAAAGGATGTGAAACAAAATCCAAAGCGTTGTGAGGTACTTCCAAGTCCGTTGAAAGGTCTTGGAAACTCATCGAAATAAAAATGAGTACTCATTGGGTTTATGTCATATAGCTTCTGCGTTCCTCTGTGCTCGTCTGCGGGAGAAACAAAAAACGGGCTGCTCTTTCGAACAACCCGTTTCTTTATTTTATTGTGTGTTGACTATTGGAATACAACTGTCATTTCTACACGTCTGTTTTTCTGACGACCTTCTGGTGTCTCATTAGTTGCGATTGGTTGCGTTTCACCGAAGAACAATGTGTTCAATCGAGCTGCGTCAACTCCTTTGCTCACTAAGTAAGCTTTCACCGCTTCAGCACGTTGCTTAGACAATACTAAGTTTTTCTGTGCATCACCAACGTTATCCGTGTGACCAGCAATCTGAAGTTTCCATTCTTTCTTCTTGATCAACAACGCTGCCAATTCATTCAATGATGCGAAAGACACATCTTTGATAATTGCATTACCAGTGTTGAACTCTAAGTTTTCGAATGCAGTTTTTAAGATCTCTGCCTCTTCAACCGCAATCTTAGGACAACCTTTGTTTTCGATAACTCCTTTAACAGTAGGACAATCATCATCCTTGTCAAGAATTCCGTCACCATCCGTATCCTGGAATGGACATCCTTTGTTGTTCAATGGTCCAGCCAAGTAAGGACAATCATCGTCTTTGTCGATCAATCCATCCTTATCTGTATCAGGCCATGGACAACCGTTGTTCTCTTTAGGACCAAATTCAGTAGGACAGTTATCAACGAAGTCGAACAATCCGTCATTATCTGTATCAGGACAACCTTGGTTAGCAATCGGACCTGGATTTTCAGGACAAGCATCATCAGAATCTTTGATTCCGTCACCATCTTTATCCGGACAACCGTTGAATGCCGCTAAACCTGCTTCATCCGGACAATCGTCGTTCGGGTCAATAATACTGTCATTATCTCTATCCGGACAACCTTTGAATGCTGCTAAACCAGCTAAGTCTGGACAAGCATCATCTTTGTCAATGATCTTATCGCCATCTCTATCCGGACATCCTTTGAATTCTGCTAATCCAGCATCGTCTGGACAAATATCTTCAGTATCCTGAATTCCGTCACCATCTCTATCCGGACAACCTTTGAATGCCCAAACTCCTGGTGTTTCTTTACACTCGTCAATTTTGTCAGAGATTTTATCACCGTCTCTATCTTCTGGCTCCATGTAAAGAATAGGAACTCTTAATCCAGCGAAGAATTCTGTTCCGTGAACTTTTCCACGAGCAAATAAAGAATTGAAATCAACAACTCCAACTGTTAAAGGTCCAAGTCGGGCTGCCATACCAGCTTTCCAGCCGGAATATTGATTGACCGATATTGGAACATGAATACCGAACCAGGCATGATCAAAACTTGGAGTCAGTACAAACTGAGTTGGAATTTTTACACGATCAGCATTTTTCTTTCCGATCACGTTGATCATTCCTGTAGCATTCACATAGAACCATTTCCAAATGTGGTAATCAGCCTGTAAGCTAACCGCAGTTGGCGTATTCATGAAGTATTTTTGTCCACCTTCTTCAGCTCTTGACCAACCTGTTCCAGGGCTTGTTACCAAGCTGTCAATTAACGTGTCAAGTGCTGCAAGGGAGTTTACCTGATCAAAGATGTTCAAATCTAACTGACTTGCGCTTACGTTGAAGTTACGTGTCAATTCACCTTTTGTAAAGCGCATTCCACCAATGTCAACGATAGAGGCTCCTAAACGTAATTCATACTTCTCTTTCGAACGCATCCAAAGATCAGTTTGATTATCCATGTCATATTTGTATTCTTTCCATTTTGGACGCCATTCGTAAACGAATCCTAGATCTAAACCAAGACCCAAACGAGAAGCTGGTTTGAAAGATCCTGACTCACCTAAGTTGTCGAGGTTGTTTGAATAACCATATTGGAAACTTCCTTGCAAGTATACAGCTGTATCCTCACTTGAAAGGTTGTATTTCATTTCATCCGTATAAACATAAGCAGAAGCAATTCCTTGAAGGAATTTTAAACGTCCACCGGCTTTGAAGAAATGTTCGCCATCGTCTTTAATAACCTGACCATAGTTGAAACCGTATTCGTTCCAGATCATCATGTTCCCGTTGACAATTTTATCATCGATATCAATATTCCATAGATCAGTGAACTTTAAACCATTTTCAGCTAAAGTCAACAATTTCATATCCATATCATCAAGGTTGGTAATTGATCTTACCTTGTAAGAAAACCCAACTGCGATTTTAGGATTGATATGGAATGCGAAATTTAAGATGTCGATTTGTGTATTGAAATACATTCCTCTTGATCTTGCATTCGAATTGTAATCTTCATAATTGAAAACTGTTCTGTCGTACAGTGTTGAATCCGGAGCCATCCACGTTGTGTCTGTTGTGAATGACTTTTTCCACCATGCTGGTAAAACAGAAGCATCAAAATACTTCACGTTTTGCCAAGCACCAACGTTTACACTTGCTAAGTTCAAATCGAACTTAAATCGACCATCAACGAAACTTGCAGGTTGATTATCCAGTGCCATTACACCAGCATAGTTACTGCTGTGAACACCCAAATAATTTTGTGCATGTGCGAGATTAACGAAAGCAATTAGAAATAGTGGCGCAATCCACCTTAGTAATTGTTTTTTCATAAAGAGTAGTTTTTAATGTAATTGATAACGGAACAAATAGCCATTGGAGCCTGTTATTAAAGAAAGTCGACCATTTTCATTGTTTTGGAAGACCAATTTTTCAGAACCCTCAAAGACTTGTTTGTAAGCTTCGTTACCATTTATGGTGTAAATATAACTGTTATTTGAAATTCCGTCCAAAATTCCCACAAAGGTTTGTCCTTTATTTGAGCGAATCAGATAAGCGTCCTGTATATTTCGCAGCGGAGAGTTGAATTGAGTAATCATATTGCCTAAACCGTCTACTACATAAATATGCTGGTTTTGTGTCAAAAAGAAGAGTTCCTGACTTTGTCCGGCTTTATAGCGAACCATTTTATTGATATTGCCAATGAGCACAGTTGATCTTCCATTTTCCCCATAACGAACGAATTTGTTGTTTTGAACTCCAACAGGAAGAATGTTCTGATTGAAATGCGCGAGGTACCAATCTCCTTCGCCCAAAGCAAAGCTTCTCAGTTTGGTTTTCTTTTTCATGTTGAACGTAAACCAGGTATTATCCGCAATAGCATGGGCAAGCCAACCTCTTCTGTCAACAGAAATGTTTAGCACCGCATTGGAGTTGGTCCCAATTGATAAGTTCGCGATTTTCTTTCCGGTTGTGTTGTAGGCATGAATTTGCCCATCCGCAACAATTGCAATCATGGTTTGTCCGTTCGCCGAAAAGATGGAAGCTGAAGATTGTATGTGATTGAATTGAATAGGGAATCCAGCCATTTCTGCACCACCGCTGTTCAGGAAGTGTAATTCGGTTTCCGTTGGAATACAAACGCTCTGCGTTCCGGGAACCAGAATTGGTACACCAACAATTGGATTGTCGAACGTTTTTGTCCAACGCAGTTGATCGCTATTTGTTAAGTGAATAGAATTGGCATCTGTAGTGGCATAGACCAAAGAAGTGTTTTCAATTGCCAGAATACTAGTGATTCTACCATCCAAACGAATCGGTGCAATTTTCTCAATTTCCTCATTTTCGTTTGTTTCATCATCTGCCAATTGATCAATTACGGTGTGCAGTGTTTTGGTCAAACAACTTTTTGTAACATGTGTTTTGTTGTCGAAATAACGATAAGAAACTTTTCGTGGTGTATTTCTGAAAATTTCCAGCTTCCGGCGTTCCGATTGTTCCAGGGTATTTCCTGTTTCGTAGTTTCCAAGCAAGGAATTGATAATGGATTTTGAATCGGAAATTAGCGCATAGCCGTTGAAGATTTCGATGTTACATTTCCCATTGAACAATTGAAGTGGAATTTGCGCATTCAATTCGCCCTTGGTTTCGCTTCCGGCAACCAGCTCTATTTTACTTTCCAGCACAGAAATAGGATCTTTCCCAAGTGTAAAATCCATGATAATACATTTTTCACCTTTTTGTTCAATCACAACCATTCCGGAATTCATTGATTCGAGAAGGGGAGATGCTCCATCGATAGTTTTTAGATAGTCTTTTTGATAGAAGGTGTAACTATCGAAATCCATTGGAATGAAACTTTGGAAAAACTCTTGATCATCTACAAGTGGGAGTGCCCCAATAGATTGTTGCGAAACGTATTTTACCTTACTATTACTTAAGGTATAAGCGTTTTCAATGATATAACTTTTCGGATCTTTCGAATTACTGCGCTTAACCAGGCTGGCCGAACTTTTTCTGTCGATAAAATTCCAATCTACAATAGATGTTTCGTTCTCGCTCAGATCAGTTAGACTAAGCGCTAAAAAGTTGTCCTGAAATCTGCCTTTCCAGCCATTTGAAATGCGAATATCTTTTCCGCCCTGCTGTGTAACTCCGTAACCCATTTTTGAGAAATAGGCTTTGATTCTTTGAATTGTCCAAGGCTTACTTCTTTCTAAAACGAATAATTTTCTGGAAGAGGAAAAATAGAAATGTTGAACACGTTCTGGTTGAGCAAGAACCTGAATGTAGAAAGGTTCAGTTTGTACAAACCCATATTCCGGATTGTTGTATTGCAATTCCTTTGGTTTGTGAACGACCAAAACGGAGGTATCAACATCACTAAAGACAATAGACGGTGAAGGAGCAATTCCGTTGGTGCCAATTGTGATAGCAACATAGAAAATCCAAGCCAGAGCTGCAATTCCTAAAAACGAAAGGAGCGATTTATTCAACATATTCAAAAATAGAACATGAGGCAGTCCCTTTTTTGCATGGCTGGGAAACTATTGAACAGGGTTATGTTGAAGGTGTGTTAGGCAAATAGAGAGTAGAAAACAGAAAGTAGAGAATAGGAAGAATAATCGCAGTAGACATTCCTATTCTCTAATCTCTCGTTTCTATTTTCTTATTCGTATTTATTCTTATTAATCAAATCTTCTGCAATCAATTGACGTAACGCCTTCGGGTTGATAGCATCCGTTTTTGTGAATCGTTTTAAACCGCTCAACATCATTCGTGCTTCGTCGCCTTCCGCAAAGCTGAAAATGGCATCTTTTGCTGCTTTTTCAATCTTATCTGCCACATCGTAGAAGTAGATTTTTGCTATCGCAATTTCGCGTTGAATTTCTGATGCACTTTTCGTTTGAAGCATTTTTTCTACTCGTAAAAGCACTGATTCAGCCTGATAAACCCAAATAGCAATATCAGCAATGTTCATTAATACTTCCTGCTCTTTTGCTAGAGTTTGCATCAGTTTCTGAACTGCCGATCCAGCCACCATCAGAATCACTTTTTTGAATTGCCCCAATGCTTCACGTTCGAAAGCCAATTCACCTTCTGGAAGATCCTTAAATTCAGGAATACTCATTAGTTCTGAGGCAACTTTCATTGCTGGTCCCATCAAATCCAGTTTTCCTTTCATTGCGCGACGTAAGATCATGTCAACGATAAGCATTCTGTTGATCTCGTTTGTTCCTTCGAAAATACGGTTGATTCTGGCGTCACGATAAGCACGTTCAACTGTTGATTCAGCAGAATACCCCATTCCACCAAATATCTGTACTCCTTCGTCGGCAACATAATCCAAACATTCGGAACCGGCCACTTTCAAAATGGCGCATTCCGCAGCAAACTCTTCAATTCCTTTCAAAGTTGCTTCTTCTTTCGACATTCCTGACGCGATCAAATCTTCAATTGTATCTTCAATGTTTTGGGCTGCTCTGTAGGTTGCAGATTCAACAGCAAATGTTCGAATAGACTGTTCCGCCAACTTAAAACGAATTGCTCCGTATTTAGAAATAGCGCGTTCGAACTGCTGACGTTCGTTGGCGTATTGAACAGATTCTGTAATGATTTGTTTTGAACTTCCAAGAACTCCACCAGCCAGTTTAATTCGACCAATGTTCAGAATATTCAAGGCAATCTTAAATCCATTGTCGCGTTCTGAAAGTTGGTTTTCAACCGGAACTTTTACGTTGTTGAAGAAAATTTGTCGTGTTGACGAGCCTTTGATTCCCATTTTCTTTTCTTCGGGATTCAGCGAAATTCCTTCACTATCGGCTTCTACAAGAAAAGCACTTAGGTTTTTATCATCGTCTATTTTAGCAAAAACGGTAAACAAGTTCGCGAAACCACCGTTGGTGATCCACATTTTTTGTCCATTAAGGATATAGTGTTTTCCATCTTCTGAAAGAACAGCTTTTGTTGAACCAGAATTCGCATCTGAACCAGAATTTGGTTCTGTCAAACAATAAGCTGCTTTCCATTCTCCGGTTGCCAATTTCGGAATGTATTTTTCTTTTTGAGCTTGTGTTCCATAATACAAAAGCGGCAAAGTACCAATTCCGGTGTGTGCGCCAAATGCAACGCTGAATGAATAGCCTTTTCCAAGGTGTTCAGTTGCCATTAAAGACGTTTTAAAGTCAACGCCCATTCCACCCAAATCTTCAGGAACTGATAGACCAAGCAAACCTAATTCGCCAGCTTTATTCATTAATGAAGGCATTAATCCTTCTTCCATTTTATCAATTCGTTCGATTACGGGAACAATTTCCTGAGCAATGAAATCATCACAGGTTTGAGCAATCATTCGCTGCTCTTCATTCCATTCTTCTGGAGTGAAAATTTCGTTTGGAGTAACGTCTTTGATGAGGAATTCTCCTCCTTTTATAGCAGTTGACATTTTCTTAGTTTTTGATACGTAGTAAATATAATAAGTTTAATATTATTATGCAAGCATAGTAAAATCAATTCAAAATTGAAAAAGATCGAATGCCGTGAAACAAGAATTATGCCTTCTCCATTTTAAATTTGGAATTTTCCATTATTTCAATTCTTTACTCATTTCAAAATGCTGAAGTACATCAAAAAGCTTGTATGATTCACCATGATTTTCATATCCTAAATTTAGGTAAAACGGCAGAGCATAATCGCGTGCATGAAGGATCATTTTGTTGTAACCTGTCCGTTTTGCTTCGCGTTCAACAGCTTCCATAATGAGGGTTCCTAACCCACGACCCTGCATATTGGAGTCGATAGCTACAAAACGAACCTGACAATTTGTGTCATCCACATGATCTAAACGCGCAATTCCGAAAATGGAAGATCCTTCAAAAAGAGCGAAATGCGTTCCGGCTTCATCTCCTTCGTTTCGTTCCGATCCACGCTCTTTTCCAAGCGGTTCACGTAAAACGCGGTAACGCAGATCGTAATATTCATCCCATTCTTCCTGGGTTACGGGATTTCTGATCTCCATAATTACTTCGTTTTAAATGCGATTTGGGTAACTCGTTTTGTTAATTGATCTTCAATCAGTTCTTCCCGAATTAAATTTTGTGCAGTTTCCTTTGAAAATACTTCATCCAACGTTTGAATTACACCAACAGGAACATGTTCTTTGTGCATGAATTCAGTAATCACGTTTGATGATAAGTGTTGAATTTTAGTTTGAAGCAGTTCTCTGAGTTCTAATCGGTTTTGAACCCGGTTGACATTCACAGCATATTTTTCATTTGACGGAAGGTCATTCAATCCTAAGAAATCACATAAAATCGAGAAGTGTTTATTGCTTCCAATGGCGAACGTTATCGTTTTATTGTCAGCGGTTTGGAACAATTCTCCGTATGGTGCAATGTTAGGATGTAAACTTCCAATTGGCTTTGGTACGTGATTCTGCATCAAATAATTTGAAGCCTGATTCGCTAAAGAAGATAAAGCAGCATCATACAAAGAAACCGTGACCACTTTTCCCTGATTTGTGCTTGTTCTCTCCAAAAGCGCAGCAAGAATTCCTTCTTTCAAATGATGAGCTGCAAGAACATCTATAAGTGCAACAGGCATTTTTGTGGGACCAGAATCTTGTGATCCATTCATTGCCATAAAACCGGTTTCAGCCTGCAGGATCAAATCGTAGGCAACGCGATCACTGTCTTCACCGAATCCATTGATCTTCCCAATAATAAGTTTTGGAAATTTATTTCGAAGAATATGATCTGAAATCCCCAACTTTTCGTCGTCACCAAATTTGAAATTACTCAGGAATACATCTGCTTTTTCAAGAACATCAAACAGTTTTTCACGATCATTATCCAGTTTCAGATCGAGTGTTCTGAATTCCTTTCCGTAATTAACGGAAGAAAAGTAAGCGGAAATATTACTTGATTTATCTTCAGATGCCAATTTCCACGAACGTGTGACATCAGGAACAGCAGGGTTTTCAATTTTGATAACCTTTGCTCCTAATTCCGCGAAAAATGTTCCGACAGAAGGTCCTGCAAGTACTGTAGAGCAATCAATAACCGTCAAATGATTCAACATGAATCAAATGTAGGAAATATTCCCGCATGCCGATTTGAATTGAAAAAACGAAGAAACGATAGTTTTTTAATGAACCGCAAAGAGAAGGAGAGCGCCGAGATGAAGAATCTCTATGTACTCTATTTCTCTGTGGTTTATTATTTTCCGGGAAATTTCTTTGAGTTAAGAAATGATCAATTACATCGTTTTTTTAACTGTATCTGCTACTTGAACAGGAAGCATGAATTCTTCCACACGAACTTTTGCGATTCCTTTACCCCAGAAATTCAATTGCTTGGCTCCAGCCATACTTAAATCAATGATGTGAGGTGTATTTCTACCCATTCGATCAATAACAGTTACAAATACTACAGAGTCGTTGCTTAGATTTGTGACTTTCAGAACAGTTCCAAGTTTGATTGTTTTGTGTGCACAAACTAAACTGTCTTTATAGTATGTTTTACCTGATGCAGTTCTTCGTCCATTCAAACTGTTCGCGTAATAGCTTGCAGTTCCGTTTTGTTCGAAAAGCTTTGTGTTTTTTTGCTCAAGACGCTCATTCCAAAATTGACCTTGAAATGATTTTGTTGCCGAATGAGCTGCTTTGGTGCTATCAGAATTTTTGACCGCAAATGCGCCAAATAAGGTTCCGAAAAGCATTAAACTGATAAGTGTATTCATCTTACTTCGTTTTGGGGGGGCTAAGATAGGCCATTATCGAAGTATAATCCAAAGATTTAGAATTCGTTAACAAAAAAGCCGAACCCGTTTTTAACGAATTCGGCTTTGCATTTTGATGTATTTCTACTTACTTTTTGATGGTAAGCTTTTGTTGGTAAACACCTGTTTTGCTAGTGATTACGCAAGTGTAAATTCCATTTGAAAGGTTTTCAACATCCACTAAATTTGTGTTAGTAAGTTTAGATGTGTGAACTTCCTTCCCAGTCATGTCGAAAACGCGAATTTCCTCTAAATCTGAACCCGAAACCTGGAATTTCGAGCTTGTTGGATTGGGATAAAGTAGGATAGAAGCTGTTGTTAAATCCGACATTCCCAAACTTGAATTGATGTTGTAAGCTGTGTTTGTTACAATTGGAGAATTGTAGTCGAAATAAATGTAAGCTGTGTTTTCAATTTCGTCTCCTTCCCCTAGTCCGGCAACTTCTTCAATTTCGTAGATAACATATCCTTGAGAAGCAGCTAAGTCTTGTGAGCTTGGTGAAAGATAAATTCCGTTGAATATGAATTTCACAATTCGTGTTGCAGGATCAATATTTACAGCAACTCCGTGTTTTGAACCAATCAATCTGAAAGTTGATAGATCTAAATTTGTAGAGATAGTATCAATTAACTCAACATTCACAGCGCTGAAGTTTCCGTCATTTTGAAAATGGATCATGTACTCCAATTTTTCCTGAACTGCAGGATTGATTTGCTCAGCGTGATCAACTTCTTTCGCGTTCGGGTCGTATGAATTGAATACAACTGAACATGTTGAATCTGTGTTGTTAGATAAGTCAGAATCATTCGGATGAGCAGCTGTCAAATCAAAACAAATTGGAGTTCCTGCCGGAGTTCCGCCTGGGAAAGTGAAAGGAATTGTGAATTGAGTACAGTTCGTTAATCCCAGAATGTCAAATGTTAATGTGCTGCCAGTTACAACTGCATTTGATAAACCAGTAGTGTTTGGAGTAAATCCTGCCGGGAAATTTAATGTCATCGCGGCATTCGATGTGTCTGAACATGCATTGTTACAAACGTATACATATAGATTTCCTGTTTGAAGTGGCGCGACAAAGTTACTTGGCCAAATGTAATTAACAGCAAAATCAGGGTTCTGAGCTGGAACGCTACAAGTAACAGTAAATGTCATTTGCGAATTGTTTGCCAATCCGTCAGCATTGAATCCTGTAATCGTTTGGTCAGGTGTTGCTTGAACGTAACCATTGGTTGCTAACCATGCATCATTAATACTAACTGTGTAAGGAGCATTTCCCGGGTCAAGTCCCATGTAATTTCCGTAGAAGCTCGAGTTTGGTGTAATCGTGGTAACAATTCCATCGGCTCCCGTACAATCCATCGGAACATCGTAATATCCAACTGAAGGATTCACCTGATAAACATAAGCATTAAAGAATCCACAAGAGTTTTGACTTAATCCCATTAGGCTAAGTTGCTCTCCTGTTCCAAAGTACGCTGAATTCACAGTGCTGTAAAACTGAACATCAACTGCATAGGTTCCGGGAACTGCGTAAGTGTGATTCTGATTGAATGAGACGTAAGTGTTTGCACCAATTGTTGCTGGAATATTATCTGTGTTGCCATCACCCCAGTTGATCTCTATAATTGCGTTTTCAGCAATCGGTCCGTTCATAATGTAACCTGATAGATTGTTTTGACATCCAATGATAGAATCTCCGTAAACATAATAGTCTTGGATCTGTGCATTGGCATGCTGGAATAGAGCTGCAAATGACAGAGTAAGAAGTGTAAATATCTTTTTCATAGTATCAATTTGATTTAAAGACAATTCTAGTTATCGATTGGTTGTCTGAGCTCTGGAAAAAAAATCAAAATTGTTTATCAACATTGTGTAAACTACCATAAACAGTACATTATATTTGTCGAATGCTGAAAAATGATTTTGTAAAAAACCTTACTGCTAAGTCAGAAAAGTCGATTGTAAATACCATTAACTTGTTGAATGAAGGTGCAACTGTTCCTTTCATTTCCAGATATAGAAAAGAACTAACCGGTGGATTAGACGAAGTTGAAATTGCGGCAATTCGAGATGCTTCTAAAAAGTATGATGAACTTATTGCCAGACAAGAAACCATTCTCGGGTCAATTGAAGAGCAGGGAAAACTAACACCTGAGCTGAAAGCTAAAGTTTTGGAGTGTTTCGATTCGAATGTATTGGAAGATATTTATTTGCCTTACAAGCAGAAACGTCAAACAAAAGGAGATAAAGCCAAGAAACTAGGGTTAGAACCGTTGGCAAAGATGATCATGTCACAACGTGGAGGTGATCCTGAGCAAATGGCTGAGCGTTTTGTGAAAGGTGATGTTCTTGATGAAGATATGGCAATTCAGGGAGCCACAGATATTATTGCTGAATGGATCAATGAAAATGCTGTTGCGAGGGCTCGAATGAGAACCTTGTTCCAACGAAAGGCTGTTTTGGCATCCAAATTATCGAAAGGAAAAGAAGAGGAGGGTGCGAAGTATAGAGATTATTTTGATTTCTCTGAACCACTTTATAGAACGGCATCTCATCGTTTTTTAGCGTTGTACCGTGCCGAGCGGGAAGGAATTATTTCGTTGAAAGCGCAACCTGACAAAGAAGAGGCATTGGAACAGTTGGAGCGTTTCTTTGTGAAAAGTGATGATGGCTGTGGTGATGTTGTAGCACAGGCTTGTAAGGAATCTTACACACGATTGATGTGTCCAAGCTTGGAAAACGAGGTATTGAATGAAGCTAAAGAAAAAGCAGATAAAGAGGCGATCAAGGTGTTCTCAACCAATTTGAGACAATTATTGCTTGCACCACCCATTGGAAGTAAGCGTGTTTTGGCACTCGATCCTGGATTTAGAACCGGATGTAAAGTGGTCTGTCTGGATGAAAATGGTGATTTGAAGACGAATGTTACTATTTATCCGCACCCGCCGCAAAATGAACGAGATAAAGCCGCTGCAAAAATTGCACAGTTGGTTCAGGCATATAAAATTGAGGCTATTGCCATTGGTGATGGAACTGCTGGACGTGAAACAGAGAATTTCATTAAGCACATTCGTTTTGATAGAGACTTGGAAGTGTTTGTAGTTCGTGAAGATGGTGCTTCTATTTATTCAGCAAGTCCAATAGCGAGAAAGGAATTCCCAGATTACGATGTAACCGTGCGTGGTTCGGTTTCCATTGGACGTCGATTGATGGATCCGTTGGCAGAGTTGGTGAAGATAGATCCTAAATCGGTTGGGGTTGGACAATATCAGCACGAAGTCAATCAAACACAACTGAAAGATGCGCTGGATGATGTGGTGGTTTCTGCTGTAAATGCGGTCGGAGTAGATCTAAATACTGCTTCACCTTATTTATTAAGTTATGTTTCCGGATTAGGAATGGGGCTCGCAGAAAACATTGTGGCGTTCAGAACGGAAAACGGTGGAATAAAATCGCGTGCAGATTTGAAGAAAGTGAAGCGTTTGGGAGATAAGGCTTTTGAACAGGCTGCGGGATTCTTGCGTGTACGAGATGGTGAACATCCGCTGGATAATTCTGCAGTTCATCCGGAGAGTTATAAACTGGTGGAAAAGATTGCCAAGAAACTGAACTTACAGTTGAAAGAATTGATTGGAAACGAAGCTGTATTAAAAGAAATTCAAAGAACCGATTTTCCTGAAGTAGATGATTACACGTTTAACGACATTATCAAAGAGTTGAAGAAACCTAGTCGTGATCCCAGAAAAACGGCTAAAGTACTTGAATTCGACAGTAGAATTAGAACGATCGACGACTTGAAAGAGGGAATGTTATTGAATGGAATTGTAACAAATGTGACCAATTTTGGTGCTTTTGTAAATATTGGCATTAAGGAGAATGGACTGATCCATAAATCGCAGCTGGCTGATGTTTATGTTGAAGATCCGTCGCAGTTTATTTCTCTTCATGAGCATGTTGAAGTTCAGGTGGTAGAAATTGACGTGCCTAGAAAACGTGTTGGATTAAAACGAATGAACTAATGAAAACAAAAATGAAGTATCTGTTGCTGTTTGTGATTGCTGCAGGGTTTATGTCTTGCGAACCTTCCACTCAGGAGTTAATCACGGGTAAATGGAAATATGCACGTTTAGAACAAGATGGAAAGCCATTTTTGAGTTCTGATCCGGTTGAAGCAAAACGCATTATCGACAAACATGTTCGGGAGAATCTGGAGTACATAAAAGTAGTTGCCCGATTTCGAGAGAATGCCATGAATGAAATGGACCAGTGATTAAAGGTTTATTTTGAGTTTAAATCCGATTCAACTCTTGTTATTACCGACGAATCGATGGGAGAACCCCTGGTTGAGGAATGGAAGTATGAGATTGATGAAGAAAATCATAAACTTCTTTTAGAAGCTGATAAGCGAAGGTTGGAATACACTTTTAAAGTGAAGGAAGATGTGCTGGAATTCGTAGATGGAACATTGAAGATAGAACTTAAAAAGCAGAAGAACGATTGAATTCATTATATTTAAAAGAATTAATATGAAAACAATGTATAAAGCAATTTTAAGTTTATTGGGTTTGGTGCTAAGTATTTCGCTTAACGCACAAACTTACAAGTCGGGTGATGCCACTTTGGACGCGAATCTAAAAAGTATCACAATTGAAGCCAATAAGGATTTGGTGACATTTAAAGCCAATGTTGTAACCACTTACGGCACATCGCTTACAAATGTGAATTCACTTTTTTCCGTGGGAATGACAGCGGGAGATGTTGTTATTTCGTTTGAAATCATCAAACTGACTAAAAAGCCAATTACAGAAGTAATTCGTGTTTACAAAGTGAGTAAAACGAAAGGTTGGGGTGCAATGGCTAAAGAGTTGGGCATTAAACCAGGTTCAAAGGAGTTTCATGCCATGAAGGCTTCTTGTGGAAAGAACAAGGATAAAGTGAATAAGAAAAAATCAACTCCGGCAAAATCCACTCCGGCTAAAACCACTCCAAAATCTAATGGGAATGGTAAGTCGAATGGTAATGGAAACGGTAAGAAGAAGTAAAAATCTTTATAAGATTTAATGTTTAAGAGGAGCGAGAGTTCCTCTTTTTTTGTTTCAAAAGTCAACAGTCAAAAGTCAAAAGTCAAAAGTCAAAAGATTTTGCATTTAGACATCTTTGAACTCTTTGATCAGTTTTTCATTTTCCGTACTTTTCAAAAATCCCATCCTTAAATGGTGTCCACAAACACGCCTTCTGATTGGCAGCTTTCAATCCGCTGTTTGTCCAGGAATTACATGTGTACCACATGCTGTACGTTGAATTGGCATCAAAAAAGAAATCGTATTGACTATAAGGGTGTTTTCTAATTCGGCTTAAGGCGACACCATTTTTCTGAAAATTACCATCAACATAAGCACATAGTTTGGCGTATTCCTTTTTTGTGATTTTCAGTTTAATGGTATTGGGGTCCTTTTCATCCGGTTCGGGAAGCTGAACAATATGAACTGCCCCGGTTCCTAAACCAAAAGTGGCTTTCAATGCGGTTCCAATGGTTAGATCATCCCAATTTTTTGTTTTCAAGAAGAAGTTTTTATCGCCCCAACCAATAGCCACCCAATTTCGGGTGCTGTCTTGTTTGAATTCATTTGTCAGCTTTAACGTTTTTCCCCAGTCTTTTTGAGCGTTAACAATTGGAACTACGAAATCAGAATGCACACCATTCGACGTGACATAAACCGTAATTGTTGGATTTGAAGCTGGTTCTCCCGATACAGGAATTCTTGACAAAATCCAGTACGTGAGGAGATACAAGATAATCAAAGCAATAAAGCATTCAATAAACCTGCCGAATCCAATAATTGTAAGTCGAAGCGTTTTCTGGAGCATAGTTCTAAAATAGAAAGAAATTGAATAGTTACATCAGTATTCCGTTCTTCGGAGTTACTGGTTCTGGAATGTCATTCGCTCCAATGATCTGAAGCATATCAATTTCGATAGCTCTCGTGATATTTGTAATCGGAACATCATAAACCAATCCTTGAAACGGATTTTCGGAGTACTCACTGTTTCTTTCCGAGAAATAGAAGATCCAGTTGATAATTGCAGAAAACGGAATCGTTAACCAGATAAAATTTTCGCCTTGTTTTGTCAACTCTGTTATAAGTGCAAACGGAAGCAGAAAGCTGAAAATACGGAGTGAAATCTTCAGCATAAACGAAAACTGTAATGGATACGGGAAGTTTTTGATTCGCTCATTCTTTCCCTGGTCATCTAATAGTTTATTGATTTGATTTTGAAGTTCAAATAAACGGAAATCTTCAATGAAATTATTCGAACGTAGTTCCGCTAGTTTCTTACCTTGATTCCCGAGTAACTGAGTTGCCGGATTCGCAGCGTTTATTACCTGAGTCACTTCGTCTTTGCTAAGAAAGCGTGAAAGATTTTCTTCAAGATTAGTATCGATCGAAAATTCCTGCTGCATTCTTTCACGGAAGTTGTTGTGGTAATCAGCATCGCGTTCCCATGGCTGACGTTTATGTCGTAGATAGAATTTATGTGCATACATCCAGGCAATGTGCCTGTTGACGATGTCGCGTTTTGCGGTTTCAATTTGTTCGGAAGTGATAGTGTTGTCAGTAAGATTCGTGATGTAAGAATTCAACATAATAGCAAACGCACGACTATCATTAACCATGCTTCCATAATTTTTTCTTGCTTCGTAAAGACGATCATATGAGGCGTTGCTTTTGAAACCAAGAAAAAATGCCAGTGCCGTACCAATTAAGGAAACCGGAAGGAATGGAATCGAAATCAATTCCCATTTCGAAAAATAATAGGTACAAACAATAATTGAACTCCAAATCAAATAGACAAGAATTTGATTTCGGGAAAAACTTAACGATAATCGAACTGGATTTCTGAACTCGGTGAACATATCTTATATCTTTTCAGAATTTGAAAATAGGTATCTTTATTAAAACAAGTGAGATGAAAAAGCAATTGATTTTAAGCAGTGGATTGGGGATAATATTTATGTTCCTCGTATTGTCATGTGGTTCTTCCGCAAGTACTAAGGAGAAAGATGAAGATGAGCAAGAGGTTGAATGGATTTCTGAATCTGTAAATTATGCTGATGATTCAACAAATCTGATTGGCTTTGCAGCTTATGACAAGAATTTAAAAGATGCACCAGTAATCTTAATCGTTCCCGAATGGTGGGGATTGAACGATTATGCTAAAAGCAGAGCAAAACAACTTTCTAAGTTGGGTTATTTTGCTTTTGCAGTTGACATCTATGGAGACGGAAAAATTGCAAACAATCCGGATGAGGCAGGAGCAAGTGCAGGCCCGTTTTACGCAAATCCTGCAATGGCGAATGCGCGAATTGAAGCGGCTTTGAAAAAGATCAAAGCTTCTTATCCGCAAGCAGATTTAAAGAATGTGGTAGCCATTGGTTATTGCTTTGGCGGATCGATGGTATTGAATGCTGCTAAATCCGGAATGGATTTTAAAGGAGTCGTCAGTTTTCATGGCGGATTGGCTGGTGTGAAACCTGAGAAAGACAAACTAAAAGCGAAAGTTCTTGTTTGTCATGGTGCATCCGATCAATTTGTTTCTGCTGATGAGGTGTCAACATTTAAAAAAGAAATGGACGCGGCTGGTGCTGATTATGCATTCAAATCTTATCCAAATGCTACACATGCATTTACCAATCCAGATGCTACTGCGAACGGTAAGAAATTCGGTTTACCAATTGCTTACAACAAAAAAGCAGATGAAGACTCCTGGAAAGACTTTATGACGTTTTTAGATAAATTGAAAATGTGACTTTCCGCCGCGGCGGACTCAGTTACAAAGACATAAAGCACAAAGTCAAAAAGAGAGGAAAGTTCGGACGTATATCTAACTTTCCTCTTTTCGCTTTCCTCTTTCCGCTAGTCTTTCTATCTTTGCGTTTCAAATAAAAATTAAACATGGAAATTCCAAAAACGTATGAGCCCCGCTCGGCTGAAGAGCGATGGTATAGCCACTGGATGGCTAAGGGTTACTTTCATTCAGAACCAGATGATCGTGAGCCATTTACCGTCGTCATTCCTCCGCCAAACGTTACTGGAGTTTTACATATGGGGCACATGCTCAACAATACCATTCAGGACGTGTTGGTTCGAAAAGCACGTATGGAAGGTAAAAATGCATGTTGGGTTCCAGGAACTGATCACGCATCAATTGCAACTGAAGCAAAAGTTGTTCAGCGATTGAGAGAGAAGGGAATAAAGAAATCTGATCTTTCTCGTGAAGAATTCTTGAACCATGCTTTCGAATGGAAAGACCAGTATGGGGGAATTATCCTTCAACAATTGAAAAAACTAGGTGCATCTTGCGACTGGGAACGTACAGCATTTACAATGGATCCGGATTATTCTGATTCCGTTATCAATATTTTCATCGACCTTTTCAATAAAGGAAAAATCTACCGTGGAGTACGAATGATCAACTGGGATCCGGAAGCACGCACGGCACTTTCTGATGAAGAGGTAATTCACAAGGAAGTGAATTCAAAATTGTATCATTTACGTTACAAGATTGCGGGATCTGATGATGAGTGGATTACTATTGCAACTACGCGTCCTGAAACAATTTTAGGCGATAGCGCAGTTTGTGTTCACCCGGATGATGAGCGTTATAAACACTTGCACGGAAAACAAGTTATTGTTCCAATCGCGAACAGATCTATTCCAATCATTGCCGATGAATATGTTGAGATGGATTTCGGGACTGGATGTTTGAAGGTTACTCCTGCACACGACGTAAATGATTACGAACTAGGAAAAAAATACAATTTAGAGACGATTGATATTTTCCATGATAACGGAATTGTAAACGAAAATGGTTTGCATTACAACGGGAAAGATCGTTTCGAAGTTCGTAAGGAAATAGCGAAGGAATTGGATGCTAAAGGTTATTTGGTAAAAGTTGAAGATCATATCAACAAAATTGGATTCTCTGAGCGTACAGATTGTGTTATTGAGCCACGTTTGTCGTTGCAATGGTTTGTTGCCATGAAAGAATTGGCGCAGCCCGCTTTGGATAACGTAATGAATGGAAACATTGCTTTTCATCCAGATAAATTCAAGAATACATACCGTCATTGGATGGAAAATGTAAAAGATTGGTGTGTTTCTCGTCAATTATGGTGGGGACACCGAATACCAGCTTGGTATGTAGCTACAGAACAATTTGGAGGTAGGCCTATGATTGCCAAAACAAGAGGAGAAGCATATAAAATTTATTTGGAGAGTGCAAAGGCTGAATATATCAATGATTATATCATAAAGCACAATGTGTTTGATTATCATGAAAAGTTGAGAGTACAGGAAATATACGATGGCTTCACTGCTGATGATTTAGTTCAAGATGAAGATGTACTAGATACATGGTTTTCATCATGGTTATGGCCAATTTCTGTTTTCAAAGGATTGACAGAACCAGGGAATAAAGAAATCAAATATTACTATCCAACAAATGATTTGGTAACAGCTCCTGAAATTATGTTCTTCTGGGTTGCGCGTATGATCATTGCAGGGTACGAGTACATGGGTGAATTGCCGTTCAAGAATGTATATTACACTGGAATTGTTCGCGATAAATTAGGTCGTAAGATGTCTAAATCGCTTGGTAACTCTCCAGATCCAATTGAATTGATTGAGAAGTATGGAGCAGATGGTGTTCGTTTAGGAATGTTGCTTTCTTCTCCCGCAGGAAACGATTTACCTTTCGATTCTAGTCAATGTGAGCAAGGACGAAATTTTACAAACAAGCTTTGGAATGCTTCACGCTTAGTCAAAGGTTGGGAAGTAAAAACGATCGATCAGCCAAAATCTTCAAAAGTTGCGATCGAGTGGTTCAACTCCCGTTTCAATCAGGAATTGGCGAACATCAACGATTTGATGGCGAAGTTCAAGATCTCCGAAGCGTTAATGGCCATTTACAAATTGGTTTGGGATGATTTCTGTGCGTGGTATTTAGAAATGGTAAAACCAGGTTACGAGCAACCAATTGACGCTGCAACTTTGGAGCAGACAATTGTTTTCTTTGAAAAATTGTTGTGTTTGGTTCAACCTTTCACACCGTTTGTCGCAGAAGAATTGTGGCATTTGTTGCGTGAGCGTAAAGATGGCGACGATATTATTATCGCGAAATGGCCTACAGTTGAGATAGTAGATCAGAATATTTTGAAACAATTTGCTACTGCAGAGGAGGTAATTACAAATCTTCGTAACATCCGTAAGCAAAACAACATAGCCAATAAAGTTCGAATTGAGTTGTTCATTAAAAAGAACAACGAAATGGATACCGTTTTTGATTCAGTAATTGTGAAAATGGGGAACCTTTCTCATTTAGATTATGTGGACGAAAAAGTAGTGAATGCGAATGGCTTCCTGGTGAACTCGAATGAGTACTTCGTTCCTTTTGGAGATTCAATTGATCTTACCGCTGAAAAAGCAAAAATGGAAGAAGAACTGACTTACACGAAAGGCTTCCTGAAAAGCGTACAAGGAAAACTAAGCAACGAGAAATTCGTTGGTGGCGCTCCAGCGCAAGTTTTGGAAAACGAACGCAAAAAAGAAGCAGATGCACTTCAAAAGATTGCCGTTTTGGAAGAAAAACTGGCAAGTTTGAATTGATCTTTAGTTAAAGAATAATGAAGAGGCGTTCACTGAGGTGGACGCCTTTTTTTTGTATTTTTCTCGCTAAAAACTAAATAGATACCACTTCTTAAAAATGAATCTTATGAAATCAATGCTACTAACTGCTGTTGTTTGCTTTATGGCGATGGTAAATTGTAACCACCTTTCTGCCCAGGAAATTGAATGGGGAGAAGTTTATAAAAATCGGGATTATGGCATTAAGTACTTCAATGGAAATAATGGTGATTATTTCTGTCTTGGAGATAAAGGACGCCAGCTTCAAAAATTTAATGGTGAAAAACTCATGTGGACCACAGAAGTAGCTGGGATCAAGAAAGGTGTCGCGATTAAAAGGTTTACTTTCGGAGACAATTTTGTCATTATTTATCAAGTTTCAAAAGGTAAAAACATTGCCCTTTATTTACAAATATATGATTCGTTTGGAAAGACATCAGGTGAAGTTATTCCTTGTGGAGGCTATGAATTCGATAAGCGTAAGCCGCGGGTTTCTCAGGTACTTAAATCAGAGAATGGAAAATTCTTTTGTGTGGAGTATTGTATCCCGAATTTATCATATGACGATTCGAATTACGGTTATATGATTTTCAATGAAAATTTTCAAATTTCCTCTGAAGGAATGTGCAAGTTGAACTATGTTAAATCAATTACTCATTTGGCAGGGCATTATTTATCGAATTCCGGGCAATTCTTTTTAACCATGAGGATTGCACCTTCAGCAGAAGCAAAAAAGAAAAATCCGGGTGTTTATAATTATTTCAAAGGCGTTTATTTAAATGGAACTGAAACGCAGGAAATAGGCTCAATTTCGTTTAAAGGATTACTCAATTTCAATATTGTTTCCAGCAATGAAAATGCGATAGAAGTTGTAGGAATGTATGATTTTGAAAATAAAGAGGATGAATTTAACAAAGGAGTATACTATATGAATATTGATTTTCGAGAAGATAAAATTCTTAGTGAAGATTATATGACTTTGTCAGAAGAACAAATAATGTCAAGTTGGACCAAGAAGCATAAAGAAGGGGGATTAGATTACGCGTTTATGGAAACATATACAACGGACTCATGGGGTGTTGAAGAATATGTGCTTAGGAAAAAGGAACTACTTGAAAATAACGAGATGATCTTTTTGTTTGAAGAATACCATTTACATGGTGTTTCAGGTTCAGGTTATTCATATTATTTCAGCAATATTTTGGCCTATAAGGTGAATAGCGCAGGAAAGATTGAATGGTTGAATAAAACTGATAAGAAACAGTGGTCAACTGGGAGTCCATACCTTGGATTTTACAGTTTTTTATCTGCTTCAGGTGAGCTTTTACTTTTGTTTAACGATCACACTAAAAACTATAGCGACGAATCGTTTGAATTTACCAATCCGGATGAACTTTACGTTTCTACCAGTAATGTCTCCGATATTGTTCATACTATTAATGAAAATTGTGTTGCAGTCGTTAAAATAAATTCAGAAACTGGTAAATCGACCAGAAGTAGATTAAAGGATGTTCAAGCCGAAGGGATGTATTTGTTACCAAGTGAATGTCGCACGAATTACTCAGATCATGAGCTTATGATTATGTTAGAAATAAGAACAAACAAGAGAGTTGGTTTCTTGAAGTATTAATTCCTTCATTCGAACAATTTACTAATTTTTCCTGTTTACCTTTCCTATTTTCGCACATTGAAGGGTAAAACCCGGTTTTACTTTTATTTATTGCAATTAACAAATTATGAGATTTATCAAGATTACAGCTTTAACCTTAGCCCTGTTTTTATCTTCTTTTCACGGTTTTTCACAACAAGTTGAATGGAGCGATCTAATGAAGAAAAATGGTTATTATCCAGAATTCTATTATACTGGAGGTAAGAACTTCTATAGTACAGTTGCCAGTGGTGCCTTAGCCAGATCATTTGGAATAAAACATTATTCTGATTTCATGGTTGATGCTGAGGAGAACGTAGAGTTTAAAGTGGAAGGAAAGAAATCCAGAAACGAAGGAACCTGTTTGGTTGGTGATGAAATGGTAGTATTCATGTCTCAGGAACAAAACGATATTCAAAAACTGTATTATCAAAAGTTTGATAAAAGCTGCCAACCACAGATTGCACCAGTTTACTTTGCTGAATATTCCAACGAAAAAGGTAGCAATCGATATACCAGTTTTAATGTTTTTCAATCAGCGAATCGCAAGTTTATTTGTGTGCGTTACAGTATTCCCGGAAAGAAAACAGACACAGAGTCTTTCGGATATAAAATTCTGGATGAATCATTGAACGTTATTAACGAAGGACTTTTTGAACTTCCTTATACAAATGCTCAGGCAAGTATCAGCACATCATTTATTTCTAATTCGGGAGAATATTACCTTGGATTAAGCATTCACAATACAACAGAAAAAGGACGAATCATTGGGAACGCTATCACCAATTATGTCATTTGTCAAATGGACGGAAATGATATGGTGGAACTGAGTTTAATGGATTTGCGAACAGAGATCTTTGATAAAGGAGTTACTGAGTTGAATTTTGCTGAAGATCCAAATGGACTATTGGTGTTCTCAGGATTATGGGGTACAGGTTCCGAAAGAGGAGTTGAAGGTGCTTTCTGTATGAAGATCAACATGGAAAGTAAAGAGTTGGTTTCTGAAGTATTCAACACGTTTGAGAAAGATTTTATTACAGCAACCTGGACGGATAAACAAAAAAAGAAAGCTCAGAAAAAGGAGGACAAAGGGAAAGGTTCTCCTGAGTTCTACAACTATGAAATGCGTGAGTTGAAATGTTTGTCTGATGGAAGTGTGTTAGTTGCCTTGGAGCAGTTTTTTATTCGTGTTACTTCATATACAGATTCTAAAGGAGTTACGCATACAACAACACATTACTACTACAATGACGTAATTGTTTACAAAGTAACTAAGGATAATGAATTTGAATGGGTACAACGTATTCGTAAGTTCCAGCATTCTACAAATGACGGTGGATACATTCTTGGAATCGGCGGATACTTTACAGATGATCAATATGTAGTTTTCTTTAATGATAACCAGGAGAACTACGATGAATCAGGACAGTATATGGTGGAAGATTCTGAAAAATTGAACTCTACAAGATCATCGAAAAGTAAGAATTGTGTTGCCAAAGCAACTATTGATTTGAGTAACGGAAATCAGGAACGTGTGATGTTTACCACTCGTGAGGAAACAGACGCTTACTGTATTCCAAAAAGATTTGCGAATGACGAAGTGAATAAAACACTTTTACTTTATTTCCAAACAAGAAAGAAAGAGAAATTCGGTTTATTGAGATATTAATAAAAATTATCGTGAAAAATGAACGCCCTTGATAAAATAGTCAAGGGTGTTTTACTTTCAGGATAAGTGCAATTGAAAAAATCTAACGAATGAATACAATATCTAAATTGACAGTTTGTTTAACCTTGATTGCTTTTGGAAAAGTAAATGCGCAGGAGGTCAAAGCAATGCCATTTGCAAAAACCGAATCAAAAGGATATCCAGTATTATATACTGTTAATGAAAACAGTGCTTACACGGTTACGCGTGACCGTTTTGGGAAAAGATATGTCTATCACTACACCAATCTGATTCAGGACGCAGAAGTTGCATGTGAACCAAAGGTTGGGAAAAACGATGCGAGTATTAATCAAACATTGGTATTGAACGGCAGGCTCACAATGTTTATGTACGTGGCTAAAGGTAAAGCCAGAAAGTTGTTTATCAGAACTTATAATGAAGCACATGTGCCAACCGACAGTGAAACTCCAATTGCCGAGTACGAAACTAACGAAGATGCATCAGGCATACATACGTTTAATATTACTCAATCTAAAAACAATGAATTTATAGCGGTTGAATTTGAGGATGCTGATGCCGGTTCTGGAAAGGCCAGAGTTGGCGTTGTGATTCTTGACAGTAATTTGAAGGTTGTCTCCAGATCAATGCATTTAACACAGTACATTCCGAACGAGTTCAAAATTATTTCACGCCATTTATCGAATTCTGGAGAATACTATCAGGGAACCAATGTTTACAATGTTAGAGACAGTGGTAGAGATCTTTATCGGGAATCTTTAAAGGAAACATGTATTACGAAGTTTAGTTCAACCGGTAACACTACACTTAGTTTGAAGGATATGAATTTAGACCTTAACGGTAGAATGATCGCTGACATGGAATTGAATGCTGATTTGAGAAATGAATTAATTTGTTCGGGTGTTTATGGTGTTAAAGAGCAGGCTGGACTTTTCTTCTTCCAATTTGATTTTGATTCACAAACAGTGATGAAACAAACCTGTCATGATCTTCAACCTGGAGCTTTCGACTCGAGATGGGTTGATATGGGAATCCATCAATTTAGTCGTAACCATAATTATCAGCATTTTTTTCACACGGTTGATGTTTTTGAAACAGCGGATAAAGGTTTATGTTTTGTTCTTGAACAGCAAGAGCTGGCGATCTCAATTGATACTCCTGTGCACTACTTTTCGGACCTGATTATTTATCTGATTAATGAGAACGGTGATGTTTCCTGGGCGTCAAGTGCAGACAAATTTCTACCGGTTGAACCAGGTGATAAATATGCTGGAGGTGTTGCCTCATACCATACGGAAAAGGAGTTTGTATTCTTCTTCAACGATCAGGAACAAAATTACACACCTAACAATGAATACAACAAAACTGATGGTGAAGTTGCATATGGGGTTATTCCGAAAAATGCTGTGGCTAGAGCTAGTGTAAACTTGAAGACAGGTGAAATCAAACGAAACCGGTTAGTTGTTTTGGGTGAAGAGAAACAGGATAAAATTTGTTTCATTCCTGGTTCTACTCTCGTGAATTACGAAACCGAAGAAATTATGATTCACTTGTATAAGATTGGAATGGAAAGTTTTGGAACCTTAAAGTTCTAGAAGCCTTTTGATTGAAATTAAAAACGTCCATCTCGCATGCGGGATGGACGTTTTACCTAACACTACTACTATTATGGAAAGTTAGTCCGCAATTACACGGACAGATGAATACATGTTATAGAATTGTTGATTGCGCTTTCTTAAGTAATCGAAATAGCGATCAAAACTCATTAATAATATGTGTTCAATATCTTTTAAGATCTTTTCTAAGCTGTGCAACGGATGGCTTAAAAAATGATTTAATGCGTTATGATTGTTTGCCAGTAAATCTAATTGCGCCACTTTTAATGAGAACCTTGAAAACGCTCCTCTAAACTCGGGAACATTTTCCCAAACATCATGATTCTGGATACAAATAGCTTCGATTCTTCGATAGGTATTTAGTGTGTTTTCGCTAACGCTGTTCATGGTGAGTGTATTTGATATTTACTATTCGTTTCTTTCCTCAATAACGCTACAAAAACTTGAAAGTTGTAATTAAAAACCGACTAAAATTTAAACTGTAGCTTTTATAGATTGAATGGTAATTTTTTAGCATTTGCTGTATTTCTGTTGCACAAAGTCAAGTCCATTTTTTGTTGTATTATTGACTATTTACAGACGTTCAAATGATTTTCTATAAGTACATATTCTGTTTTGTTATGTTTTTTTTGAGTTCAATTTGTTTGTTCTCACAGAACCTGCAAATAAGTGAATTGGAGGCTGACAAAGGAATTCTTCAAAATGTTTTGATCAAGGATTCTAGTCGATTTGTCATAGTTACAACTGAGTTACAAGGTGTGAAAGAGTACCGTTTTCTAAAAAGCTATTCGCAGTTGACATTATTGGCAAAGCAGCGACTTCCGGATAAATTCAATGAGAATTGGATTGATTACAAAAGTTTTGCATTTATCAGTGATACCTTGTCGGTATTCTTTTGCGTGCGAAATACAGAAACGTTTGATTATTATGTTCAACAATACGATTCACTTTGCCTGGCGGTTGATGATGCAAAATTGATTGTCTCCGTCCCACGATTTTCAAACAAAAGCTGGGAAAACGGAAATGTTCTGGTTTCTCCTGATGGATCAAACTACATTATTTATCAGTTGTTTACTGAGCAAGGTTCTCAGATCAAATCATTAAGCTATATGCAGTTTTCTGGCTCAAATGCGCTAATTTCTGATGGGGAGATACAAGGAGTCAAAAAAGCAACCGATGTCAGTTTTGAAGACGTTTGGCTCACTAACAATGGAAAAATTATAGTTTCTGAGTATGTTCTACTTGATAAAGTACTAAATGAACGAAAAAGTAATCGTCGAATGGATGCCGTTCGATTACATGTTATTCAAAAGAACGCTTCAAATGTAATAACGCTTCTACCGCCAGGAAATGAATATTTAACTAAAATCAAGTGCGTATTTGATGATCATTCAATTTCTGGACTTGGTGTTTACTGCACAGAGAAGGATCATTTTAGCGGACTGTTTTCTTTTTCGGTGTCAGATACCATTTCAAGTGACGTTGTTGTAAAACTTTTGCCTCGTGAACAATCGGTTGAGTTGACCGAACTTGATTTGCGCTTTTCGAATAGGCATCAAAAAACAATTAAAAGTAAAAAGTACGTTTGCAAGGATATGAAGTTGTTGGAAACGTTTTATCACAAAGATTCTCTTATTTATGTGTGGGAACGAGTTGCAACAATCGTTCATAAAAATACTGAATCGTACTTGTCTACAGATTTATTACTTGTAAAAGTGCATAATGATTCGATTATCAGCTGTGTGGTACTTCCTAAAAGTACTACGTCCAATTTCGGTAATGCACAGAATATTATGAGTTCTGTAAGACAATCTAAGGAAAATGAATTGGTCTTTTATTTCAATGATTACACTGATTTATATACTGCTGCAGGAGAATACGTTTCAGATAGTCCAAAGCTGAAAAGAGATCGACTAATTAAACCAGCATTTGGAGTGATTGAAGTCAGGTATAATTTAGACAACAAAAGTTACGAACGTAAAATGCTCTTTGACAGAACAGTTTTTGAATTAACTGCAGCTCCTATTTTCTGGAAAACGATTGACACGAATAAAATGCTCTTGCAATTTTCAACTTATCGAAACTACCGTTTTGCTTATTGGAGTTTTTAGCTATTCTGAAACTACTTCAAATTTTTCACTGATCGACCTACCTTGTTCATCTACAATAGTAATTGTGTGAATCCCTTTACTGGTAAGAATTCCCATCTGATGGATCTCTACTGTTGTACCTAAAAACACATCATCTAAATGCCAAAATAATGTGGAGTTTCCATTTCTATGAGAAACTTCGAAAATCGTTTTTCCACGTAATCCATTGATTTCCTTTGGAATGTGAATTTGAGTATTTGGCTTTGGATAAATGAAGCCCATTTGCCTTTCCGAGTTTCCAACACATCTTGGGTCGAATGGTGGTGGCGAAACATATTCCGGATGTGATGCTTTATAGTACCTTTCCATTAAAGGTGGAAGCATAAACCATGAAACATGTTTCATTTCATTCGGTGAAAGAATGGAAGAGTTTACTCTAAAACTGTTATCCCTATTCATATGAATCATTTGATGAAATGAACAAACTGGTGCTCCCAGACAATTTCGTGGAATGCGTTGTTTTTTTGTCTTCTCACAAAACCGTGATGCAATATTCCCACTTATGGAACAAACATCTGCTTTAACCATTTGGTTTTCAGGTGCTGTGAACCAGCGATTGCTTTTAGTCAACTTTCGAAAAATGGAAAAGAGCAGAGGAGCAGCTGCTTTCACCCCTGTTAAACCTGGTTGTCCTTCTCCGCTCGCATTTCCAACCCAAATACTGACTACATATTTTGGCGTTATACCAACAGCCCACGCATCTCTTAAACCAAAACTGGTTCCTGTTTTCCATGCAATTTTTTCAGCCGATTCGAATGCTTTCCAATTGTTATCTTCGTCCGGACGAGAAACTTCGGTTAATGAGTTGAACATGGAATAAGCACAAGCTGCATTTTCAT
The DNA here is from genome assembly GCA_965650275.1 of uncultured Fluviicola sp. GTDB lineage: Bacteria > Bacteroidota > Bacteroidia > Flavobacteriales_D > Crocinitomicaceae > Fluviicola. The sequence goes on along the minus strand of CBFGNV010000026.1, from coordinate 23,562 downwards.
ATGTCGCTAATTTCTTTCCATTCGTTTCCTTATTGAAATGAAGCTGAATGGGCTGCTTGTTCAGGGTTGATGAAGCCAAAGAATTGTAACATGAATTGATTTCCCAGCTACTTGCTTCACCACCGCCTAAAATCAATGAAAGGCCGTAATGCTGAGCGTTTTTATTCATTTTATGAAAGCCCAATCGTTTTAGATCGTTGTGGAATTTTGAAAGTCCGTATTCTCTGAGTAAGTAAACCATTGGAATATTTAAGCTCTTGCAAAGTGCTTTATTTGCTGAAATTGCTCCCTGGTACTGTCTGCTAAAGTTGTTTGGACTAAAATTCCCGAATTTGGAGGGGACATCCGGAAGCAATTGCTCTGGAGTAATAATTCCCTGTTCCATGGCTTTCATGTAAAGTAAAGGTTTCAAAACGCTTCCCGGACTCCGAGCTGCTTGAATACAGTCTACATCTGCCGCCTGCGAATCGTCCTCATTTTCAATGTTAGCAACGTACGCCAAAACCTCTCCTGTTTCTACCGAGCTAATCAAAATGGAACCGTTATGGATTCCTTGTTCGTCGAGATTGGAGATGTAATTGTTCAACTCTTCATTGGCCATGTCCTGATATTCTGAAACCAAGGTGCTTTGAATGCGTTGATCCTTCTCATATTTGATACAGCGTTGCAAAAGATGTGGAGCCTTTTGTGGCAGTGGTAGCGGTTTGTTAGGTAATGTTTCTTCAATAGACGTGAGATAAGTGATCTTATCTATGAACTCATTTTCAAACAAGTCTTTTAATAGTCGATTGCGTTTTGCCAATAATTTATCATGATTCTTCCCCGGATAGATTAACCCCGGAGCATTCGGTAGCACAGCCAGGGTGGCACTCTCTGCCCAGCTCAGTTTTTCAGGACTTCTGCCAAAATAGCGCCATGACGCGGCTTCAATTCCTACTACATTATTCCCAAACGGCGCATGCGCGCTGTACATGTTCATGATTTCGTCTTTGCTATAATGCAATTCGACCCGCGTAGCCATTACCAATTCACTCATCTTTTCGAAGTAAGTTCTTGGAGGATTTTTCCGCATTAAGCGAACAACTTGCTGGGTAATTGTACTTCCGCCTGATTTGATCTCGCCACTGCTGATGTTGAGTTTAAATGCACGTAAGATTCCTTTTGTGCTAAATCCAATATGCGTTCTGAATTGCTTGTCTTCAAAACGTGTGATGCAAACGCGCAATTTATAAGGTGTATTCCCGCTTGGTGGAAAACGCCATTGTCCGTCACTGGCAATATGTGCACCCAATAATTCATTCTCACTGCTCATCAAGATGGTGGAGTAATTTTCATCGAACGGTTTTTCGGGCAAGGAAAAAATATACCACACAAAGACAAATAGGAAAAGCCATTTGCGGATCATCTTCTTGTTTCTCTTATAAAATGCCCAACGTTTGCTAATCATTTCCGTTCATTTTAGATGAAATCTAAGCCGAGATTTTGGTCAGTTTTTACAAGAATTATTATTCGTTAGTTCGAAGCAATTATTCGTTCCATTCGAATTATTATTCAAAACCGGAATTTTGGCGCTAAATCTATGCTTTTCATTACTTTCGTTTAGTTCAATAAACGGACAAAATGCAACGGATTTATCGACTTATTTGTTTACTGCTTTTTCTGACTTTGGGAGCTTCTGCTTCTTTTTCTCAGTCGGCCAGTTTCCGTAATTTTTCGATAGATGATGGACTCGCGCAGTCACAGATTTATGCCGTTCTTCAGGATCATAAAGGTTATTTGTGGTTAGGAACACGTGGCGGCGGTTTATCTCGTTTTGATGGACGAACTTTTTATACGTTTTCAGAACAACAGGGAATAAGCAGTAATTACATCTCGTCGCTTTTTCAGGATGAGCAACACAATATTTGGATTGGAACGGCTAATGGATTAACGGTTTATAACGGGTCTAAATTCAAGAAAATCCCAACAGCAGATCGACGCTCTAATCTGGCAATTACGGGAATTACTCAAGGAAAAAATGAGCAGTTGTTTTGCGCAACGAATCACGGGTTGTATGAATTGGTTGATGGGAAATTACAACAAAAGACACTTCCGAAGATTAATAAAGACATCTCCATTTATGCGATCTATTACTCGTCTAATTCCTTGTTTTTAGGGACAGGCGAAGGTTTGTATGAATACCATTTCAAAACAAAATCAACCATTTATCACGGGGCCAAAGCCAAAGTGATGAAAAACGCCATTACCAAAATTGAGAAAGACCAAAAGGGAAGATTGTTGATCGGAACCTATGGCGATGGAATGTATTGCTATGACTGGAAAATGTACTATCGTTTGGATTTGCATTTGGAATTGTACAAGGAAACCGTTTTCGATTTTTATTGTGAAGGAGATAAGATTTGGATAGCCACTCTGGCTCAGGGGTTGGTGGAATACAATACCACAACCGGGAAATTTACAACGTACTCACAAGCTAACGGATTAGCAAATAATCATGTTCGCGCAATTATCAAAGACCGATGCGGTGATTTGTGGCTTGGAACTTCCGGTGGTGGATTAAGTCAACTTTCTAAAAAGCTGTTCTCACATTACACTACAACTTCTGGCTTGGGAGGAAATTTTGTTTATTCCATTTATCGCGATTCCAAAAACCAGTTGTGGATGGGAACTGCGCAAAACGGTGTCAGTGTAATGCAAAATGGAATCATTCGGCAATTCAACAAGGAAAACGGATTTGAAGCCATAAAAGTGAAAGCCATTGTTGAAGGTGAGAATGGAAAAATGTATTTCGGAACAGAAGGTCAGGGAATTGGAATTCTGGAGGACGGAAAATTTCACTGGATGAAAGGAACAACACGTTTCTATATAAAGCAAATGGTTCGTGATAAGAACGGAATTATCTGGGTGGCTTCTGTAGGAAACGGTTTATTGCGAATCGATTCGAAAGTTCCTGAAGAGCAAATGACACAAATTATGACCAGACAAGGTTGTCTGGACACCCGTTTGACAACCGTTCACGTTGATTCAAGAGGAATGATTTGGTACGGATCAGAAACGAAGGGAGTTGGTTGTTACAGTCCTCAAACGGAGAAACACGTTTGGATTACTCAGGAAAAAGGTTTGGTCTCCAATACTATCCGAACAATAACAAGTGACCATTCAGGGAGAATTTGGGTAGGAACTGCCGGTTTTGGAATTATGGCAATTGATGCGAAAACCTTCAAAGTTTTAAAGAACATTACGATCAAAGACGGACTTCATTCCTCAAATATCTATTGTATGATTTTCGACCAGAAAAACAATTTGTTGGTTGGAACGGAATCAGGATTGAATCAATTGACTTTCGACAAGAACCTGAATGTAAAACGCGCTGTAAATTATAATAGAGGCGAAGGTTTTCTGGGCGTGGAAACGTGTCAAAATAGTATTTGGAAAGACCCAGACGGTAAAATTTGGATTGGAACTGTAAATGGAGTTACGGCTTACAACTCCGAAAACAGACAAGTGAACAAAATTTCTCCGATCCTGAATTTGGTGGATGTGCAATTGTTCTACCAATCGCTTCGAAAAACTGGATATAAGGATCATGTTCTTCCGTGGGGAGTTTTTGAAGGTTTGGATTTGCCGTATGATCAGAATCATTTGAGTTTTGTTTTCAAAGGAATCAATCTCCGTAATCCGGAAGCGGTGGAATATTCCTGGAAAATGGAAGGGTTTGATGAATCATGGTCACCATGGACAAAGGATCAACGTATTACGTATTCCAATTTACCTTCCGGAACGTTTTCCTTTTTGGTAAGATCGCGAAATGAGGATGGTGTTTATTCCAAAGAGCCTTTGCGCTTTGAAATCACGGTTTCGACTCCGTATTGGCGTACGACTTGGTTTTATGTTCTATTGGTGATTGGTGTTTTGACGATCATTATTCTGGCATTTAGAGTTCAATCAAAACGATTTAAGGAGAAAGCCAGAAAAGCACAAGAACAAGCTGAGTTGGAGAAGAACTTAGTGGAATTAGAACAAAAAGCGCTTCGATTACAAATGAATCCGCATTTCATTTTCAACGCATTGAATTCCATTCAAGGATTAATTGGAACAGAGAACGAAACCAAAGCACGTTATTACCTTGCGAAGTTTTCCAGATTAATGCGACAAATTCTGGATAACTCGCGTAAGTCCGTAATTACGTTGGAAGAAGAAATTGCCACTTTGGAAAATTACCTGTTAGTGGAACAATTCTGTACCGGTGATCGTTTTGAATATGAAATCACGACCAACTTAATGACGGAAGCCAATTACGTGGAAATTCCACCAATGCTCGTTCAACCTTTTGTTGAAAACGCCATTAAGCACGGATTCCGCTTTTCACCTGAAGAACAACGAAAAGGAAAGATCACTGTTCATTTTGAAGAGCAGCAAGATGGAATTCAGTGCACAATTGCAGATAATGGAATTGGAAGAAAAGCTTCAGGACAATTGAAGACATTTGAAGAAACACCGAAACACGAGTCGAAAGGATTGACTGTAACGGAGGAGCGACTTCATTTATTGGGCGATGGTCAGCGAATTGAAATAATTGATTTGTTCAACAGCGAAAATGAAGGCTGTGGAACACAAATAAACCTGTTTATACCTTTCTGAAATGATAAAAGCGGTATTGATTGACGATATAGAACAAGCACGAGTAACCTTCAAAAAAGATCTGGAAGTTTATGCTCCCGACATTGAAGTAATCGGAGAAGCATCTGGTGTGGTAGAAGGTGCTAAGTTGTTGAAACAAGTTCAACCGGATATTGTATTTCTGGACATTCAAATGCAAGATGGAACAGGTTTCGATTTACTGGATATTCTCACGGAAATTCCGTTCAAGATCATTTTCATTACGGCAAGTGATGCGCATGCAATAAAGGCATTCCGTTATGCTGCTATTGATTATTTGGTAAAACCTGTAGATCCGGATGAATTGGTTCAGGCTTTGGATAAATTTAGAAAAGAAGACAAGAACGAAACCGACAATTACAAGTTGTTGAATGAATCATTGAAGCAAGGAAGCTTGAAACAAGAGCGCTTGGCTTTACATGCACAGGACAAGATTCACATTGTTCAGATTTCAGATATTATTCGCTGTGAAAGCAGCGTGAACTATACCGAATTCTTCTTCAAGAATGCAAAACGTATTCTTGTTTCCAGAACATTGAAAGATTTCGAAGATATTCTTTCCGATCAAGGATTTTACCGTGTACATCAATCACATTTGGTGAATACCAAAATGATCCAGGAGTTTGTGAAAACAGAAGGCGGGCATTTGATTATGACCGATGGAAAAATGATTCCCGTTTCTACAAGAAAGCGCGCTGATGTGGTGAAGATGTTGGAGACGCTATAAATAAGTTAAAAGCGAAAAGTTAAAAGAGGAAGAAGTAGGCTTCAGTCTCTCCCCTTGAGGGGAGATTAAGAGGGGTGGTGTTCTTCGTTATACAATTCATTATTTTACCACCCTCCTCCGTCCTCCCTCAAAGGAGGATTAGTTCATGTTTCCTGTTTCCGTTTTTGTAAAAAAAAACTGCGCCGACTCCGAAAAATCAGCGCAGTACCTAAAACTCAAAGTAGGTGTTTGGTTATTTTACTTCTTAGTTCTGGTTGATTGGGGATTGAACAATTTCTTTGATTTCTTCATGAGTAAGTCTCCGCCCTTGACCACTTTCACCCAACTTCCTTTGGATTGTGATCGAACAGAATTGTCGTACATGGCTTCTGCGTAAATTCCAGGCAGATAGTAAGTTCCCAAGTAAGAAGCATTCACTTGAATATTGAAATTCTTGCTTTGTCCGGGATTGAGGTTGAAATAGGAGTAAACCCTGTCGTCACGAATGTCTTGGTATTCTGCAGTACTTCCTGAATTTTCATCTGAGACATTTGCACTCATGATTTCCCAACCTGAGGGCAGAATTTGACTCAAGGCCATTTCTTTGTACATCAACTTACTTGGGTTTGTCAATTGAACTGTAATGTAGAAATCGGTCCCCTGAACAATCTCGGCTGGGTTCAGTTTTGAGCCATTCATGTTCTTGTAGTAAACGAACATCTTTAGTTTTTTATCCAGTTTCTTTTCCTTTCCAATTCTTGGAATCTTTGAAGTGGTAAGGGAAACATAAATGGTGTTTGATGAGGTATTTTGAATGGTTACTTTTTTCTTTTTACCCCAATCGGATTCTCCATATTGTTTGTTGATGACAGGTTTCTTCGAATCGATGTTTTCGCCGTTCACCTTCAGTTGAAGTCCAGACAATTTTGATGAACTAGATGTCATCGCAATCAATCCGTAAGAGGTTTCCTGCGTGCTCAACCAATTTTTGGAAGACAAGACTTCAGATACTTTTTTGCGAAGAGTTGCTGATTTACCAGGTTGGATGAGGTTCGTCATTTCCAAAATCATGCATTCATCTCTGAAATCGGAGCCAAAGCTGTAGGAGAATTCTCTGTACTTATTGACAGTTGTAGAAGTTCCTGAAACCAGTTTCTTCGCAATGTCTTTTTGTCCCGCTAAATGATATGCACCTGCCAAACGCCATTTTGCGACGTTCGATAAGTTGTCAATTTCCTTCATTCGGTTCATTGCGCCTAATTCCGGAGAACCTGCTAAAGCTAAGGTGTACAAACGATAAGCTTGTGTCAATTCATTCGTTGCTTCGTCGTAATCGTGAACAGTTCCTTTTGTACTGCTCCAGTTATTCGCCATATCTTTTTGGAATGCAAGCCATTTGCTTTTCATCTCACTGGAAACGGAGTAGCCTCTTAATTCAGCTTCGATCATAAAATGTCCAGCGTAGTTTGTTCCCCATTCACTTTCATCTGTTTTTCCTGGCCAATAGGCAAATCCTCCTTGATAATTCTGGAAACTTCTATATCTGTTCAAAGCGATATTGATGTTTTTAACCATTTGTTCCTGATCCTTCGCTGGTAAATTCATTACATCTTGCGCCAGTAATTGTGGGAAAACGGCAGAAGTGGTTTGTTCAATACAACCATGAGGATAACAAATCAGTTCATCCATTCGCTGCGCAAAATTGATAGGTTCAACCGAACTGGCTTCTATCAGGAATTTGTGGGTTCCGGCATAACCATCCGCAACCACAGACATATTCACACTTTCTCCTGGTCGTAATTTTTTCATTGTTGTCTCGCGAACAACGGGATTCGCAGATCGCACATCTACTTCAAATTCCTGAACTGCTCTTTCCGAACCAGATTCTGCAACAATTTTGATCTTAGCTATTCCTAATTTATCAGCAACCTTCAGTTCAAAGTTCACCAACTCGTCACCAATTTCTACAAAGGAGAGTTGCTGACTATTTCCACCCTTGATTTGAAGGAAATCATTTGTAGTAACCGTAACTTTTACATTTTTGACATTCTTCTCCATTGCAAAAACATCAATGGGCAATTGAATGGTTTCTGTTGGTCCCAATACACGAGGCAAGGTTCCAAGAATCATCAAAGGCTTTTTAATTTGAACGGTACTTTCTGCAGAACCGAAGCAATCATCGTTGTGAGCAACCACCATTACACGAACGGAGCCAATGTAAGTTGGAAGAGCGATTTCATGTGTTTGTGTGCTACCAGCTGGCAAATAGAAAGGTCCGATGAAGTGAACCATTGGCTTGAAACGATTGGCTTTTGGTCCGGCACCATCGTTGGCAGAACCATCACCACCAATACTGATCATTTTGTTCAGTTGTCCACCAAAAGCGCCAATTACATCGTCATACATATCCCAGGTTTCTACTCCAAGTGCTTCTTTCGAATAGAATTTACTCCATGGATTCGGTGTTTTGAATCGCGTTAAATCGAGCAGTCCATCATCAACAATGGCAACAGTGTATGTCATTGCTTTTCCAGTTGATTCCGAAACGGTTATTTTTTCTGTCGTCTCTGGTTTCCAGGTTTTATCGGTCGTGATTTTTGGTTCCAAATGTGTTTCGGGATCATCCACCATGATTGGCATAATTCCGTACATACGAATTGGCAAGTCGTTTACTGTTGAACTGTGCGGCTGTAGTAATGAAATATGTATGTACACATTCGGAGTCATTTCTGCAGTTGTATTGAAGGTAAACACCGTTTCTCCTTTTTGTGTTTCTATCCAGAATTTCTTCAGGATTTTCTTTTGCGATTCGATGGAAACCAATGCTCTTCCTGATGAAGCTGTGGGCATACTTACTTTCACTTCTTCTCCTTTTTGATACACTTTCTTATCTGTTGAAAAGTTCAACATCGAAGCAAAAGAGTTGTTACTCTGGTTTCCACGACTCCAATATGGTTGGTCGATGACGATGGTTTCACCTGTTTGGTGTTGACCACGTTCATCTGTTACAGTAATCAGGAAACGTCCATATTGTTCTTCGGGAATGCCGAAGTTGAAAGCACTCTTTCCAGTGGAAGTGATGATTGTTGAATCGAAAACCACCATGTTCCCGTTTCTGGAAATGAAATCCGTGAAATCATCTTCACCAGCTTCATACCACCAGCGCCATTCCATTCTGTAAATGCGAACTTTGAGTTTTTTCTGTTGAGTACAGATTTTTCCGTTCACATCGGTAATAACCAATGGAAAGGCATGTTTTTGACCAGAGATCAAACTGTTGTCTGCTTCTTTCTTCGGTATTTTGATTCCCACGTAATGGTTATACGGCGAATAATTTTCCGTGAAACGATCAATAGAGTAGTTGCCACTTTTTTCAAAAATGCGAGTGGTGTAAGTTGCTTTCAGGATTCCGGGAGCATTGCTGATATTGGGAATCATACATTCGAAATCTGTTTTACCTTCTGAGTCGAGTTTTGAATCGAAGAGAACCGTTGGCATACTGGACAATTGTTTGATCGGCGAATCGAAAACATAATCTTTGAAGCCATCGATTACTGTTTTTTGTGCGTGTAATTCCACTTCAACCTTCGCTTCCAGTTCCCTTGCGGGCGCTCCATGCAGCCATCTCGATTTCAAAACTGCATTACTATCTGCAAAAGCACTTTTTGGAAGTTTCAGATCGATCTTCAATCGATTCGGTTTAATGGTTTCTATTCGCAGCGATTTTGTGAATTCTCTTGATCCGACAGTAGCGGTAACTGTATACATTCCTGTTGGAGCGTAAACCTCGGTAGCTGTTCTGAACAAATAGTGACCATTAAGGGATTTTGTAGTTGTAAGTGTTGAAACTTCAGTTCCCGATTCGTTGGTGAGACTAAATGTTACAGGATGATTTGCTGGAAGCTTCTTTTCCAAATCGCGTAAAATGAAGTTGACAAAAATGGAATCTCCCGGTCGCCAAACACCTCTTTCGCCATAGAGAAAACCCTGAATTCCTGCTTCGTTTGCTTCACCTTCTACATCAAACTCACTGGTGGAATTAGCGTGCATATTACTTACTTTCAGGTAACCTCGCTGTCTCCCATGTTTTGCTACCATCAAAAATGGTTTGCGTGAAAAATTGGTTTGGAGCATTCCTTGAGAATCAGTATTTCCAGATGAGATTACTTGCTTTTGGAAATCGTAGAATGTCACATTCACATCGGAAATGGGAACAGTTGTATTCATATCTGTAATGAAGGTGTGTCCCGTTTTGAAGCTATCCATTTTAAAGATGATTCCGAGGTTTGAAGCCAGAATATTGGTCGAAATTGCTTTTCCGTAGTAATAATCGTCACTGCACGGAGAATCTTCATTGTCGTAACCACCCCAAGAAGCGTAACCGTCGTCCCAATCGTCCATGTGCCAGGTGTATTCGCTCCATTCTTCGTCCTCTTCGGATTGTTCAGAGTTTTCAGTTTCTAAAGGACAATCACAATAGGTGTCTTTTTTATCGAACTTGAGTGAAATTCGATATATCGCTCCCGGTTCCGGTTTAATGAAATGTTCCAGATTCAGAACGTTTGTGGTCCAATTGGCTTTATCTTTTTTTGGAATATCGAGGTCAATATTCTTCTCATAGATCTTCTTCCCAAAACGGAAGATGGCGTCAGAACCATCCAAGTCGTTCACTTGAAGAAAGTGATGCACATTTTCTTCGTAGACTTTAATTACCCGAACGGTTACAGATTTTAATCCCAAGCTTTCAAAAGGAAAGATCAAGCCTTTAGAGTCGGGGAGGATACTCCCTTCCCCCAGCATTCGCAATTGCGGACCAGGGAGCATGAAGGTGATGTTTTTAGTGACAGCATTCTCCGCTTTAATGCCTTTATGATTTCGAACTCCAGTGTGAATGTGTAGAGGTTTTGTTCCTTCGATATTGTGAGGAAGATAAACGGTAACCTGATTGTAATAAACCGAAAACGTTTCGCCTTCAATTCCTTCGATGTCAATCAAACCTTTCAAATCCTGATTGACTTGAAGTGCTTCAGAAAAGGTGAGTACAACGGATTGTTCTTTTTCGTTCTTCACATCAAAACTCACCAAACTGAAATCATGAAGAGAAGCAATTTCTATATGTTTTGAACCCTTTGAAGCTGAATTGATAGGTTCTCCATTCCAGGAAAGTTCCAATGTTCTTGATTTCTGTCCACGTTTTAGACTATCAATTCTAAATGAATAGGAATTACCATTGTAACCTTCGTTAATCGTAATGGCTTGTGATTTTCCCTGGTATTTTGCCTTTAGAACATCTTTTAACTTGGATGTGTCACAATAATCACTCAATGAAATGGTTCCGTCTACGTAATACCATTCGGTGTTGTACGAATCGTATTCCATAGCATAAACGTCATCTACAGTGATTTTTTGTGGAATTGTAGCAAACTGAAATACAAACTCTTCATAGCCACTTTCTACTTTTGCTACCTTTTCTAAATCCATAGTAACAGTATACAATTGTCCGGATTGAAGTCGGTTCTTCGGTTCAAAAGTAATAGTGCGTTCATCTGTCCAACTCGCTTTTCCTTCAATGGCAGGACTTATTTCCAGAATCTCGTTCAGGATCTTATTGTCCATATTGGATTTAAGCTCCAATTCATCAATAAGGCTAGAATCCATTTCATCCCTCAATTCAATGGTGATGTTTTCGACATTTGAAATAACACCGTAAGTGTAGCCAGCAACCCATTTTTGGTACTTCGGATCAACAGAAACGAGTGTTTGATTCTGCTTGCAGCTGTAAAAGAGAGTAGCGGAAACGCAAATGATTAATAAGATAATACGATACATGACTTTGAGTTTGAATCAAAGGTGTAGCAATGCTGAAGAATAAAGCGTGTTGTTTTAGGAGTCGAAATCAGGTTTTGATTATTCGTGGTCGAATGGAAATTATTTGATTTTTCGCTTGTATTTCGTAGTATTGTTTCAATTACAACTTATGAAATATTTCTTCCTCCTAATAATACCAGTTCTTTTGATTTCCTGTAAAAAGGATAATCCGCTTCCGCCACCAGAACCAGTTGTGGACTACCAATTAATTCATTCAGGTTTAATAGACGGTGTTCCGTATTCTCTGGACACCAATTCCACTTCCCCGATCATTTTCAAATCTTACATTATTGACGATTTTCTATACCGCTGGGTAAATGTTCGTGTTTGGACTGCCGGTGACAAGTTTGATGTGGATTCGGTTGCGACTGACGCTTACGCATTTAATATTGAAGTGGTTGTTCAGTACAGTTATTCTGAATTGGACAATGATGGAGAAATGCCTGAATTGACAGCTTCAAAATTGGCAGCAGCAATTAATAATGGTGACTTTGAATGGAATGATGATGAAGAAATGAAGATGTTGAGTATGTTCGTTCATCATGGTGAATATTGGACAGGGATGTACGGTGGAAACGATTTCGTAATTACAAACCCACAGGTACATGCAACGGCTATTGGAACACAATCGATCCAAATTACTGGAAGCGTTGATAGTTTAATGATAGATAATACTCCGATGTTTGCTAACAATATCAATTTCAATTACACTATTCCTGTTCCACAATAGGCGAATTCATTAACTTTGCCGCAGGAAATCTGTTCAGAGATTGAAATGTCTTGCTTTGATTTCTCGAGAAATAGCGATTATGATACATTATATAAAGAAGAAATTAGCGCAACGCAAACAAGCTAAGCATGGTGTTGTGGAGTATGGAAGTGAAATCAGAACTTTTGAAATTGAAGGTTATGGAAAAGTGGAGTTTGCACAATGGCTGCATCCTTCTGAAAAACCGGTAATCCTTTCTAAATCGCACATTGATTTTTACAAGAAACTAGCGAAACCGGGAAGTACAATCGTTGATATTGGAACCCATACAGGTGATACAACTGTTCCTATGGCTTTGGCAGTTGGAAAAGAAGGCTTGGTGATTGGTTTAGAGCCAAACAAATACGTTTTCAAGATTTTGGAAGTGAATGCAGGATTGAACAAAGCACAAACAAATATTGATGCTTACTGTTTTGCTGCGACCAAGGATGAAGGAAATTTCGTTTTCAATTATTCGGATGCGTCTTTTTGTAATGGAGGATTTTTATCTGAAATTGAAAATCAGAAACACAATCATATGTTTGAATTGGAAGTAACTGGTAAGAATTTACAGGATTTCTTATTCAAGAATTACGCTGATAGAGTAGAGACGATTGATCTAATCAAAATTGATGCGGAAGGTTATGACAAAGAGATTTTAAAAACGTTACCGGATATTTTGACGAAATACCGTCCGAACTTGATGATTGAGTGTTACAAGAAATTGACACCACAGGAGCGTGATGAACTGTATGACGTTGTTGATAATTACGGTTATCAGTTATTCTACCTGGAGAATTTTGAAACGGACGGGAAGCAAGTTCCAATTGGAAAACACCAGATGAATGACCAAAAGCACTTTGAGATGCTGGCGATTCATAAGGATAAGTTGGAAAACGCATAACAGATATTATAACGTCGGCTACTAGCCGACGTTTTTCTTTTCCCGTCCGCCGCGGCGGACACAAATTAGTAGGGCGCTTACATCTCGACTCCGCTCGATGACCGCCAGAATGCCCAATTCTCATAGCGAGTCCGTTAGGCGAGCAGTTTCCGCAGGCGGAAACATTTGCGTCTTTGCGGGATATTTTTGCGGGAATGTTTGGCTTAGTTTAAGCCTAAAGCATTTTCTACAGACTCACAAACCTTTCGGTAATCGTATTTCTCGACAGAGTTTTGAAGATCAATTGCATTTGGGAAGTCGGGCTTGGATAAAGCTTCTTCCAGTTTTTCTTTCAGACTATCTGTATTTCCAGGTTCAAACAAATAGCCACATTTTCCGAACTCTAGAATCTCAGGACTTCCTCCACTGTTACTTGCAATTACGGGCAAACCGCTTGTCATAGCTTCAATCGTTACCATTCCAAATGTTTCAGCAGTGGATGCCATTACGAAGTAATCAATTGCTTTATAGAAGATTTCAATGTCTTTGCGGAACGGACGAATGAATACACGATCTTTCAAACCATAAGAAGCAATGGTCTCCATAATTTGGTTGACATATTCCGGACCGGATTCACGTGTTGGCTCACCCAAAAAGCAAATACTAACGTCTTCGCAGTTCAGTTTATGAAGTGCTTCCAAAAGCAACAAATGACCTTTGAATGGATCGAAGCGACCACTTAAACCAATGATCTTTTGATCTTGTGGCAATTGAAGAATGTCGCGTGCTTCCTTTTTAGATATAGTTGATCTGAATTGACTTAAATCCAGCGCTGATGGAATAACATGCAATTTACTCTGGTCGAATCGCGTTAATTTTCGCACCTGATCTGCCAAATGATTCAATGGGCAAGACCAAACATCTAAACCTTTGAATCGAATGGTATGCAGTAGGTTTCGTTTTGAAACACCCAATTGCATTTCCAAGAAGTACGAAAGATGAATTGGTGTTTTTGATTTACGCTTGGCAATTACGCCTACGCTCATGTCACGTGTGTCACGAAGAATCAAATGCGTAATTTGATTTTCGTTCAATGCCTTTGCAAGCAGTTTTCCAGCTTTGAAATCGTAATACTTTTTGTGACCAGAAATGGTAGCAATTGAGATACCTTCAGCTTTTGCCGCTTCTTCAATGGGCGAATTGGCTTTACAGAAGATAAAAACCTCGTGTCCACGCCCCTTCATCCAGCGAGCGTTTCGCAATTGATTCATCTCTAAACCGCCCCAACTGGTTGAGCTGCACAAATAAGCAAGGCGATTTTGCATAAGCTAACAGGTTATTTCCCTTTTTTATAGGAAAGTAAAGCGTCGAGCGTTTGGATAGAAACCGGATGATAATTATTTCTCGATTCCTTGTACACCTGATATCCCCAATCTTTCCAAGCCTTATTTTTATTCAACGCTTCGTAAATTGGAACCAGGAACTTGCGTCTACCAGTTCGAAGTAAGAATGCTTTCAACTGTGGCTTGATATCTTCGTAATTTGAATTGATACCCAAAACAAACCACTCACAAGCTACTTCAGCATTCCCCCAGTTCTTGAAATCAAGTTTTGCATCCAGCTTTCTCATTTGTTCGGCGGTCAACACATCAGGTAACTGACGAATGAATGCTTGCCATTCCTGAGGAGTGTACAAATCACGAGAAAGCGCTGGTTCACGTTTCTTGCCTTTTTTCTTCTTAGGTTGTTTGAAGATATCTTTTCCTGAAATGAAATCGTCAGCGTATTTCTGAACTTTCTCGAAACGAGGAGAAGTCAAACGAATACAGTTTTTCGGTAAACCGCCTTTGTAGAACCACTCGTCACAGTTGAACTTAATGTTATTTGGTTTCAACAATTTCTTCTCCAAATAAGCTTTGAACTGTTCTGTTGTAAGCGTTTGGAATTGGTGGTCGTTGAAATATCCATTCAGGAATTCATCGAATCGCTCTCTTCCGACAGTTTTTTCCAATGTTTTCAGGAAGAACGCACCCTTTACATAAGCAATTTGAGTTAAACCATCATCAGGGTTTCTTCCTTTCAAATCTAATTTCAAATGCGTGTCTTCTTCTAAACCAGCTTCGGTGAATTCTTTGATCTCCGTTTCTAATTCCTGGAATTCGATGATAGAAAGCATGTCTGCGGTTTCTTTACCATAGAGTTTCTCCATGATTCGGTTTTCGAAATAAACGGTGAATCCTTCGTTCAGCCAGAAGTCATTCCATGTAGCATTTGTAACGAGATTACCCGACCAGGAATGCGCTAATTCATGTGCAATTACAGAAACAGCACTTCTATCACCAGCAATCAATGTTGGGTTAGCAAAAGTCAATTTCGGATTCTCCATTCCGCCGAAAGGGAAGGAATACGGAAGAACAATAACATCGTATTGGCCCCATTTATAAGGTCCATAAAGACTTTCTGCCGCAGTGATCATTTTCGGAAGATCCGCAAATTCCCAGGCAACATCATCTAGCATTTCAGGTTCGGTGTAAACACCACAGTTTTTCCCTAGCGATTTATATTCCAGATTTCCAACTGCCAAAGCAATTAGATAAACAGGAATAGGCTGTTTCATCTCAAAGTGATATTTCCCTGTTTCGGAACGTTTTTGTGGATTATCAGCACTCATTAAAGCCATCAAATCTTTCGGAACTGTAACATCAGCTGAATAAGTAATTCTATTTGCTGGTGTTCCCTGAACCGGTATCCAGGTTCTTGTTAAGATGGCCTGACCTTGCGTGTATAAGTATGGTTTTTCTTTTCCTGCAGTTAAACTTGGTTCCAACCAATCTAATGCTGCTGCGCTATCCGTTGTTTCATAGTAAATGTTAATGAAACGAGTGTCCTTTTCGATCTTTACGCACAATGGCTGACCAATGTATTCTTTCATTTTTCCAATGAAAATATCCGCGTCAACCTCTTCACCTTTTTTGCTTCCAATGGTTACTTTTTGAATCTTTGGACCGTTGATATCGAAAATGGCCGTGTCTGTATCTTTAATTCGTTGCATTTCGTGACGAGCAACACCGTAAATACGTTTATTCTCGAAATTTACGTCCAATTCAAGGTCAATGTGTGTTGTACGAATTTCGTCAGTATTGGAATAAGTATGTTGATCATCATTATTTACAACGCCAGAAACTGTCGGCTTGTCAGTCGCAGAATCAGCAGCGCTATCGCCACATGATGATATAAGAAGACTTGTGGAAATAAGTCCGATGAGTATATGGGTAAATTTCATCCAATGGGTTTTGGGGACACGAATATACAATTTCTAAAGTTTAAAGTGTTTGTCAGAAATATTCTAATTGAATTTTCCGCTTCTATTTTTCGATATATAGTCAATGACCTCAGCTGCACCGTATAGTCCGAACAATGCCGGCATATAACTCACTGTTCCGTAGAAAGATGCTTTAAAATTGGATCCATCGGTCATTTTTAAAGATTGTTTTTGCTGAACTTCTTCGGAGAAAACACAGCGAACGCCTTTGTATCCAATTCCACGTTTTTTCAGACGCTTTTTCACATGATGTCCCAATTGACAATTGAAGCTATTTGATAATTCCGCAACTTTCACACGGCTCGGATCTGTTTTTCCACCTGCTCCCAAATGAGAAATACATTTCACGTTTCGTTTTTTACAAGCGGCGATCCATTCAATTTTAGGAGTAAGGCTATCGATACAATCCATCACGTAATCCGGTTTGTATTCGTCCAAAATTTCCCAAACGCGTTCTGGAAGCACAAATTCTTCAACAATATTCAGTTTAATTTCAGGATTGATCTCACGAATTCTTTCTGCCAAAACAACAGCCTTGTTACGTCCGATTGTAGAATCGAGAGCTGTCAACTGACGGTTTTTATTTGAGATATCGAAAACATCACCATCAATAATTGTCATTGTTCCAACACCAGCTCTTGCAATAAATTCTCCTGCAAATGATCCAATCCCACCTAAACCAACAATCAGCACGTGTGCATTTTTCAATCGATTGATTTCTTCTTTTCCTAAAATTAATTCTGTGCGTTCAAGCCAGTTACTCATAACCTAAATATTCGTTTTGCGTTGTTGTCAATTTGATCTTTAAAATCGCGCAAAGTTAGTGATTTTAAGTCAGCTAATTTTTGATAAATTTCGACGATCGATATGAGTTTGTCGTCTGTTTCAACCAACAATTTATCTAATGGAATTTTATTGATTTTATCCATGAGACTTTGATTTGATAGAATAGAAGCACCAATCGAAACTACTGATTTTGTATAGTTCAGCACATCTTGGAGAATTCCAGCTTTATTAAAGCCGTGATAAATCAAATAGGTGCTTGGTGCGTTTTTAGAATGCAAGAATTTACATCTGTCCCATGAATTAACACAATGAAGAATCACAGGTTTGTTTAATTTTTCTGCAAACTGAAGTTGTTGAATATAAATGTCTTCTTGTTTTTCCACATTTCCGAAGCGATTATCCAGTCCGATTTCACCAATAGCAAGGCAGTTGGTTTTCGGTCCAATTGTTGCTAACCACTCGTCGATTTCTTGTCCATTATCAGTTGCCTCTTGTGGATGAATTCCAGCTGAGAAAAAAGCGGGAAAATCTGTCTTTTGGAACGGATTTAACTGAACAACAGCCTGTTCGCTTTTGAGCGATTGATGTGAATGAGAATTGAAAAAGTATTCGAAAGCAGACATTGCTAATTTGTTGTTACGTTAAAATTAAAACATTCTGAACGAATCAATAGTTTTTTGTCTATTTTCACGACGCTAAAAATTATATCTTATATATGGAAAATTCAACTCCAAAAGGGCATCCGAAAGGACTTTATCTATTGTTTACGGTTGAAATGTGGGAACGTTTCTCGTACTATGGAATGCGTGCCATTTTCATTTTGTACTTAACAAAAGCGCTATTAATTGATGCGAAGGCAGCTGGTGGGATTTTTGGGACTTATACTTCTTTGGTTTATGCTACTCCACTTTTAGGTGGGTTTATTGCAGATAGATATTGGGGAAATCGTAGATCCATTTTTGTTGGTGGAATCTTAATGGCTATCGCTCAATTCTTAATGTTCTTTAGTGCAAGTATGTATGATCACACTGCTTCAGCGATTCCGATCATGTATGTTGCTTTAGGGTTCTTGATTTTAGGAAATGGTTTTTTCAAACCGAATATTTCTTCAATGGTTGGGTCTTTGTATCCAAAAGGAGATTCTAGAATTGATTCTGCGTACACCATTTTCTATATGGGTATTAATGCAGGAGCATTAGTAGCTCCTTTAGTTTGTGGAGGATTTGGTGATACAGGAAGTGCCGCAGATTTTAAATATGGATTTTTATCTGCTGGGATAGGAATGGTATTGGGAACAATTACCATGTTGATGTTACAGAAAAAATATTTGATTACTCCTGAAGGTGAGCCAATTGGTATGAAACCATCTTTTTATAAGAAGGAAAGAGAAAATGCTGGTATTGCTGAAGAAGTTCAGGCTGGTTTGACAAAAGTTGAGAAAGATCGAATTTTTGCAATCTTCATCATTACAGCATTCGTTATAGCCTTTTGGGCGGCATTTGAGCAGGCTGGTGCATCATTAACAATTTTTGCTGATCAAAATACGGACCGAGGATTGTTTGGATGGACCGTTCCGGCATCGTTTTTTCAATCGATAAACCCAATCTTCATTATTATTCTTGCACCTCTTTTCTCTGTTATGTGGTCTACGCTGAGCAGCCGAAAAAGAGAACCTAGTTCACCAATGAAAATGGTTTGGGGTCTTGCTATTCTTGCTGTGGGATATGTGTTAATCGCTTTCAGCGTAAAAGGAATGGGAATGGAAGAAAAGATTTCCATGTTCTTTTTAATTGGTATGTATTTCTTACATACTTGTGGTGAGCTGGCTATTTCTCCTGTGGGATTATCAGTTGTGAATAAACTGTCACCAAGACGTTTTGCTTCAATGATGATGGCTGTTTTCTTTTTGTCTTCAGTAGTTGGAAATTTTACTGCTGGTCTATTTTCAGGATTGATCCCTCAACCAATGGTAAAAGAGGTATTGGTTGCAAAAGAGTCTGGAATGACAGAAAAGCAAGTAATTGAATCAGCCGCGTTCTTGATGAATAAATCTGAAAACCCAATGGAGGCAGCTGTAATCGGTAAATACGAGGAGCAGTTGAAAGCAGAAGGGAAGAAGATGAATCGTGAAAAATTAGCTGCAGCTGACACTTTATATAAGAAGTATGCAACTTATGTTTCCGGAGACATTAAAGATATGAAGTCAGTAGTGTTTGCGGATAGAGGGACATTTAAGGATAGTCTTTCTGATGTAGCAATCAATAATAGCCTGGTTGCGAAGTACCAAGGAAATAAAAATGTTATTGTAAGAAATTTATCTGTCGATGGTAAGCATGTTGGATCAATAGTTTTTGAAAATACTGAGAATTCACTTTTCGGATTTAAGATCAATACGCTATATGCATTCTTTATTATCTTCATTATCATGTCTGGAATAACGAGTTTATTGTTATTTGTTCTACATAAACGAGTGGAGAAATTAATGCATGGAATTCGATAATCACGATTGATTTGACTCTTAAAACCCCTTTGTAAAATTACAGAGGGATTTTTTTTGAATTAATTTCCCGACTTTTACCGGTAACATACTTTAATTATATGACTCAGGAACCATTAGACCAACTTAACGAAGGAACGCATTCGCCGGCGGTTTCCGCTGAATTGGCAGCCATTCAAGATTTCAAAGGAAAATACCCGAAACAATTGTGGTATTTGTTCCTTGCCGAAATGTGGGAAAGATTCTCGTTTTACGGAATGCGAGGAATGCTTACGCTTTTCATGGTGGATATGACTCTTGGTCTGGGGATTTCGGAAAAAACAGCAAATCTGCAGTACGGCGCCATTCAGGCATTTGTTTATACGTTCGCTTTTGTGGGGGGGATGTTTGCTGACAAGATTCTTGGCTTTAGAAAGTCGATTTTTTGGGGCGGATTATTGATGATTACAGGTAGTGCCATATTGGCCATTGCACCGAAGGAATTGTTTTACATCGGAATAAGCTTTACAATTATTGGAACAGGTTTTTTCAAGCCGAATATCTCATCGATGGTGGGGCAACTCTATCGAGATGGTGATGAGCGAAGAGATGCAGGTTTTTCATTGTTCTATTCCGGAATCAATATAGGAGCATTGCTGGGTGGAGCAGCATGTATTTGGGTTGCGGGAGCCTACGGATGGAATTTGGCATTCGGTTTATCAGGGATTTTTATGACATTGGGATTGTTGGTTTTTTCCTTCACTCAAAGAACTCTAGGTCCAATTGGAATTTCTCCTAAAATTGCTGCTTTGTCTGAAGATAAAGCAAGATTTGTTCGTTACGCAGTATATGCCGGATCTCTTTTGGTAATTCCATTAATTCTTATTTTGGTTTCAACACCTGAGTATACAGATTTGTTTATGTATATCGTGGGACCGATTGCTCTCTTGTATGCGATTTATGAATTGATGAAATTAGATTCGTCAGGTAAGCGAAAGCTAATGGGGGCGTTGGTCTTTATCGTTTTTTCCATTTTCTTTTGGGCGTTTTTCGAACAAAGTGGAGGTTCGCTTTCCCTTTTCGCGAAAAACAACCTGAATAATGATCTTCTTGGAATGAAAATCGATCCGAACGTAGTTAATAATTCTGCGAACTCTTTGTTCATTATTATTTTCAGTCCGATTGTAGGGTTGCTGTTTTTGTGGATGGCTAGAAAAAGAATAGAACCGAATTCTGTTGTGAAGTTTGGTATAGCATTCTTATTTCTTGCAATGGCATTCTATGTATTTTATTCATTGCGCTTCTTTATTTCAGGTGACAAATCATCATTGGTTGTTTTTACTCTGGCGTATTTGGTAATTACGTTTGGGGAATTGTTCTTGTCTCCAATTGGATTGTCGTTAATGACCAAACTTTCTCCGGCTCGTTTGCACGGTGCAATGATGGGACTTTGGTTTTTGGCATCTGCGTATGGACAATATGTTGCAGGAATTTTAGGTGCGAATATGGCCAGTGCAGATGAGAACGCAAGCGCTTCTGTAAAAATGCAATCGTATACAGACGGATATTATCAATTGGCAATATATGCGCTAATTGCAGGAGTTGCCTTGTTGGTAATTTCTCCTTTGGTTAGAAAGCTTATGCAGGAAGTTAAATAACAAAATCTTTTATCTTTGAGTCCCGCTGTGATCTAATTGAACATTAGCGGGACTTTTTATTTGTACACTATGGCAGCAGACAAAATTCGCAAACATCCAAAAGCATTACCATTTCTTTTTATGTCAGAAATGTGGGAGCGATTCGGTTATTACTTGATGATCGGAATTTTCACTTTGTATTTGGAAGACATTGCGCTGAAAGGTGGTTTCGAAATGACAACTACTGAGTCGGCTGGATTGTATGGTACGTTTATCGCCTTGGTGTTTTTCACTCCGTTTATTGGTGGTTTGCTGGCCGATCGTGTTCTCGGATACAAGCTTCCTATTGTTCTTGGTGGAATTTTGATGGGAGTTGGTTATTGCTTAATGGGCATTCATTCCTATTCGATGTTGTATACAGGAATGGTGTTGGTTATTTGTGGAAACGGATTGTTCAAACCTAATATTTCGACTTTATTAGGTAACCTATATAATAAGGAAGAGTTCAAGGCTCAGAAAGATGAAGGTTACAACATCTTCTATATGGGAATTAACATTGGGGCTTTCGTTTGCAATATCGTTTCGGCTATTTTGATAAATAAGTATGGATATTCCATGGCGTTTATTGGTGCAGGAGTAGGAATGTTCATTGGAATTGTTGTCTTTTTGATGGGGAGTAAGCACTATGAAGGTGGCGATGTAAAGAAAGTCGCTGTTCCTGGAGAGAAGCCTTGGTGGATTGATTTGGCAATAGTTGTTATTCCGGCAATCATATTTGCAGCGCTTGGTTACTTTATTAATGGTGTGCCTTCAGATGCAAATCCAAACTCCTTTATTATTAAAGACGATGTGACAGATGCCTTTTTGTTTGCGTGTGTTCCTGTGATTTTCTTCTTTGCATACGTATTGTTCTCTTCACCGAAGAATGAACGCAGGGTTGTAAGTGCAATTCTAGTCGTTTGTTTAGCGGTCACACCGTTTTGGGCAATCTTTAAACAAAATGGAACA
Organism: uncultured Fluviicola sp.; assembly: GCA_965650275.1. Classification (GTDB taxonomy): domain Bacteria; phylum Bacteroidota; class Bacteroidia; order Flavobacteriales_D; family Crocinitomicaceae; genus Fluviicola. The sequence continues at coordinate 1,469 of CBFGNV010000026.1, read as the reverse complement.
GTACTGAATACTTGGGCAAAGAATTATACAGATAGAGAAGTTCCTGCTTCTATCCAAGGTGGATTAAGTTCAATGTATTTGGCGGATACTGTGAAATATGAAAAATCATTAGAACCAGAACAGGTAACTGATGAGCATTTCCGGAAAGTTGAAGGCAAGACAGCAGTTCAGTATCCCTCGTATTTTAAGAATGATCCGAAGGTGAGAAAAGAGGGTGAGCAAGTGCATGTATTCAATACGAACATTTTTCAGTCTGTTAATCCGTTTTGGGTAATCGTTCTTACACCGTTAGTGGTTGGGATTTTCCGTTTCATGCGATCTAAGAAAAGAGAACCTTCTATTCCAATCAAGTTTGTGATAGGATTATTCATTACCGGATTATCTTGTTTGGTAATGGTTGCTGCGGCAAATGCGTCCATGAATGGTGAAATAAAAACAAGTTATTGGTGGTTCTTCGGAGCGTATGGCGTAATCACAGTTGGAGAATTGTGCTTATCACCTATAGGATTGTCAATGGTTTCGAAATTGGCACCGGCTCGATTAACAGCCTTGTTAATGGGGGCTTGGTTTATTTCAACGTCAATAGGAAACAAATTGAGCGGGGTCATTGCATCGTTGTGGGATGGGTACGATAACAAGGCGTCATTCTTCATGTTGAACTTCTATTTAATGATGGGAGCAACCCTGCTGTTAGTTATGTTATTGCCGTGGCTATTGAAAGTGTTCAGAGAACAAAATGTAGGTAAGTAGAATTATGAGAAGTTACATTGTCCAGCTTTTAGGTTTTGCGGTTTTACTTACTGCTATTCCGTTATTAATGAATTCCAACAATGTGCTTTGGGCTAAAGTTGCAGGTGTTGTTGTCGTTGTGGGAATTTCGGTCTCGTTACGTTATTGGTTATATAAGACAGGAAAGATCAAGCCTAGGGTTGCAGAAGTGAAGTTGAATGCGAATGATAAATTCTATCTCGATGCGCATTCACCGTTGTTTCGTTCATTAGAAGGGAAAGAGAAAAAGGAATTTCTAAGAACCTTAACAAGAGTTTTGGCTGAATTTGATTTCGACTGTGAGCGGGAAGGATTGGTTTCTCGTGATGAGGGATTGGCTTTTGCTGCATTATTCTCTATCCTTATATATAAGGAAGAGGTGAAATCTCAGAAAAATAAAATAGTTGTTTTCACTATTTATCCGGAGTTGAAAATGTTTATGCAGGGTAAAAGCCCGGTTTTAATGGTCGATTTCAAAACGATTGAGCAGGAATTGGAAAAAATCAATCGTTTTGAAGATGTGTCCAATCTCCCTGAAAACCTTCTGAACACCCTAAAAGGCTTCAACGATTTAGTAAATGTTTAGCTTTTATTAAAAAATCTTTAAGGGCTAACTAACTGTTATACTGATGTATCAGTTCTGATTCCAAAAAACTTCAAAAAAAAGATTGTTTAAAGTGTTGCGAAAGTAAAAAGAGTGC
>CBFGNV010000025.1:0-52416 GCA_965650275.1 uncultured Fluviicola sp. | reverse complement strand
AAGAAAGAGGGGAAAGCCGCAACAGCAGTGAAGGATAAAGTGCAAACCTACGCAGAGGACATTCAGAGTGTAGGAAAGGCAGTGAAGACAAAGCTGACATAAGTTGGTAAACACATAAAAGATAAAAGGCTGGACAATTCAAATTGTCCAGCCTTTTTTTTGTGATTTCAAAACCGTGAAATATACAAGTGTGAACAACTTGAGTATAATGCGATTCGCTCGATTTTCAGTGATATTTGATAGAACAACATAAATGACTTATGATGAAACATTCAACATTAAACTACGCAATTGTATTGCTAATACTTGTTTCAGTGATTAGCGGATGTATGCATTCAGAAAAGAAGATAAACGATACCCCGAGTGATAGGATGAACGAGCAGATTACATCCGGGCAAGAACCAGTCTTTTCACTTGCCTGGGGTACCAAATCTCAGAGTAATACGAACATCGAACAAATTTAAACGGATATGGGAGCTTTATTTTATCTTTTGGGATTATTGATGGCTATTCTTTGGGGAGTTGCTTTCTTCGGATTTCAGAATTATGGGATTGTTCATCTGCTACTTTTAATTTCACTTATAGCAACTGTTTATGGATTCTTGCTTCAGAGAAGAAACTACGATTAGGTTTCCGGTCAGTTTATCAGTGATTTTTGTAACAATAAGAAAAAATAGTATAACATACTAACTTCAGTTAAAGCGGTGCTTTGTTTTAGGGGTTTATGTTTTGATTATCATAAATCAATGTTCTAAAAACAAATAGTATGTCTAAACAGAAAAAGGGGAAAGAAAGTCAGGACAAAAAAACTTCGATGAGTACTTTGAAAGAAAAAAGAGCTGTTAAGGCAGAGAAAAAGAAAGAAAAATTGAGAGGTGGAGAGGAGTAACTAAAAATACTTCTTCACTATTTCTGATCAATTACTTACCATTTTAGGAATGCTTTTATGCAGAGAAATGTGATTTGTGAAGAAGGGGAAAGCGAATAATCCATCCTAATCAAAGGATGGATTTTTTTTTGAATAAATCAGTTTCTATTCTATACTTCTTTTTCCGTACTTGAAATCACTGAATTTTGAAATTTGTCCTCTTTATCACACTAATGAATCGCTCTATGGATTTCTAAGTTGAAGAACAAACTTTGATCAATAATTTGTTTGATATGTGATATCTACAATTTTGGTTCTGGTACATGTAATTGATTCATTCTTTTAATGGGGGAACTTTACTGGAGAATCATAAATAAAATCAAGAGTATGGAAAACAATCAAAACAAGAACTTCACTTTCGAAGTGGGTTCGAATTGGGATCAGCAAAAAACAAAATTGCAGGAAAAATACAGCCAGTTAACAGATTCGGATCTGCAATGTCAGGCTGGACAGGAAAGAGAGTTGTTGGCACGTTTACAGTCAAAACTGAACAAAAACGAGGAAGAGGTGATGAGTATCCTGAATCAGGTGAGATCCGAAACAGGAAGTAATCAGGGTAATCAGAATTCCGGTAATCAGGGAAGTTTTGCTCAGAACCAGCAAAGTCAAGGGAATCAGAGTCAGACCAATGATACAAGTTATGGTCAGAGCAATAACGATCAAGGTAAAATCGATGATTCGGACTTTAGTGAAAGTAATGTTAATCGCAGTTCATCAACTCAGGGAAATACCGATGAAACGGATAACAATGATGATGATTCAAACGAAAGACAAGGAAGAGCTTTCTAAGTAGCGTAAAATAGGGATGTGTTCGCTCAACATATCCCTATTTTTTATAAGACGAATCCAATTCTTCATTATTCGAGCAAGAGATACTTCTGAATAGATATTCTTTGCTTTTAAAATGTAAATACCCGATTTGATTCCTGGCAGTGGAATTTTTAAGTTGTGCGATGTTGGTGGATTAATACCTGTAAACAATTCATTTGTTTAGCTGTCAAGCAGTTTAATGACTGGCAACGAGAATATTACTTTTCCTTAACTGTCAACAGACGTTGTAACTGCAAGTGACGAACTCAAAAGTGTAAAAGATGACCAATCAAGATTGTGGCTCAGTTAATCGCCGTAAAATCAATTCTTCATCAAGATACTTCGAATCGCGTTGGAAGAATTACCCACTTTACGAACGGCATCCTCCAATTCTTGTTTGGTACATTGTAAAACCATACACCAATAGATTACTTCCCAATCATAGTCTAAACGAACTACATTATGATTGAAACGAGCATCAAAACCTTGCTTGTCGCTCAAATGTTCCGTGTTGTATTCTGTGCTAACCATAATAATTGAGTTTCTCATTCAATATTAGGCATATAACATTTTAGAAACCAGATTCCTATATTAAGTTTCTATTAACTTTTTGATATTTTTTTCACACTTAATTCGTTTCCAGTGAGATAGTTCAGAATACGCTTTTCTTGAACAAGTTTCTTACTTTAGCAGATAGACTTTTCTACTCGAATTTTAACCAATGAAGAAACATTTACTAGTACTGATTTTACTTCTGCAATTGACCTCGTTTTCCTTTTCTCAAAATGTTAAGGGCTTATATGTCGATGGATTCGCTGCAATTCTAGGAAATGTTCAAAAGGAAGATAGCCTGCTTCGATTTGCTGAGAATAATGGATTCAATTATCTGACATTATATCAAATGCATATAGTCAATGCAAACACACCTCTGACGAATGTTTCATCGGCTCAAACCTTCGCTAATTTTGTCGAGAAAGCGAAAACCCAGTTCAGTATTTTGCAGGTTGGAGTAGCATCTGAGAATTTCAATGCCTTCAACAATGTTTATCACGTTTATAATCAGCAACATTCCAATCCAAATCAAAAAATAGATGTTTACAACCTCGAGTTTGAGTTTTGGGTTTCGTCTTCAGTGGAAGCAGGTGGTGTTTATTGTGATGATTACCTTCAGCCAAACGGAATTCCTTGTGATACTGCAGGTGGCTTCGACTTTTTCGTTTCTACATTGCATAAAATCGATTCGTTGGCAGCGTTGGACGGCGCAATTTCAGAAGCATATTTTGGTTGGTTCAACGACGGACAAGGTGCTGAAATCGTTGAATCTGGCGTTGATAGAATTTTATTGAGTGCTTACATTCCTTCTGCATCCTATGATCAAAGTTATCTGGAAGGATATCTGAGCACACGTCTTGAACGCTTGGCTTCTGCTGAAACACCAGTTAAGGTTCTACCATTAATGAGTGCAGAATCTGCGTTCATGCACGATTGGGCAATTGCAAATCCGTTCTTTCTACCATACACACATTTCGTAGATAATCTGTCAGCTGAAACCGATCCATGGAAAAATTACATTGTTCCGGAAGGAATTCAATGGTTTACCTATACGGATATGCCCTTGAAGAATATGGATTTGGGGGTGATAGATAATAAATTCAGTTCAACACTTCTTTATCCTAATCCTGTAAACGGAATCTTGCACATTAATTCCAGTGAACTTATTGAACATATTTTGGTGACTGATCTTGATGGAAACGTCTTGATTGAATCAGGTTGCGCATCCACACTAGATCTGAAAGATTTAACAACAGGAATTTACTTGGTTATTCTAAAAACGAATTCAGTACAAGAAGTTCGTAAGTGTATTGTTCTTTAACCTTTTTCATTACCTTGTACTTATGAAACAACTACTTACTACTGCTGCAGTTTTATTAACTGGTGCGCAATTGTTGGCGCAAGATTACACTTCTTATTTTACTGGAAATACGCAAGACGTTGTTACAACTCCGTTAGGTGGAATTTGTGTTATGGGAGGTGCCTCCGAACACGATGTGGCTATGAAATGGTTTTTACAGCGTGCAAATGCTGGTGATGTTCTGGTATTTCGTGCGAGTGGCTCTGATGGTTATAACGATTACATGTACACAGATCTTGGAGTAACATTGAACTCAGTAGAAACAATCGTATGTAACAACGCAAATGCGAGCAATGATCCTTACGTAATTTCAAGAATTGCACAGGCAGAAGCCATTTGGTTTGCTGGTGGTGATCAGTGGAATTATATTTCTTATTGGCGAGATACACCAGTTGACAGTGTGATTAACGCAGGAATTGAATTGAGAAATATTGCAATTGGTGGTACAAGTGCTGGAATGGCAATTCAGGGGGAATATTATTTTTCTGCTGAAAACGGAACGGTAACTTCTGCTGCAGCATTGAATAATCCATACGATAATGCAGTGACAGTAGACAATGAGCCGTTTATCAATAATATTCAATTGACTAAAACGATAACGGATACACATTTTGATAATCCGGATCGTGCGGGTCGGTTAATCACTTTTATGGCCCGAATGAGAACGGATCATGGAATAGATTCTAGAGCAATTGCGTGTAATGAATATGTTGCAGTTTGTATCGATCCTTTAACAGGAATGGCGAATGTGTATGGCGATTATCCGAATTATGAGGAGTTTGCTTACTTCTTACAGTTGAATTGTGAGGTGCAAAATAACAATCCTGAAGTGTGTACTGCTGGAAATCCGTTGACATGGAATCAGAATGCAGAGGCTGTTAAAGTGTATAAGGTTCCCGGAACAATGAACGGTGTAAACAGTTTCAATATTTCCGATTGGACCACAGGTTCGGGTGGGGAATGGCAAAATTGGTCGGTGGTTAATGACGTACTATCACAAACAACAAGTACTGCAATTAGTTGCGGTCTTGGATTAACGACTGAGAACTCCATTAGCTTGATCCTGAGCCCAATTCCGACAACCAATGAGTTGATGATTTCATCTGAATTACCTATTGATGTTGTAGAGGTAATTACAACTGAAGGTAAAAGTGTTTTTGTTCACGAACTTGTTGGACAAAAATCAACCACAATAAATACTTCTGAGCTGAACGCAGGTGTTTACTTTCTTCGTGTTATGTCGAATGGAATGGTATCTGAATCCCGTTTTGTGAAAGAGTAGTTTCAAAGGGCAATGAGCTCCGGTTTGTCGAACAATTAGGGAGTCGAAGTATTGTGAACAAAAAGAATCTTATGTTGAAGATCAATGTAAGCAATACAGCGGCTTTGATCAATCTTACAGTAAAAGCGAAGATTATCTAAAAATTCCTTGCTCTTCTGTGTTCTTCTGCGCTTCTCCGTGGGAAATGAAAAAATCGTGTAAAACTATCTTCAATAATTTCACTGAATTTTCATTCACAACTTTATTTTTGTCGAAAGCCTTTTTATGAACGCAACAGAAGCTCAAAATCGAATAGCACAGTTAACAGAGGAATTGAATACGCATAATTACAATTATTATGTAGAATCCAATCCAACGATTTCTGATCAGGATTTCGATTTTCTGTTGAAAGAGTTGGAGGAATTGGAAAAACAATTTCCGGAATTGGCTTCAGATTTGAGTCCAACAAAGCGCGTTGGTGGCGACATTACGAAGAAATTTCAAACGGTTGTTCATCGTTATCCAATGCTTTCACTTTCAAATTCGTATTCCGAAGAAGAGATTATGGATTGGGAACAGCGTTTGAAGAAATTGGCTGAAGGTCCCATTGAATACGTTTGCGAATTGAAGTACGATGGTGTTGCCATTGGAATTCGATATGAAAACGGGAGATTTTCTCGTGCGGTTACTCGCGGTGACGGAACCCAAGGTGAAGACATTTCTGCGAATGTGAAAACTATTCGCACGATTCCATTGACGTTAAAAGGCGATTATCCAGCCGATTTTGAAATCCGAGGTGAGATTTTCTTTCCGAAAGCCAACTTCGAAGCAATGAATCGTCAACGCGAAGAATTGGGAGAACCTGTTTTCGCAAATCCACGTAACTCAGCTTCAGGAACGCTGAAATCACAAGATTCAAAAGTGGTGGCTGAACGAGGCCTGGATTGTTATTTATATGGTGTTTATGGAAACGATTTACCTTCAGAATCACATCTGGACAGTGTTTTAAAAGCGCAATCGTGGGGGTTCAAAGTTCCTCTTCAAAAAGATAGATACATTGAAAAGACAAACAGTATTGATGGAATCATGGATTTCATTCATTATTGGGACAAGGAGCGTTACAATCTTCCGTTCGATATTGATGGAATTGTAATCAAAGTGAACAATTACGACCAGCAGCAAGATCTTGGATTTACTGCGAAATCACCACGTTGGGCTATTGCTTACAAGTTTAAAGCAGAGCGAGTTGCTACTATTTTGGAAGAAGTAACGTATCAGGTTGGACGAACAGGTGCAATTACTCCTGTGGCAAATCTGAAACCGGTTTTGCTGGGTGGAACGGTTGTAAAACGTGCTTCATTGCACAATGCAGATCAAATTGAAAAGCTTGGACTATTCATTGGTGATGAGGTTTACGTTGAAAAGGGTGGTGAGATCATCCCCAAAATTGTTGGAGTGAATGTCGATTCCCGTTCGGTTGGTGCTTCCAAAGTTGATTTTATTGATCACTGTCCTGAATGCAATGCCGAACTGTTCAGAAGAGAAGGTGAAGCGCAGCATTTCTGTACAAACGATTTGGAATGTCCGCCTCAGGTAAAAGGTAGAATGGAGCATTTCATTTCGCGCAAAGCAATGAATATTGATGGTTTGGGTGCCGAAACTATTGATTTGTTATACCAAAAGAATTTGGCACGAACCGTTGCTGATTTGTATGATTTAACCTTCGATCAGGTAGTGAATTTGGACAGAATGGCGGATAAAAGCGCTAACAATTTGTTGAAGGGAATTCAGGAATCTAAGAATATTCCGTTTGAGCGTGTTTTGTTTGCGCTTGGAATTCGATTTGTTGGAGAAACGGTTGCAAAGAAATTGGCTGCTGCATTCAAGAATATTGATGCAATTGCAACAGCTACTTATGACCAATTGATCGCAACTGAAGAAATCGGGGAGAAGATCGCTATTGCGGTTCAACAGTTTTTTCAGGACGAACGTTCGCATGAGATTATTGCGCGTTTAAAACAAGCTGGATTGCAGTTTGAGATAGAGGAAGTGGCATTGGATTCCACTTCACTGGAAGGAAAAACATTCGTTGTTTCTGGTGTGTTTTCCAAGTTTAGTCGTGATGAGATTAAAGATTTAATCGAGAAAAACGGTGGCAAAAATGTTGGTTCCATTTCAGCCAAAACGTCGTATGTGTTAGCGGGAGAAAATATGGGGCCTGCCAAATTAGAAAAAGCAAGTTCATTGGGTATTCCGATTATTTCAGAAGACGATTTTATTGGAATGATCCCTTGACAAATTTTATTTGCGGGTGAGTTTGAACCTTATCGAATATGAAGTGTATTTGTGGGTCGAATTGGTCTCTCTAAATGTTAATTAGTTGACAACGTTGATGTTCTTGAGATACTGATCGGTTTGTTTTAGTTACCTTTACACTTCAAAAATTTAATCAGCTACCTATGAGGCACTCTAAATTCTTTTCAGCAATCTGCATTTTACTTTCTATTGCAAACAGCGCAGTTGCTCAAAACACAAAATCGGATAAAGTTGAGTATACCTATATCCAACCTCCTTTAAATCCATTACCTAAAACAGTAAAAAACTACCAATCATCCATTTTTGCAGCTTACGAAGCTGATAATGCAAAAAAGCAAGCCGAGTATGATGCGCAGATGGCTGCTGCCGAAGCTGAGTTTCAAAAGGAACAAGCTGCTTATCCGGCAAAAGTAAAAGCGGCAGAAGATAAGTACGCGGCTGAGATGGCAGAATGGGAAAAGAAATCACTAGGTACAAAGGTGGTTGAAAAACAATTGTTGAATGAAAACAACAAACCTGTAAAGAACATCCCAAGTGCTCCATATAAAAGAAGTGTACCACAACCTCGATTGAAAACAAGTTATGACTATCCTGTGTTGGCAGCAACAACACTAGCTTTGGATGGTTATACGAATGCACCTGAAGGAGCTGTTAAAATTGAAGTTACGCTTTATGGTTTTGAGTACACTCCACCAAGACAATTGACGGAGCAAAAAAGTGTTGTTTCTTCTTCAAATGGTCAGTCTACAACAAGTCAGGTAACGTATTACCATGTTGAATTTACTTACCGTCACACAATGTCAGTTAAAGTAACTGGAGCTGATGGTGTTGAATTGTTTGTTTTATCACCAAGTGAATTGAACAATTATAAAACGTATAAATCTTCGGAAACTAAAACTTCTCAGAGTTTCAGTGAAGAGCAATTGGTGAAAACCTATGAAGAGAAGATCTTGCAAGAGAATTTGAAATTGATCAACGGTTTGGTGAATGACAGAATTGGTTTCAAACGAGCGCTTCGCACATCTGAGTTGGGGTATGTGAAATCAAAAGATGATACTTATTCGGATCTTACGAATGCTTTCAACGAGGCTTCAACTGGTTTGAAAATGTTGATTGATTCTAAAGATGAGGCTGCAACGAAAATTGGAAAGAGCATTCAATTGTGGGAAGCTGCTTTGGTTGAATCAGAGCCTGCGAATAAAAAAGCACGCATTGATAAAGAGGTAACGATTATGGTTTGCTTTAACCTGTTGGAAGCGTATTTCGGATCAGCTAATGTTGAAGGAGGTCAAAAGATCATTCAAACAATGAATACCCTGTCGCTTTCTGCTTCTGAGCGTAAAACAAAAGAAGCGTATGAATTGGCGTTTACAGATTTGAAAAAACGCATTGAAGCAAATAAATAATATTAATATATCAACTATGAAATTGATTCAAAAAACAACTCTTGCAGTCCTTTCTTTAGGTTTCTCATCCGCATTGATGGCGCAGGAGGTTTCATATACTCAAGGAGGTGAAACAACAACAAAACTGGTAAAACAAAGTACATTAGATAATTTCCAGTTAGGCGGTACCAGTTATTTTGTGACAAGTAACATGGAGTCTGCAACAATGACTTACTATATCGAGAGTTATTCTGCTGATGGTAGAGCTTTAAGTCAAACAAAAGTGGATATCCCTGTTGGCTCGTTCAATAATTCATTTAATCTTGACGGTGTAATTGGATTAGGTGATCAGGCTTATGCTTTGGTTGAACACATGGTGAAAGAAACAAAGAAATATACGTTGTCGATTCGCCCAATTGAAAGCGATGGAAAAGTAAGCGCAACAGATACGGAATTAATGAACATGACTTTTGAAAAAGTGATGAATTCAGGATTCTATGAATCAAGCGTTTCTCCGGATAAAAACACACTTGTGGTTTGTGGTCAATTGCCTTACGACAAGGAATTGGAAGCTAGATTTAAGCTTGCAGTTTTTGATAAATCGTTGAAATCAGTTGTTGAAACAGATTTCAAAATTCCAGGAGAAGATACAAAGAACAAACAGATGGAAGTTCTTGTTGCCAATGATGGAAGCGTTTATTTGATTAAGCGTTCAATGAGTAAAATCGGTGAGATTGTTTTGACGGCTTACCAGGTAGATATGAAAGCTGGAACAGCTAAAGAGTATTCAATTCAATTATCAGAACCAAATTATGTTTATACATACGAAACGACACTTTCTGATAATAATGAATTGATCATTGCAGGTACATATTACAAACGTGCAACGGTTAGTGCGGGCGAGAAAAAAGCAATGGGTATCTTCTTCTTCACAAATAAGAACAAACAAGAAAGCGTAATGTCCGATTTCTTGTTAGATACACCAGTTGATAACTTAACAGCACGTAAAATTTTGGTGAATGGTAATACTATTTATCTTGCTGCTGAGCAATTTAAGGAAGAGCGCATTACTCCTCCTGCATCTGCGGCTGGTGCTACTGCAAGTTTAGATTACAACTACACGTTGATTCATAAAAATGAATATGTAATTGGAATGGACATGGATGGTAAGCGCAAGTTTGAGTTGAACCTGGCAAAGAACTTTACTACACGTAACGTTGATCACCAATATGTTTCTGCTTATTTCATTAGTGGAGGTAAGTTCACAATGGTTTACAATGATCAGCAGCAGAAATTTAAAGATCTCATTACTCAGACAGGACATGGATCATTGATTCCGGTAGTGGTACAAATCACAAACGACGGATTAATGCAACCGGGAGTTCCAATGATTGAGAAAATCAAGCTTCCTTACGATCAGGTATTGCAAACTGCAAAGTATGTGCAATTGAGTGATGGTGAAGTGGTTTTCTTGTCGCTAAAAAACGAAATGGATAGATTCACGAAGTTGACAATCAAATAAAAAGAAGTCAATTTTAAATAGAAGTTATAAATCCTGGTAGCTTAGCATGTTGAAGTGCGAAGTGCCAGGATTTTTTTTGATCCGAAACTAGCTGTAGAGTTCTCAGAGTTCTTTCGTTAATTCCATGTGAATGTGGTTACTTTTTATTTCTGTGAAAATGCTTTCTTACCTGAATATAGTGAAAAAAATGAATTGAATGAGCTACCGGAAATGGATAAATTGCTTCTTTTTTTATGCTATTCACGAATAGAAGTTAACTTTGCCAAGCGATGGATGATCAAAAATTTCTCTACATCATTGCTGGTCCAAACGGAGCAGGGAAGACGACCGCTTCTTTGACCATATTGCCTGAACTGCTGGACTGTAATGAATTTGTTAACGCGGATATTATTGCTTACGGACTTTCACCGTTGAATCCTGATAGTGTAGCTATTCAGGCTGGACGAATGATGTTGTCCCGTATTAATGAATTATTGAGTGAAGATGTCTCATTTGCACTGGAAACCACTTTAGCAACAAGGTCATACGCTTCTCTGATAAAAAAAGCGCAAGATAAAGGTTATCAAGTGGTACTGCTTTATTTTTGGTTAAAATCTGCGGAACATGCAAAGAATCGTGTGGCAAAAAGAGTGTCTGAAGGCGGTCACAACATTCCAACAGATGTTATCGAGCGAAGATATGTGGCTGGAGTGAGAAACCTTTTCGAAATTTATTCAGATATTTGTGATACGGTTTTTGTTTACGACAATACCAATGGTGTTCCTGAATCCATCTTTGAACATCAGAATGGTATCTTTGTGATTGAAGATGAAAACAGATATGCTAAAATGAAATCATTATGACAGACAAACAGCATAAGGAATTGAAAGAAAAACTGAAAGTTGGTTTTCAGTTGGCCTACGATCGCATGATTGAGTTCAAGAAGTACAAAAAAAGTACAATTGTGGTTGAGAGAAACGGAAAGATCGTTGAATTGGATCCGTTCACTATGGAAATAGTGAAGTCTTAAAAGATAGAGATTAGAAATGAATCCCGATTTGTGAAAACAGGTCGGGATTTTTTATTCTTCAAACAATTGTTTCAACGAAAAGGAATAGTTCGTTTCATATAATGTATCTGCTCCTGGCTGATTAAATGTCAAATGTACGGTGTCACTTTCTATTTCAACCAACTTTAGGTCATTCTCCATAAAGCACTTCTGATTCGAAACCAATGTTCGGGTTTTATATCCCCACCAATAGTTCTTTTTAATGTAGAAATTGGTTCCACAAGATAAAAGAGCAGTTGGATTCGAATAATTTCTAACGGTATAAGTTGAATTGATTTCATGAACAAATGGACTTTTTGGAAGAACATACTGTAGGCAAAAAAGCAGGTTGAAAATCACAAGAAGCACAATATGAACCTTAATTCTTCTGACTTTTTCTTTCTTGTATAAGAAGTAAACAATGATCAAAGGCAACGTGTACCACCAATGTTTCAGTAAAATACTTCCACCATCAAGGAAAACCTTATACAGGATAGCGCCAAAAGTGATTATCGTTGAGCACCAGATAATAAGTCGCTTTTTTGATTTAGTTGTATAATTGGAATTGTCCATGCTTCTCTTACCGAATTCATTCACCGCTAATGTAAGAATGAATTTGCTTTTGCTAAAAGCAGATACATTAAATTCACAAAGAATCATTAAAAACAACATTTAGTTAAATTATTTCGTACTGAAAGAAATCATGGGTGACGATTATTCCCTATTTTTGCACTAGTTTTTACATTAAATAAACCGTAAAATGAATCAATTCAAAGGCTCGGGTGTTGCTTTGGTAACACCATTTTTAGCAGATATGTCGATTGATTACCCGGCGTTACGCAGATTGGTGCGTGAGCAAATTGCCGGTGGAATCAATTTCCTGGTTGTGCAAGGTACAACAGGTGAATCGCCAACGCTTACTGCCGATGAAAAGAAGAAGGTACTTGCAACTGTTCAGGAAGAGAACAATGGTGCGCTTCCGATTGTTTACGGAGTGGGAGGAAACAACACGCTGGCTGTTTGTGAAGCATTGAAGAATGTGCCTTCAGGAGTTGATGGAATTCTTTCTGTTGCACCATATTACAATAAGCCAATTCAACGCGGCTATGTAGCGCATTACAAAGCATTGGCTGATTCAACGGATTTGCCAATTATCATGTACAATGTTCCGGGAAGAACAGGTTCAAATATGTTGGCTGAAACTACCTTGGAATTGGCTGAAGTAAAAAATTTGGTTGCCATGAAAGAAGCTTCAGGAAATATGGAGCAGATCATGGAGATCATTCGCTGTAAACCGGCTGACTTCTTATTACTTTCAGGTGATGATGCTATTACGCTTCCAATTATTGCGGCAGGTGGACAAGGTGTTATATCTGTTGTCGCGAATTCATTCCCGGCTCAATTTTCACAAATGGTTGCAGCATCTTTAAAAGGCGACTACGAAACAGCGCGTAAATTACATTACGATTTATTGCCGATTACCAAGTTATTCTTCGCTGAGGGAAATCCTGGTGGAGTGAAGATTGCTTTGGAGGAATTGGGTTGGATGGCGCCTCACATGCGTTTACCGCTAGTCCAGGTTTCTGAAGGATTAAAAGCAAGTATTATCGCTGAAACACGTAAGTTGGCTGTTTTGGGGTAATTCTAATTTTATAGATCAGACCCTTCACAAAAAGATATATAACACCCTATATGTGTTAGAAAATAAACCGCAAAGAAAGAAGAGCGCAAAGGAAAGAAATCTTTGCGCTCTTCTTTCTTTGTGGTAATAATTGAGTTTTTCGTCCTTATTTGTTTGAGAATAGTTCTTTTCGTTTAGAATCGAAAACCGAGTTAATTGACAAACTTTGTGAAGTTTTCATTAGATTCGCACTACTATTTATTTTTTATGAGAAATAAACACTTACTCTTTGGAGCTGCATTACTTGTACTTGTAGCTTGTGGAGGTGAAGAGAAAAAAACGATTGAAAGCGAAGAAGAAACTACTTCAGTTGAAACGGATGCTATCGTTGACTACAACATTCCTTCTCCCTCAGACCAGTTTTCACTAATCGCTGATATGGGTGTTGAAAAGAACACTTCCATCATGCACGATGCTAAAATGGCTGATAAGTATACAAGCGGAAGTCAAAAAGCACTGAATTTTGGGGGTTACACTGCCGATATTGCTTATTTGACCGCTTTCAACGAAACTGATCAGTATTTAAGCTACTTCGGGAAGTTGGAAAAACTAGGGAATGATATCGGAATTGCTCAGGTTTTTGGAACTGAACTTGGCGAAATGGCTAAGAAATGGGATGGAAACGCAGATTCTCTTTTCCGTTTAAGCGATAAAACGTACAATAAGGCTTTCCGTCGTCTAATCGAGATCGATAAAGGAACAGAACTTTCTTTAATGCTTGTTGGTGGATGGGTTGAATCTATGCACTTGATGATCGGTTCTTCCAAAGGATTTGGAAAATCAGCGAAGTTAGATCAGGCTATTGCCGATCAAAAAGTTGTTGCAGAAAATTTATTGGAGTTCTTGTTCAGTTACAAGAATGATAAAAATGTTGCGCTTTACATTTCTGAAATAGAAGAAGTGTTGAAGGTTTATGAAGGTCTTCAGTGTTCAAGCGGCGAAACTAACGTTAGCAATAACAACGGAAAATTAACTTTCTCGGGCGGTGAAAAATGCAAGCTTACTGAGAAATGTTTTAAAGAACTTAGTACTAAAATTGGTACTATTCGTAAACAAATCATCACTATTTAATTGTAAGAGATATGAAAGCAATTTTTGCTCTATTGATTTTTTCGGTTTTTACATCTGTTTACGCACAGTGTCCGGATATTGAAACAATTCACAAAGCTCATCTGAAGGAAAAAAGTAAAGAAACACCGAAGTTTTATGTAAGTTCTCAATCAAGAACAGGATACATTACTTCCGACAAGACGTATGAAATGTCATTTGTTGCACAGCCAGGAAACGATTATCGATTAACTACGAAGCTTTCAGAAGGTGGAACAGGGACAATTTCTTGTGAGATCTATGAGTTGGCTAACGACAAGAAAACCGTTAACGGTGCTACGACTTACAAACGTGAGAAAAAGGTGTTGGCAAATTCTTCAAGCAATGAATCGCTTGAGTTTAGTACTGATAAAACAAGAAAAATTTTCGTAGCCGTTACCTTAACTGGTGGTGATAAGAAAAAGCCAACATGTATTGGTGTTCTTGTTGAAGATAAAAAATCAACAAAACTAGGTTTGTAATTAAACTAGGTTTTAGTAACTCTTTTATAAATGCCTCGTAACTTTACGGGGCATTACTTTTTTGTAGTCTTTCAACAAGATCCGAAATTTAAATTAGTGCCCTTATTTTATTATGTCAGTTGCTCAATCCATTTGGAATTCAATTCAAGGTAAAAACAAGATCGTTATTACGGCTCATAAGTCGCCCGACGGTGATTCAATTGGTAGTTCCTTAGCGCTTTATCATTTTCTGAAGAAATCGTTTGATAACGTTTATGTGGTTCATCCTGATCCGTCGCCTGAGTTTTTAAGCTGGGTTCCCGGACAAAATGAAATTATTTCTTTGGAGCGCAATCCCATTGAGGCAATTCTTCATTTGGAGGAGGCGGATGTAATTTTCTGCTTAGACTACAATCACCCTTCCCGAGTTGGTGAGCTCATGCAGGTTCCACTTGAAAGTTCTGCTGCAGTGAAAGTGATGATCGATCATCATTTACAACCGGCAGATTTTTGTGACTTCACCATTTCTGATACAAGCGCATGTTCTACAGCTCAGCTTATTTATCAGTGGATTGCTGATATTTCTAAAACAGAATTGCTTGATCCGACAATTGGTACTTGTATTTATCTCGGAATTATGACCGACACGGGTTCGTTTCGTTTTCCATCTGTAAAAGCTGAAACACATAGAATTGTTGCGGATTTATTGGATTTAGGAGTTGTTCATAGCGATATCCATGAAGCTGTTTATGATACAAATACCCTGGATAGAATTCGTCTGAAAGGTTATGCTTTATCTGAAAAATTGGTTTGTTTAACCGATTGTCCTGTTGCGTATGCTTCCCTAACAGAGGAAGAGTCCAATCGTTTCAATGCTCAAAAAGGCGATACGGAAGGATTGGTAAATCAAATTTTAGGGATTCAGGGAATTAAAATGGCCGTTTTCTTTGCTGAAAAAGAAGGAAAGATCAAGATGTCGTTCCGCTCAAAAGGGGATTACTTCGTAAATGAACTGGCTGCCGCACATTTTAATGGCGGTGGACATGCTTATGCTTCCGGAGGTGTTTCTGAAGAAAGTATGGAAGCAACAATCAATAAATTTGTAACCAATGTCAAAGATTTTATTCCTGTATCATGAATAAGTGGTTAAGCATAGCTCTTTTATTGATTTTGGTAAGTTGTGGAAACGATGAAAAACCAAAACAAGATCCTGAATGGAATACAGAAAAGTCGATTGCCATGAACAAAGACTTTGCTGAAGAACAGGATATGGATATTAAATTGTTCCTGTCGCATTTTGAAGGCAAGGAAATAATTGAAACCGGTTCTGGTCTGCGCTACATGCCCATTGTAAAGACAGAAGGCGAACAAGCAAAGGTTGGACAAGATGCGAAGGTAGAATACAAAGTTTCATTATTGGATGGTAAAGTGGTTTACCAAACACCTGATGACGAATTGGATATCTTCAGAGTTGACAACAGTCAAATTGAATCAGGAATTCATGAAGGAATAAAACGCATGCGGGTTGGGGAAAAGGCAAAACTGATTTTTCCAAGTCATTTGGCGCATGGACTGGTTGGTGATATGAAAGACATTCCGCCATTGTCACCACTGGTGGTTGATATTGAACTAATAGAATTACAATAGATAGATATGAAATTTGGATGGATACTTTTTAGCGGACTATTATTGTCTGCTTGTGTTTCAGAAACGGTTCCTGACGAGCCTGTACAATCCGATACTGTTCGTTCTACTGACGGACTTTCAGATTCTGAAAAGGCGATTGAGCCATTAAAAACCATTGTCGACAAGAAGCGATTCATGAACGGCATTCAAATTCAATGGTTTAAAAAGGGAGATGGTCTGGCACTTGAACAAGGAAACATGTACGAGTTGAATTTCAAAGTGAAATTGGAAAACGGGACCGTGGTTGACGGAAATCACATGATCAAGAAAGAATGGTTTCCTTATTTGTTTGGTTACAATCTTCAAACTCCAGGCTGGGATATTGCAATGGCAGAATTGAAGCAAGGCGATTTCGTTGAAATTTATCTTCCTGCAAAAATGGCAAGAGGTGAAAAAGGTATTCCGGGAAAAGTTCCGCCAAATTCACCAAACATTATTTTGATGCGAGTTGGAAAGAAAATCAATCCTACAAAAGTTGAAAAAGGAGTGAAGTTCTGGGTTCATGAGCGAAACGAAGATCTTGAAATTGGTCAGATCAAAAACAATTCTGAGGTCGCAATCGACTATTTTGTAGGAACAAAGAGCAATCCGCGATACGATAACAGCTATCAGCGAAACATGCCTTTTACGTTTACAATGACAGATCCGTCTTTGGTTCCTGGATTGAAAATTGGGTTAACAGGTGCACAGATGTACGATAAATGTACAGTGCTCGTTCCTGCTTCTCAGGCTTATGGTTCAAGAGGTTATGTGGACTTGGTGAAACCTAATGAAGATCTTGTTTACGAGTTATTTATAGCTGATGTTGACCGTAAAAGTATAGAGGTTCAAAAGGATAGAAAAAGCACACGTTAACTTTTTTTAGACTTGGTTTCTAGCCAAATGGCTTATCTTTGCCGGCGAGAGCTAAAATTCCCACAAACCCGAAACACGATATGTTGAAAAAAATCTTACTATTTTTCTTAGTCGCATGTTCGCTTAGCGTGAACGCTCAAACAGTTCTGGATACTTTAGAAACACCTGAAGGAACAATGCTGATATACAGCAACAGAACCTGGAAATACATGGAAGACAAAGGCTTCGATGGAGTCTTGAATCCTTGGTTGCACAATTACTTTGTCAACGATACGACGTACCACTTTTCTCAAAAATGGGATAACAATTCGTGCTTTACAGCTACGAAAGGAAATGATATGTCGAAGATCAAAGATACTGTTTGGCTTTGCGTTCAAGATGAAGCTCATTCTGATTTTCATATTCCTGCTCCAGGAGTTGTAACATCTCGTTACGGATACAGAAGCGGACGTTACCACAACGGAATTGATATTGATTTGAATACTGGCGACACTGTTCGCGCAGCTTGGGCTGGAAAAGTACGATATGCAAAATGGAATGACGGTGGTTTCGGAAATCTGATCGTAATTCGTCATTACAACGGCTTGGAAACGTTTTATGCTCATTTAAGTAAGCATTTAGTGGCTCCCGATCAGGAAGTTGCCGCAGGTGAAGTAATTGGTTTAGGTGGAAATACTGGACGTTCTTATGGTGCGCATTTGCATTTTGAAGTTCGTTTTTACGATGCTCCCATGAATCCTGAAGAAGTAATTGATTTCGCTAAGAAAGAGGTGAAAGATGAGAACTTGTTGGTTCACAGTGCTATTTTCAGACCAGGAGCAAAGCCAACAGATTATCAGGCAACTGGAGAAGCTATTGGTGTAGTAAGTCCCCCGCCAACAGCGGTTAAGCGTTACTACAAGGTGCGTTCAGGCGATACTTTAGGTGAAATTGCATCAAGAAACAATACTACGGTTTCAAAATTATGTAGCTTAAATGGTATCAAACCCACAACATTATTGCAAGTTGGACGTCAATTAAGAGTGAAATAAGATCCAGCCACGGCTGGTGATATCTTGTAAACTTTAGGACTATAAATAAAACTAACTGGATTCAGTATTAAATGAGAAAATTACTTAGCATAACCGCACTTTTAGCTTTACTGGCAGTTGTAGTTGTTAGTTGTGACCACTACAATAGAATTGTTAAGTCGGACGATTACGAAGCAAAATTTGAGGAAGCGAACCGACTTTACGATAACGAAAAGTATGATCGTTGTGTAAGTTTGTATGAACAGGTTTATCAACGTTCTCCTAAATCTCCGCAAGGTGAGATCAGTTATTACCGTATGGGAATGGCTTGTTATTATGTGGAAGATTGGTATTTGGCAAGTTACTATTTGTCTTCGTTCCAATTGAAATTTCCTTACTCTAAACTGGTAGAAGAAACTATGTTCCTGGCTGCTATGTGTGCGGTAAACAACAGTCCACAACCGAGCTTAGATCAAACAGAAACGGAAGTCGCTTTGGATGAGATTCAGAACTTCATCAATCGTTTTCCAAATTCTGAACGAGTAGATACATGCAATACGGTAATGAACAACTTGCGATTCAAACTGCAGACAAAGGAAATTTTGAATGTACGTTTGTATTCAAAAACGGGGAATTACAGAGCAGCAGTGGTTGCGGCTCATTCTTACCTTGATACGTATCCTGTTACTGAATACAGAGAAGAAGTATATGCAATTCTTTTGCGTAACCAAAAACTACTTGCTGCGAACAGTGTGACTGCGAAATTGGAAGAAAGAATTAGAGATGCAGAAGATACTTACGCAAATTTTCTTGCGGAATTTCCCGAATCATTGTATCTTCGCGAATTCGATAACTATTTGATGGAGATCAGAGAGTTGACAAATAAAGAAACAACTGAATAATATATTAGCTAATATGAGCTTTAAAAACATTAACGCTGAGCGTTCTACGGTAACAAGAGATACTATCGAGTTGGAAAAAGGAACCGGTAATATCTACGAATCTATCGTTGTTCTTTCTAAGCGCGCAAATCAAATTAGTTCTTCTATGAAAGAAGAGTTGACAAGTAAATTGCAAGAATTTGCTTCTTCAACTGACAACTTGGAAGAAATTTTTGAGAACCGTGAGCAAATTGAAATTTCTCGTTTCTATGAAAAGTTACCGAAACCGGTTTCTATCGCTATCGAGGAAATGAAAGCAGATCAGATTTATTCTCGTCCTACAAAGGATTAAGATGATATTAAAGGGTAAGCGTATTTTGCTCGGAATTACCGGCGGAATTGCTGCCTACAAAATGGCGCAAACCGTGCGTCTTTTGAAGAAACAAGGGGCAGATGTCAGATGTATGATGACACCTGCCTCTTCTGATTTTATTACACCACTTACACTTTCCACTCTTTCTGAAAATCCAGTTGGATTAGAATTCTACGACAAAAACACGGGTTCCTGGACCAATCACGTTGAATGGGCACTTTGGGCCGACGTGATGCTTTTTGCTCCGGTCACAGCTTCAAGCTTAGCAAAAATGGCTCACGGATTCTCTGATAATTTCCTGATGGCGACTTACTTGAGCGCAAAATGTCCTGTTTTTGTTGCACCTGCAATGGATCTGGATATGTACGCTCATCCTACAACTTCAAAGAACCTGGAGATATTGGCCGGATTTGGTCACACGATTATTCCTGCTGAAAGTGGTTTCTTGGCTTCAGGATTGGAAGGACAAGGACGAATGGCTGAACCGGAAACCTTAGTGGATGTTTTGGTTGCTCATTTTCTTCAGAATAAAGCTTTTGTTGGAAAACGAATTTTAATTACGGCAGGACCAACTTATGAGGCAATTGATCCAGTGCGTTTTATTGGAAATCATTCTTCAGGTAAAATGGGATTTGCGCTTGCAGAAGCAGCGGCTAATTTTGGCGCAGAAGTGGAACTAATCACTGGTCCAACCAATTGTGAACTCGCGCACAAGAGTGTGACGATTACCAAGGTCAAGAGCGCTGATGAAATGTTATTGGCTGTTCAAAACCGTTGGTCAAATTGTAATGTTGGAATTTTTTCCGCAGCAGTTGCAGATTATAAGCCAGAAGTTTCAGCCGATCAGAAAATCAAGAAAACGAACGATGATTTGACCATTCGTCTGGTGAAGAATCCGGATATTCTTTCCTGGGCTTCTGCAAATAAATCTGCTAGACAAAAAGTAGTTGGATTTGCCTTGGAAACCAATGATGGTTTGAATTATGCAAAATCGAAATTGGAAAAGAAGAAATTGGACGCTATTGTGCTGAATCAAATTGGAGAAGCAGGTGTTGGATTTGGTGTGGATACCAATTCTGTTGAATTACTCTTTTCAAACAATAATATTCGTAGTTTTGAGTTACAGTCAAAACAGCAACTCGCTTATCAACTTTTAGAAGCACTGCAGAATGAAATTTTCGAAAATATTTAGTCTACTTGTATTAATTCTTGGCTTGCAAACCGCTCGTTCGCAAGAGTTGAATTGTACTGTATCAATTATCACAAATATTAGTACCGAAGTAACCACGGCGGAAAAAGAATTGTTCAAGCAATTGGAGCAAACCATTTACGATTTCATGAACAACACCAAATGGACGAAGGATAAATTCAAGGTGGAAGAACGTATCAATTGCCAATTGCAGTTACAGATCAATACGATCAACGCTGGAACGTATACCGGATCGCTTCAGGTTCAGGCAACCAGACCGTGTTTTAACAGTTCATACAACGCAACATTATTCAATTTTCAGGACGACGATTTTACATTTTCATATACAAGAAATGCCGTGTTGCTTTATGCACCAAATCAGTTTAAAGACAATTTGAGTTCTATTTTGGCATTCTATGCGTACTACGTTATTGGTGTAGATTATGATTCATTCTCTCCAAAAGGCGGAACTCCTTACTTTGTTGAAGCACAACAGATTGTTACCAATGCACAAGCTTCAGGCGGCGCAGGATGGAAATCGAATGAGCAAGGGAAAAGAAACAGATATTGGTTAGTGGATAATGCACTTCAGCAATTTTTTGATCCGCTTCGTGAAGGTTCGTACGAATATCACCGAAAAGGAATGGATCATATGTATGACAAACCAGATGATGCCAGAAAAGCGATGATTGCGGCTCTTCAGAAAATGAGCAAGATCACACAAACAAGACCCAATTCAATCAATTTATTGAATTTCACTCAATCGAAAGTGACGGAACTGAAACAATGTTTCATGGATGCTACAGAAGCTGAAAAGACAGAAGTTGTTGCAGTTCTGAAGAAAATTGATCCGGCTAACTCTTCTAAATACGAGGTTATTCTGCAGTAATGCTACAATCTTTAGCAATACAGAACTTTGCGCTTATTGAAGAGGCTGAAATTTCCTTTTCCAATGGTTTTATTGCAATTACCGGAGAAACAGGTTCTGGAAAATCCATTTTACTTGGTGCGTTAAATCTTATTTTGGGTGAACGTGCGGATTATTCAGTAATCAGAAATGCAGAGTCCAAAACAGTTGTTGAAGGAACTTTCAAGTTGGAAGAAAACTTCAAATCCTGGTTCGATGAGAATGAATTGGATTTTGAAACTGCAACTGTAATTCGACGCGAAATCAGCAGCCAGGGAAAATCACGAGCATTTATAAATGATACACCTGTAAGTTTGAATGTGCTGAAAGAGTTGACAGAGCAGTTAATCTACATTCACTCTCAGCACCAAACGTTAGCACTCAAACAAAGTCAGTTTCAATTCGATGTATTGGATTCTTTTGCCAATGCTACAGACTTGGCAATTGAAGTGAGGAACAATGTTTCGCAATTACGCAAGCAGAAGAATGAACTGGAAGCCTTAAGGAATTCATTAAGTTCACGTCAGCGTGAAATTGAATTTTCCCGTTTTCAGTTAAATGAGTTGTCTGAACATTCTCTAAATGAGATCAATTATACTGCATTGGATCAGGAGTTGAATTCCTTATCTAACGTTGACCAAATCAAAGAACTTTTCGGAAATATCTCTGCCGGAATAAGTGAAGAAGGAGCTGTCTTGGATCGATTGCGAATATTGAAATCCTTATTGGAGAAACAGCGTCAGAACAATCCCAAAGCGGAAGAATTCTACACTAGAATTTCTTCTTCATTAATAGAGCTGGAAGATCTGAGCAGCGATGCGCAGAATGAGTTAGATAAATTGGAAACTGATCCGGAGAAAATAGCTGTTTTGGTTGAAAAGGTTGATCGATTCAATCGTCTACTTTCTAAGTATGCAGTTCAAACCCAGGAGGAATTGCTGGCTATTCAAACGCAATTGGAAGATGAATTGCAGAGTGAAGATGCTAAAGATGGAAGAATTTCCAGTTTAGAGATCGAAATTGAAGCACTGGAGAAGCAGACAACCGTTTTAGCTGAGAAGTTATTTAAAACGCGTAAAGAAGCTGCAATTGCTGTTTCAAAAAGTATTCTTGCAAGTTTGGATGAATTAAAAATGCCAGATTCGCGAATTGTGTTTCAACTGACCCAATTGGATGAACTGGACTTGAATGGCGGAATGACAATCGAATGTTTATTCTCAGCAAACAAAGCTTTGGAATTGAAATCAATTGAAAAGGCGGTTAGTGGTGGAGAATTGTCGAGAGTGATGCTCGCGATTCAAAAAGAATTAAGCGATAAAAAAGGATTACCAACCTTGATTTTGGACGAAATTGATACAGGTGTTTCTGGTGAAGTGGCGTTTAAAGTTGGACAATTCCTTTCGAAAATAGGAGAGAACCTGCAATGTATTGCGGTGACACATCTACCTCAAGTGGCCGCAAAAGCAAACTCACATTTAGAAGTCAGTAAAACTGATTCCAGAACGAAGATTAGTACTTTGAGTCAGGATGAACGTTTGGTAGCGATTGCCAAAATGATGTCGGGAGAAAATGTTACCGATGCGGCATTGGAGAATGCGAAGGCTTTAATTTTACCAAATTAGAGAACAGAAAATAGATAATGGGGAATAGGAATGAAGAAAAACTCTATTTTCCAATTCTCAAATTTCTGCTCGCTATTCTCTCTATCTTCATTAATTTCTTGTTAAACCTTCAAATCTGTCTTATTTTTACTCTTGATTTTCGGAGAGTGGCACGGTGTTCGTTAAACCACTTGCGTTTTAAATAGAATCATATGAAATACATTACTCTACTATGTTTTGGCTTTTTGTCGATTGTAACAATGGCCCAAAATTATTCACTTACCATTTTCAATAACAGCGGACAGCAATTTTTTGTAATTCTAAATGGCATCAAGCAAAATTCCTTACCACAAACAAACATTAAAATTGGACATGTTGAACCAGGTTCTTATGAATTGAAATTGATTTTTGCCGATGGAAAGACTGGTGATATCAATAAGAAATTGTGGCTTGAAGAAAGAGGCGATTATTTACTTCGTGTTGATTTCAAGAAGGGAAAAGGTAAACTGAAGTATTTCGGAGTTACCAATCAAGGTCAACCTGCAGGTGGAACTGGCGTTGAATTCCGTCCGAACGACCAAAGCGTTTATTCTGATGGACAAACAACAAGTTCAACCGGAACAAACCAAGGTGGAAATACTCAGGGAACGGTTTCAGGAAACGGTGCTTCGACAGGCTCAGTAACCACGGCAACTGGAACATTACCAAACGGTAATGGACAAACTTCAGGAAATACAGGAACTGTTCAAGGTACAGCAACTTCAACAGGAAACACAGGATCTGGAAATGGAACGTATCAGGTAAATACAAACACAAATGTTTCTGACCCGAATATGGGTGGGACGGGAAATGTTGGTATGACGACTACCACAACCGTTACTGATCCAACTATGAGCGGTGGTGCTGGCAATGGTATGACAACTTCAACAACTTTTTCTGATCCTTCAACAGGTGGAACAGGTGGAATGTCTACAACAATCTCAGATCCAACAAATGGTGGAAACGGTGGAATGACAACAACGATCAAAGATCCTGTAACGGGAGAAACAATCGTAATAGATATGAATATGAACATGAGTGACCCGAACCTCAATGGTGGAACTGGAAATTTTGGAACTACAACTACTGTTAATGGAATGCCAAACGGAACAACTACAACTTCGAGCTCAAGTTCAGGTTCTTATCATTCAACAACTACCACAACAATTACGGAAAACGGTTCAACTACAACCACAACAACTACAGAGGATAAAACTTGGGGTGATGGTCAGCCAAAAACAACTGGAACAGTAACAGGTACAGTAAAAAATGACTGGGGAACACAAACTACCGGAACAACTACCAGCGCACCGAAAGGTTCTTACTCGTGTACAGAAGTGTTGGTTGATACTAAATCCGTTCAAACAAAATTGAAAGACATCAGTTTTGATGATGATCGAGTTGTTTACGTGCAAAAGGATTTGGCAAAGTATTGTATGACAACAGATCAGGCAGTGCAGATTTTGAAAACATTCACTTTCGAGGAAAATAAAATGGATGCAGCTAAATCACTTTATCTGCGCTTGACAGATAAGATGAATGCGACGAAGATTGTGAGTTTGTTTACTTACGAGCAAGATCAAGAAGAATTTCAGCAATTCATTCAATCTCACTAAAAAGTAATTGAGAAGATTGTCTGGTTCATTCACCACGAATTTATCGACAATAATTCTTACATTGTATAAACATTAAAAACGAACAGTTATGAAAGCGCTACTCACCATGATTTTGTTGGTTTTTTCGTCTTCACTCTTTGCACACACTGTAAAGCCTGAAAACGGAGGTTCAGAACAAACAACGATGAAAATTCAAGGAACTCGAATTCCTTGTCAGGGAACAGATGGAAATACGTCTTGCTATCAGGTTCAAAAAGGAGCTTCTGTAGGAACGGATTTTTGGGAAATTTTACCGGAACCAATTGCCGGATTTAACTTTGAAGCTGGATACACTTACTTGGTTACGGTAAAGATCACAACACGTGATAATCCTGCAGCTGGGCAATCTCGTTTCGTTTACGAATTGGTAAGCGTTATCTCGAAAACAGCGGAGTAAGAAATAACTATTGAATTTGAATCCTGATTCCAACTGCGGAGTCAGGATTTTTTTTGCATTAGATCCTTCCAGGATAATTCTTAAATTGTTTCCCGCAAAGACGCCTTGTTTGCTTAATAGCGAGTCCGTTAGGCGAGCTCCTTACGTAATTACGGAAGTATTTGTGTCTTGGCGGGAAGAAAAGAACATCGGCTAGCTGATGTAAGTCATCAAAAGATTTCAGTGACATGTGTTAAAGCATGAATTCAAGTACTATTCATCATCATTTTTTTTAATTTTGAGTTCATGGAAAAAAAGTGGTGGATTACAGGTGTTCTACTAATTGCTCTTTCAATTGTTTTGGGAGCTATGGGAGCGCATGCACTGAAGGAAGTGTATAAACTTGATTCGAATCAGCTAAACGTTTTTGAAACCGGTGTTCGCTATCAAATGTATCACGGATTGGCCTTTCTTGCAATGCCCTTGCTTTATTCCAAATTACAAGCCTCAGGACGCGTTGTCTTTTTTCTGTTACTATTCGGAGTTATTCTTTTTTCAGGAAGTCTTTATGGTTTGACAATAGGATACGTTTGTGATATAAAACTCAAAGCTCTTGGACCAATTACTCCAATCGGAGGTTTACTAATGATAATTGGCTGGGTACTTTGTTTATTCCAATTGTTAAGGTGGCGCAATGACTAAATTTCGTGCTACCATATTAGGAAGTGGAACCTCGCAAGGTGTACCGGTAATTGCATGTAATTGTCATGTTTGCACTTCAGAGAATCCGAAGGATAATCGTTTGCGTTGTTCTGTTCTATTGGAAACCGAGGACGGCAATTTTGTAATTGATTCCGGGCCCGATTTTCGTCAACAGATGCTTCGTCATAAAGTACAGTCGTTACGTGGTGTTCTGTTCACGCATGAACATAAAGATCATGTTGCCGGTTTAGATGATGTTCGCGCATTCAATTTCAAGGAGAATCGCGATATGGATGTTTACTGTACCAAAGATGTTGAGTTTGCTCTGCGACGCGAGTTTCATTACGCTTTTCAAGACAATCCATATCCGGGAATTCCACGTTTCAATTTGATCAATTTCAATAACTCGGCAATAACGCTTGGACCTAAAACAATGGTTCTTCCGGTCAAAGTTTGGCATTACAAAATGGAGGTTTTCGGATTCCGACTAGGGAGGTTTGCATACGTTACTGATGCAAAAACAGTTGAACCGCAAGAGATTGAAAAATTGAATGGAGTGGATGTGCTCATCGTTAACGCATTACGAAAAGAACCACATATTTCGCATTTCAATCTGGAAGAGGCATTGGAGTTTATTCGAAAGGTAAATCCGAAAAAAGCTTATTTGACGCATATCTCACACATGTTCGGAACACACGAAGAAATTGAGAACGACTTGCCTGAAAACGTTTTTGTGGCTTATGATGGACTCACATTCGACTTTGAAGAATAATTCCGAAGTAGATCTCATATTTCGATCATTATGGAATAATACATAACACTATGAAGAAATTACAACTATTACTACTTACTGCATTCATTTCATTCTTAGGAAATACACAGGAATTATTGACGATTCAGGGAAATGGAGAGTTGATAGCCGATTTCAATTCAACTTACGAAGCGCCAAATGTCAAAGGACTTTACCTCAAAAAATACCTGACACTGGTATCTGTTATTGACGGAACAAAAGTGGTCAAATGTCAGGTTCGAATCGGAGGAATGGTTAATCTCATTGGCATTTGGGAATTGAACGACCTGAACGACGTGTTGGTAAAAGTGTACGAAGTACAGATTGAAGAAGGAAAAACAGACATTCTGTTGGTTAGCTTCGCCGACAATAAAGCCATTCAAATGAATTTGTTCCGATTGAACGGTGAAGAGTTGATCGATTTGGGATACAATTACTTTGAGCAGAAGAATGCAGGGGAACCTATTTCCATTACGATTGAAAAAGATGCTGTAAGAGTTACTTACGACAAAGGAACAGAAAATCCACGCTTCGGAATTGTGAATGGGACGTTTATGGAATTACCGCAGTAACAACTGGTTCAAAAAGTTTAAGATATTCAAAGGGTTCAAGCGTAATTCTCAGTTTTGAGCCTTTTGAACTCCCTTTGAACTTTTGATTCTATCCTTCACTTTTTCTCTTAAATTTGTAGCACTAAAAATTCAGATATGTCAAAATTATTAGAAGGAAAACGTGGTATTATTACCGGAGCTTTAGATGAGAACTCAATTGCATGGAAAGTTGCAGAAAAGGCTCATGAGCATGGAGCAACGTTTGTTCTTACAAATGCACCTATCGCAATGCGTATGGGTGAAATTAATGCCTTGGCAGAGAAAACAAACTCGAAGATTATTCCTGCTGACGCAACTAGTATTGAAGATTTGACAAAATTGTTTACTGAATCTCAAGAAGTTCTTGGTGGTAAAATTGATTTCGTTCTACACTCAATAGGTATGTCGGTTAACATTCGTAAGAATGTTCCTTACGCAGAATCTAACTACGATTATTTCGCAAAAGGAGTTGATGTTTCCGCTATGTCGTTGCATAAAATGCTTTCTGTTGCTAAGAAATTAGACGCTATTAACGAGTGGGGAAGTGTTGTTGCTCTTTCTTACGCTGCGGCGCAAAGAACTTACCCGTTCTACACAGATATGGCCGACATTAAAGCAATGTTAGAGTCAATCGCTCGTAGTTTTGGTTACCATTACGGTGTTGAGAAAAAAGTACGTGTAAATACGGTTTCTCAGTCGCCTACAAAAACAACTGCAGGAAGCGGAATTAAAGGTTTTGGTGATTTCTACGATTACGCTGATGCTGTTTCTCCACTAGGAAACGCAAGCGCAGAAGATTGTGCAAACTACTGTATTTCATTATTCTCTGACTTAACAAGAATGGTGACTATGCAGAACTTGTTCCACGATGGTGGTTACTCTTCAACAGGAGTTTCAAACGCAATTATGGAGAAATTCGGAATTTAATATTCTATAAAATATCGAAAGAGTCTGCTACGGTAGGCTCTTTTTTTTTGACATTTTGTTCCCGGCAAAGAATGATCATTGAAGTGATCTCATATGTAGTGGGGATTTATTTTTTTGTGTAATTTCACGAAAAATATTATCTACTGTGAAAAATCCTAAATCATGAGAAACCTCCTTTTAGTAGCATTTTTATTTCTGAATTTTATCCTTTTGGCTCAGCCAGGAACTTTGGATGCCACCTTTAATTCTAGTGACAATGGTTATGGAAACGGAGACGGTGTTGATTTTCAAGTAGAGGCTAGTGTCATACAGAGTGACGGAAAAATTATTATTGTAGGTTCTTTTGGAAAGTACAATGATAACTTCTCTGTTAGAATTGCGAGAATCAATTCAAACGGAACCTATGATAATACATTTTCTTGTCCTACGGGTGCTAATGCACCGATTTACGATTTAGCTTTACAGAGTGATGGAAAAGTTATTATAGTTGGAGATTTTACCACATTTAATGGTACGGCAAGAAATAGAATTGCTCGTTTGAATACGGACGGATCTCTAGATGCAACGTTTAATCCTGGTACTGGTGCGAATGATATAATAACATCCGTTAAACTTCAATCAAACGGTAAAATAATCATTGGAGGAAGTTTTAGTTCTTACAACGGCACATCTCGGGGTAAAATAGCTCGTGTAAATGCCGATGGAACTTTGGATGCGACATTTACTACTGGAACTGGTTTTGATTTTTATGTAAAAACCATTGGAATTCAAACCGACGGAAATATTGTTGTTGGTGGTGGATTTACAAATTATAATGGAACAGGTGCAAGTAGAATTATTCGTCTTACTTCTGTTGGAACCGTTGACGCAACCTTTACACCAGGTACAGGTGCTAGTTATGATGTCAATACTTTAGCTATTCAACCGGATGGAAAAATACTTCTTGGAGGTACATTCACAACATATAATGGTACAGCGCGAAATGGTTTTTGTAGAATCAACGCCAATGGAACACTGGATGTCACTTTTACAGTTGGTTCAGGTGTTGGCGGATTGTCGAAAATTGTATTAGAAAGCACAGGCAAAGTGTTTCTTGTAGGATCCTTTACAACGTACAATTTGGTGGCTAGAAAATATTGCGCGCGTGTCAATTCTTCAGGTGGTTTAGATACAACATTTGACCCTGGAGTAAGTGCAGATAACCCAATTCTTTGCGCTTCCATCCAGTCCGATGGCAAGTATGTTATTGGTGGTGTATTTACAGAGTTTACTGGCTATACCAGAAACAGAATTACCAGAATTGGTTCAACAGGAACGTTGGATTTGACATTTAATCCGAATAACAGTGCAAATGCAGCCATTAAGACAGTGAAAGTTCAAAGTGATGGTAAAATCCTCATTGGAGGAGAATTTACCTCTTACTTTGAAACAAAAGCAAATAGAATTGCCAGATTGACTTCTACTGGTGCTATTGATGCTACTTTTTCAACTGGAACAGGTTTTAATATGTTCGGAAAAATAAATGCAATTGCAATTCAGGCAGATGGTAAAATTCTAGCAGGTGGATTTTTCTATGACTACAATGGAACTTCTGTCAATTGTATTGTGCGTTTAAATGCAAATGGTACTGTAGATGGTACTTTCGTAACGGGATCTGGATTCAATAGTGAAGTAAAGAGCATCGCCATTCAGTCGGATGGAAAAATAGTTATTGGTGGAGAGTTTAGTTCTTACAATGGAACGCCTGCCAACAAAATAATTCGACTAAATAGCAACGGAAGTATTGATGCTGGCTTTGTGTATGGAACAGGTTTTACCTATTCTGTTTATACTCTGGCAATTCAGACTGATGGAAAAATATTGGTTGGTGGTGATTTTTACACATACAATGGTGTCAACAAAAACAACATTATTCGATTGAATATAGATGGTACAGTTGATGCCTCATTTACTGGAAACGGAACCAATGGTTCAGTTAGCGATATTGCAATTCAAACCGATGGAAAAATCGTTTTAGTAGGATATTTCAGTACCTGCTCATCAACATCCAGTAGCCGAATTGCACGTATAAACAGTAATGGTAGCATTGATCCAACCTTCGCATTAGGTACTGGATTGAACAATTTGGCTGAAACGGTGACTATCCAATCTGATGGGCGAATTTTAGTTGGTGGTTGGTTTACTTCTTATAATGGAACAGCTGTTAATCGTTTGGCACGAATCAATTCTAATGGAACATTGGACGCTAGTTTTAATGCTTCTGGAGTCGGATTGAGTGGAGTACCGAGTGATTTGGAATTGCAATCGGATAATAAACTTTTAGTTGCGGGCTATTTTACTGCTTACAATGCATTAGGTAGAAATAGAATTGCCCGTTTGAACAACTGTTTATTGAAAACGTCATCGTTGTCTATTACACGTTGTAATCCATATACGTTAAACGGGCAAACGTACACTGCAACTGGTGTTTATACCCAAAATTTGACAAGTACTGCTGGCTGTGATTCGATATTGACATTGAACTTCACGCGTAAGTTCAATTCCACCGCTACGGTTAGTGCAACTGCATGTGGTTCTTATCTTTGGCCAGTAAATGGTGTAACTTACACCAGTAGCGGAGCTAAAGTGGCAACTATTCCAAATTCTCAAGGATGTGATTCTGTAATCACACTGAATTTAACCATCAAACAAAACACATCGAATTTTATTTCACTAATTGGCTGCGGATCGATCACTGTGAATGGAATTACCTATACAACAGACGGAAATTATATTCAACACCTAACGAATTCACAAGGTTGTGATTCAGCGCTAAATATCAATGTTAATCTTTACGCGCCCGTTTTCCTGAATGTAAATTCAGTTACAGATGTAACTTGTTTTGGAAGCTCTAACGGAGCTGTCAACGTATCAACTACTGGTGGAACTACCCCTTTTAGTTACAGTTGGTATGGTTCTGAGGATGAAGCTGTAGCACATACAGAAGATATTTCAGGTTTTCCTGGAGATAATTATATGTTGATCGTTGAAGATCTGAAAGGTTGTAAAGACACGGTTATGGTATCTGTTCATGAGCCAAATAAACTGGAAACCAGTTCTATAGTTACAAATGTAAGTTGCAATGCTGGTACAAATGGCGCAATCAATCTTACCGTAACTGGGGGTACAGCTCCGTATCATTACGATTGGGGTGGAGGTATTACAACGGAGGATCGAGCTGGTTTAGTTGCAGGTACCTATTCTGTAACTGTAACAGACGCCCATTCATGTATAACTGTAGCTTCCATAACTGTTACCCAGCCACCGGTTTTAGTAGCATCTAGAACGACAACTCCGGTGCTGTGTTTTGGTGAATCAACCGGTGCAATTAATGTAATGGTTTCAGGTGGAACAATTCCTTATCAATTTGTTTGGAACGATTTAGTAACAACAGAAGATAGAACAAATATCCCAGCAGGAAATTATTCGGTCACTGTAACTGATGCCAATGGATGCCATGTTACTTTATCTGCAACGATTTCTCAACCTGCTTCTGGTATCACAAGTTCAATTGTAAAGACGAATGTGAGTTGCTACAATGGTTCTAATGGGACTATTGATTTGACTGTTTCGGGCGGAACACTACCTTACAATTTTAATTGGGGAGGTGGAATTACGAACGAAGATAGAACTGGTTTAGTTGCAGGGAATTATTCGGTTACAATTACAGATGGAAATGGTTGTTTGGTTACAAACAACGCAACAATCAATCAGCCAGCGGAGCTTTTGCCTTCAACTTCTTTAACGAATGTAAATTGTAATGGTGGAACTACAGGAGCTATAAACCTGTCTGTTACCGGTGGAACAATGCCATATTCTTATAATTGGGAAAATGGAGCAACTACAGAGGATAGAAGTAATCTAACAGCCGGAAACTATTCGGTAACTATTACTGATAACAACTCATGTGTCGTCACAATTGCGGCAATGGTAACGGAACCTCCTGTAATTAATCTTATTTCATCTGGTGTTACACCAGTTCTTTGTGCTGGAGGTTCAAACGGTACTGCTTCAATTAACCCGCCAAGTGGAGGTACTGGAGCATTAATAATTGATTGGTTACCAGGGGCTCCAGTAGGTGATGGAACAACAACTATTTCGAATTTGACAGCTAATAATTATACGTGCATAGTTACGGATATCAACGGTTGTTCGGTATCCTTAACATTCACTATTTCTCAACCTTCTCCAATCGTTGCATCAATTTTATCTCAAACGGATGTTAGCTGTTTTGGAGGCAATGATGGTACTGCAACTGTTAACTCCTCTGGTGGAACAGGTACACATACTTTTGTTTGGTCTCCAAGCGGAGAAACAACAAGTACAGCAATAGCACTATCTCAAGGGATGAATACATTAACCATTACGGATGTTAATTCATGTAATCAGTCTATTTCCGTGACTATTGACGAGCCAAATGAAATCACACACTCATTTACGCATACTTCTTGTGATTCTTATACCTGGAATTCTCAAACGTATACATCTTCAGGGAATTATGTGCAGGTGCTGACGGCAAGTAATGGATGTGATTCAATAGTTACAATGAATTTAACTATCCACCATTCTACATCAAGTAGTATTACAGTTGTTGAATGTGATTCGTACACATTAAATACTCAAACATATACCACATCAGGCACTTATATTCAGAATTTAATCAATGCTGCGGGCTGTGATTCTACGTTGACCTTAAATCTCACCATTAATTCTGCAACCTCAAGTAGTATATCAGTTGTTGAATGTGATTCGTACACCCTAAACGGTCAAACTTACACTACCTCGGGTGTATACATGCAAAGTTTCACGAATGTTTCGGGTTGTGATTCTACATTAACATTGAATTTGACAATTAAGAATTCAACTACAAGTAGTGTGAATATTAGCGAGTGTGTCTCATATACGTTAAATGGACAAACATATACATCATCTGGTATTCATGTACAGAACCTTACGAACGCTGCTGGTTGTGATTCGACATTGACATTGAACTTAACAATCCATCAACCAACATCAAGTTCCTTGACGGTTACGGCATGTGATTCATTTACCTTAAATGGACAAACCTACACAACCTCCGATATTTATACTCAAAATTTAACCAATAGTGTTGGTTGTGATTCAATATTAACGTTGAATCTGACTATTCATCAAACCCTTTCTGCATCTGCCACTGGAGCAGCTGATAATAGCATAACTGCAACTGGAGGAACTTCTTTTCAATGGATAGATTGTTCAACAAATCAGGAAATAAATGGAGCAACTTCCGCTACATTTTCACCTCTTGTAAACGGAAGTTACGCTGCCATTGTAAGCAACGGAAATAGTTGTGACGACACCACAAATTGTGTTGAAATCAACACGATTGGAATAAAGGAAATGACAAACATTTATTTTGAATTATACCCAAATCCAACAATGGATATCGTTCATTTACTATTTGAAGATTCATCTGGTCAGTTGATTATTCGTGATGCACAAGGAAAACTACTTCAATCGAAAGAAATCTTAAGCGGAGAACAAGTATCTCTGAAAAGTTTTGAAACTGGGGTTTATTTCTTTGAATTGACTACCTGGAAAGGTACCGTTATAAAGAAAGTTGTTAAAGATTAGGAGCTTTAAACGAACATTAAAGTATATTCAATCTCGTTGTACAAATTTGCACAACGGGATTTTTTCTGAATAGTATAGGGGTAAACATTTTTTCAGTTGTCTTATTCATAAACCATGACAAAGTTGTTTTATGAATAAGTTAAAGTCAATCCCACTTGCTGCAATACTAAGTACTGCTATTTTTACGTTTTCAAAAAAAGCAAACGCTATGAAAACCCTGCTGGCTATCATTGCAATTCTTGTTTGTTCAGGAATTCAGGCCCAAACGTTCAGTTATAAGAACAAGAATCAAGGCGGAACCGTTTCTGTTGGAATGAGAAGCACAGTTAGTTCGTTCAATGGTGGTCACAGCCATGCTGATGGAGATGATGAGCACGCTGATTCCGATCCGTTTGCTTTGGGATTGGGTGGACAATTTCGCATTCAGGCTTCTGATCGTGTGAATACAGAATGGTTTTTCGATTATCTCCCTAGTTCAACCGATCAGGTTCGTAGAAACGATTACCACATTGGTTGGAGCGTAATGTTCTACGTTTTGGACAATCCGAATCCGAAAATTCGCCCGTATGTTCTAGCCGGACATTGTTTTGATTACACTTATCGTCAGGAATTGAATAACAGCACCAATAGCATTAACCGGTGGAGTAGTGCCGTTCAGGCTGGAATAGGAACTCATATCCGCTTAAATGATCGTTTAGACCTGAGTTTGATGTCACAGTACATGTTACACCTTGGAACGCATGTTGAAACCGTTTACGGACATTCTGGAGTCACTTTCGAAAAGTCTTCTGGTGGGAGTTTGGAAGGACATTTATTGACAACCGTGAGTTTGAATTTTAAAATCGCTGACTTATGGTAAGAGTAATTGCAACAATTCTAAGCCTTACTTGTTTTACAGGAATTGCACAAGAAGTGGAAAGCGGAGAACGACAAGGTTTACTTGAAGTTTCAGGAAGTATTTATCCAACTTTTTCAATGAATAGAAAGTCGACTATGAATTTTGTTGGCGGACATTTAGCGTATCAACTCGACGATAATTATTCGTTCAGAGGTGACGCGTTTGTAATGACGAGTACGCAGTCGGGAACAGAGATCTACGATGATTATTTCTTGATCGAAGCCGGATTTCTGCGCAATTTTACAAAGAAGCGTTTCGATTACTTTGTAGGATTGGAATTTGGTTTGGCAGCAATGCAAATGTATCGTGATCCAGTGAATGAACCTCAAATATCAGTTGATCACCGATTTTACCAACCTGTTTGGGATTTGACAACCGGATTCAAGTTTCACGTAAGTCCGTATTTCTATTTCTATGCAGAAACAAAATTGTTAAACAACAGAAATCCGGAGGCAGATAACTTACAAACGAACTTGGCTGTTACAGGTGGACTAGGGTTGCAGTTGCCAACTAGAAAAATCAGTGAGTTGAATAAGGAAGCGAAGAAAAAAAGGAAAAATAGATACATCTAATCGATGTAAATATCTTAAAACTTCTAGCACCATAAAAGATCAGCTAACCGAGTCGACTGTGGTGGCCGAGCGCCTGCCTGATCGGCGGACAGGGAGTCGAGGTCAGCCTCCCCAATCGCAATCACCAGTTTTACAACCAAACTGAAGTAACGGATCAGCTTCTGTATTCTCGTCTTCGTTTCGTTTTCTGATTTCCAGAATGCGTTTTTTCTCAGCAGCGGAAACGACTTTTTGCTTGATGATCTTATCAATTTCAGCTTGCACCTTGTCTTTTGGCTGCATGTAAATCGAGTGACCCATAACGTCAATGGTTTCAGCGCGTAACTGATCAACATCTTTTTTGAAAAGTGTACTTTTCTTTTGGAAGTCGTAAGAATTCTTTAGGAAAGTATAAATGCTGTTGTCGCCAAGTAAAACTCCGCCACCGTAATCCCATGTACGTTCAAAAAAAGTTAACCAGCCCGGATTGTAAGTTGCTTCATCTCCTTCACAGAAGACCTTCATTTTAAAGAATTCATCGTCTGCCTTTCCTTCGGTTTCCTTTGCTAAATCCTGAAGGTCTTCCATATCGTAATTGATCACGAATTCGGTACATTCAGCCACACATGAAGGTTCCATTGCGAAAACATCTTCAAAGAATTTAAGTTCCTCCATCAGTTCAATTGGATCGCTGTTTTTAGCACTGAATTCCTTATCCATTTTTTCGATCAACGTCTTCGCACCGTGATAGGCTTTTTCAAAAGCGGTATCGGTTTTTACAAATCGTAAGGTGTTGATGTATGCTGTCAATTCTTCAATAGTTGAAGCCTTAAGGTACTTTTTCAGTTTCTTTGTTTGAGCAGGAGTAATGCTGTCTACCGATTTGTTGGGTAGGATTACCACGACTTCTGGATTTTCCTTTTCTCGCTTTTCAAGTTCGGACTTCATTTCTTTTCCTTGCTTTTCAGCAGCTGTTTCTGTGTTGGATGAGCATGCGCCAACTGTAGTTAGGAGAGTTCCAATAAATAGTAGTTGTAGTGTTTTCATAGTTTATTCTTAATTAATGATGAGCGAAGGTAAATGTGGCTTTCGTTCCAATTTCCGTACTCTGTAAATTGAACTTTCCTTCCAATTGTTCGCTCAGCGAATGTATCAATTCTAATCCTAAATGTTCAAGTTGTTGATCAGGAACTCCAAGTCCGGGACCGTTATCTTCCACAATGAATTCCAGAATTTCAGCTCTTTTGGATACAGAAACCAAAATTTCCAGGCGCTTTCCTTCAATCTGTGCATGTTTATAAACATTTGTCAAAACTTCATTCAGAATTAAACCAGTTGGAACTGCTTTCGAAACGGGAAGCTGAATTTCATCGTCCATTTTGATCTTAACATTCGCATCGTTCCCAAAAATATGCTCAATGTTGTAGATCAGTTCTTTTATGAAATCGTTTAAATTCAAGTTGCCAATTTGCTTCCCTGAATACATTTTTTGATGAACCAATGCAATAGAGAAAACCCTGTTTCTGCAATCTTCCAGTGCATCAATCACTTCGGGTGAGTTGCTCTTGTTTTTTCGAATATTCAATAAACTGGTAACTAAATTGAGGTTGTTCTTCACTCTATGAAACAATTCCGCCAACAGTAGTTCTTTCTCCTCAGCAGTTTTACGCATGGTTGTTTCCATGTTGATCGTATTTCTTGTGATAATAGCAATCAGTATCAAACCACAGAAAAAAGCAAACAGAATGTTGAAATTACTCATGATCTGATGCGTTGTCTCGCTCATTGCAATTGGCACAAAATTATCAGCGAACAACAAAAGCAAGACGATATTGAAGAAGTATATAAACAACCATACTACCATATGATAGAAGGTTTCTTTTCTACCAAACAACTGCACAATCGACATGGTTATGGGAAAATAATACATCAATGCATAGGTGTCAATTCCAACGAGAATAACAATTACGGAAAGCAAGTAAACACCAATGGCAAAAAAGAGATAAGTAGAGATTAGAATTTTTCCTGTCCGATTCGATAAAAATGTAAGAAATGCCAATCCAAAAACGATGTAGAAATGAGTGTTTAATCCGTGGAATCCAATGGAGTTAAAAAGAATCAATCCGAGCAGAACGTTCAAGGTTCCAACGATGTTAAGGAAGTCAGTTTTCCGAATGATGACGATTTGCCATTCTTTGAGTTTGTCTTGATTTTTAATTGGGAAGTTTGTACTAATCATCTGTAGTTGTGTGCGTCAAGCAAAAATGCATATTTTATTTTAAGCAGTATGTTAAAAACAACAACCCTTTTCATCAATAAAATGAAAAGGGTTGTCCTGAATAATGGATCGATTAGGAACTATTAAGTTTTAATTGATTTTATTCTTAAGTCTAATTTAAGCTAATTGAACTCAAACTCAAAATAAAAAGGGAGAAATGTAAGATTATTTACTTGCTTTGTAATCTGTTAATCGAACCCATGTTGAAAGCTACTTCTCTTCCTTCTAAAATCATATTTGCCTATTCCTGCGGAATTGTAGGTTGTAGTATGCTTATTAATATGATTTCGGTAATTATCATTTATTTTTTTGTTCCTACAAAAGAAAGTGGAATGCCAACATATGTTTTTCAGGGTGCACTGTTGGGTTCAATTACCTTAATTACGTTAATTACCAGTGGCGGCCGATTGATTGACGCCATTTTTGATCCATTCATTGCTCAAAAGAGTGATCAAAACGAAGGAAAGAGTGGACGGCGAATTCCATTCATGAGAATAGCTTCTATTCCTGCAGCATTGTTCTGCTTTTTGGTGTTTGTTCCATTAACAGCCGGAGAAAGTGGTTTGAATGCCGCTTGGTTAACAATTACACTTATTCTTTTTTACGTTTCCGCAACAACCTACATGATTCCTTATTTGGCGATGTTGCCTGAACTGGCAAAAGACACAAAGGAAAAAGTAAAACTTTCTACCTGGCAGAGCGTTGGTTATGTTCTTGGAATTGCATTTGCATCTAACACGTTTAATCTGGCTAACTATTTTGAGGGAAAAGGATATTCAACTACAACAGCATTGCAGATCACTATTGCCATTTTCTGTTGTGTAGCGCTGGTTTTTTTAATTATTCCTGTATTTTCCATCAAAGAAAGAGAATGGTGTTCCGGTGAACCGGCAACTGTAAAATTGATTCCTGCTTTGAAGCAAACGTTGAGAAATGCCAACTTCAGATTTTATCTTTTAGCCGATTTCGCATTCAATTTATCCGTAGCTGTGATACAAGCAGGCTTGCTCTATTTTGTGACGATTCTGTTGCCATTACAAGAAGAAATGGGAAATAAACTCATGATGGTTTTGGTTGGTGCATCGTTCTTATTTTATCCATTAATGCAGCCAATGAGCAGGAAGTTTGGATTTAAACCTTTGATCTCCATTTCGCTTGTTCTCCTTGGAATCGTGTTTTTGGGAGTTTATTTCCTTGGCAAAGTAGATATTTCACCTGTAATTCAGATTTATGCGGTAATTGCCTTGGCGTCCATTCCAATGGCGACACTTAATATTCTTCCAACTGCACTTTTGGCAAATATTATCGACTACGATTCGAAGAGCAGTAAAGTGAACAAAGAAGCCATGTTCTTTGCGGTAAGATATTTCTTTGTGAAACTTGCACAAACAGCCGGAATTGGAATTTTCTCCATGCTTTTAACCTATGGTAAAGATGTTGGTAACGACTTCGGAATCCGTTTGACAGGATTACTGGGTTTTTCGCTTTGTGTTTCCGCAGGACTTTACTTTTTAAGGTTTAAAGAAAGTATGGAAAGCCAAATGCCAAAGGAGGAAAGTTAGTTTCCTCTTTCCTCTCTGAATCTTTCCTCTAACGAAGTCTGTTCGTATTATTCGGTCGTGTATAAACCAGCTGCATTACATTGATGTTTCTCATTTCGAAAGCAGCTTCGCAATAATTCAAATAGTAATTCCATTTTCTGATAAACGTATCGTTGAAGCCAAGTGCTTTTACTTCTTGCGCTTTTTCGTTGAAATTTACGAACCAAGTGTTCAATGTTCTGGCATAATGTAAACCAAGGTCTTTTACGTCAACCAAGGTTAGATCACTTACTTCGTTGATGATTCTGTTCATTTCACCAATTGAAGGCAGCAATGATCCCGGGAAAATATGTTTCTGAATCCAATCAACACCATTTTTCAAATCTTCGAAACGGGAATCCGGACAGGTAATAACCTGTAAAGCGAGAATTCCTTTTGGTTTCAGTAGTTTTTGACACTGTTTGAAATATGGTTCTAAGAACTCAGCGCCAACAGCCTCTAACATTTCTACAGAAACAATTTTGTCGAATTGACCCTCAACTTTTCTGTAATCCTGCAATTCAATTTTAACCAAATGATCTAAGCCCGCGTTCTTCACTCGAAGTGTAGCTTCTTTGTGCTGTTCTTCGGAAATGGTGATAGAAGTTACTTTACAGCCAAAATTCGAAGCCATGTAGATTGCATTTCCTCCCCAGCCAGATCCGATTTCAAGAACATGGTCATTTTCATTCAAAAACAACTGCTCGCACAAACGATGATATTTCGCTTTTTGTGCCTGTTCTAACGAATAATTCTCCTCTTTGAAATAAGCAGAAGAATAAGTCATTGTTGGGTCTAACCAAAGCGCAAAAAAGTCATTGTTCAAATCGTAATGTTCTGAAATGTTCTTTTTTGAACCTGTGATGCTATTGGCACGTTTGTTATGAAAAAGTCGATTGTAAAACTTCAATAAGTTTAAAACGAATGATTTTACTGAGCTCCCGGAAACTGTTGGAGCGTGTTCCACATTCAGAATAAACCATGAAATCACGTTCGTGATGCTGTCCGTATCCCACTCTCCGGCAACGTATCCTTCTCCAAAACCGATATCTCCATAAAGAACACAACGTTTGAAAAAATTAGGGTTGTTGATAGTCGCATTCGCAGTAACGCCACCTTCACCGTTTCCAATCTCCAATGTTTTACCAGACGGAAGTGTTAGGTTCATTCGGCCCAATGGCATTGCCGTCAATAACTTCAATATTTGCTTTTCGTAGAATGTCGTTTTATCACTCATTTTTTTCTTGATTTTAAGACTTCAGCATCTTCCCGATTCCGGATGTATGGAACGGGACTCGATAACCTTAGTAAGTCAAAAACAAAAGTCTTTTGTCTGTCGTCTTTAGTCTATTGTCTCTTACGATAAACATCGCGTTGTAGATCTTGAAATTCGTTTTTTCTGTAAAATTTTATCTTCTTGAAATAAAGCAGCATCGCCTGCCAATGAATCAACGTAATGATTTTCACTGGTATAAGCGGAAACCGTAAGCTGTAGAAAAAAAGACGTGCATTTGTAATCGCTTTCTTTTTTCCCATCAATGTACTGATGAATATCTTTTCATCCTTTTCAAAATCATCAATTCCTATCACCAATTCATCACCAGGTTCATGAATTTTGAAATGGAAATCGGCATCATGTGAAATGAAAGGTGAAACATAGAAATACTTTGTAACACGTTGGTCATAGAATTTTCCATTGAAGTCCTCTTCACCAAGCAGATACGGTTTCATTTCGTGATACGTATTCGTTACTTCGACCAGCACATTTTTCAGCATTCCATTTTCGTTGTAGATATAGTAAAACGAAACTGGATTAAAATTGTATCCCAGTGTATTGAAACCTGTCAAAAGCATGATTTTTCCAATAGGATAACTCGCACCATTTTCTTTCAAATAAGAAATGATATGATCCCTGGTGGATTTTGTTTTATCCGGATTGCCAATTGGAAGTTCTAAATGTTCCTTTTCTCTGAAGCTGAATAAATTCCATTTATTTCTTGAAATCAACCAATGGTTTTTCACCAATTCGTTAACTTCGTCTAAGTCGATGTAGAAATAGAAAACATTGTATGAGAACCTATGTTTCTTCGGCTTAAACCGATGATGCATCACCTTAGATCTGTACAGTACTGAATTCATTTTATGTTCTAATCGCTAAAGATTGTAATTTTATTGAAAGCAAG
Source organism: uncultured Fluviicola sp. (assembly GCA_965650275.1). Lineage (GTDB taxonomy): Bacteria > Bacteroidota > Bacteroidia > Flavobacteriales_D > Crocinitomicaceae > Fluviicola. The sequence goes on along the minus strand of CBFGNV010000025.1, from coordinate 11,304 downwards.
CCTTATAATGATAAGAATATCGAAGAAGTTTTTTCTGTTTGAGTTACGCCTTTGGTTACTCATTGGATTTTCTTCGATGGGTAATTTTTCGTTTGCAGGAACGGAAAATGTTCGTAAACCTGAATTTTTTATCGTGGATTCTTATGTTATCGGTTGGTTTACGGGATTGTGTACAGGAAAAGGTCAGCGCTGGAAATGTGCAAATGAGTTGGCTGGACGAAAAGCAAAACAGGATGTAAAGATTTGGGGTGGACTTTTCATTACAGATTCAAACAAAACCTTTACACGAAAAACGGGTGAATTGTTTTCAAGATTTTTGTACGAAACACCTCAGACTCTTGGTGGATTTATGACCGCACAGTTTTATAACACCTATACGAAACGGGTGAACTCGGTTGAATACGAATTGGGAAGCACCGTACTTAACATGAATGTGAATTGGCCCGGAGTTTCACTTGGGTCCTATATTCTTGCCGATGAAAGAATCAAAGCAACACCATTCAATAAGTTGTATCAACACGAATACGGACATTATTTGCAAAGTCAGCGAATGGGCTGGGCGTATCTGATTCGTGTTGGTTTACCAGCAATTATGAGTAAAGGAGATCACGATAAACATCCGGTGGAAGTGAGCTGTAATGCCGAAGCATGTTTGTATTTTCATCAGTATTTCCCAAATTTTGAGGAGAATGGAAACTATACAGATACGATTGGTTGGAACTATAGATTCAATCCTTTTCCGGATACAATTGGAGAGCCTTTTCGTTATCGAGGAGATACGTTGCAAAGTATAGATTTTAATAATCCAACACACATTCAACAGCTAAATTCGCTAATCGTGCGACCAACGTTCCTTGATTATTTCTCATGGATTGCTTTTCCAAGTCCATTTTTTGTGGGAGTTTACAATTCAAGAAGATACAATAAAGCTCAAGCTAAAGAACAGGGTTTTGAGTTGAAGTAAGCTTCGTTTCCCATGACAAAAAACTAGATGATTTCATGATTTAATAAATTCGTAAAATCACGAATTTTCCCGAAATCAATCTTCCCGAAATACAAGTAATACTCGGTTGGTCTATACGAAATCTCCTGATGTTCAAAATTATTTCCACCTTAAAAATCTAGATTTCAACCGATTGAAAATCGAAGCTCACAATTCACACAAAATTGACGCGAATTCATTTTGATAGTTTCTTCAAACGGTTATTTTTGTCTTATTACATACTGTTTTGCGTTAAGCATTTTATAAACCATATTCACGAAGTCCACGTTCGTTTTCAATTGATTTTGTTTATCTAAACTACTAGGATTACTATGCCCAAAAAGGTAATTGTTATTGGAGGTGGTGTAGCTGGAATGAGCGCTGCCCATGAATTGATTGAACGAGGATTTCAAGTTGAAGTTTTCGATAGAAACCCTTTTTATGTTGGTGGAAAGGCCAGAAGTATTGCTGTTCCCGGAACGAGTACAAATGGTCAGCAAAACAACTTGCCCGGCGAACACGGTTTTCGCTTTTTCCCTGGATTTTATAAGCACGTAACAGACACCATGTCGAGAATTCCGTATGGAACGAACGGCAAAACCTGTTTCGATAATTTAGTGGCTACTGAAACGGTGGAGATTTGTCAGACGGGACAAAAACCGATCATTCTGCCGATGAACATTCCTTCAACTCCTTTACAATGGTTAGAAGCAATTGAAGAGTTTTTTGAAGGATTTATGGAAGTGAGTAAAGAACTTACAAAGACCGAGGTAAAGTTTTTCACGACTCGAATCTGGCAATTAATGACTTCTTGCGATGATCGTTATTTAAACGAATACGAACAAATCGGTTGGTGGGAATATTTGCGTGCGGATGATTTTAGTGACGACTATCGGTCGCTTTTGGTAGAAGGATTAACACGTTCATTAGTCGCAGCAAAAGCACAAACGGCTTCAACACGAACAGTTGGAAGTATTTTCCTGCAGTTGATCTACGGAATGCTAAGCAGAAAAGGAGCAGCAGTTGATCGTGTTTTAAACGGACCAACAACTATGGTTTGGCTTCGTCCCTGGTTACAGTATTTGGAGTCGAAAGGAGCAGTTTATCATCACGGACAAGAAGCTATCGAAATTTTGATGAATGGCGATTTGGTTGATGGTGTAAGCTTTAGGAATGTTGACGGCTCTCAGGTGGTTCAGAAAGTAACAGGCGATTATTATCTACTCGCAGTTCCGGTTGAAGTTGCCGCAACGTTGATGAATTCCAATGTTTTGAAAGCTGATTCCTCTTTACAAAATGTGGTGACATTGGCGCCAAATGTGGAATGGATGAATGGAATTCAATTCTATCTGAATCAGCAGTTCGACATGCATAAAGGACATACGATCTATGCGAACTCGGCATGGGCGCTGACATCCATTTCTCAAATTCAGTTTTGGAAAGGATATGATATTAAAAGTAAATACGACGGAACGGTTCGTGGAATTCTTTCTGTTGATATTTCCGATTGGGAAACACCAGGAAACTTTAATGGAAAGGCTGCTCGCGACTGTACGTTAGAGGAAGTGAAAGCGGAAGTTTGGGCACAATTGAAACAAGAAATTAATGTTGGTCCAGTTCCGGTTCTAACAGACGATATGAAGCGTTTTGAGTATCTGGATTCTGATATTCATTACAGTCCAACTGGAACGATTGATTTGAATGATGAACATTATTTGCTGGCGAATAGAGAGCCGTTGTTAGTGAATCAGGTGAATACCTGGACACTTCGTTCCAACTCGTATACAGGAATTCCAAACCTGTTCCTTGCGTCAGATTATGTGAAAACGTATACCGATCTGGCAACAATGGAAGGGGCGAATGAAGCAGCGAGAAGAGCCGTAAATAACATTCTTGAAGTATCAGGAAGTTCAGCAAAGAAATGTGCATTGTGGCCGTTTGAAAGCCCTTTAGTACTTGATGTCTTGAAAGAGATTGATCAAAACAACTACAAGAAAGGTCTGGCATGGCAAAATCCTATTGACATATGATAAAGGGCAAGAAACATCCGATATTACTGCTTGAGACTGGTTTCAATAAAACCAAGCTTCTGGCAAACTTCATCAAGTTGACAACGGTGTTTTCGTTGTTTTATGTTGGTGTGAGCTGGATGATTGGTTTTCAACCGGGAATCATTGTGATGAGTTGTAATACCTTGTTGTTTCTGTTGAATTTGGCGTTGTATACAACCGAGAAGGTCAATTTTCGTGTTTCAGCTAATCTGTACATCGCGAACTGTATGTTTGTTGCAATCATGCTCTGTAGTTTTTTCTCGGGTGGAATCTTTTCTCCAGTTTTGCCTTGGTTCATTCTCATTCCTACCATCTCGTTATTGCTTCTCGGAATTTGTCAGAATACGATACTTTGGTTGGTCCTAACAATTGTCGTGGTACTCACTTATGGCATTCTGGGTGAATTTGGTTTCAAGTATCCCAATGAATACAATCACGCCGTTTGGGACAAGATCTTTACCACAACCTGCGTTTTTGGGTTGGTGCTTATTGTTTATTTGGTGACACACATCTTTGAGTCTATCAAACAGAAAGCCCTTTGGAAACTCGCTGAGAAAAACAAAGAAATTACAGACAGTATTCACTATGCCAGAAGAATTCAGCAAGCGCTTTTAGCTCCTGCAGATTTTGTTGATCGTCACTTACCGCAGAATTTTGTAATCTATAAACCAAAAGATATTGTCTCCGGAGATTTTTACTGGGCACGTGAACATGAAGATCAATTTTACCTGGCAGTTTGTGATTGTACTGGACATGGCGTTCCGGGAGCTTTTATGAGTTTGCTGATTACCAGTTTTTTGAATGAAGCTATTACGGAGAAGAACATTGTTGAGCCGAACGGAATTCTTGATTTTGTTCGAAATAGAGTGATTGAAAACACTGCTAAAAACGTTTCACAGGATGGAATGGATGGAGTAGTGATGTGTTTGGATAAGAACACTGGAAAACTCACGTATGCTTCAGCTAATGGACATGCTTTACTGGTTCATGATGGTGAATTAACGAAACTGCCGAAAGATAAGATGCCAGTTGGTTTAGCTACAAAAATGCCAGGATTTACTTCGCACGAGATTACCTTGCAAAAGGGAGATATGATGTATTTCTATACAGATGGTTACCCTGATCTGTTTGGTGGGCCAAGAGGTAAGAAGTTCACTACAAGACAGCTAAATAAACGATTGCAATCTATTTCCCATTTGTCAATCGAATCTCAGAAATTGGATCTGGAAAATTTATACACAAGCTGGAAAGGGGATTTGGAACAGATAGATGATATTTGTGTGGTTGGATTCCGGTTTTGAAACGTGATTTTATAAAAACATAAAAACATAAAAACATAAAATTGTGTTTTTGGTTGTGCATTTCAGGGAATCCCAAACAATAAAATCAACGATTCTCATTCCAGCTTCCCAATTAATCGTATTTTTCCACAGTTCATTTAAAACGAATGTCTTATGAGTGAAGATGCAATTGTATGGATTTGTGTTGGTGGGTTATTGGTTTTGGTTGTTGTAATTATCGTTGTAGCTAACTGGCTCACGGCTCGTAATAATCAGAAACGTGCTGATAGAATGATGCGTGATATGAAAAACGGAACTTACGATCCCAATAAAAAATACATGGGAAATCAAGGTGGTTGGAGTGATGACGCTTATACCGATACTACTAATCATCCGCCGAGATGACGGAATTATAAGTTTTTGCACAACTTCACCGCACTCGCATACGCATCTTCATGGAAGCCATAATTAAAATAACTTCCGCAATAATAGATCGGACCATCAGCATTCAATTCCTGTAAACGTGCTTGCGCATTAATTGCTGCAACGTCAAATAAGGGATGCTCATAGTCGAACTCACGAATAATTCTTGCCGGATTAACACTTCCATCTTCTGCATTAATACTTACAAAATAGTTGACCTTCTCAGAAACCCCTTGTAGGGAATTCATCCAGTAAATGGTTGTTGGTTCCAATTTTCCGGCTTTGTTTACAATTCGGTAATTCCAGCTGCTCCACACTTTTTTTGTCTTTGGCATAATCGACTCATCTGTATGAACTGTCGCTTTGTTGTACTGGTATTTAAAACAAGAAAGCAGCTCTTGCTCAAGTGCCGTTGGATTTTTTAAACAAGCCAAAGTTTGATCTCCATGAGAAGCAAAAATGACTTTATCAAACGTTTCTGTTCTTCCATCCACAAAAGTCAATTCTACTTTTTCTTCGCTTGTTTTTTCTGCAGAAAGTACTTTTGAATTTACTCGAATTCTATCTTTAAAGGGTTTGATCAGGATTTGCTTGTAGCTTTCACTTCCACCTTCCAAAGTGTACCACTGATGTTGCGTGTTTAATCCTAAGAACCCGTGATTGAAAAAGAAACGAATTAAGGTTTTTGCCGGAAAATCCAGCATTTTATCCATAGGAGTCGACCAAACCGCAGCGCTCATCGGAACCAGGTATTTCCAAAGCATATCTTCCCCAAAATTGTGCTTTTTGATGTATTCACCAATCGTCATTCCGTCGTAAGCAGGATCATCCAAAATAGCAACACTCAGTTTATTGAATCTCGATATCTTCATCAGCATGGAAATGAATTTTGGACTAAAGATATTTTTGCGCTGCGCGAATAAACCATTTAATCCAGAGCCACAATATTCCAACCCGGTTGGAACGTGCTGCACACTGAACGACATATCTGTTTTCTTCACCGGGGCACCAATTTCCTCAAACAACTTACAAAGTTCAGGATAAGTTTGGTAGTTGAAAACCATGAAACCGGTATCCATGCTCACCATTTTGCTGTCTTCTTTTACAAAGAGCGTATTTGTATGTCCACCAATGTAATCGTTTTGCTCAAACAGATGAATATCGTATTTGTGTTGCAATAAATGTCCACAACCCATTCCAGCTATTCCTGTTCCTACTATTGCAAGTTTCTCCATCTTAAATAATTACCAATGACGAATTACAAATTACCAATTAGGATGTTTCCTCTTTTGGCTTTTGACCTTCCTCTAATTTGTTTACAAATTCGCAATAAATCGTTCTATCGCAAATGTGCTTATCTGTCCGCTTGGACCATTAAAATTGAAGTCACAACCATGCGTTGCGCTCGACAATTCGATTAAATATGATTTTACATGATGTTTTTTCAATGCTTTCATCAATCGAACACTGTGCTCGTGTGAAACCATTGCATCAATTTTTCCGTGTATCAAAAGGGTAGGTGGAGTTGATTCGTTAACCAAAGGCGGTGCAGATGCAGCAACGTACGGCGCTTCATTTTCTCTGACAGAACAACCAATGTAATCCTTCATTACTTTATCAACGTCCAAAACCCAGTCATTGGTAATCTGTTTTGCTCCCCAAAGCATATCAGCTGGTGCATAAAAGGCAACAATTCCGTCAATTTCATTTTTCAAATCACCATAACCCGCTTGTAAGGCAATTTGTCCACCGGCTGAACGACCGAGCAAGATGATTTTAGAAATGGGTAGATTCCTGCTTTTCGCCAGCGATTTTATGCTTTCTAAAGCCGCTTTTACATCTTCTACTGGTGCTGGATAGTTGTATTTTGGTGCAAAGCGATAATTGATAGATGCCACATGAATTCCTCTATTCGACAAATAAGCATTCAATTCGGGAATTTGATTTGCATCACCCGCGGCCCATGAACCACCGTGAATAACAATCACTAACGGTGCGGCTTCGTTTGTTTTTGCCTGATAGAAATGTAACTTATATTCTTTTCCGTCAATGGTTTGATAGGGTCTAACTTCAAAGATTTGCTTTTCGCCACCTAAACCGAATGAGCTCCAGAAAGAATAAGGTTTCTTCATCGGATTTTCACCAGTTTTTGTACCGAATTCCGCTTCAATTTCTTTTTGTAGATCGCTGCTTTGAACATAAGCTCTGTAAACAGGAAGAACAAACAGGAAGAATGCAATCGCATAAATTCCTTGAAGCCAATACGCTTTTGGGTAGAAATAGTATGCAACTCCAACCAATATTAGAGTAAGTAATAATGGAATCCATGAAAACTCTGTAATCAGGATACTAACCTTCCATAAAAAGTTCGTAGGTGCTCTGAAAATGCTTAATAGCGCAAGAAGTACCAGGAAAACAGCCGGAAGGTATTTCCACATTATTATTTCGTTTTATTGAATAAGTAATGACTTACAATCCATTCTTCGCCTTTGTTGAATCCCCAAAGTTCTGCACACGACATGTAGAAAATTCTCCAGAAAACCCACCATTTTACAGCGTTTTCTTTTCCGTAAGTTTCTTCGAAAAGCGGCATGATCGAAGCTTTATTCGCATCCATCCGTTGTAACCAGGCTTCAGAAGTTTTTTGGTAATGTTGTCCACTTACGTGCCAGTGCTTTTCCACTTTCAAATCATCGTTGAAGTAAAACATTAAATCATCCGAAGGCATAATTCCACCAGTAAAGAAATACTTACTCATCCAATCCGTTTCGTCTACAACTTCAAATTTATAGGCAAATTCCTTGTGCGTGAAAATATGAATGAAGAGCTTTCCATCCGGATTCAGTTTCGAAGCTACTTTTGCCATCAACTTTTGATAGTTGCGCATGTGTTCGAACATTTCAACGGAAACCACACGATCAAATGTTTGGTCAATATCGAACACGTTCATGTCCATGGTAATCACCTCGAGATTATTGATTCCACGAAGTTTTGCCTGTTCGTCGATGTAGATCTTTTGTGTTCTGGAATTTGAAACTACTTTGAACGTTGAGTTGGGGAATTTAGCCGACATGAATAATGACAACGATCCCCAGCCACAGCCCAATTCCAATACTTTCTGTCCATCTTTCAGTTCAGCACGCTCGCAAGTAAGCTCCAGCATATCTTGCTCCGATTGAGCGATGTCAGTAACTCCGGGTTTCCAATAACCTGAACTGTATTTCAGATGTGGCCCCAGACAATATTGATAAAACGCAGTTGGAACTTCGTAATGCTGCTCGTTTGCGTCAACCATATTTACGGCAATTGGAGAAGCTTTGAGTTCATCGATCAATTTCATCAAATGCTCCTGTTGCAGTTCGGGAGTTGCTTTCTTTTCATCTTTCAATCGTACTTTCAACAAGTCACGAATGCCTTTACGAATAAGGAAATCAGGAATTCTATTTTTTTCTAGTAAGGATGTATACCACATAAATAATCGTTGAATCAGGTTATCGAGCGGAGCCGAGATAACCTTCCAGTCTTGCTAAAGGTCACTGAGCGGAGCCGAGATGTCTGTTATTTTTTTTTAAACCAAGGAACAAACACGCTTGTTGTTTTCTGGTACTGCAAATAAGCTTCACCTTTTGAGCGAATACTTTGTTCTTCTGTCATTGGAATTCCGGTGATCTTGAAAATCAGGAAAGCAATACTCAGCGGACAAACAATGGCAATATAACCGTATGGAGAACCAAGTGCAAAAATGAAAACGCCAGTCCAGATCATTGTTTGGAAGAAATAGTTTGGATGACGGGAATAATTCCACAATCCGGCTTCACATACTTTTCCTTTGTTTGCAGGATTCTTTTTGAAGCGCGCCAATTGATAATCTGAAAGTCCTTCGCCGATGATTGAAAGTAGCCAAATCGATGCGCCGATGTATTCAATGATTCCCAATTTCTCTTCGGTATTTGAAGCGATAATGAAGAAAGGAATGCAAAGAAATACGTTCGAAATTCCCTGCATTTGGAAAAACGCGAAAAACTTCAGGTTCACATTATCTTTCCATTCTTCACGCAATTGAACATATCGTCCTTCTTCCACACGGATATGGCTGAATACACGAGCTCCGAGGTAAATGCCCAAACGTAGACTCCATAGCGCTGCAAGTGAACAAACGAGTATTTTTCGATCGTTAAATCTTTCGGCTTTAATGAAAATAATTGCTGCAATAATTAGAAAATTGAATGCCCAAAAGACATCAACAATACTGTTGTTCCTGATCGTTCTTCCAATGGCCCAAACGATTGTCATAAAAATGACCATGGTAACCAAAGAAATAAGCGGAAGCTGAAAAAGTACATCCATAACTAACGTTTTGAGAATAGTTTTTGTAATGAGTCCGTTTTGTTCATTTGAAATAAGGCGATGAGGAAATAGATGCAAGTAGTCATACTGCCAAAACAGATGAAAAGGATGGTCCAAACAATCTTAATTGTGATGGTTCTTTCTCTATACCAAACCAGTACAAGAAGAGCAATTACATTAGCGAAGAAATCGAATAAAGTAGCATTCATCCATGGAATAGACGTCAGTGCATTCCATTCTTCAAAAAGATTTGATTCCAAAGAAGTTGTAATTGTGACGTAAATCATAAAAATCAGGATCCCCGAAAACAAAATGCGCAGTAGTATTATTGGAGACATCTTACGTTAGTTTTCTGATTTTGATAATTCCTACCCAGTGGAAGAACTTGATAACCGGATAAGTAGGATCAAATTCCCACCATCTCTTCGCGAAATTGATGCTGTTCGGAGATTTATGGTGATTATTCTGCATTAGTTCACCCATTAGTAAAAAGTCAATTGGTAGTGAGTTTTTACTGTGGTCATCGTTATCATAGTTGGCATAACCGTATTTGTGCCCACACCAGTTAACGATAGCTCCGTGAATTGGTCCCATAAAGAAATGTACAGGAAGCAAAAGGAAGAACAGCCAATGAGGTGCTATATAAAGATAAATGACGAAGTAAAGTACTCCGAAAAGCACACGAACAATCCAACTGTCGCTAATGGCGTCCATCAATGGCCATTCGGGATAATTCCCCTGAAACGCCTTTTCAGGTTGAGTTTTGTTCTTCACATAATCAACATAAATGTCTTTGGTGTGAAGTGTCATTTGCCAAACGTCTTTAAAGAAATGCGGTGAATGAGGATCTTTTTCAGTGTCGCTATAGGCATGATGCATGCGGTGCATAATTGCGTATGCACGGGGATTTAAAAATGAAGAACCTTGAGAAAAGAAAGTAACCATGTAAAACGTTCTCTCCCAGAATTTATTCATGGTAAACATTTTGTGCGACGCATAGCGATGCAGGAAAAAGGTTTGACAAAATAAAGAGACAAACCAATGAAGTAAAATGAATGTTAATAGCATCATAAGACTTTCAAATGTACTTAACCTACGCAATTAAGAGGCATTTGTATTTCGAGGAATTGAAAAAAAATCGAAACTATTTATCAACTAGTTGTTTTTCAATTGTTTATTTCTTGAGAAATCTAACATTTTCCGGTCATTTTATAGGTGATAAAACCAACCCATTCCTTGATTAAGCCATGCCAATCGTCTATTACGGAAACATCCGGTGTGATAAAGTCTGAGAACGTATAGAATCGTTTTGGTCCGGTGTAAAGATCCGTAGAATAAGTAGCACAATGTAAACCAGCTTTTGAGAAGCAGGCTTCGGCTCTTTTCATATGTCGTCCGCTGGTTACGAGAATGAATTTCTTGGCCTCCGGAAATTCTTTTTTCAGCACCTTCTTTGTTTCGACTGCATTTTCATAGGTGTTTTTCGACTTCTCTTCAATTAGAATGTCTTCTTCAGGAATTCCCCATTGTACAAGAATAGCTTTCATTTGTTTGGCTTCATGCAGTCCGCGATCGACTACATATCCATGATCACCCGAAATCAGGAGTTTTTTCACTTTTCCTTTTTTGTAAAGTGTAATGGCCTGCCAAATTCTGTCACCACCTCTTCGAATACTAAGTGTTTTCAGATCTGTATTGTATTCCGACATTCCACCTAAGACAATAGCAACATCTGCCTTTTGAACGTTGTTTATCGGGGTTCCAAATACTTCCCATTGTCGACAAAATTCTTTATAAATAACTGAATTGGTAAAGAAAAGAAGGATGGAAATAGCCGCTATTCGTCCACGTTTCTTGCGAATTTCTTTCTTGGAAAAAAAGGCAAAGTAAAGGGCTATGATCGCCCAGGTAAATGGACTTAAGAAAATGTAAAATAGTTTTGATAACAAGAAAAACATGAAGTAAAAGTAAAGAAATGTTTAAACACGAAGAAAATTGAGGAAGCAGAACCACATAGGAACATAGAACACATAGTTCCTAACGGGCTATTACTTTGTGTACCTCGTGCCCTCGTTGTCGAATTGAAAGAACTACAGCAATGGTATAACGATAATAAAGGATTGCAGATTCAGCGAGAGACTGTTGAGAGATTGAAGCCAGTATTGGAATTTGAGACGCGAGATTTAAGCACATAGAGACCTAGAACACATAGTTCCTAACG
>CBFGNV010000024.1:0-54442 GCA_965650275.1 uncultured Fluviicola sp. | reverse complement strand
TCACCCGGTTTCACTTCGTTGTCCTCTTCCTGCCCTTGGAAGCCATATCTGTGGGAGTTGGAAATGCCGGATTTTTTCAAATCACGCACTCGTAAACTAACCCCAAAAGGAGAATAGTCCGTACTCTGTAAAATATCAGCTGCGTAGTACGTAATTGCCGTACCAGGAGTTGTATTCGGAGATACGCGAATGAGTTTGTCAGAGACGACCGCCAATACGTTACCCAAATGATTCGTCATTTCATAACTGCGTTTACCCGCAGCGTGTTTCCAAATATCTTGAGAATAACTGTTGTTTTGAGAACCCAACATAGGTACTTCCAATGTCATGTCACCAACACGCGCCAAGCCATAAATGTATTTCTCTACCTGCTTGAAACTGATATTCGCTCCTCCACTATTCACTTCTCTTTGATAAACCGCAACGGTATTTCCTTGAGCATCCAATACGTAATACGTGCTCTTTTCCAATACATTCGCGCTGGTCAATTGGTGCTTCGCAATTCTATGCCCCATAGCATCGTACTCAAATCTGAGATTTTTCTTTGAGCTTCCCCCGGTACGAACAATCTCTTTCACCTTACCATCAACACGCCAAACAATATTGGCAATCTGTTCGCTTACGTCCTTAATCAAGCGCCCTTCGGCATCGTAAGAGAAGTTGTTTGCAGTATTGATATTTGACTGATTATTTAGCACACTAGTGATATCTATGTCATCAGTGTACGCCGTTGTATTGGTTTGCGCATCCGTTACATGGTACAAACGGTTGCGTATAAGTTTCCCATTATTAGCGCCACCTGAATATTTCTCATAACCGTAGTTCAAATCATCAATGAGAGCTCCATTTTCATCCCTTCTCACCTGAGTAACAATATTTCCATTCGGATCGTAGGTAAATTGGTTTGCATAACGCACCGTTCCACCGTTCATCCAACTGTTTCCTGCAACATTCAAGTTCGTAAAGCTGTATGCCTGCTTCAATCGGTTCAACTGATCGTATAAATATGTATTTCCTAATGCCAACGGCACTCGTGAAGCAACGGCCACATTCGGATCCACAATTGTAGTTATCATACGTGCAATATTACCGTTGTACAAGTTCTTAGAATAGGATGTATTGCTTAAATCGCTCGACGTTTGCGTTGCAGTTAAACCATTTCCTGAACTTGCGATTGACGCGTAATCACCAGTGAAATAATGTAAACTGTAACCCATTACGTCAGGTGCAACAGTTGGAATACCAGCACCGGTTTGTCCATCCTTTCCAGGATCATTTGCAACGGCAAGATTGTTACTGTTCACACTTTTGATCCATCCTTGTAAAGTATAAACGAAATCCATCCCTTGTACTTCCTGATCACCAAAAATGGTTTTAGACAATTCAAAGTGATCATAATATTTATAGGCTGCATCCCTGTCCCAGTAAGGAGATAGTGTAGGTTCTTCCATCGCAGCCGTAAGCCCGTATTTTGGCGCAAACAACGGCGTCGCTGTTGTAGTAAACACATTGACAATTCTGTTGTCCGCATCGTATTCATACGCATGATGCCACTGATCCGTTTTACCGCTTTCATAATCCACACGATGCGCATTTCCTGAAACCAAATCATAAACATATTCCAATTTCTTGAAACGGTGCTGAGAAATGTCAGTAATCGTGCCTTGCTTCTTATTGTCCTGCAGGAGCATACGCACATTTCCACTTATGTCATAATCATAATGCGTTGCATGATCATAAGTTGCCGCGTTATTATCATACACCTCTTCATATGTAACATGTACAATACGTTTGCGTTGCGTTGCAGCATCAAGTGAAGTACCACCGGGGAATTGAGAACTGATCGCAGTTACCGTTTGATCGTAATAACTTCTTGTCACCTCATTTCTTGCTCCAGTTTGATTCAACCAAATACTCAATTTGGAATCATCTATCGTTGTTGGGCTAACTTGTCCACCAACAATAGTCCCAAAGATACTGACAAACTGAGGTAACGAAGTACCATTTTCCGTTTTCTCACCTCCTTCAAGAACTCTTCCTTGATTATCGTAAAGACAATAAGAGTATTTTTTCTGCTGCTGCTGACGTGAGTTCTGACTAACAACAATACGTCCTAAACGATCATAGTAGAATTTACTTGAATATAGGTTGCTTTGATCCGTCAACAAACGCACGTAAGCTGAATATCCAGATACAAAAGAGGTGTAATTTCCTCCCCAAACCGCTTTCGTGTTTCCGGCAAAGGAAATAGCATTTATGTTCACGTTCGAATACGTGCTTACGTAAGCGTCTGTGAACTGTTTTTGCTCCCAGGAAATTCCATTAATGTTAGTGCTGTTGTTTTCAAACAATACACTTGATGTTTTGTAAAATGCTCCACCGTTTCCTACCACATAACCTGTAGTAAGATCAGTGAAATATACATCTTTCAGATTCGCAGTAATTCCATAAGAATAGTTTGTGAATGACCCACTGGTTGCTTTTTTATAACCGATATAGCCACTACCTACTGCTACTACTCCTCCGTTAGGGAATGCGTACACGGCATTCACTGTTGTACCCGCTGAGACAGCTGTTCCTGGAGTGTAAGTAAAATTGGTTGTCCCACTTGGTGAAAGTGAAAACGGAACTACAGTAAGGTTTACTGCAAGATATCCATTTGTGAGTGAGCCGGACCACATCGCAATGTCGTTAACTGTACCTGAGATCCCAATATTCGTAATAACGTTTTGGGCACATTTTGTAAGGTAATTCGGCCCTCCCAATAATGCGAAGTGAGATCCGTTACTCGTTAAGTAAGTGTAAGCTTCATTGACATGTTGCGTAAGTGTTGTTGAATTCACAGTTGGAGGCAACACTTTTGTCCAGGCAGTACCCGTAGTGGTTGTTCTAACAAAGAAATAGTCTCCCACAACTGTTCCATACGTTGATGACGGGACAAAATGCACGGAATTGATTCTTGGTCCAAAGCTTTCATTCACCGCAACCATGGTTGTTCCGTTGAGTTTAAAGAATTTACCTCCTGATCCAACAGCAACGCCGTATATCGTTCCACTTTGTGATGGTGCAATATGAACCCCCTTAAGCGGCGTAAACGAAGCCGTCGTTGAGGCAGTCAATACCGGTGATGACGTTGTAATGTTATTGGTATAGAACGAATAACCAGCGTTATCAACCATATACACCGTTCCATTTGTTGAAACTGGAACAAGTGCCACATCAACAAAATTAGCCGTTGAACCTGACGAAGTAGTAATATTGGTTATTGTTGGAATAATCGACCCAATCTGCCATTTAACCGCTGTTGCATCATCACCAACAATACATGCTGTTGGGCTGGAGTTAACCGTTGCAAAAGTTGCGGCATTCAGATCCTTATATCTTCCCAGTTTATTTAGAGTCCACTGTGGCGTTGAACCAGTAGCTCCTCTTCTGAAAACAGTACCGTTTTCTCCAACGGCAATACCACTGTACGTAAAAGTGGTTGATAGGAAGGTAAAGCTGTACTCTGCTTTTTCAACATCTCGCAAAGGTTGCAAACGTAATTCATTTCTATTCACCCATGTTATTGAAGATCCTGATGCAACTGAAGCGTTTGAGCTTTGAATATCTCCCCCTGAACTTATGAGCGTAACCATATTATTGTGCAGTCCCAAACCAACAAAAGTACTTGATGGCAAAGAGTTACTGTTTGCCAAAGATGCCAGCGTTGCAATTACCGCTGAATTAGGAACTGTAGAACGGTGGATCTTACCACCTGTTTGATCAAAAGAGATCAGGTAGTTATTTGTTCCGTCGTTTCCTACGGTGATATCCTTGAAAACAGTGCCTGCAGGTGAAATATTCGTTACAGTTGTAGAACCACTTGTGTAAGCATCTACTACAACATTATCCGTCCGCAAAATGATAGCGTGGTGGTTTCCATTAGTCGAATTGTAAGTAACAATTAACTTCTTAGCAGTAACTGAACTTCCTCCCATAGAGGCATATGAAGTTGATCCCATTGTAGATGCAGGCCCTACACTTTGATTAACCAGTGACATTGAACCGGAAGTGTATAGAGCCAATCCATTTGTTCCGATCAGGTAGCATCGACTACCACTAACATCTGCTCTGTATGCGAGTTTGTCAAAGGTTAAAGCTACCGTTCCTGTCCAGTTTGTGGAAACACCAGCACTACTAAGCGTATATCTTCCTAAACCATTTCCTGTAAATGAAGCGAAGATTTGAATAGAGGTTGATGTTTTTGTAGTAACACCCATACTGGCACAAGTTGTACCTGAAACTGCTGTCCAACTTTCACCACCATCTAAGGTAGAATAAAGGAATGTTCCTGTTGATGGATCGTTGATCAATGCAAACCCTGAATTCTTATCATAAAACGCGGTTTCCAAAATACTTCCAACGGTACTTCCCGAAGAGCGTAACATTTGAGTTCCTGTACCCGAAGATCCTTCGGCCAACTGAACAAGGTCACCATCTGTTCCACCGATAATACCAACAGTTGATGTAGCGTAATCAATAGAGTTCCAACCAACACCATATACAAGTTCATTATTTGCGGCAATCGTAATTGGTGATGTTCCGGTTGTACTCATGTCAATATTATAGATCCTTGTGAAAACATCCGAACCTGAAGTTACAGAACACGTGAGGAAATACTGACTGTTTGAGGTGCTTCCGTAATCAGATATACTTTGAGCTGATACATTGGTAACACCGGAGTAAGTTGGTGCGTAAAGGGCCATCGCTGTAGATGGTCCTGAATATTTCACTACTCTTCCGTCCGAAAGTAAGAATGCTGCAGATGTGCTGGATTTAACTGCCACATCTACGAAATTGCTTATTATCCCTAAAGAATGAATATTTAATAAATCCCAGGTATCACCGTTATCAGATGTTCGGAATACTGCGCCATCATTACCAACAGCAAATCCGATTGTAGAACTTGCCATTTTCACACGAACCAAATCAGAAGGCATTAGATTGGTAATACGTGACCAATTCGACCCACCATCTGTTGATTTATACAAATAACCACGCATATTGTCTACACCTGCGTTGGAGTTGGTTACATAACCAGCCAAATATCCGTCTGTAGCGCTTACCATTTGAATGGCCGTAGTTACTAAATCCACATGTAATCCGTTAGCCAACGTCACTGTTTGCACATTCATATTATCCATATCAGGCATTTGCTGTGCTATCAATTGATTCAATGAATTGTAAAGGTATTTTGTTGCCAAGCGGTGTGTAGTGGTAACATTTTGTGTATTGTTACTACGATCGTTTGCAATTTGCAAAGAAAGTGTATGATTACTCGCATTGAAAGGCAATAACTCAACACCTGCAGGTGGAATCGTTTTTACCAAATTCCCAGCCTGATCATAGTAGTACAAGGTATAATGGTATTCTCCTTGAGAATATGTTCGTGTCAAAGACTCCAATCCGTCCATACATTTGTCAATGTAATTCTTTCTGAATTCGCTCAATAACGCGTCGATGTATATGTTGTAAGCATTGCTCGCATTCGAACTTGTAATGTTGTCCATCTGCTCAGCACATGGATCTACAAATTCAACTGTTGGAATAACTGGTTCTGTAGTCAGATCGATGTTCCCCTCAGTACATTCTCTGATGCCAATACAGCTGCTTCCAATAATGGTAAGTTGAGCAGGTTGTCTGAATACATTATCAAACGTAGCTTCAATAATAAACTGATGATAATTTCCGAATGCATCAGCCTCACCATAGGTCTCGAATGATTGTATTGATACCAAATCCTCAATGGTAAAGTTACTCACTTGATCTTCTGCCATAGATAGAACAAGTTCACACCCTTCGCCCAAATCAAACACAGTATTCACCACTTTTCCTATACTGCGCGCATAAGATGTCGGTGGATCATTATCATCTACGGTACAATTCACTTGTCCATATTGATTTTCAGTACAAACCTCTGTAATTGTCCAAGTATAAACATTTGATGCCGTGACTTCTCGTTCAAGTGTTACAGTTGTAGTAACATTACCAACAACGGTTTCCGTTTGACTCAAAAATTGTCTTGGAGAAATGGATAAACCATCATCGTAAACCAATACATTCTGAACAGTGGATGTTGCACTAGTTAAACCAGGTTCCATTTGACTGATCAGATTCGCTGTCAGGTAAGTACTTTCAAACAAATCATAAGTAGGATTCTGGTTAATTAACACATCCGTAAGCAATGCTTCAAGCTCAGTGAAGTTCGTTGTTTCCTGATCTGTACATGAAATCTCAGAAGGTAAACCACAAGAACCGATTATTACACTGGATTCAAAATTCAAACGTATTTCCTGGCTTCCATCCATCCCGATAAGGGTAAAATGAGTTGCATCCGTAATCTCAAAATCCGTAAAGAAATCAATTGCTGAGAACGTAGTGTAACTAGCAGGAACGGTAGATAAAACTTCAAAGTTCATTGAAGTACTTCCACCTGCATCGCTCGACAAAATGAAATTGTTGTTGTTGTCATAGGTCCACGTTTCAGTTGAACCGGATGTTGATGACAACTCCAGTTGAATAACGTTGTTTACCAAAGATGAAAGTGTAGCTGAGCCACCTCTTACATCATATCCGGCAGTAGATGCGAATTGTTGTTCAGAAACCAATCCACCAAACAACAGATACAATGCAGATCCTAGATCTGTTTTACTACAAACTTCATCAAACGAACATGCGTTCACATTGAATGTAGTACTACCAGTTACTGGATAAAGCAAAACATCACTTCCATTTATCTTTTCAATTTTCGCTGTAAAGGTATAACCTAAACCACCTGTTCCTGTTGCCTGAAAGTCTCTGAATCCGCTAACATCTGCCCATAAAATAGGCGTTCCTGTTTGCACGATATTAATACTCCCCTGAACTACCGAACTCTGATCCTCCATATTGGCAGAAAGTTGGGTACTTGTAGTTGAAGTTATTTTCCAATCCCAATCAGGTAATGGTGATGTAAACTGAATTGGATTCTGCAAACTAAATGCAAACGAAGTGTATTCTGGAATATCTGAAAGCGCAAAAGAAATTGAAGTCAAATTGTTTGTAGATGCCAGTGTATTTATTACTGTCTCCAAACCATGAGCTGTTGGACAATCACCTGTTAATTCATACATATTGTAATTCGCCAGATTCCACTGCTCTTCCTCACTCATATTCTGAGCCTCACCATTAGTAAAGCGTTTTGCCTTATGCGCATACAATGATTGATTACCGATCCAACATGGTTGTTCGTCGTTAAACAATTCGCTGTTCCAGAAGTCACTGAAAGACCACTGCAGGAAGTCGTATTCAAAGAAATTGAAGTCACTGTTTCCAATACAAGCATTATAACCTGTGTAAGCAGATAGTTCAACAGATCTTTTGATAGACAGTTCCATGATTAACTCTTGCTTGGTTGAATAGTAAAGCGATTTAAAGTTCGTCCAATCAGAATTCTTCTGAGCTGTAGTTCCAGATCCAAAAGTTCTTACCGCACTCATTGAACCATTTGTTAAAACAGCTGCAATCTGAGCCATAGTATACCAGCTACTATTCACATACTGGAACTGCGTCAATTTTTGGCTTAATTGGCTCATCACCGCTAAATTCGGAGAAGACCCATCGTAATAAGATGCATTAGCGATCGCTGGATCAATTGGATCGCTTCCAGAAGTTGTACCAAAATTATCCAGCACTCCTAAATTGGAAACAAAACCATTTGTCACCGCAACAGCCCAAGTATCCGTTGTTTGCATTAACTGATCAAATTCCTCGGAGCTATTGTAAGTAGTTGACGGTACTTGTTTTGTAAACTCATAACAAGTACGAAGCATATTGTACTCCGGGTGATAATAAAGTAATGAGTATGCCCATGAAGGTTTGAACGCATTAATGAAATCGATTACGTTCGTCAAATATTGTGGTTCAGTGTACCATACGCCATCTGTTCCTTGAATAACATTTGTTGTAGGAGAGTTAACAGCAGGAATACAAGCTGTTGGAGCTCCCATGGAGTTAAATGCAGTAACCTGTACTTCAACCTTGGCGATAGTAGTTAAATTATCTGTATAATAATGTAGTTGTGCAGATCCTCCCAACTCATATCTTGGTGTTTGCCAATCCGGTAAGGTTGGAGGAGTTGATGAATAAGATTTTGGCAAGTGGTTGTTCGTATTGTAAACGGACAAAGCAAAGTTCTCCGGATGAATAGAGTTATCTGGCATACGGTATTCACCGTATTGTCCATTCGGGCGAACATCATTCAACATCAAATCTCTACGAACATCACACAATGTTAAAGGTTCACAAGCTTCATTACATTTGTCAACCAAATCGTTGTAATCATCTTCGGTTCCTAAAGTGTTCGCTAAAAAGTCATTCAATGAACCCAAATTCGCAATACATTCAGTACATGAACCGTCCGGATCACAACCAGAATAGTCTGCTACAGCTTCGTACTCAGTTACAAAATCCTGCAATGTTTTAATACAAGAGTTCTTTTCAGGGTCGAGGAAAATTTCCTCTGCCTGAGCAAGTGCCTCTTCATTGATCGTAAGGATCTTTGTAACAGTATAGCTACCGATTGGAAGAGTTGGTGTTGTGAAAGTCAATACTGCATCCTGAGGACCGCTATCAGAACAGGTATAATCAAAGATTAACGCTCCTCCTTCACCAGGCGTAAATGACCCCAGTACCTTGTTATCATATCCGGCAGGAACGTAAGAAACCCCACATTCATCTTTTATTTCAAAACTAAGGTCGTAGGCACAGTTAAAACAAAAGTTTCCAACACACTCGTCTACATATTGCTGAAGATCCAATGTGTAATCGAACTGCATAGTACCAGGTGTACTTACGAGTATTGTTGAGCTGAATCTCAAACTTCTTCCATCTTCAGATAGTACGTTACTCGTAGAACCGCCGGTAGGACTTGCGGTGATCATTTCTGCATTCAGCTGAGTAGCACTGTAAGCTTCGTTATCCAATGCGAGCAAATTAGTCGGCCCTTCACCAGCCAAAGAAGTAGCAATCACTCTTCCTTCTTGGTCCATGTAACTAATAACTACCTGACCATTTGGATCAATAACCATGCTCTTTTGATAATGGCTTGCGTACCCAACTTCCATTCCGAACAATCGATCCAACTCTAATTGTTCAGGGTGTCCGTAATAGGTCTTCGTTTCATGACTAGGTGACGAAGTTGTACTCAACTGAAAGTCCTGTCCAACCCCACCTTCTCTTCTTACCCTACCTGTATTATCCGGAGTGTATTCCACACGTGAAAACGGAAAACCAAAGGAATTCGGGATATAGGCGTTTTCGTTTGCCTGATTAGTATTGGCTGGTGAATAATATCTCGCAGCTCCTGAAGAGTTCCCCATTGGCGCTGTTAGAATGGAACATGACTCTGAGGGTGTAACATCAAAATCACCTCTGTCATAAGGAGCGCCGTTAGCATCAACATTAAAGTTGTTATAGTACTTCAATGAAGTTGTTCCCGAACTACAATTCTCACTTGTAACTACAGCTGGAACGGGCAATACCTGTACAGCTGGTCTTCCAATGTGATCATAAATAGTCTCTCCAACAATGGCTTTATTGTTTGTATTGGTAATAGTTACCATTTGGCGATTACGAAGTGTCCCATCGAAGAAAGCAACAACTTCCTTACGCTTCCCTTCTTCAGCAAACGATGCAGTGTATTGCCAGTTTTTTCCACCTTCCCAAGGTTCTTGGTTAAAATAATAATCGTTAGCGTTCAAACTGCTGTTTGAATTGGTAATTGTTCCTTTATCCTGAGTGGTCCAAACTCCGAAAAGTCGTTTCTCATTATTCACACTTGAACGTCCAACTGCTCTTAATCGATAAACAATATATCCGTGATCATAGATCAACGAGATCTTGAAATGATCTTCTGTAGTAACAATACGTGTTGAATTGTTCTTAAAATCGAAATTAACATCTGAAGAATTCTTATAAAGACCATTCCATTCGGTATAGTCATTTACGAAAGTCCATTCTAACTCATACTCTTCAGCAGGCTTAATTTTTGTCCACTCAACAAGCAATTGGTCTTTTATACCATCACAATCCGTATCCAACAATTGATCTTCACTGAAAGCAGTCAAAGCTATTGGAGTTGAGGTGTTAAAAGCGTAGATACGATTTATGAATAAATCAGCATTGATGTACAGGTTGGCCGGTAAAGTTGCCGGAGCTCCATTTACAAGCACTGCAACAACCGTTACTGTATAGTCTACAACACCATCGAGCTCCTTAATCGCCTTATCCTCATAATCTATTGCACCCGTAGGATCATAAGTGATGTCCATATCGAAGTTAGGAAGCGTAACCAATGATCCCCCATAAGTGGCATGATAGCTCACTTGCAGTGTTATCTTCGTTGTTCCGCTTGCTGCAACTCTTGGATAATGATGATCCACTCCAAAAGTGATGACTCCTTTTTTAGTGATGTCCTGAAAGGATAAAGGTGCGTCATTGGCAACCGATGAGCTGATGATCATGCTACTCGGGGTCACAGCTCCACCGCTTGGGGTGTAAATGGTCCCGTGCGTTCCCTGAACTAATGTCGACATTCCGAAAAACGGTATGCAAACTACCGCAATTAGTAAAATAAATGCTCTCATTTTGATGGTGTAGTTATTCGTAAATCTTTTAATATATAAGTTGATCGTTCTGATCTAAGCGAAAATTGGGCTGATTTGGTATCAAACCAGGAATCAATCCACGCTTCAATCTCTTGATTGGCTTTAGGTTTATTCTGATAATTGGAAAAAGTAACCACTAGCTTTGGCTGCTCTAATATTTCATCATTCAGATTATCCATATAATAGTTACTGGGCCAATATAGAATATTGATCTGTGTTAAGTCATTCCCAGTTTTATTGAACCTCATTGTTAACTGATTGTTCGATGAAACCTGAGTCGTCTCAATCACCCTGAAATACAAGTAATTCTTGTCTGAGGAGACAAAAAACTCATTTTTGGTGCTATCCAGACCAAGCAAATATTCCATGTTACTTCTTCCTTTCAACAAATCAGAAGGTTTAGTGACAACAACCGTTTGTCTGGTACTATCAATTGCCGCACTAAATTCCTTGTTTTGCAACTGAATACCGGTTGACATCTTGGACAATTGGTTTAACTCTGAACCTTGTAGAATATATCCAACATTATGCTGGATCAGTTCATTTGATTGAATATCCTTGTACAAATTCGATTCAATGTTCACAGAGAAATTAGAGGTTCTTTGCTTATCAAGAATTCCTGAATATTGTTTTAGGAATGTAGAAAAGTCAACCTTCTTGAACGTTTGTGCAAAACTCGGATTGCAGAAAACGATGAATCCCATAAGAATAATGTTCCCCTTCATAACTAATTTCCAGCGTTATTTTCACGTGTTTCCTGAATCGTCATGATTCCTCTTTCCGTCTCCTTCTTAATTCTAATGAGTTTACCTTCTTCATCGTACTCATAGATTTTGGCGTAGTTACGTTCATCCAATTCTGCGATAAGTCTGAACGTTGTTGGATCATAAACATAGGTAATCATTGATCCATCTTTTGGAAACATGCGTACATCATCAAAATAACAATCACCTCCAGAGCCACATTTCAAGTCTATAGAAACATTATTACTTGCTAGAGATACTACTACTTCCTTTTCAATGCGTTGCCAACCTTCGATAATATCCCCAGTAGCAGGACAATTTACCGCAGCGACAACACCATCGCTAAAAACAATGTAAGGCTTATCATAATTGATAGCGGTTGCACCTGCAGACGCATCTTTTACCCAGGCAGAAATAATGTAAGTCCCGAAAGGTGGCTTAAATCCTGAGATACAATCCTGGCACTGGACTTCCTTCCACAGATTACTCAACAAGGTGTGTACAAGATCAAAGATGACTTTCCCTTTTCTTCCTGCAACAACCAACCGAATAACATAGAATTTATCAGTTTGAAGATTCGTTGTGATACCAAAGTTTCCTGATCCTGAACCACTAGAAATTAAGGGTGCGGTTAGATTTGCTAATCCGGAACAAATCTCTTCCTGACTGTCGTATCCACCATAAATTTCGTAAGTAACACCCAGATTCGTTGTGTTCAACTTCGCTGAAGCATCTGCAATCTTTAGACCGGTTCCGGTTGTATTAGATCGAAAATAGAAAAACAGTTCCGTATTCGTTTGACTTCCTACACCAGTCATGTCATACTCAAAGGTCTCTTGAGGTGTTGCTGATGACAAGAACCAAGCCCCATCACAACTTGTATTGTAAATTTCCTGCGAAAACAGATAATATGGTAAGAGCGCTAGCGCGACTAAAAACTTTTTCATAATTTCTTTGATTTAGTTCAGGATTTCGTATACGAATTGACTATTATTTACACCAGTTGTGTAGAACTTCACCTTCAACTCACATTTGTTTGTCAAGTTGGTAATCCATACAACTATCTCAAGGTATGCGGTATTCGGGTGATTTATTGTTAGTGTGTTACCCGATATAGTAGCAGAACCAGTCCCTGAGATGAGATTCTGAACAATACTGTAGTTAGTACTTACCCCACCCAAAACAGAATAACTATTGGCGCTGATTCCGTTTAAAGTAAGTGCGCATTGCGGTTCTGGAGTACAAGGATCGGCTGTGGTACCGAAGGTCAAGCCATTGTTTGAAAGTACATGTAAACTCTTCATTCCGGTATGTGAATAATTTTCAGAAATATTGGTTTCCGGAGCTTCAGAAAAGATGGACTGATCCATACAGTTCATACTTCCTAAATCCTCAAAACTACCTTCAACAAGTTGGCGTTTTGAAGAATTTATGGCAATAGCCGTAACTAAAGTATTTCGGTAGCTGAACAAACTTGCAGAGTAGCGACCAAGGGCGTCTCTTGTTTCAAGTGTTGTTCCATTCGGGTTGAACTTTGTTACCTCCGTTATGAAGGTCCAGTTTGCAGGGAAAACACCCCATTGTCCATTCGAATACTTGTAATACGGTGCAAAACTTTCAAACACACCATCTTTTCTAATATTCGTGTTGTTGTTTGAAGTAGTTTGCGTTCTTGTTGTAAGGTAAGTGTATGACTTTACAGGTCTCCAAGTACCTTTTGTACCTCTTACATAAGGATTCACAAAATCAGGCGACCATGTCTCTCCTTGAGAGCGACCATCAAAACAATTACAGTAGGTGTTCCAATCCTGTTTATATTCAACAGCTGCAGCATTCAAAACCTTATCAAAAGTTCCACTAGTTAACCCAGAAATAGGATTTGTTAATGCGGTAACCGAAGCCATACTTGTGCTTTGCTTGTTACGGCGTCCACTTCGAATGACTTTAATGCGTAATCCTGATCCTGGAATTGCAAGACCATCCTCCTGTTGGATACGAATACCGCTACCATTAACCAGGGTAACCCAAGCTTTCTTCGGAAGAGCCCACCCATTCTTATGAACGCTCACTTCATCACCTTCTACAAAGTAATTATTTGCAGACGACATAGCGATAAATCCTGCATTGTCAGCAGTAACACCAGAAAGTGTATAACCAATGTTCTTGTAAGCATGTCCCATTTGGTCGTGTTTCCAATACGCGGGATAGCTCATTGAGTAAACTTTATCATCGAAATTGGTAGTCGTTTGTGTAACCAGCACGTTACCCGTTTCAGCATCATAAGCCAGGTTATTGGTTTCAACAATTGATCCATCCTGATTGGCAGTTGTTTTGTGTTGAACCCCAAATTTGTTGATCACTTTAGTTAGTGTGGCACTTCTAAACCTACTATCAGAAGTGCTATGAGAAGGCCATACTGTTGGTAACCCTAAAAACAACGGTGGAAGCGCCACAGAATTAAAGTTGATATCCGCAGAACCCGTTTCAGAATGCGTCTCATTTTGTCTGAAATCTGCAACAGCTTCAGATTTTACGCCAAGTAATGCAGTGGTTTGCGTTCCCGTATTGGTAATCACCTTCACACTGTTATCTAGCTCAAAACACGGAATTCCTAGATATGTAATTGGTGTTTTCTGGTAATCATAATCCACTCTGCTGTTTGGACTTTCAACTCCTTCAGCATATACTTTTTCTGATTTTGGTTTACCATGCATGTCGTTCAACACGATTGAGAATCCTTGACTAGCAGTCAGGTAATTGTATTGAGGACCTACCGGTAAAAAGCTATTGGCAACTTTCAAATCCACATCAGAGTTTCTTACAATAGTTGGGAAATCTTTCGCCGTATAGAACTCTTTTACAACCTTACCAGTTGCGGTTCTATCGATATTAACACCCTGAGGTTTCAGGTCAGTAATTGTTACCCGACTGTATCCTACTGAAGGACTCGGGAATTGACTTTCCATAATCGGACTTTCGATAAACAATTTATCATCTGGAGCAAATCTGAATTTGTTCTCGTAGAAATACGGTTGGTGCCATGTATTCTCATCACCACCTGCCATAGGTTCATAACTCGCAACACCTGAAGAAGTTCCATCCTCCAAATCATATGTAAACTTTTGACCGTAGCTATAGCTGTAGTCTGCATTTGGATCATCGTCTCCACTAATCTGATCCCAGTTATCAAAGATCTTAATCTGTGCAACTCTGCTTCCGCCTCCTAATTTCTTTCCAGAAGGTTCAATTAAGCGAATGAAAGACTTATTCAACACCATTCTACGGCATTTGCCATTATCATAAATGTACTTATTAGGACCTTTGAACAACTCTCCTAAAGAAGAAATTGAATTCGCAATCTCTTGTCCAAAATCAAGGATAGCATCTTCGCTAAACGTTGCAGGTGTTTGAACAGGAACGTTTGGATTATCAGAAATAGTTCTTGATAAATTCATTCGTCCGAACATAATTGCAGATTTCACAATTGGGCTGTACTCTGCTGGCCCACTGTCTTTAAGCGTTTCTCCGTAGAATACTATTTTACCGTACTGTTCTCCTCCGTAAGCGACTTTCGTAATTGTTTCAATTTTTCCATAACCAGAGACAAACTCGTACCCATCATTGGTACCTGTACTTGTATTTACAAGACAACGGAAATAAAGTGTTTGGTTCGGTTTAGCGTAATCGTTCACATCGTCTGTAGCATTCTTTAATTTGAAGAAAATTGCTTTATTTCGCTCAGGCGTAGCTGGAGGGTCCGGCTCAAAAACCAGCGCTTTACCAGCTCCAACACCGGGACTCGGCATGTCTGATCCCAGTTCCCCTAAGGCAACAATTGGGAACATTTGCGAGGCTTTCATATGCTGAACGTATGCATAATCATCACTCTCATAATCCACGTGAATCTTACCTCCACTAGGTAAATGAATATCTGTCAACGCCCAGGCAGCGGCATACTGATTTGCCAATGTTGGGTTCTGTTCAGCATAAGGGTATTCACCGTTGGTAAGCGGATCTGCAGATTCAGGAACAGTTGTCGTACCTGAAGCAGTTGGCTTATAATTCCCCCAACGGTCAACCGATTTCATATTGTAATCATAGTTGTTTGTATAATCAAACTTGTATGAACTACGTTTCATTTTGTGTGACCCCTGATAAGTAAAGTAAATCTCTTTCAATGTCAGTTTTCCACCATCGTTCATATTACCTGCATAATGGCGACAAAGTGAGTAATCGTATTTAAAATGAACTTCCTGAATAGGTGTCAGGTTAGCCAAATCCGAAACATCGTCGTAGTCCGCTGGCTTAGCATACAAGGAGATCTTTTTAAGACATTTTGTACTTCCCTCACCAGGATTCAAACCACCCTGACGACCTTTTGCCGACGCTCCGTCAGCTCTATCCTCAAGTGTAAAAATGGCGATGTAATTTTTTGTCTCTACTGCTTTAACATACCAAACATCTTTTTCACCGTAAACGAAACTCGCCTTGTCATCTGTAAAGTCAGTTCTTAAACCTTCATTGAAAAATGCAGAATTCTCGGCAATCGGAGTACGCCATTTCAACTTATTCACCTTGTCATAATCGAACTTAACATAGGTTCCAAAATCATTTTCACTTGGACCTTTCTCTCCGTCAGAATCAATGTAGTCTTCACTCACCACAGAAGTAAGTAAGAATGCATGTGCATATCCGGGCGTAGTTTCTGAAGTGTACATATGATCTACACCTCTGTCGTTGTTCATGCTTGCCAGATTCTCAAATGAAGATCCCAATTGAACCAATCCACTATAAGGTGATGTTGGTGTAATAGCAGTGAGGCTATTGTTTGTTAAAGATAGTCCTGTAGAAAACGTAACATCCTCTTGCAGTTGATTGTAAGCAGGAATACCATAAACATAACGTCGACCATCCATTCCTAAATGTGTAATCTCACCGATATGATGATCTTGTGCTCCGGAATAAATTCTTGAATCGTAAGTACTCATACCCAAACCATCTTTAATTTCCCGGATGGTTAGGAACGTCATCACATCGTTTCGTTTCAAACGCGACTCTCTCGAGTTTTCTGACAAAGATTGAGTTCCATCAGAAACTAAACTAGCGGCAACAGAGGGCATCATGTTTGGTCCCACCAAATCCAAATATTCAGGTTGTACCGGATCGAACTGGTTAGTGAACAAGTTATCAATTTCTATTGATTTCTCATTGGCCTCCTGAAGTGCATAACGCTCTAAAATTCCTGAATTAGGCTCAAACAACAATTGAGGACGCGCCACATTCGTAAAATCTGCCCAGGCTCCTGAATAAGAGTCTGTAGTTGTTCCTGTTAAGTCAACCCCGAAATCCAGAAGATTCCCTGATCCCAACTCAATACCAACACTACCACTTTGACCGTAAGAAGAGCTACTCGGATCAAAAACGTAACCCACTTCATTTCTGAATCCCTTAAAACTTCCGCCAACTCCCTGAGCTTCGACTCTAAAAATATCACTTGTTAGCGCAGCAGAAGGAAGATTAGGTGTATACTTGGTGAACGAACCGTCATTGTCACGGTTGAAATCCAATAATGCGTTGCTCTGCAGTTGTCCTTTTTCAAGGTTAAAAAAGCCATATGCCGGATTGATTCTTTGTTTTGAGCTAATTTCATTGACGTTATACCCCAAACCAACGGAAAGCGAGCCATCCAATCCGAACAACGATACTCCGAATGAAACATTTCCAGAAATACCAGAATTTAAGTACGATGATTCGGACGAAGGCATATAAGTATTCAAACCAAGAGAATAGGAACTTGAACCACTTGGCCCAGATCTGGTGGTTTTGCTTTTTACCGATTCTTTCGAAAGACTAGCACCATAACTAATTGCTTGTAAACCTGCTCTGGAATTATAACTACAACCAATATTTCCACCCAAGGTATTGAACATTGAGCTTGATTTCGATGAAATTTTAGCCAAACTGAAATTTGGAGAAAAACCGGCGCCATTCTCAGAACTACCTGTAAACGTTACTCCTGTGTTCAACTTCAATCCACTTTTTTTCTTGGTGCTGAATGAAGGTCCAAAACTTAAACTTGCATCAAGCCCGGTATAATTACTGAAATTAAAACTTGGTGCTATGGTTAAACCGACAGAAGAACCTATTCCTGTAATTAGATCCTCATTACCCCATATTTCTGGGGTCCATTTCAGGTCCACACTAATGTTCTTCTCAGCTTCCCTACTTTCTACTTTAACTATCTGGTCACCATCAAAATCATCAGGTAAACCGCGCATTGAGCGAACCACTGAACCCATGTTCAAGTTCCATCCCAAACCAACCCAAGAAGCTTCCTGATCCATAGAAACACCGCTAGAATAAGCAATGTTAATAGGATATCCTTCTACGTCCATCAACGGAATGTTATAACTGAAATCTCCGGTAAACGGATCCACCATTTCAGAAACACCGATTGGCGTAAAACCTTGTACTTCGGGCTGTGTTGGACCACCACAACTTAGAGTTGCCAAATTCGAATTCGAGACTTCAGTAACCGAATCTCCGATATAAGAGTCCGTCATTTCCGAAGTAATTGCAGAGTTAGATCCATATCCTTCCGGCTGAAAAATTCTGCCACGAGCAACTGCAATACTTGGTGATAACATTCCGGCTATGAACAAACACAAAAATGTGCTGGCTATGAACCGCTGAGTTGCGGCTAACTGCTGTTCCATGTTTACTATTTTCTTCATTTTAATTTTAATTCAGGATGTTTGGTTCTTAAAAGTTTGGTATTCATTTCAATTAATGAATCTTGTATGTATGGAGAAAAGAAAAAAACTTTCTCTATTTGATTAATACTTGCAGGAAAATCAAATTCAAAATAGGCTGAATTTCCAATTGTACTTGCCGTCTGATAGATATAGTTGGAGCACAACAAGGTATCTCCTTTCACATCTATCGCTTTAATGTATTTTTTAAAATCAACAGCATAAAACTTCATCTTATCAGATGCAATCAGTTTATCCTGGTTGAATAAATTCCCGCTATTGAAATTCAATTGCAGTGCAAACGAACTTAATTCTTTAGGGCTACTTTTGATAAACTCCTTTAACTCCGCGTTTTCCCCGCCTTCCAATTCAGCCTTCGCAACGAAATACTCCAAGGGTTGAATACGTAATTTAACCGTTAAGGAAGCTTCTTCCTGAGACAACTCAAACTGCTGTCTTTCCGCATTGTAATATTCAATATACTGCGCAGATGTAAGCCTTGACGCACAAGACGTGACAACTAATAAAGCGATGCAATAAATACTAGCTCGGATCACTTCTTTTCAAAAAAAACAATGAAACTAACACCCTCTGCAGCATTCCATTGAAGCCTGTAAGTACCCTTACTCAAATCCAAATCGTCTGTATCAAACAAATAATATCGTGTATCCAAAGTCTCTGAAGATTCCGAAAGTGGTGCGGCCTTAGAGTCCACTTCAACCAAGGCAACTTCTGTTTTCTGAATCCCGTTTCCACTTAAGACGGCAGTTGTATTAAACTTGCCTGATTCTTTTGTACATAAATACAGTTTATCATCCACCAAACTCACATAGGAATTGTCTGCTTTACGTCTAATCATAGAAAATTCAGGCTGAAATTCAGGTGGAGTTGCCTTAATAAACTTCCAAACCTCACTTTGCTGCACCTGAACACCGTTGTAAAGTAAGATCACCTGCCATGCGTACCAAGTCCCTTCTACCAACTCGTGATCAATCTCTGAATAGTTGATGGAATTGGACAATAAATTCTGACGCTGAAAAACCGGTGCATTTTCCAAAATGGCTTCTGCAGGTGTTTGGTCTTCTCCAACCTGAACAACAGATAAACGCACATTCAAACGCGGATCGTTTTCCAGGTTACTCAAGGTAGTTTGCCAAACCAAAAGCGGTTCGTCTTCTTCAATCGTATCCGCATCCATTGGAATGGATAACATGATCGGGGTTGTTGAATACTGTCCGAATGAAATTCCGGAGAAAAGCATTAACACACTCAGGATGATGGTTAATTTATTCATTTATGTTTATGGTTTAATGTGATTAACATTTGAAAATTCAGGTAAAACTGTTTTGTACTGCTTGGATTCGTAATGTTGAAAAAAGTTGTTTCGGAAACCAACCAGCGCTGTGCTGTTAACTTCCACATAAAGAATGGACTTGGGCTAAATGTCCAGTTCAAAGCAAAACCAATGTCTTCACCAAATTGTTCGCTAAGCAGGTATTGTCCGTTTACCGACAAAGTTGATTTCGCATAACGGTAACTCAATTCCGGTTGAATAATTACGTTCGTTCCGTAAACACGTGAAAGACCTTTAAACTGCTGATACGTTCCTTTGATGAAATATCCCCAATGTTTTGTGCTGATTCCCGTTTTCAGGCTCGACTGAAGCAATTCTTGTGTGGAGTCGACTCCAAGTATATTTGCGTAAGATCCTTCCAATTGATTTTCCCAGATACAGTTTTCAAAAACTTTGTCCAAACGAATACCCGAACGCAACAAGTAGCTGTAATTTCCAGCGCCCGTAACATCGGTTGTAAGCAAGGTCCCTGAACTGTAAATGAGCGAGCGGCTTCCCAGTTTCAACGTAAGATCAAGTGTTCCCTGATCGATAGTGGAAACACGAACCAAACTGTCCTGGTTCGCAAACTCATCATGCATTCCGCTGATCTTCGCTACAAGCCTTTCACCAATTCCCTGACGGTAAGAAGATTCTACATGTTTTACTCCGCTGATATAAATTCCTTGAGAGAAACCATTGAAGGCAGCTCCAATGTTCTTGTACTTGGCAGCAAATTCTCCTCGCGCTTTTACGAAACGGTATTTCAATCCAGCAGAAGTAGATACACGATCCGTGGCTGATGTCTCAATTGAATCACCAAAATTCACAGAATAACCAAGCGTTCCGGACAATGTGAGATTCGATGCAAACTTAGGAGTGTAATTTCCTCCAATATTCACCGCATTCGAAGTACCGGAAGATTTAACAGGATGAATACCTTCGAATGCAGGACCTGTGTAAAATTCTTCAACGAACACCGAGTTCTTATCCACTTCACCATATTCCAAAGTTGCTGCACTTGCAAAACGCGTGGTGTTGACCTGATAGAAATTAGACAGGTTGAAAAGATTAGCGGTATTGTTCAGCACCTGATCTAAAGCCTGATTAGAAAACAACTGGTTTGGAACAGTTAATCCGGCAGCAACATTGTAGCTCCAGTCATTCACCTTTCCACGAACACGTATTCCCTGAATTGGAATGGCATTATTTGAAAGATGCGCTGAAGGAAGAGATGACAAACCAAGGTCGAAACGGGAAATACCATCAAAAAAGTGTTTGAACTTTCCTGCATCCATTTCCTTATATTCTGTGTTTAATTTGAACATAGAAGAATCAATGCCTTTAATCTCCATCTGTTTCATTTGAATGGCAGCATTTGCCATTGCAATGGATAGTTGAAGCGGTGATAAACCGTCCATATTTGGAATAGATCCTGAAGGCAAGTTCAGTAGGACTGAATCGGGCAAGGTAAATGTTGGTTTTGTAAGCGTATCCAATTCCGGTTGCTCGAGCAGGATGTAATTCATGTAGCCTAATTTACCCTCCAGAGCATACAGTTCCTCCAGTTTAGCTTTTTTCTGCAAGTCCAATTCTTTTAGTTTGAATGCCAAAGAATCTATTTGTTGCTTTTGAAACTGTTTACCCAAATAGGAAAAACGGAAATAACTTGCTCGACCCGAAATGTATGGTTCGTTAGACCAACGACCAACCAACTGAAAAGGAATCCCCTTGACAGAAACATCTTGTTGAATGGTTGAGTAAATGAAGTTGGATCCTTCTCCTGAACGGTAATTGGGCTGAACACCGCTAGTAGTTCCAATACCCAGAACAGTAGTACCAAAAGAGATGAACGGAGTTTGAGACCAAGACAAAACACCAAAGCACAGGAAAGAAACGACTAGTATTAATCGAACATTCAGAATAAATAATGGCTCTAATTTTAAGTGGCTGGTCTCCATTAAAACTAATTTAGTGCTTGGTGTTGAGAGCGTAAAAGTAAAGTCTAAAAAAATGTTAAACAAGGACTTTCTGAATTTTAACATTTTGAGAAAAAAAATGCACAGTCGTTGTGTGTTGAACAATAGTCCCATCTATTAACAAGGTTTAAGCAGCTCCGAATTGGTTGTGTTTTTCATTTGTAAAAGCAAAGGTATTAGAGCAGATCGTAGACTATTTACGTTGTTCAGAAATAACTATGTCGAGACGCGATGCATCGCGTCCGTACCACTTCTCGTTTCAATCAGCTTTAACTAAAAAAAGCTGTTCAATCCCGAAACGGGAACAAACAGCCTTTGCTTTATTCCAGATTTAACTGGACTTTACTCGCGGGATTATTGTTTAATCACTTCACTGGTTAATGTTGTTCCATCAATGGAAACGCGAACAAAGTAGGTTCCCGCTTGGAGATGCTCAAGCGATAATGTGGTATTGATACTGTCCGGCTGAACAGTTGAAAGTACTTTTCCGTCAACAGAAACAATTTGAACTTCATCCATTTTCTCTTTTGCTGAAACAGTTACAAATGTTGAAGTCGGATTTGGATAAATGGAAACTGGTTTTGAATTGTCTTCTTCTATTCCAGCATAATTACTTACCTGTACGTCATCAATCCATAAGGTTGTTCCTGGTGTTATCGTATGATTTGTAACTGTACCATAATCCTGTATCGCAGGTGAAGCATAAAAAACGAATTTATCGGCAACTCCATCCATGGCAAATAATAAATCCATGCTAACAAATGTCCAATCTACCGTACTTGAAAGCAAGAGATAATTGATATATAAAAAGTTCTGATTGTCATCAATTATTCCGAATTGGATAAAAGCCGTATCGGTTTCCATTTGAGTGAATTTGTACGCAAATGAAACACGGGTAAAGTAAGTGTCTTCTACAAACGGACCGTCAACAGCTTGAATAATGTAACCAGGAACAGTGTCGCTGCCATTGGATAACCAGGAATTCAAAAATGGATCAACGGTAACTTCAATTTTAACCGCTTGCGTTCCTTCATAGGGCGTTGTTGTTTCAGGAGCAGAATTGAATCCAAGCCAACCTGGCATTTCATAGGTGTTCACATAGTTTGAATTGGACGTCATTGTCGCTTCAAAATCTGCATTTACAATAGGCATTGTTTGAGCTGAAACATACGTCAGCGAAAACAGCATTCCAACGAAGAGAAAAAGTGATTTCATAATACAATTGTTTATAATCATTCGCTAATTATTCAACGATTACTTCTTCGATCATTACTGCTCCATCAATGGAAACGCGAACAAAGTAGGTTCCCGCTTGAAGATGCTCAAGTGACAATGTGGTATTGATACTGTCCGGCAGAACTGTTGAAAGTATTTTTCCGTCAACAGAAACAATTTGAATTTCATCCATCTTTTCTTTTGCCGAAACAGTTACAAATGTTGTAGCCGGATTTGGATAAATGGAAAGCCCGAACTCATTTTGTTCTTCTATCCCAACTCCACCGGGAGAACAAGAAATATTTCTATCTCGATTCACTTCTTCGATTCCGCAATCAGCATCCGTACTTATTAGAAATCGGTACACTCCACTTGTTGGAGGACTAAATGTAATTGGGGTTGTGCCACGTGTATACAAGATGGCATCGTCTTCAGATGCAACTGTAATGTAATCGGTAAGAACGGAGCTGCTCAAAACATATGTTTTATTCATTTCCATGTTTACTAAAGCATATTCACCAGCAAATGCGTCATTAACAATATTTTCTACCGTTCCATTGCACGCCGTCATACTGTACGTTTCTTGTGGCCACTGATAAAGACCATGACAAAAAGTTGGACCGCACTTAACGATTCTACTTCTCGGTATTGAACTTGCGCCACAATTTACATCAGTGTGTAGATAAAAACGGACAACCTGATCTGTTGCAACAACATATTCAAGAGGAGAAAAACCAGCTAGCAAGGCAGTTGTTCCATTTTCATTACTGATCGTTATGTAATCATCCGTCTCTGAACTAGAGAAATGGTACGTATTACCCGCCAATAAATTCACCTTCGAATATTCATTTGGAATACAATCATAATCAATCACCTCTTCTGTTACACCATCACATATTGACGAGCTAAAAGTTGTAGCTGGATATTGTCCGTAAGCTGCATTCAAACAAGGTTCAGGTGCCGTACAACTAACAATTCGTTCCCTGTTTTCCTGTTCTTCCTCACAATTTGAACTTACATGCGTAAAGAACAAAACAACACCTGTGAATGTAGCCTGGTAACTCACCGGAGAAGTTCCGGAAACAAGTACAACATCCTGAACATCCGGATCATAGATTGTCAAATAATCCGTACCAATACTGCTCGAGAACACATAAGTACTTCCCTGATCCACATGAACGGTTGAAAATTCGCCTGCATAACAATATTCACTGATTACCTCTGGTACTCCTGTGAAATTTGTATTGTAAAACGTGTTCTCCGGAAATAATCCATTACCTGCGTTTATACACTGCGAATACGAAACGGATTGGCAGAGACAAAGGCAGACGAAGACTAGTGAAACGTAAATTTTTGCTTTCATAATATTGAGATTTATGAGCAAATGTCTGCTAGTTCAGCCACTAAAAAGAGGGCTAATCGACAAACGACAGATTAAATAGATGAGTTGCAGCCTTCGATACATCCGCCGCAGCGGACACTCAGTCTGACAACTCATCTATTCCTAGAACTCCCCGTAAAATCGATTGATCCTGAACGAAATGCAATGACGTATTGCGATTGTATAGAGTTTAAGCCGAGAACGTGAGGATGATTCTTGTTCCCAATTCCTGCTCGGTATCCACTTCTACTTTACAGTTGATTGCCTGAGCCAGATCGCGAATCAGATGCAAGCCCAAACCGGTTTTGATTCCAACCACCTCCGAAGCGTCATACAAGGCCTTGAACTGACTTTTCGTGGCGCCAGGTCCATTGTCAGTTATGATGAGTCTGGTTGTGTTTGCTTCTTGAAAAACAGACCACGTAATTGTAGGGTTCTCCACTTTTTCCAACGCCTTAATTGCATTTGCCGTCAGATTTCGCATAATGGTGAGCAGGTAATTCAGATCGGTAATGAGTATAACCTTGCTGTCGGTTTCAGTAATGATCTTCACTTTATCGTTGGTTGCGAAATACTGTTGCAATTCCTGAAAAACGTCACCTATATTCAACTCCACCATTGAAGGCTTGAACTGCTGCATTTGACCTTTACTCCACAACAACATGTCCTCCATCGAACGTAAGAGATTTTCTGCACTTTCCATTGTTCGGTGCTCTAGTCGTGCTTTCGTTGCTTCATCCAATAAATCTGGGCTTTCCTTTTGCAATTGTAAGAAATGAATCAAGTTAGCTACCGGACTTCGCAAATCGTGGTTGATAATACTGAAAAAACGTGTTTTGTTGGCGCTTACCCGTTTCAACTCTTCGTTCAAAAGCTCCAATTGGGCATTGTGCCGCTTTCTGTTTCTACTTTGAATATAAAAGAGAAATCCAATGACCAGAACAGCGGCAATCACCAGAAGTGAATACATCAATTGTTGATTGGCTTCGTCAATCTTTAACTGGCTGATGGTATTTTTGGAGGAAAGCTGATTGATTTCACTTTGCTTTTTTTCGTTTTGATAACGCGCCTCCATTTCAGCTACGTTCTTTTTCGATTTTTCCTCAGTTAGCTTTTCTCGAATGTCATCGAATTCTTTTTGATAACGAAAAGCTTCCTTCCATTGTCCCAAACCTGCATATGTTTTCGCTAAAGCACCTTTCAATTCAGAATTTAACTCTGGATCATCTTCAGAAGTAGTTGGTTCGGCTGCTTTGAAATATTTCAATGCACTTGCATAGTCTTTTTGCTTCAGGTGTATCATTCCCGTTGATACAGCAAGTTGAGCTTTCAGAAAATCGTCAGCATACTTTGGAGCCAAATCACGTGCATGATTAGTGTAGGAAAGTGCTGTTTTGAAATCATTCCGATCCGTATAATACTTTGCCAAAATCAAATCACTTTCTATCAATATTCCCCAACAACCGATATCAGCTTCTTTTTTCGCGAGTAAAAGCAAATCACCATATGCTTTCCTGGCATTTTTTGGTTCATTCTTAAAAGAATAACATTCCACTCGATCTTTATGGATGTGAGCAGTTGCCAACTTGTAATCGCGAACATAGACTTCACTTTCCTTTAAATACTCAAGTGCCAGATCATATTTTTTTAAAGCAACATACAATTCACTTACAATGATCAATTGCACACCAAAATTGGTAGAATCTGTAGCATTCGCTTTAGGCAGCAGTTTCTGAAGAGATTTTATTCCTCTGAGCTTATAAGACAACCCACTCTCATACTGTCCAACCCCAATGTAGTAGTCACCAACAATTGAATAGATTTCTGACTTCTCTTTTAGGTTTCGAGTAGTATCAATTACATGCTGAAAAGCTTTTATTGTGCGAGTTTGTTTTTCAGTTTCACCGTAATTAGCATACACATACTGCAATTGTTTAAGTGCTTCCAGTATTCTTTTTGGATTCTTCGCCTTACGTCCAAATAACTCGCTTTTCTCTAAGTAATACGTTGCTGAATCGCTTTCAACACCATAATTAAAGGTTACGCCAATATAGAAATTGAACAACGACAAATACTCATAATCGGTTTTGCTTGTCAGGTTCAACCCCCTTTTACCGGCTACCCGCAGCTTTACATAGCTTTCGTTGACAATAAGTTCATCACAATATTCTACCCAAGATCGGATCCGCTCCTTATTCGTCTTGAGTTTCTTCAAATCAGGTGCTTTTTGTCCGAAAGCAGTTGCGAACACACAACAACATATGAAGGTCAGCAATCGCATCAGGAAAGCAGATTCAACGTTTCTTTATAACCTCTTCCAAGCGGAACCGCCTGATCATTTTTCAGGAATACTTCATTGGAAGAAACCTTTTCAATGTAGGTTTGATTCACAGCAAAACTTCGGTGCACACGGGCGAACGACTGAAATTCGTTTTCCTTGAGAAGATTTCCCAGAGAAATCAGCACACAATGTCTTTTCTCAGTTGTGAATATCAGCGTGTAATCCTTCATGGCCTGAAGGTAAAGAATGGAATGCAATTTGATTTTAATTTGCGCATGACCTTCTTTCACTACAATCGTATCACCACCCAAATTAGCTTCAAAAAGCGATACTTTCTCACGCACTTCCATGTAATCATGAATGCGCTGAATTGTCTGTTTAAAACGATCCGCTTTCAACGGCTTCACCAAAAAATCGAGTGCATCCACTTCAAAACTTTCCACTGCATGTTCGGGATAAGAAGTAATGAAAACACAAATAGCATTCTTAGGAAGTTGTTTCCGCAACTCAATCCCACTCATCTCGGGCATATCGATATCGAGAAAAAGAATGTCAACCGGATGATGTTCCAGAAAAGCGAGTGCATCCAAAGGCGAAGCAAACACCTCCAGCACCTTGATCTCAGGATAATTCCTCAGGCAAGATTGTACCATCAGGCGGTCTAATTCATCATCGTCAACTATTATGCAATTCATTGGAGGAGTTACTAATTACAAGTACCAAATTACGAATGAAATGGTTAGGAATTGGTAATACTCTTTTACAATTTAATTGTTCTCTTTTTTCTGACAAAAACTTCTGTATCACCATCACCATTGTACCTTAACAATTTTGCGGTATCGGGATGAATAAAAATCAATCTGTCTCCTGAACGGGATTCGAAACTGTAACTCTTTGATGCATGATCCTCTTCTCCATTCATTCCATCTCGATAAACCAATTTGCCATTTCTATAATAGCTAAATCTCCCTGGATCCAAAGTGAAAAAGCAATTCCTATCAACATGTTTGGAATTATCCTTAAAAGAGATGCGGTATGATTGTTTCCAAACACTTTTTAGTTCTGTTACCATCTTACTTGTGAAGTAGTATATAAATCTCCTTCCAGGCTCGTGAGACTTCATTACCAATTCATCATCATCCAATTTGATCAATTGAAAATCGAGAAATCCATTCATTTTCAGTTCATTTCCAGACAAAAACCAAACTTTTCTTACAGGAGGCCTGCAACCAAGAATATAAGAATCTCGATCCTCAGAACATTTATTTTCAACATTATAGACGCTATCAGCGCTAAAATTTATAATGATTCGATTGCAATCGTTCAAACTACCCCATTTCTGCTCTCTGTCTTTGCCCAAATAAACTTTTGTCAAAATCCATCTTTTGCCTACAAGACGTTCTTCACCTGAAGGATTATTGCATGAGCATATGAGAAGCAAGAGTGATGTGATGACAATCAATGAACCATGAAGTCCGAATACCATTTTTAAAATGCTGATTTTGAACATGGATCAAATTTAACGGAAAATGAAAAGGATCATTAGCCGCTGAAACAATGGTTTGAGGGTTTGGATAAATGGAAACAAAAAATCCCGTCAATGTAAACATCAACGGGAAAAGAACTCAATATCTGCGACTTAACCTATTTACAATACTCACGGAAACAATAAAGTCGTGAAAACACAAATTATTTTCTCAATTTCTTTAAATAATCTGTTATCTCCGTTTCCCATTTCCCAAAATGCAGAACTCTTTTAAGGAATTGTTTACTATTCATCGCTTCCCTCTTATCCTTAAAAATATTGTCTTCATAATTTTCTATCGAGAAAATGTAAGTCGCATTACCCGCATACATTGCTTCTAATACGATAATTCCCAAATCTAAAAACCCAAAAACCAGATATCCAAAGAAACCATTAGGACCTTTACCTCTCAATTCAGGTCCGAATTCCATTAATACATGTAATCGTTTCTGAAAAGCAGTATGATCAGCTTCATTTTTATTATACTTTTTGGAAATCTCAACAAGATTTTCAATATTCTCTTCAGACAATTTCCCTTTCGGTAAAAGTTCCTGTTCGAAGATTTTATTAAAGTGGATTGCCGGTTCATACTCAGCATTGAATACTTCAAATTCACCAAACATCTCACAAAACAAATTTATTACATGGGTGTTTTTTCTTCTCGAAATCTCATCATTCAAAAAAATCAATTGAGTTGAAGAAACTATTTTTTGTCCATGAATGTTTTCTTTGAACTCAATTGGAATTTCAAATTTATGTAGCATCTCTTTTTTATACACATGAAAATCCCTATAAAAGTCAATAAGGGAGCCATCTTTTCTTGTATATCTTATATGAACAGTTTTTATCTCTTTTTCTTCAGGAAATTTTCTGACATATTTACCATGGATGTTCGCTCTTGTTGCGGGTCCCGAAGATTTCGGGATATGTGAATTGTTATGAATAAATACTTTGGGGAGTTTATATTTATCTAAGTTCGGAGTCTTAATGTAATCCTCAAGCAAGATACCAATATAAAACTGGTCTCCTTCCTTCAGAAATGTCTGTAAATATCTATGTGAGTTTAAAATTCTATTTCGTTTCATTTGATCATTTTTAGTGAATTGGTAATTCTTTTAATGAAGGAGAAAAGGAACTTCCTCATCTCCTTCATTGTGGTAGATTTAAGCGTAACGAATAAGTCTCCAAACAACACCTTTATTATCATAAGGTGGCATTTTGTTTCCTTTTGAGATTGGTGCAGTGGTAGATGGCGTTCCAACTACTTCCCAAACCCCACTTTCTGGGCAGATTTCCCCAGTCTTTGCTGTTGTACCAATTGGTTTTTTCATATTGTATTAATTACATTTATACAAATATGATACTGCGCCACAGCTGAGCAAAAAAGCATTTCCAAAACCAGAACTTGTCTTTCCGAAAGCACTATTGTTGTTTCCCAATCAAAAGAATTTATTCAACCATTTTGATAGTTTACTTGTTATTCCTTTTTGCTCACTATTTTTCCAGCGTTGGATAAGAATCCTCAAATCTTCGGAAGAATATTTACTGACGTTTAGGAAAAGTATCATGGTATCCTTCAAAATGAATTTATTTTCACTTGAAGAAAACAAGAAATAGATAAAGATTCGGATACGAAGAACTATATGTAAATTGATGTCTGAATAAGCAGGAGGCATTGTTCTTGCTATCACATTCCAATATTTCTGTTGTTCTTGTAAGACCAATTGCTTTTCCATTTCTTGACGTTGTATCTCAAGACGTTCATAACGATCGTATCCACGAACAAGTTCAAGGAAAACCAGTGTTGCAAAACGACGTTTGATCATATCACTCTCCATCCACTTATATAAAGTTTTCTCAACTTCTGTTAACGGTCTTGGCTGGTTTGAAACCCAAACTGAATAAATTTGCTTATCTCTGAAATACGTTTCACTTTCTTCCATTTCTAACCGCTGTTTTGCATATATCTTACCCCAACATTCAACGAGATGCAAGCGCTGTTGTTTATTTAGCTTACCTATTGTTTCATTTGTAAAATTTGCAGCAAGATCAAAATCATTTGACTGAACTTTTGCTAATAATCTTAGAACGCAAGCAACAACTTCTACACGTTTTTCTTGTGTAATTAGTGGTGCAAGAATATCAACGTAAAGTCTCGTGTTAGAAAACGCCTCAATTTTAGACAAATTTGCCATTTCAAGTACCTCCAATATGATTATCAACCGATTATCTCGGTTTGTAGTCATAACTCTCCTATTTAACTCTGAAGAGTCTTCCAAACAAGCATTTAACCATCTTTTCATTGCTGCAGGAACCTGATCCGGATAAGTTTCAAGTGCTTGCAATAGTCCTTTTACAACTGGCTCTCGTAAGGATCTTAACGGCATAAGTTCATCATAAATGACGTTCTCTAATTGTAGTGAGTGATGATGAATAAATTTGGGTAGTGCTTTGGCAATACTATCGTTGAGATTATGTTTAATCTCAGCATCCTTAGCGAAATGAATCATTCCTTGAATAATATCCTCATGCAGCTTATTTGGTTGATCGTAGTAAGAGGCCTGACCTAAAGCGGAAACGGCGGTTGCCTTTATTAAATCAATTG
Organism: uncultured Fluviicola sp.; assembly: GCA_965650275.1. Lineage (GTDB taxonomy): Bacteria > Bacteroidota > Bacteroidia > Flavobacteriales_D > Crocinitomicaceae > Fluviicola. The sequence continues at coordinate 23,940 of CBFGNV010000024.1, read as the reverse complement.
CATCAATATCCAAAGTAGAGGAATCTTTAGTATTTCTTGCAAACAATTCATGAATGCGATTTGAAATCGAGTCATCTTCTTGCCAATTTTTCAATGTTTTAAAAAACAAATCCTCATGACCTGTCAAACGCCATTGCGCCATTGCCTTTGCACAAATGTTTTGCAAATGACTTTTTCCCGTCGCAGCAAGTTCTAACAAATGATTTTCTATTAAACCAAATTCTAGTGTTCCTGTAATACGAAGTGCTTCAGTAAACGATTTTCGAATCCATACACGTTTTGTTGGTGTACCATACAAATCCCAGTTTAAGGGTTTCTTAGAATAAGAAAGTTCAGTCATCTCATAGAATTGCTGAAACGCAGTCTTAAAATGACGTCGATATTCCTGTTTTCCCAGTTCCAATAAAATTGATTTACTCGAAACAGATTTACTTATCAGGTATTGCTGATCATCTCGTGTTTGGATAGAGAAAAAAGAATCAAGAAATGATAAGTTGAAGTAATCGATAGCTTTCAATGAAGGTTCACTTGTTGTCCAAAAACTTGAATCTGTAATATTGTTAAGCGCTTCAAGAAATTGATCAATTAACATCCCATCAAATAGAGCAGCACTCATTGCCAGTATTTTACTTCGGTGATCAAGTTGATAGAACCAAGATTTGACCATTTGTTCAGTACCTTGACACAAGGTGTTTATCAATTCATTCAATTTGTAATCACTAGGAAAATCCATAAGTCCAGCATAATAACTGGCAAACAATTGAATTTGATCAATTGAATCCAATCGACTAACCGCTTCTGAAATTTTTGTATTCGGGCTTAATAAGAAATCATTTTCAAATGAAACCTCTTGTAAAAATATCGGTCGATTTTGTTTCAGTTTCACAAAAAACAGATCAATCAATTGCTCATTTGTATAATGTGAGCCATCTGGCACTGAAAACCAAAAATCCTTTACCATTGGTCCTGCTTTTAACCATGTCTCATAACCACCATTTACAGTAATTATGAAGAGGCAAGATTGATTGTTCGCTTGCTTAACTAAACGATCAAAATGATAATCAATCTTTTCAGGATGAAGATCATAGAGTAACACTATTTTTTGATAACACTTCTCCTCTTCTAAGAATTCTGTTATTGAAACACGTTTTTCCTGGTTTTCTCCTTCACGCAACATTTCAACCACTTCCATATTATGGTAGTTGTCGATACTTAAAAGTTCTTTTGCTACATGTCTTGCAAGGTCACTTTTCGAAATCAACTTGTGATCTGAGATTAAAACAATTCTTTTTTCCTTAATTACTCGTATCAAATCAGACAAATAATTCGGCGATAAATACTCATCATCATATTTGTCAAAGTGAACTTGAGTAAAACGATCGTTTATCTGATTGTAATATTGATAAATATCTCCCCCGATCGATAAATTTTCTGCTTGAATCGACTCAGCAGAAACTGCGGTTCCCTGCTCCTGTTTAATAGCTAATAAATTGTTCATTTGTTTTCTCTTTTATGATTGTGAATAGTTTGATTAATATCACCGAGGCTGGTATTCTCACTGTATATATTACCTTGCAAGAATACTCCTGAGCCACTATTTATATTCTGAATTCTGCCTGATTGCGTTACAACTTCATTCTCATAAGAATTTGTCGCAATGATTAATTGTTCTTCCAAAAACAGAAGTGTTGAAAGTATTCCAGGAACACCACCAATAATTTTAGATTGATTCATACCGGAAATAAATGGTGACGTGGTATCATCAATCTTATTAAGATCGATCCATACAGGAACAACTCTCCCTAACTGAATCAACTCACTCCATGAAGGAGATTTAATTTCGTTAACCTGGCTTTTACAAGTGATTGGGAGCGTCCAAATTATGAATGAGCAATCTTTCAATTTAGTTTGAATGTGCTCTATTTGTTCTTCAAGAGTATTTTCTTTAGAGATAATTATTTCAAACTGAATTGACGAGGTGCGTTTAGCAAAAGATAGTATCGGGATCAGTTTCATCTCTAAACTTTCCGGAACAAAAACAACAAGTTTAAGGTCAGAAACAACTAATGAATCCAAATACTTCTTAGAAATATACTCTCTCGAAGAGCCTAGTGTTTGCAACCAGTGATCCCAATCCTTTAAACCTCCATGTTTTAGTAGTAGATCGATATACATGTTTCTTTTTGAAACATAATTATCTTTTTTGAGAGCGGATTTAGCATCTGACAATAGATCAACGAGATACTTTTCATTAGGACCATCTTTGCTAGCATTTGGATTTAATTTACTACTCAACTCGTGAAGACCAGTATGGTTCATTTCAGTCCGACTAAGCCATGAACAAAATTGCAGAAGTTTTATAATCTTATCTGCTTCGTATTTAGTTGCCATAATTTAAAATTTGGCCCAAATAGAAGTCTGAAAGTTTACTAACTAAAATTTTATTCCCGAAAGACGAGATTTAGTTTCCGAACGGAACAATTGATTAACCGAATTTTTATAAAATGCTAAGGTGACGATTAAACGATTCTTTGAAAGAGTCAGAAACTTTTAGAAATTTACCTGATGTCATTTCTATTTCGTTTCCTCTAATTTGTTTGATCTTCTTCAAATTGATTTGATGTGATCGACTTATCGGAATTAAGTCTTGAAAATCCATTTTTTTGGCAACATTTCCCATTGCCGATGACAATGTTGACTTGGACCCATCTGTAAAGTAAATGTCACAATAACTTCGTGCTGCTTCAAGATATTCAATTGATTCCAACTCAATTCTAATTTTCACACCATCTTTATTTGTAACAAAATAAAGTAATCTCTTACTAGTACTTTCTATATTACTTGAAAGATCAATATCCAAAAGAGCATTACGTAAATTAAGTAAGTCAATTGGCTTAGAAAGATTTTTTAGTGGTGCAGTACTTTTTGCCAATGAATAAGTTGTAAAATCCTGAATACTTGACAGATAAATAAATGATATTCCTATTGACGACAGTTTTTCTCCCAAATCAATTCCAGTAAGTTCTCCGATCAGTTCAATATCAAGTAATACCAAATCCGGTTTTTCTAATCTTATCGCAGAGAAGGCTTCCTCATAACTTTCAGCAATTGCAGTAACACGATAATTCAGTTGCTGCAGTTTATCTTGCAAGTCATCTGCAACGAAAGGGTCATCTTCGACTATTAGAATCTTCATACTGAAAGTTTGATACTTTTGAGAAATCTAAGGTAACAAAATTTGGACCCATGAAATATTATGCACTATTCACATTATGCCTTGTTATTCATTTTTCAAAAGCCCAAACAACCTTTAACAAACTCTACGATAAAGGTTATGAATCGCTGGCTGATGGTGATATTTTACAAGCAAAAGATTACCTTGAAAAAGCACAAAAGATAATTCCCTCCAATATTTCTTTGGAAGACAAGGCTAATTTCCACAATGATTTGGGCGTTACTCTTTACCAATCTGGTGAATTTAAGAAAGGTATCAATCAGTACATTGTTGCCTTAGGTTGTTATCGTAAAATGCGAAACGACAGTTTAGTAGCAGGGACTTTGCATAATCTTGGACTAGCTTACAAAGACATTGGATTATTCTCCCGAGCAATTCAAGAGCTTACCGAATCGGCAAGAATATTTGAAAAAAACGGGAACAACAAAGAACTTTCATCTGCATGGAATAGTATTGGAAATGTGCAACGAAAAATTGGAAATTACCCTAAAGCACTTGAATACCATTTCAAAGCACTCAAGATTCGACAACATATACAATATGATAAAGGTATTGCTGATTCCTATCATAACATGGGAGCTGTTTTTCTCGATCTCAAACAATTTGATAAATCTGAATATTACCTGCAGAAGGCATTAAAGCTAAAAAAAAGGTTGCAGAACAAGTCAAATGAATTAACAACCTTAACCTTACTGGGTCAACTATACACGGAAACGAGTAATTCTAAAAAAGCGCTTATCTATTTGTCCACCGCATATAATTTGAGATTAGATTCAGGAAACTCATCTAAAATTGCATCTAGTCTCTATTACTTAGGCACCTATTATTTAAGTGTTAACAATGATAAAAGAGCATTAGAATTGTTTGTACAATGTGAAGAGTTAGCTCTTGAATCGAACGACCATCAATTACTGGAAGAGACTTTACGCAGTGAGATCAGTATTTTAAAAAAGCAACATAGGACAGCCACTCTACTCGCTAAATATGAGGAATTGCTCTCTACCCAAGAAGTTGTAGCAAAGGAAGAGAATCGAAAAACATCTGCCAGAATCGAGATTATATACGATGTTCAGCGAAAAAATCGTGAAATTCAGTCAAGAAGAAAACAAACAAAACTTGATCATATTCGAATCGAAAATCAAGTGCTTCGAAATCAGCAACTCATTGGTTGGCTTATTGGAACAGTCGTCATAATCATAATTGTCCTTCTAGCCTGGTATCAATTGAATCTTCGGAAAAAGAGAATCCAACATCAAAACGAGGAATTAGAAAAGCAAAAAGAAGAGATCGTTCATCTTCATAATGAACTTAGTCACAGAACTAAAAATTATTTCGGAATGCTCTCCGGTATTTTAAAATCTGACAGATCAACTACACAAAATCAGGAAACCATTCATTTCTTAGATCAAAATATTCGAAGATTAGATGCAATGGCTTTAGTACAACATTACTTACTGGAGGATTCATCTCGCAGAAATAAAGAAGTCCGCCTTGATGCTTATTTCAGTAAACTAACTGATCTGATCGTTTTGAATTTATTTCCTCACGGTAGTAATCTACAGCTATCCAAAAAAATCGATCTCATTTACCTCGATTATGATATAGCAATGAGGTTAGCTATTGTATTAAACGAATTATTATGTAATGCCATTGAACACGGTCTGATGAATATTCCTAATCCTGAGCTTCATACTTCAGTATTCCAAAATGGCAATAAAATCACATTACTTGTAAAGGATAATGGTTTGGGACTTACCCAAAAATCCACCCATACAAATGAATCTAAAGGTTTGAGTTTGATTTCCAAGCTACTGAAAAAAGTGAATGGAACGATACATTTTTACAATGACAGTGGTTGTATAGTAGAAGTAGTCGTTACAATATAGAAAATCCGGACGGTAAATCGCCCGGACTTCTTTAACACTTGATTTTAATCAACAATAATATTGACGTTTCTATCAGCGTTTACGTGAATGGTGTCCGTAACATATGGAGTAGAAACCCCAGGAACAGTTACCTTAAAATAGTATTTTCCAATTGTAACTGTTTGTTGAAATTCACCAAGACTATCCGTGTACTGATCACCGACTTTTACATTACTTAAATAAGTCATTGTTTCAACATGTGCATTGTAAACAACCAAATTATTACGTTTTTTGACTCTTCCACGAATGATCGGATCATCATCATCTTCACCTCCATCTTTGTTATTCAAATCACAAGATGTGATTTTCGCTTTACGAAATTTCGTGTTTTCTTCTTTTTTACACGATACTGTAATTGCCCCCATTCCAACAAGAATCAACAGGGAAGCAATCATGAATTTATTTGTTTTCATTGTAATTTGCTTTTAAAACTGTTTTCAAATTGCCGTGAGGCGAGTCCGTAAAAACGGATTTCTCACGACGGTTCTGTTGGGAGAATATGCCTGCTCTGCCGTTACCTCTTCTCCCGAGAGGAAAAGCATCGCAGACATTTGGATAAACCAACACAGGCCCTAGAAACCTGAATGCGCACTGTCGTTCGTTAGCTAATCGAAAGACTTATTGGCTTATCGTTGAAACAAAATTGCGGACATATTTTGGCGGTTAAAAGGGTTAAAAAGAAACTATATAGAACCCTTTTCGGTTTGATTTCAAATGCTTAAAAAGCAATGTTTTACAATTAAACAATGAAGAAGAATATTTTATAAAAAACTGAAAAGGAAAAATCCAGTATCCTAAGAAAGAGCATGAATTAGGTCAATCTAAATATTTCAAAATCAATTTCTTTAAAGAAACATGGTGTTCCATTATCAAAAAAATCCTGAAAATCCTTGCAAATTGAAAACAGTTCCCTATTTTTGTCCTCCCGTAGCAATCGAGTTATGGTAATAAATATGCGAGAGTAGCTCAGTTGGTAGAGCACAACCTTGCCAAGGTTGGGGTCGCGAGTTCGAATCTCGTCTCCCGCTCAAGTTCTTACAGTCTGTAAGAATTGGATTAAAGTCCGCTCGAATGGTGGAATTGGTAGACACGCCGGACTTAAAATCCTGTGCCCATCTGGGCGTGCGGGTTCAAGTCCCGCTTCGAGTACAGAAGAATTGAAGGAAGACTTTGGTCTTCCTTTTTTATTCTAAAAAGCTTGTGAATTGGCTTCCACCTTTCACAGGAATTAAGATCCCGTTGATGTTTACATTGACGGGATTTTTTGGTTTATCAGGATTCCAAGTTCTAGCAAGCTATTCCTAAAGCATCCCTAATTAGCCATCCAATCTTCGCATTTAATTAATCGTTAAATAATTCGCTGTTCCGTTTGCAAGGGGTAAATTTAGACTTCTAAAAAATAAAAGGAATTATGAGTGTAAAATCAATAGTTAAGGCAATGGCCTTTCTTGCTATCGGAACGTTCTCGTTTCAGGCAACAGCACAAAAAATAACGATGCCAGCACCAAGTCCGGCACAAACGGTAACTCAAAAATTTGGTTTGGGTGATGTAACGGTAGAGTACTCTAGACCAGCGGCGAAAGGCAGAGTAGTGTTCGGCGATATCGTTCCTTTCGGAAAGATCTGGAGAACAGGTGCAAATGCAACTACAAAAATCACCTTTACTACAGATGTTAAGGTTGAAGGTAAGGACGTGAAAGCGGGAACTTACGGAATCTATTCTATTCCTAACAAATACAGCTGGGAAGTGATGTTGTACAACGACGTTACTCTGAACGGAAATGTAGCGGAGTACAAGACAGAGAACGAAGTTGCCCGTTTCAAGGTTTCAACGAAGAAAACAGGAGCTTTGGTTGAGTCGTTCACTATTGGTTTAGACAACGTATTGCCAACTGAAGCTCTTTTAACGCTTAGCTGGGAAAACACGGCTGTTTCGCTGAAGTTAACTACCGACATTGACGCTGCAGTAATGAAAAGCATCGATGAATCAATGAAATCTGAAAAACCAGATTATTTCCGTGCAGCTCAGTATTACCTTGAAAACGGTAAAGATTTGAAACAAGCGCTAATTTGGGTAAACAAAGCGGTTGAAGAAAATCCAACAGCATTCTACATGTTCTACACGAAAGCGAGAATTGAATATGCATTGAAAGATAAAGCTGCTGGAAAAGCGAGCGCTGAAAAAACAATTGCACTTGCGAAAGAGGCTAAAAACGATGACTACATTTCATTGGCTACGAAATTGCTGGCTGAGAATAAGTAATCAGAATACCATTCATGTGAAGAACCTTTCTGCTTTGGTGGGAAGGTTTTTTTGTTTTTCGGTGGTAGTAAAAACACATTGTAACATAGTGTTTTCACAAAGTCACATAGCTTTTTATACTTTAACAGTAAAAAAGACAGATGATGAATGGAATTGAGTCTGCCTATCTGACAAAAAGATTCAGTTTACCAGCAATCGACCGAATGAAAAACAACATACTCCAAATTCCAGAATAGAACAAAATTCTACTGCCTATTAGTTCCAATTGGCCCAAAAAACTATGTGTCTATGACCGGCTATGTGACTATGTGTTTCCTCTAAGTCTAATCAATCCTCACCTTGTCTTTCGGGCGTTCACCAATGAACAACTGCAAGAATCCAGCTATAATGAGCACCAACAAACAACCGATCACATTCAACCACAGGAAGGAAATGACGTCAACACAGTAAATGGCAATCACGATCAACTCCGTAACAATTGCTCCCCAGAAAACGGCTTTTCCACCTATTCGCTTTAAGTAGAATGCGACAAGGAAGATCCCGAGAATGGTTCCGTAAAACAAGGATCCGAGCACATTCACGGCTTCAATCAAACTTCCCAGCTGACTGGCAAACATCGCAGTGGCAATGGCAAAAACGCCCCAACCAAAGGTAAACCAGCGCGACGCTTTGTAATAGTGAATTTCCGATTTGTCTTTTACCCACAAACGTTTGTACAAATCAATAACGGTAGTAGAAGCCAGGGAATTCAACGCTGCGGCAATACTTCCCCAGGCGGCTAGAAAAATCATCGCAATAAGTAAACCTATCAATCCTTTGGGAAGATTTTCTACCACAAAATAAAGGAAGATATAATTGGTGTCGTTTGTATCGGCGGTTGGATTTGCCTTCTCCATTACCTTCAAGGCCTTTTCACGAACCTTTAGCGCACTCGTTTCTGTTTCATGTAGTTTATTGGTCCACTCGCCCACCTCAGCTGAATTGCCGTTTTCTATGGCCTGCGACAACTGAATGGTTTGCTTTTTTCTTTCTGCGGTGAAGCCGTCGTATTGTTTTTGAAGCGACTTGAATTCATCTCGATATTCCGAAACCAGCACTTTCTCCACTTCTTTCTGATTAAAGAAAATAGGCGATTGATAGAACATGTAGAATACGAACACCAAACTTCCCACAAGTAGAATCAGGAATTGCATCGGTACTTTCACCAAACCGTTCATCAATAAACTTACCCGACTTTCTTTCGTGCTTTTTGCTGTCAAATACCTTCCAACTTGCGATTGATCTGTTCCGAAATAAGACAGTGCCAGGAAGAATCCACCAATCAATCCGCTCCAAAGATTGTACTTGTCTTTCCACCATGCTGAATCGGTGACGTCAATTTTGGTTTCAATCACATCCAGCTTGCCCATTTTACCTGCTACATGCAAGGCATCGGTAAATCCAACACCGTCCGGAAGCATTTTCACAACAAGATAACCCGCCAAGAACATTCCGATAAACACAATGATCAACTGCTGCATTTGTGTATAAGTAACGGCCTTTGTTCCACCAGCAACAGTGTAAATAATCAGGAATCCACCCATTACTAAGTTGGTGTAGTAAATGTTCCAACCCAAAAGTGTTGCTAAAATAATCGACGGTGCATAAATGCTGATTCCAGTAGAAAGGGCGCGTTGAACCAGAAACAAAATGGAAGCGAGTGAACGGGTTTTCAAGTCAAAACGCTCTTCAAGGTATTCATAAGCCGTAAAGACTTTGAGTTTATGATAAATGGGAATGAAAGTGATACACAAAACCACCATGGCAAGCGGCAAACCAAAATAGTACTGAACGAAGCCCATTCCATCGGTATACGCTTGTCCGGGAGCTGAAAGAAAGGTAATTGCACTGGCTTGGGTTCCCATTATGGAAAGCAGAATAAGCAGCCAGCTCATGTTGCTTCCACCTTTGAAATAACCGTCGAGGGTTTTCTCGGTTTTGCTTTTATACAAACCGTAACCAATTACACCTAAAAGTGCAGCAATCAGAACTATCCAGTCGAGTGTACTCATGAAAAATACTGTGTAAAGCAATAAAAGAGAATGATGAGCACCACCAAAACGGCAATCACACCAACGTATGACCAAGTCCAGTTTTTCGTGTCGTTATCTTCTTCCTCTATCATCTCTCGTAACTTTAAAATTGACGTTTATTGAACGTTTTGAGGTAAACTCAACAAATTCACAAACAAACGATATGCTCCTGGGACTCCAGCTGGTAATTCGCGAAAGAAGACCAAACCGGTATAAACAAAGTTTCCTTTCCCATATTTCCCAATGATCAAACTACCAGCGCTCGCTTTCTCGTTCGGATCGTTCATGGAAAACACAGTTTCATAATTGGGATCGAGCTCCGTAGCGAAGTAAATTCCGCGTTCCTGAATCCAACCATCAAAATCGCTTTGGGAAATTTTATTCGGCGTATTAAGCACCACATGATTCGGGTTGGTAAATTCCACTTTGGCATTGTCATCCGTTACCCGATCTCTGGAAATGGTAAACGGATAAGGTCCGATTTTCGTTTCCATAGGAGCAATGCGGTTGTTGGTATTGTACTGTACGACCAAATTTCCACCTTGCTTCACAAATTCCATCAAACGTTCGTGGTAAATGGGCATTCTATCGTTCGTATTGTAGGCTCTAATTCCGGCAACAATGCTTGAGAATTTGGACAAATCTCCATTCATCAAAAAGTCATCCGTAAGAACCGTTACTTTGTAACCAATCTGCTCCAAACAAGCCTGTACATTGTCTCCTGCTCCGGGAATGTAGCCAATTTCGCTACCTGTTTTTTTCAAATCAACAAAAACCACTTTCGCCTTGGCGTCTGTCAAAAAGAACTGATAAGGAATGTGATCGTACTCGATGCGTTGGATGCTTTTCGTGTAACTATTGCCATCAACAAGCACTGCTGCCAATAGTTCACCGCTTTTCACACCTTTTTGAGGCGTTAGAATGGCATTCACCACTTGCTCGTCGCCTTTCTTTTTAAGACGAACATCGGCATTCAGTACTTCTATCTTCCAACCTGCGGGCAATGTTGCCTGAAATTTTCCATTCACTTCGTCTTTGTTCGCTTTCACCGTGAAGGAAACATTTTTGGGTGTCAACTCATTGAATACAAATACCTGATTCGATAAATTTACAGTAACTGGAGGCAGAATTTCAAACGGACGGTAAACTTCTCCCTTCACGGGGTCGGTAGCTTTGAACACAAGCGGACGTTCCACTTTGAATTCCTTTCCTTCCACCACAATTGTAAAAACAACAACTTGCGTGCTCTTGTTTTCCGGAGATCCGATAAGCTGTGCTTGCTTTACGTTATACATTCCTACCGAATGCGATTCGTTCAACCAATAAGGAGCTGAAAATCCTACCGAAGACGAAAGTTTTTCCTTTTGCTGGAACGTGAACAACTTGTTTTTTGTCAGCACGAATGCACTGTCTTTCTTACTTTGTCCAAGGAAATCAATGGTCTTTAATCGAACAAGATCAGCACTTCTTGAAATGATCTGAGCAGAAATTGTCACTTCACTTCCCGGAACCGAACTATATTCAGAAACATTCGCTTCCAGCCATAGTCCTGAACATTGTAAGATCAGTTCCTGACAAGCCTGTAACTTCAACTTCTTCCAATAAGCCGTGGTTTTATCCTTGTCATCGAGTAGCAGGATCTGATTGTAAACGTCTATCAATTTGCTCACGCTTTTCTCCGGAGCCATCGGATTGAATGAAGTGATAACCGCCGAAAGAAGTGCTTCAGTATTTTGTCCACTTGGTATGCGACTCCAGCTCGTGTTGATTCCTTCAAACAAATCTGTTGTTACAGCATCGCCTTTCAGCAATTTAAAATATTCGATGTTTTCGCCTCGCTGTTTTGCAGAACCGAAACCCTGACTTTTATGCATGGAACGACTATTCGCTGCTACTTCACCATAATTCAACCCCAACAACGGATTGTACGCACCTACATCCAATTTCAACTGATCTGGTGCAGTGGTATTGTTCCCACCAAAATTAAAGGTGTTCCAAAAAATACGCTTGGTTTTCCACACTTGAACTTCTTTCAATTGTTCTGGAAATTTGGTCGGATCGGCAGCTAGGTCAAAGGCTTCTAAAGCCAAAATTGCTGATGCCGTGTGATGTCCGTGTCCACCCTCGCCTGTTGTAGGAAAACGACAAATGATGACATCGGGTTTAAAACGTCGAATAGCCAAAACTACATCAGCGAGAATACTGTCTTTGTTCCAAATGGTGAAGGTTTCTTCCGGATTCTTGGAGAACCCGAAATCATTGGCACGTGTAAAAAACTGTTCTGCACCGTCAACTCTGCGTGCTGCCAATAATTCTTGCGTACGAATCAAACCAAGCGCTTCACCTTGTTCACTTCCAATCAAATTTTGTCCACCATCACCACGAGTAAGTGAAAGATAGCCGGTTCTATAATTGCGCTCTTTTGCCAGGTAACCCAGCAATCGGGTGTTTTCGTCATCTGGATGCGCTGCAATGTAAAGTACAGAACCCACGGTATTCAATTTCTTCATTTCCTGAAGAATCTCGGAGGAATTTAGTTCGGGAGATGATTGTGCGTGAAGAAAAGAAGTAATTGTGAGTATGTAAAAAACAACCAGATATCTCATTTTGTTGGACGGAAAGTTAAACAAACCCCTAACTTAAGGTTTATTGAGTAAGCTGGAATTGGTTTTACAGTGCTTTAACAAAAGTTTAAAGGAAAAACTATTGACTCTTACAGAAAATAAACTTAGCCCCCTGTCAATTTCTTAATCTCGTTCAATTTCATCAATGCCTCAACTGGCGTCAATGTATTGATATCAATAGAAACCAATTGCTCATGGATTTGCTCCAAAACAGGATCGTTCAACTGGAAGAAACTCAATTGCATATTGCTTGTTTCCGCAGCCGCTTTTACGTTTGCTTTGCTTTGTTTTTTCGAAACAACACCATTTAATCCAGTAGCTACGCTTTCAAAATCTTCTTGGTGACTGAGCGGAGTCGAAGTCACCGCCCCCGATCTATGCGTAATCTCCAATTCCTGCAACATCAATTCCGCTCTTGCAACCACTTGCTTTGGCATACCAGCCAATTTTGCTACGTGAATTCCGAAACTATGCTCGCTTCCACCAGGAATCAATTTACGTAAGAAGACGATCTTCTGACCAGTTTCCTTCACCGAAACTGTGAAATTCTTGATACGGGCAAATTGTTCCTCCATTTCGTTCAGCTCGTGGTAATGCGTTGCGAAAAGTGTTTTCCCTTTTGAGTTCGGGTGCTCGTGTAAGTATTCTGCGATTGCCCACGCGATTGAAATTCCATCGTAAGTACTTGTACCGCGACCAATTTCGTCAAGTAAGATCAAACTGCGATCGGAAAGGTTATTCAGAATACTGGAGGTTTCGTTCATTTCCACCATGAAGGTAGATTCACCAGTAGAAAGGTTGTCAGAAGCACCAACACGCGTAAAGACTTTATCGACAACACCTAAAGTGGCACTTTCAGCAGGAACAAACGAACCAATTTGCGCCATCAAAACAATCAAAGCCGTTTGACGAAGCAAGGCACTTTTACCCGACATGTTCGGACCGGTAATCATGATAATTTGTTGATCGTCTTTATCGAGATAAACATCATTCGGAACGTAATATTCGCCAGCTTTTAACTGATTTTCAATTACCGGGTGACGACCATCTTTGATGTCAATCACAAAACTCTCATCGACCTTTGGTTGATTGTAATTATTTACAACCGCTCTATCCGCAAAACAAGTCAAACAATCCAACTGCGCTATAACATACGCGTTGTACTGAATTGGTTTTACATGTTGTTGCAATTCTGAAACGAGTGCTGAGTACAATTCCGATTCGATTCGTGCAATCTTGTCTTCAGCTCCCAGTATCTTGGTTTCGTATTCCTTCAATTCCGGCGTAATGTATCGCTCCGCATTCACTAAGGTTTGCTTACGAATCCATTCTTCAGGAACTTTGTCTTTGTGTGTATTTCGAACTTCGAGATAATACCCGAAAACATTGTTGAATGCAATTTTCAAACTGGGAATTCCTGTTCTCTCCGATTCTCGCTCCTGCATTTCTTCCAGATACTGTTTTCCATTATCTGAAATGGCGCGAAGGTCATCCAACTCGGAATGAACACCATTATTGATCACCGGGCCTTTCCCCAACATGACTGCTGGTTCAGGAAGAATCTTGCTTTCAATCGCATCAATGAACGAATCACAATCCGTAAGCTGAGAAGCCAATTTCGAAAGCAATTCGCCCTTTTCTTTTGAGATCAATGCTTTAATCGGACCAATGTGTTTCAGAATTCTGCTGAAAACCATTAGCTCCTTTGGATGAATCCGTCCAACAGCAACTTTAGAAATCAAACGTTCGATATCGCCTATTGCTTTCAATTCCAATTGCACGGCATAGCGCAAATCGGCATTCTTCACCAAAGCAGCAACTGCATTCAATCGATTATTGATGGAAGTTGTTTCTTTCAACGGCATAACAATCCAACGCTTCAATAAACGTTCACCCATTGGGGTTTGCGTTCCATTCAGAATGTCGAAAAGGGTTTTTCCACCGTCGTTCAATGGCGAAATCAATTCCAGGTTCCGAATGGTGAAGCGATCCAACCAAACCGATTTCTCTTCTTCAATTCGCTGAATTTGCGTAATGTGTGATACCGAATTGTGTTGTGTTTCCCCCAAGTAATGAAGGATTGCTCCGGCAGCTATAATTCCGTTGGTATAATGCTCAATTCCGAATCCTTTCAGTGAATTCGTATTGAAATGATTGGTGAGTTTTTCGTTCGCAAATGGTTCTGTAAAAACCCAATCGTCGAGCTTATAGTTGTAGTATTTCATCCCGAAACTATCGGAATAAACACTGTGCTTGTTTTTTTGGTAAACAATCTCTTTGGGTTCGAAGCCTTGAATGAGTTTGTTCAGATAATCCAATGTTCCTTGCGCCACAAAGAATTCACCAGTGGTCACATCCAAAAAGGCAATTCCATGGTTGTTTCCATCAAAATGAATCGAAGCAAGAAAGTTGTTTTTGTGACCATCAAGTAACTTATCACTGAAAGCAACACCTGGAGTCACCAATTCCGTAACACCACGCTTTACAATGGTTTTGGTCATTTTCGGATCTTCGAGCTGATCACAAACCGCAACGCGGTAACCCGCACGAACCAATTTTGGCAAATAGCTATCGAGCGAATGATGAGGGAATCCGGCAAGTTCAATCTCAGAAGCGGAACCAGCACCTCGTTTGGTAAGCACAATTCCCAGCACTTTAGAAGCGGTTATGGCATCTTCACCAAATGTTTCGTAAAAGTCGCCAACACGAAACAACAACAACGCTTGTGGATGCTTCGCCTTGATTTCATTGTACTGTTTCATGAGTGGCGTTTCCGCACTTCCCTTTTCTTTCTTTGCCAAAATGTGATGGATTGAGCATCAAAAATATCACTTCGTCTTGTGATGCCCCACGAATAGTTTTCAGAGTTTTCAACAGATGCTTGGATTAGAGCTAAAAAAGGATTGCTTTCCCACAGATGCGTAGATTCCTGCTCGGCTACTGCACTCGTATTTTTCTCAAAAGTTCGTTACAAAAAACTTCCGAAAAAGGTTTGTATAAAAGTAACTTCGTAATTCCCTAAAATAAACATCAGCAGGTAAAACAACCCAACAAGAATGACGACAATAGCAAAAATATTGAACCTGTAATGCTTTGGATTTCGCACGTATCGGATCATTGAAATGACCGCAAGTATAAAGGTCAGAATCAGAATCGTCAAAAACATAAACTCACATTGTCCGATTACTCGCGCATCTACGGCATTCTCACCAATGATACCGATAGGAATATTAAGCAGAAGAATCTTAAAAGCCAACACTCCGAGCGGCTCAAATTTCCGTTCGGCACGAGGCAAATCCGGATACTTTTGAGCCCTTTCTGTTTTTCGATCTTCTTTTGAAATCTCTGTTGAATCGGTTTCTGGAGGTGTAATTGGTTCTTCTTCGATTAGAGTTTCTTCATTGCTTGATGCACTAAGCGTATCAATGATTTCTTCTTCGGCAACCTCTTCTTCCTCCAAGTGTTTTTTCACCTCATCATTCTTAACCCTTGAATACTTCTTATTCCATGAAATGTGGTACCCGCGACCATGCAATCTTTTTTGGATGGTGCATGAATTGCTAAAAATTAGAATCAGAACGAAAAGGATGGCGAATTTCATTCTTCTCTAACGGGAATTTCCCTGGTTTCGTATTTAGGATACTGCTGTGCCGGATAATTACCAGGATAACAGTGCAATAATCAAAATGGCAAATACCAGAATTGTCACCATGCAAAGTATAAAAGTCAACACACCAAGAATATTGGACTTGTAGTAACCCCGCTGATAAGAATAGCGGATCATGGAAATGATTGACAAAATGAATGCAAGTGCAAAAAAGAACAGAATGATATAACCAAAACCCGGAATTATTGTCAATCGTGTTGCAATCATTGAAGCCACAAAGGCTAAAGAAGCTGCAACACCAGTCGGCTCATTTGTTGGCGCATCGTCATAAATAAAAACGGTGTCCTTTTCTGGAGTCTTCAATTGCGAATCATCGATTATCACTTGATCCAAACTATCGATTGAATTTTGATTCGCTTCCGTTTCATCTGTCAAAGATGGTTCTGAAAGAACATCATCAACAGCTGGTTCAAGTTCATTTCTGTCATCTGTCGAAATTGGATTAGGCTTTTCGATATTTCCATCAACAGATTTTGCATTTTTCTTCCATTCTACATGAAAACCCTTGTTATACAATCGTTTTTCAATTGTGCAGGAAAAAAGTAAGCTTAGAAATACGATGGTGATAATTAGATGTTTCATAGATATTTGATTGGGGGGGGTAAGTTACGGAATTGTATTTAATTGGACTTTACCAATAGAGAATAGAAAACAAGTAGAAAAGCAATCCGGAAATAAGCGACAGTCCTAAACCAATGAATGCAAAAAAGGATTGATCCGTGTAATGAAAAGCGCAAAGAAGAACGGCATAAATGCAGTAGAGAATTGCCACAGCGGTAAACAATAATCCCAACAACAATAAAACATCAACTTCGAAGATCAATGCAGGAATCATTATCCCCAGCGCAAAAATCCCAAGAGCAAAAGCGATCCAACACGACACATCCGCTGACCCATCAAAATCATTAATCCGTGAGGAATTAGGGCCAGATTTCACCTCCTTGGCACCTTTCTGTTCCAATTCAATTTCAGCAACCAAATCTGTTTTTCGTTCGCTCTTTGCTTCTTGTTTTGAAGAAGTTTGTTCATCAACAGGACGCAAAATTGCTTTAGTAAGCAAAGGTGAACTTGAATGATCAGCTGCTAATGAATCCGAGATCACGTCTAAATATTGGACTTCATACTGCTCCGAATTCTCTTGAAACACCTTCGAATTGGATGCCTTGCTGTTTTTCATTCCTTTTCGCCACTCAACATGATAACCACCAGAATGAAGTTGCTTTTCGATGGTGCATGAGCTAAAAAGGCTTACAAGGATGATTGCGGTAATTAGATGTTTCATGCTAATTGGTTAAGGCAAGTTTACAAATTTGTGAGCAAGCAGCAAGTTCCTAAACGTCTTAATGTTCGAAATCGTATCTTCGCGCCGATGGAAAATCGCAAATTAAAACTGTGGGAATTAGACCGTGTTGGTGAAGAAGAATTTCGTAAACAGGAAAAATTCCCGATAATTCTTGTTCTAAACGACATTCGAAGTTTGAACAACATTGGTTCTTTCTTTAGAACCGCAGACGCACTCAACGTAGAAAAGATCTATTTGTGTGGAATTACAGCACTTCCCCCTCATCGTGACATTCACAAAACTGCTCTGGGAGCCACAGAAACTGTTGAATGGGAATACAGAGAAAACATTCTTGACCTTGTTTCAGAATTGAAGGCGAAACACATTTCGGTTTGTACCATTGAACAAACAGAGAAAACCACTTTTCTGCATCAAATCGACCAATTAACGGAACAGAAATTTGCGCTTGTTTTTGGAAACGAAGTAGATGGAGTTGATCAGGAAGTGATTAACGCAGCTGATCACATTATCGAAATCCCACAATTTGGAACCAAACACAGTTTCAACGTGGCGGTTTGTGCAGGTATTGTGACCTGGGAATTCGCGAAGCGATATATTGTATAATTACGAATTACTAATGGCGAATTACTAATGACTGATCCTACTAATTTTAACAAATCAGGTTGTATTGAAATGATGTTTTTAACTATCTTAAATAGAAAACACGTTAAAAATGACCGAAAACATTATTCAAACCAAGAGTTTCCAATTCGCAGTTGAAATTGTAGAAACCTACAAAACTATCTGTTCAGAGAAAAGGGAATTTGTTCTTTCCAAACAACTACTTCGATCTGGAACTTCCATTGGTGCAAATATCTGTGAAGCCCAATACGGACAATCGACAAAAGATTTCATACATAAACTTCAAATCTCAAGAAAAGAAGCCAGCGAAACATTATACTGGATAAAACTTTTGGAAGTAACAAAGTATATATCAACCGGTCAATCAAAACCTTTGACAAGCGAATGTGTTGGATTATTGAAAATTCTTACATCAATTATCAAATCAACGGAGCAAAAATTGCAAGGTTGATGATAAATTCCACCATTGGTAATTCGTAATTATTAACTAGTAATTAATTGGACCGATTCTAAATAATCAAACTCTTATAATTATTTTTGCACAACGAATTTTAAGTAATGATCGAAACAGATATCATCATAATTGGAGCAGGTCCATGTGGACTTTTCACTGTATTTGAAGCAGGTTTATTAAAGTTGAAATGTCATTTGATTGACTCTCTTCCCCAACCGGGTGGACAATGCTCTGAAATTTATCCCAAAAAACCGATTTACGACATTCCCGGATTCCCATCTGTATTGGCTGGTGAATTGGTAGATAATCTGATGGAACAAGCTGCACCTTTCAAACCAGGATTTACACTGGGAGAGGCAGCAACTGAAATTGATAAACAAGACGATGGTTCATTCATCGTTACAACCATAAAAGGAACAAAACACAAAGCACCAGTTGTTATTATTGCTGGTGGATTGGGGGTTTTTGAACCGCGTAAACCACCTATTGAAAACATCGTTGATTTTGAAGACAAAGGGGTGGAATACATTATTAAGGATCCTGAGTTTTACAGAAACAAACGATGTGTAATTGCCGGAGGTGGTGATTCTGCTTTGGATTGGTCGATTTTCCTTGCTGAAAAGAACATTGCATCTGAAGTCGTTTTGGTACACAGAAGCGCATCGTTCCGTGGTCACTTGGACTCTGTTCAAAAAGTGATCGATCTTGCTGAAAAAGGAGCGATCTCTTTAATTACTGAAGCTGAGGTAACAGGATTAATGGGAGCATCCGAAGTGGAAAAAGTGGTGATAACACACCAAACGCAAGGAGAGATCATTCGTCCAACAGACCATTTTATTCCGTTGTTCGGTTTGAAACCGTCACTTGGTCCGATCGCTAACTGGGGATTGGAAATTGAGAAAAGTGCTATTAAAGTAAATACCTTGGATTATTCAACGAACATTCCTGGAATTTATGCAATTGGTGATGTGAATACGTATGAGAACAAATTGAAACTGATTCTTTGTGGTTTCCATGAAGGAACATTGGCTGTTCAAAGTGCATTTGCACGCATTCACCCGGAAAAGAAAAACGTATTAAAATATACAACAGTTAACGGAGTTCAAGGATTCTAGCCTCGACTCCGATCGGCTACCTTCATTAAGTCTAAATTTAGATTTGGAGAAAAGGTTATCGAGCGGAGCCGAGATAACAATTTAAGATATGAAATCAATTACAGTAAAAGAACTAAAAGATCTAATGGACAACGGAACTGAATTTCAGTTGATCGATGTTCGCGAAGATTACGAATACGAAACAGGAAACATTAACGGCGAACACATTCCAATGAATGATGTTCCTGCAAATGTGGATAAAATTGCGCGCGACAAACAAGTGATTGTTCAATGTCGTTCCGGAAAAAGAAGTGCAAACGTTATTCAGTTTTTGGAAATGAACCATCAGTTTGAAAACCTTTACAACCTCGAAGGTGGGATTATTGCCTGGGCAACAGAAATTGATCCTGAAGTTGGCGTAGCGTAATTAGAGATGAAAAGAAAACAGGTAAATACAGTTGTTGTACTAGGATTAATTTCCTTTGTGAGCGTGCTGTTCATTCAAATTACCTGGATTCGAAAAACGCTGGAAACTCAGGAGAAATCTATCGAGATTCAGAAAAAGGAAGTGCTCTTAAATCAACGTGATTTTGAGGACAGAACTTACATTGCACTTCGAAACGTACTGGAGAAAGCAGAAGGAGGTGATAACGCTTCCATTAAATTCTACGGCGCGGTTAAGCAAGTTCGTCCGAATTACTATGTTGTTGATTTGGCGGAAGAAGTTCAACCGTTCTACATTGAAACGCTCCTAAAGCGAGAATTCGACAACCAAAGTTTAAACGAAGACTTTATTTACGGGGTTTACGATTGTTTCTCAGACTCCATTATCTACGGTCAAACACAACATTACACCAAAAGCACTGGTTATCAGCCGCAGAAAGACGAAGAAATTCAGAAAACAGCCAAGAAACTTTCCTGGAAGCAGGACGGGCATTACTTCACGGTACTTTTTCCGAAAGTAAAGAACAAACACGTTGCAACTGTTGCTCTTGATTCTTCTCCGTGGTGGTATTTAGCAACCATTATTGTGGTGGTAATGTTCTTCTTCGCATTCGCAATTATTGTCATTCTTCGTCAGAAACGTTTGTCAGAGATCAAAAACGATTTCATTAACAACATGACGCATGAGTTGAAAACACCTATCTCGACTATTGGTCTTTCCAGCGAATTATTGTTGCGTGGTGACTTCACAGAAGATCCTGATAAATTGAAGCGTTATGCAGAAATTATTTACAAGGAAAATAAGCGTCTTGAAGGTCAGGTAGAACGCGTATTGAACGTTGCAAAACTCGACAAACATGAAATTACGCTAAAGAAAGACCTTTGCGACATTCATGAGTTATTGGTTGACGCGAAAGAAAGTTTCGATTTAAATCAAACCGAACTGGGTGGAAACATTAACATGGAGTTGAATGCAGAAAAATGTAGAATCCATGTAGATCAGGTGCATATCACGAATGTGATTTACAACTTGATTGATAACGCTGTAAAATACTGCGAGGTTACTCCGGAAATCTCCATTCACACCAAAAACGACAACAATTGGTTCTATATTTCCGTTACTGATAACGGAATCGGAATCAAGCGTGAAGATTACAAATTCATCTTCGATAAGTTTTATCGTGTTCCAACAGGAAACGTACATAACATAAAAGGTTTTGGTCTGGGTCTTTTCTACGTGAAATTGATTGTTGAACAACACGGCGGAAAAGTTTCACTGAAAAGCAGCGTGGGTAAAGGCTCCTCTTTCACCATTCAACTTCCATTAATCGAAAGCTAGATGGAAGAATTGGTTCAACGTATTTTTTCGATTCAGAGTGAAGACGAATTCAACGCATGTGCACTTGAAGTTTTTGAATTCCAATACCAGAACACATTTGTTTACAGAGAATATGTAAACACATTGAACAAACCAAAACCAAAACCAACGCATTTCACCGAAATTCCATTTCTACCCATTTCCTTTTTCAAAACGCATAAGATAATTACGGAAAACAAAGCGCATCAGGCACTTTTCAAAAGCAGTGGAACTGGCGGTGAAAGAAGTCAGCATTTCGTTGCAGATACTTCTATTTACGAACAATCCTTTTTGCCAACATTTGAGAAATTCGCTGGAAAACTGGAAGATCTTATCATTTTTGCACTTCTTCCCTCCTATGTTGAACAAGGCGAATCGAGCTTGGTTTATATGGTCGACAAACTCATCAACGAAAGCAAGCACGAACTTTCAGGGTATTATCTGGAAAGTTTAGAGAGTTTGATTTCAGCAATTGAAAAAGCAAGAAATACCGGAAGAAAGATTGTTTTGTTCGGTGTGAGTTATGCGCTTCTTGATCTGGCGGAATTGAAACCGAACCTTCATGACATTACCATTATTGAAACAGGTGGAATGAAAGGTCGAAGAAAGGAAATGAGTAAAACCGAATTGCATTCTACCTTAAACAAGGCATTCAAAACGGAATACATTTCTTCAGAATATGGAATGTGTGAATTACTTTCTCAGGCATATTCCGACAAAGATGAATTGTTTTCCTTTCCAGCTTGGATGAAATTCAGATTAAGAGAAGTAAACGATCCATTGGAATACGGCATTTCAGAAAACAAAACAGGAGTTGTTTCCATTATCGACTTAGCAAACGTTTATAGTTGTTCTTTCGTTGAAACACAAGATCTGGGTAGAAATTACGATGGCAAACTCCGTTTAATGGGAAGACTGGATCATTCCGAAATACGTGGTTGTAACTTACTGGTGGAATAGAAGCCTATTTTCTTTTCTCGCAGAGATCGCAGACAATTCGCAGACAAGCGCAGAGAACACTTTAATGTTAAATCACAGGTCACTGAGCTTCGGTTATCGAGCGGAGTCGAGATATCGAAGTGAATTTTACAAATCTTTTTTTTGGCAAAAGAATACAGAATCACTATCTTTCGACAGTCTTTAATATTTATTATGAAAAAATACTACTTAGGTGCGATGGCACTAGTATGTGCTACGGTTGCATCTGCTCAAACAGCTGGATCAACAAAACCAGTACACAAAACATTAAACATTTCTGAAGTTTCGTCGAAAACGCAGATTGCTCACGAGAAAGCAATTCCTTTTTACACGAACGATTTTTCAACTCCAAGTGATTGGGTTATGGCTAACGCTGGTGGCGCAGGAATACCTCCTCACACATCTGGTGATTGGACAATTACAATGAATGCGAGTGCTGCGCCAGTTGCGGCTTTAAATCCTGCTGCATTTTCATCAGTAGCTAACGGTTATGCAATCATCGATTCAGATGCTGCTGGTTCTGGTCAAACGCAAAATGCTACGATCGTAACTGCTGCTGACATTGACTGTTCAACACATGCGAACGTTTCAATGAAGTTCCAACAAACAACACGTCACTACCAGGAGACTTACTACGTAGTAGTTTCTGCTGACGGTGGTGCTACATGGACAGATTTCCAGGTAAACACTTCAATGGCTGTTAACACGAACTCTCCAAACCCTGGAACAGTTCAAATTAACATTTCATCTGTTGCTGCAAACCAACCGGATGTAAGAATCGGATTCCGTTACCAAGGTAACTACGATTGGTTCTGGGCGGTTGATGATATCGAAATTTTCGAAACGGAAGATTACGATTTAGCAATCAACGGAATGTACTGGGGTGCTACAGGAAACTGGGGTGTAAGACTTCCTTACTACCAAACTCCCCTTGCACAAATCGCTGACATTACTTTCGGTGGATCTGTACAAAACATTGGAGCATTAACTCAAAACGATTGTGTATTCAACGTGGCGATCCCTTCTGCTGCTTACATGTCTTCAAGTGCTGCAGGAATTTTGACTCCAAACCAAATTGATACGTTGGATGCTACAGCAGTATTCACTCCAGGTGCTACAGCTGCAACTTACGCTGTAACTGCAGGTATCACTTCAAGTGCTTTGGATGCAAGTCCAACTGACAATGCTTATACTGGATTGTCTTTCGCTACAAACAACTATATCTACGCTCGTGATATGGGAACGGTATTGGCTGGTTCTTACAACCAGGGTGAAGGATACGAAATGGGTAACGTTTTTGACATCGTTGCTAATGCAACTTTGAAAGCTGCTGACGTTTGGGTTGGTTCAACAACTGTTGCCGGAACTGAAGCTTACATTGCTCTTTACGATGTTACTGATGGTAACTTTACTTACGTTGATGGAACTGATCCAGCTGCAATTACCGTTGGAGCTTTGAACACAATCTTGTTCAACTCTCCTATTCCATTAACTGCTGGTTCTTCTTATGTATTGGTTGCTGGTTCTTACGGTTCTGGTGGTGCTGATAACGATTTAGTTCTTGGATCTGCAGGTGTTTCTGAGCCTCAAACAACATTCTTCTATGATGGAAATGGTGGTGATGTTCCTGCGCAATGGTTCTACTCTACTTCAACTCCAATGGTTCGTATGAACTTTAACCCAACATTATCAGTTACAGATAACACGCTTGCTAATTCAATGAGCGTTTATCCTAACCCTGCTTCTGACAAAACGATCGTTTCTTTTGAAGCAAACGGAGCTGAGGCAGTAGTTGTTGTTACTGATCTTTCTGGTAAAGTAGTAAGCACAATGAACACTACAACTGGAACAGCTGAAATCAACACTTCAGCGTTCGCAGCTGGAATGTACAGCGTTACTGTTA
>CBFGNV010000023.1:0-54687 GCA_965650275.1 uncultured Fluviicola sp. | reverse complement strand
CCTTGGAAATGGAGATTACGAAGCAGTTTGGAATCCATACTATGGAATTGAATACAATAGCTATAAACTGTTCCGTTTTACAGCTTCAACAGGTTGGCAGGAAATTGCAATCTTACCTTCTGTGATCAACAATTACTATGATAACCCGCAAAACCCTGTAGATTTGGATTACATGGTAGAATTGAACATTGAGTTAGAATGTGTTGCCGATGTAACGAAGATTCAGGATTTCAATACAACTCGTTCTAACAAGGACAAAGGAAACTTCATTCTTGGACAAGGAACAGGTGATAGTAACAATGAACTTGGAGAGCAAACAGTTACAATGAGCGTTTATCCAAATCCGGTTTCTGATCAGTTAACTGTAGTTGTTTCTGATAACGGAAAAGATAAAGTAATGTATTTGGTTACAGTAGAAGGTCAGGTTATTCGTCAGATTAAAATGAACTCTGTAACTGAAGTGATTGATATGTCTTCACTTTCAAGCGGATTGTACTTCTTGAAAGTAGAAGGTCAAAACGAAACTATTCCGGTAGTTAAGAACTAAAAAGAACGCAAAATAGTGAAAGGGTTCCGTGATTGGGACCCTTTTTTGTTTCCATTTAAACAAGCAAAGCAGACAACCACTCATATATTACAACCATCTACTGAACAAGTTACGTTCGCTAAGTCACTTTAATTATTTTTGTTCATTCCGAATTGATTATCGTAATTTGCATTTCGATTCGAAAAAACAGAAAACTAAACATGCTCGTATGAAACATATTCTTACTCTGCTAATCTCCATTATTTCAATTGCGGCTACCGCCCAATCCTGGAATCATATCGGTAGTTCAAGTGGAATCAATAACGCTTCTGAAGTGGATATTGAAATCACAGCCAATGGACAATTGTTCATGGCTTATATTGACACAGATAATTCAAACAAAATCACCGTAAGAAGGTGGATGAATCAGGCTTGGCAATTGGTTGGAACAGCTGGTCAGGGAGCTGCAAATGCATTTGACCTGCAATTGGTAATGAACGGTGAAAATCCAGTTGTTGGAGCAAAATATGTAAGCACTGGAACAGAATACCTTGAGTGTTACTCATTCAATGGGACAGTTTGGAACAGCTTAGGTGTCGGAACTTACTTCTGGACATATCACAACAAGGATTTCGCCATTACATGTAATCCTTCTGGTGATGTTTTTGCTACCTATTATAACCGTGAATATCAAACATATCCTGAAGGATTGATCACCGTAAGAATGACAGGTTCTACTGCAATGATTGGTGGTGGAATTATCGACGATTCGAACCAGGGATTCCGAAATGCTATAGGCGCTGTTTCAACTACTGGAAACAATGTACTGGCAGCTTATGAAGATGATATGGATATGGATTACGGGATTACCCTTGGTACCATAGCAACAAATACGCACAGCAATGCTACGTATTATTACGGAACCTATCCCTCTAAAATTGTATTTGAGAAAGGATGGAACTCAACGCGTTATTCAATGATGCACCTTACAACCAATACAACAAAGCAGTTGTTATACCAAGCAACAAATGGTACTGGAACTTTTGGAACACAGTTGTTGGTTGCAAGTTCAACCACTTTGCAGGATTTCGATTTTGCTTCTCAGGATGCCAATACATTCGTTTACTACCGTCAGGGGACTACCTGTTATTACAAACAAATCACGGGTGATATGGCTCCTTCTGCTACAATTACAACAATCACTTCAGGAACGGCATTGTGTCCAGGAAGTGCAACTTCACTTGCGGCTGAATCCTATTATGGCGTTCACGTGATTGCATTCATTGACGGAGGTAAATGTTACGTAAAAGAATACAACACGCCTGCTGACATTGATGATTGGGCGTTTGTAAATATGTGTGAAGGTGGTACATGGAACAACGGTGGAGATTACTCCATCTATATCATTGACGAAAACTTCAGCCAAGCAAATATTACGCTTACATGTACTTCTCAGAATACAGCTATCATTCCTCAAAGTGCAATCAATGCATCCATCAGTGGAAATGTGGGATATTTGACTATTTCTTCTACCAATAGCGTATCTGCAAATACAACAATAGATTTGAAGTGGGACATGTTTGAGAATGGAGTTCTTGTAGAAACGATTTACATGCCGGCGACGGTCTATAATTCACCTTCAATTGCGTTTAATTTCCCTTCTGTTCAGGCTTGTGAAAATGGAGCGCCAATTTCTTTGGTGAATAAAGCATCTCCTGGTGGAGGAACATGGAGCGGAACTGGAGTTTCAGGAAATATGTTCAATCCCGGATCCTTGAATCCATCACCTTCTGCGTCAACGTATTTGGTGTACACCAAAACATCGGCTCTTGGATGTTCTGCAACAGATAGTATTTTATTTACTGTAAACGAGACTCCAAATTTGGTAATGAGCACTGTGAATGCACATTGTAATGCGGCCGATGGTGAAGCTTCAGTAACCATTTCTGGTGGTACTCCAAGTTATACAAGTTATTGGTCGACTGGTTCTACGTTCACCTCCATTGATGACCTGGAGCCTGGACAATATTATTTCAATACAACTGATGCTAATGGCTGTATCGCTGTTGCTATTGCTTCTATTGGTTCAGACGGTATTACGCTTTCAGGAACAGTTTCTGACGTTAGCTGTAACGGAGCAACAACCGGGGCAATTAACATTAATGTAAGTGGTGCAAATGCACCGTTCTCTTATGCATGGTCTAACGGTGCTACAACGCAAGATGTTTCTAATCTTTCTGCCGGATCATACGAAGTTGTAATTACGGATAGTGAAGATTGTATTACAACTGCAAGTTATGTTGTTCAGCAGCCAGCAGCAATCAGCTTACAGTCAAGCACTTCAATACCTCCTTCTTGTGGTGTATCTAATGGAACAATTTCAACTGTTTTCACGGGTGGTTCGCAACCATTTACGTATCAATGGGAAAACTCACTTGGTACTAATATTGGAACCAATTCAGCTTCAATCTCAAGTTTAGCAGCTGGTTACTACTTTGTAAATGTTACTGATGACGAAGGTTGTGTGCATACGGAAACATTATTACTTTCAAATCCAAACGGACCGGTGATCGTTTTAGATACTGTAACTCCGTCTGATTGTTCTAACAATGGAACCATAGAAGTAATTGACGTTACTGGCGGTTCTACCTTTGTGTGGAGTTCTGGACAAACAACACAGAATTTAACGAACGTTGGTGTTGGTACTTATGTTCTTCAGGCAACTGGTGGAAACGGATGTAACTCCTATTTAACTACTGATGTTCCTGCTGCACAACCTGATTACGTAGAAATTTGTCTGGTTACTGTAGATACAACCACGAATACTAACTTGGTTGTCTGGGAAAAACCAATTAGCTCAACAATTGATCATTTCAATGTTTACCGTGAGACTTCACAAGCTGGAGTTTACCAATTGGCAGGGACTGTTCCTTATGCAAACGAATCGATTTTCAATGATTTGGTAGCTTCACCTTCCGTTCGTTCGTGGAGATATAAAATCTCTTCAGTTGACGGTTGTGGAGTGGAATCGGATATCAGTGATCACCACAAAACCATTCACCTTACGATTAGTCATGGATTGGGGCAGGCCTATAACTTAGCTTGGGACAGCTATGAAGGATTTACATACCCTGAATTCATTATTTGGAGACATACTGATTTTGACGGTTGGACTCAGTTGACAACAATGCCTATCAACCTGTTTACCTACACAAATACGCCTCCAACGGAAGATGGATTGGAATACCTGGTAACGATCAACTCGCCATCTACGTGTACAACAACGAAGATGATCCAGGATTTCAATACAACGAGATCTAACAAGGACAAAATGAGCTTGACAATTGCATCAATCGAAGACAAGATTGATTCTCAGGTTTCCGTTTACCCAGTACCTTCGGCTGGAATAGTAAATGTTGGAAATGCTGGAAAAACTGAAATTTCAGCTCGTTTGTTAGATCAAACTGGTCGATTGATTTCAGTATATGTTATCAAACCGGGTGTAAATACAATTGATGCAAGCACGTTAGCAAACGGAATTTATACGCTTGAATTAAGCGAGAATGAAGCGCTTGTTAACAAACGAATTGTCATTCAAAAATAGTTCAGTTATAATCAACTGATAATTAGGGGAGTATTTAACTCCCCTTTTTTTTATCCACTACGTAACTGTCAATAAGTTTAGGCGTTATCAGGTAGCGAGTAAATGCATTTCAATTACTTTAATCAAAACGCTTCGCGATGGTAAAGAAAATGAAAATCTTTGTGCTTGATACCTCTGTATTGTTACATGATCATCAAGCAATTATGCACTTCGGTAAAAACGATGTTGCCATTCCAATCACGGTTCTTGAAGAGCTCGATAAGTTTAAGATAGGTAATGATACCAAGAACTTTTCGGCACGTGAAGTCATTCGTTTTATAGATAAATTGTCTGTAACGAAAGGTCTGCAAAAGTGGATTCCTCTGGGATCTGAACATGGGAACTTCAAAGTTCAACTGGATGCTGCTCCGAAAGGTGTAAATGCTGAAGACACTTATGGGCATGGAAAAAATGATCACAAGATCATCAACGCCACACTTTTCCTGCATGAATCGGAGAAAACGAAGGAGGTAGTTCTGGTTACCAAGGATATCAATCTTCGAATCAAAGCAAAAGCTCTTGGTTTAAATGCAGAAGATTATGAAACTGGTAAAGTGGATGACCAGGAATTGCAAAATTCTTCCACAAATACAGTAGAGGGTGTTGATTCAGATGTGATCAAAACATTGTTCCTAAAAGGTTCGGTGGAAGAAGATGGCGTTTTGGGAGATCAAAAAGTAGCAAACGGTTACTACATTCTCAAGAATGGAAAATCGTCATCGCTGGCTTATTACAATCCAATGAACGATCAGTTGGAGCGAGTAGAGAAGGAATACACTTCCGGTATTAAGCCGAAGAATGCAGAACAAGCCTTTGCAGTAAATGCACTGATGAATAATAACATTAAGTTGGTTGCACTTCAGGGTGTAGCCGGAACCGGTAAAACGTTGTTGGCGCTTGCAGCTGCTTTAGAGCAGCATAAATTGTTTCAGCAAATTATCCTGGCTCGTCCCTTGGTTCCCCTTTCCAATAAAGAAATTGGTTATTTGCCCGGTGACGCAAAGGATAAGATTGGTCCATACATGGAACCACTTTGGGATAATCTTAAATTCATCAAATCTCAGTTCGGTGAAAACGAAAAGAAGCACAAATCCATTGTAGAAATGGAAGAAAGTGGAAGAATCCTCATTACACCATTGGCGTTTATTCGCGGTCGAAGTCTTTCCAATATTCTATTTATTGTTGATGAAGCACAGAACCTCACACCACATGAAGTGAAGACAATTATCACACGTGCTGGTGAAGGAACCAAAATTGTGTTTACTGGTGATGTTCATCAAATTGACACACCGTATTTGGATGAATATTCAAACGGCTTAGCTTATTTGATCGATCGTTTGAAAGGTCAACAGTTGTTCTCTCACGTTCGTTTAGAAAAAGGTGAGCGTTCAGAATTGGCGAATTTGGCGAATGAGTTGTTGTAATTGAGCGAATAGATTACAGAGATTAGAGAACAGGATATAACCTATTAAGGCTTAATCCTGTTCTCTATTTTCTATTCTCCGCTATCTGTTTTTAATCTTTCTCGGTAAGTCTTTTGTCTTTTGTCTTCTGTCTTGAGTCTAATAATTATCTTTGCGCCATATTTATTGGCAACATGTTTAGAACACAAACTTGTGGAGAATTAAGGTCTTCACACATCGGACAAGAGGTAACATTGGCAGGCTGGGTGCAACGCTCACGTGATTTAGGAGGAATGACTTTCGTTGATTTACGAGATCGTTACGGAATTACGCAATTGGCTTTCAACTTGGACGATAATTCAGAATTGTGTTTGCAAGCCCGCAAATTGGGTCGTGAATTCGTTATTCAGGCCAAAGGATTGGTGATTGAGCGTTCAAGTAAGAATGCCAACATGCCAACAGGTGATATCGAAATTAAAGTGACTGAGCTGACTGTTCTGAATGCAGCAAAAACACCTCCGTTTACAATCGAGGATAATACAGATGGCGGCGACGAATTACGTGCGCAATACCGTTATTTGGATTTGAGAAGAAATCCTGTTCAAGACAAACTACGTTTACGTAATCAAGTAGCTCTTGAAACCAGAAAATACTTAGACGCTCAAGGATTTTGGGACGTTGAAACTCCTTATTTGATCAAATCTACGCCTGAAGGAGCACGTGATTTTGTTGTGCCTTCTCGTATGAATCAAGGTGAATTTTATGCTTTGCCACAATCTCCGCAAACATTCAAGCAGTTGTTGATGGTTTCCGGTTTCGACCGTTACTACCAAATTGTGAAGTGTTTCCGTGATGAAGATTTACGTGCAGATCGTCAACCTGAGTTTACACAGATCGACTGTGAAATGGCTTTCGTAGAGCAGGAGGATATCTTAAATACGTTCGAAGGAATGATTAAGCATTTGTTCGAAACGGTAAAAGGAGTAAAGTTCGAAGGAGCATTTCCAAGAATGGACTATGCCGAAGCAATGGAGAAATACGGTTCTGATAAACCTGACATCCGTTTCGACATGATCTTTACTGATTTAAAGGCGTTGAGTGCTGGGAAAGATTTCGTTGTTTTTGATAGTTCAGAAGCCGTAATTGGAATTGCTGTTCCTGGTGCTTCAGAATATACACGTAAGCAAATCGATGAAATTATTGAGTGGGTAAAGCGTCCACAAATTGGTGCCAAAGGATTGGTTTACGTTAAATGCAACGCTGACGGAACGTTTAAGAGTTCAGTGGACAAATTCTACGACGAAGCAACATTGAAGCAATGGGCGGAAGCATGTGGCGCAAAAGCAGGCGATCTGATCTTTGTTCTTAGCGGCGATTTGGATAAAACGCGTAAGCAAATGAATGAATTGCGCTTGCGAATGGGAACTGAACTTGGTTTACGTGATCCAGAAGTTTACAAACCACTTTGGGTATTGGATTTCCCATTGTTAGAATGGGATGAAGATAGCAATCGTTACCACGCAATGCACCACCCATTTACTTCACCAAAACCAGAAGACTTCCATTTGATCGCTACCGATCCTGGAAAAGTAAGAGCAAACGCTTACGATTTGGCTGTAAATGGTGTAGAATTAGGTGGTGGATCTATTCGTATTCACGACAGAGATTTACAGGCACGTATGTTCGAGTTGTTAGGGTTTACTCCTGAACAAGCTCAGGAACAATTCGGATTCTTAATGAACGCATTTGAATTTGGTGCGCCTCCACATGGTGGATTGGCATTCGGATTAGATCGTTTAGTAGCAACTATGGGTGGTTCTGACTCCATTCGTGATTACATCGCATTCCCGAAAAACAATAGTGGACGAGATGTGATGATCGATGCGCCGTCAACAATCGACGAAGCACAGTTAAAGGAATTGGGAATTAAATTGTAAGATTCTTATTTAAAATACTGCTAATCCGCTCTTTCAGGGCGGATTTTTTGCTTTCGGGACTTTGGAGTTTGGAAAGAGAAATAGCTAAATTTCAGTTAATTCAGACATCTTTTTTGCCGTTTAGCAGTCATAAATGGTAATATTACTTTATGCAAAAATTAATTTTACTGCTGTTTCTTATTCTTTCAAATTGGTCATTTTCACAAGATTGCTACCCCGATCCATACCACAAAAGTGGTGGACTTTATCCGTTCTGCACCTTTTTAGAAAGTAGTTCTCCCTATGCACCGCTCGAAGGAGTTTGCTCTAATTATCAAAATGGAAAAATAGTTGCTTATCATGAATTTAGGAACGGAATAATTCAAATTCAACGCTATTATGACGCAGAAACCGGAAAATTGACTTCTGAGTTTAAACGTGTCAATAAAGATTCTACAATAGCAGAATATTTTTCCAAACCAGATGGAATCCATTTAGAACAGAAAAAAACGTATTACATCAATAAAGAAGCAAAACGCTGCTGGAAAGAGGAAAATTACCGGGAGGGGAAATTGTATCAGGTGCTGTATTATCGGAATTTTACTGCCGATGAATTGGCAAAAGAACATAACACCAGTCCATCTGACTATGAAGCAGATTCTGAAGGTTATACCACAGAATATTCCCTTTTCGGCAAAGAGTCCGAGTATTATCCGAGCGGAAAAATTCATTTCATCAAAGAACACAAATTGACCGTTAGCCCTTATTCCTGGGAAAATACGCAACACGGCAACTACGTTGAATATTACGAAAATGGTGTAGAACTGGAGCATGGTACTTACGCCAACGGACAAAAGAACGGTGAGTTTGTTTATCATCACATGAACGGACAAATTTCGGCGAGAAAAACATTTACCAACGATATCCAAACCGGAAAAGGAAAGGAGTACTATGAGAATGGAAAATTATTGTCAACCATTGAATTTGGTGACCAATATGATCACGAACTTGAAAGTGAGAAGCGTTACTACCCATCTGGTAAACTGCAGTTTGAAAGCACATTTAAAAGAGACACCCTTGGCTACGAAACAGAGTATTATGAAAATGGCGTGAAGAAAGAATACCGTTTATACCGCTACTACAATAAAGATTCAAAGGAAATGGACGTCAGTTATTTTCCAAATGGCAAAATGAAAAGTCGCTGGTATTATCGTCCAAGTAATGATACAGCATCCGTTGAGTACTTTGCAGATGGCACTTTAAAATCCGTTCGATTGAGGTTCAAAGATGATCAACGCGAAGAGCATCGTGAGTATTACTCCAATCATCAATTGGCGATCGAAGAATATAGAGATAGTAAAGACAGCGCATCAAACCACACCTTCACTCAATACTCCGAGAATGGAAATAGGAAACTGGCTTGGGAAACACACGGCAAGTTAGGTAGGTTCTATACCACAAAGGAATTTTGGGGTAATGGGAACCTGAAAGTAGAAAAGCAGTTTGATCAGCATATTCTAAATGGTTATTGGATTGAGCAAGATAGTTTGGGAAGGGTGTTGAAAAAATGCCATTACACCAACGGATTTAGAGATTCCCTTTGTGAGGTGACGCCTAAACTAAAGCTGGCACCATTAACTGCAGAACAGGAAAAATGTCTTTTGTCGCTTGTTGTTCATCAGATTACGCAAAGAAGACATGAGACAAATACGATCATTGATGAAAAACAAATCAATGAAGAAGTAAACGTGCTACGTAAAGTGGAACAGTTTCTAATCAGCACCTACTTTTCTAAATTTCAATTCAATTGTGATCAACATAAGTTAACAACGTTTCATTATAATCTCTATATGCCTAACGCTGAATATAGCAAATACAAAACGCAGATTGACAGCGTCATCAACATATTAAAATGGGACACGATCCAACCAAGCTGTTTATGCGGTGTGCATTTCAACTCAACAAAATTATACAGTCCTTTAGCACTTGATTCTATTTTCAAATCTGTCATTCCAAATGCAAGTAAGTACTTTTATCTTGGACATGTAATAACAACATGTCTCTTGACTACAGGTAACAACTATTTTATTCAACCTACTGTTTCTTTGGAAAGAAAGGAGTTAGAAAAAGCTTGGTTGGCAGATGTATACGGAAATAAAGTAGTAGTTTACGATGATGGAATGGTTGAATGCTACAATGGTTCAACATTCCGAATTGAGGAACCGGCTAAACCATTAGCTACAGTTGGAGCAATGGAATGGAAACTGGTGAAAAATACGGTGAAGAAAGGAAAAAAGTAAGTTTCATGCTCTGAACCTATTGTTTCATCAATTGTACTTTTGCGGGTAATTACAGAAAAGTGAAATTCATCTATACCGTTATACTTCCGTTTGTTTTTAGCGTGAATCTGTTCTCTCAAGAGTGCGGTTTTGATCCTTATCAGAAAAAAGGCGGGCTTTATTACTTCTGCAGTTTTTATCAGAATTACGATCAAAAGCAGCTGCGTGAAGGAGTTTGTTCCAAAGATGCTAACGGTAAGCCCTATGAGTACCGTGAGTTCAAAAACGGACAGCTGCAGGTTGAGAAATGTTACGTTTTAGGAACATCACAAACCTATTCTGAATTCAAGCGCGTAAAAAAGGATTCTATAATTGCTCAGTTGATCTACAAACAAGATGGAAGTAATTTGGAATTGAAACAGATCTTCTATCTTAATAATGAAGGTAAACGCTGTTGGAAGGAGGAGAATTATCGCCAGGGAAAGATCTATCAGGTTAGATATTTCCGGAATTTTCAGAACGAAGAATTGGTGAAAGCGGGTTACGCAGCTCGTCCTGAACATGTAATTGATGCCGAAGGTTATTGCGATGTATCTGCGCAGTTTGGAACCGAAACGATGTATTATCCGAATGGAAGAGTGATGAGTATTGCCGAGCATCACTTGATTGTTAGTGATAGTCCTAATAATTTTCCTTCTCAGCATGGTAAGTATTTGTTTTACGGTGAAAACGGAGTTGAAATTCAACGGGGATGCTATGCCAATGGAGCAGCGAACGGAGACTTTGTCTATCACCATCCGAACGGCAAGTTGTTCGCCAAACGCTCTTTTGAAAATGGAATTGCCGTTGGAAACTGGATAGAATACTACGATAATGGAAAGGTAGCTTCCACCATTGAGTACGGCGAACAATATTGGTGGCCTACTGGACATGAGAAGCGGTTTTTCGAATCCGGAATCCAAAGCTATGAGCGCAAGATTGAAAAAAATGGTCTTGGTTTTCAGACGGAATATTATCCAGACGGCAAGGTAAAAGAGCATATCGTTTATGCACATGGTCCGAGCGAGAAAACCGAGAATTTCACTTATTATCCATCCGGTTTACTAAAGTCAAAGATCTATCTCAGACCAAAGAACGACACATTGGTGGCCGAGTTTTTTGAAGATGGCACTCTTTCTCGGATCAATCTCACTCCAACGGGAAGTTTTACTTCGCAGGAAATCAGAGATTATTATCCTTCCCATCAACTTAAATCCTTTAATAAGACAAATTTTGATTCGGGTAAAACCGACCAAACGGTCTATCGTTATTACGAAAATGGGAATTTCGAATACAAGCTTGAACGCGTGAATAAGATTAGTTCGGAATCCTATTTTTATTCAACCGGTATTTTGAAGTCGAGATGTGAATATGTAAATGATTCATTGAACGGTACATGGACAGAACAAGACAGTACTGGTCAACTTACAAAGAAGTATTATTATGAGAAAGGGTTCAAATCTGATGCAATGGGCGTTTTTCAGTTCCCGAAATTACCTTCTGTTTCTAAAGAAGAAAGTCTAGAACTAAAGCAGTATTTAATAAGCAGAACGGTGAATGGTTTTTATATAGAACAGAAACCGTATTTGGTAAAAAAACAAGAATTGGCAAAACGTTTGAAAGCAGCTGAAAGGTTGTTGGCTTACCACCACTACATGAATAAGAATTGGCCACTTACGCCAACCGGAGATACGTCAAGCGTGTTTATTTATCACATGGAACTTCCACAAACGCTGTTTGAGGGCAAAAGAGCGCTTCTCGATAGCTGTTTTAGTGTTTTGAGCTGGAATGTTGTTTCAACAACTCAAAACGTCAATTCAAGCACATATATTGAGCTCAGCGGTGATGATTTTTATAATCATGCCTACCTGAAAGTTTTATTCGATAATGTTTTTAAAGAAAACGGTAATAGAATCACCTACTATGTCAATATTCAAAAAAGCATTGATTTCGATATGTGGATGAAGAGCGAGATTGCGCTAAGTATGCAACGAATAGATTTTGCATCAGCTTATAAAGTAACCATCGGATCAAGTGCTTTTGTGGTTTATGACAGCGGCGAAATTGAACCTTTCAATGGAAAAGCAATGGGTTATTTCTACACGAAAGATGAACCCGTTCTGCCATACGGAATGATGTATAAGGACTAGTCAGCACAGAATTTGTAATCCTCCGCTCATTGTATGAATTTCGTTGAGGTCATCAAGTCCGCCGCAGCGGAAAGTGCGAAACAAAAAAGGCTCCTCGTTTCCGAGAAGCCCTTTCTTCAAAATTTAAAAGTATATTCTACTATTTAGTAACTACTACATTGAAGTGAGTAGCTGTTCCATTAGCAAAATCAATGTTGAATACGTAAGATCCAGCATTCATTCCAGCAACGTTTGTAGTGAATTTTCCACCTTCAACTGTAATTTCTTGAGTTGAAACTGTACGTCCAGCCATATCCGTTACTTTCAATGTTCCTTTACCGCTAGCGTTAACTTTTACAGTAACCACATCTTTAGATGGGTTAGGGTAAGCTGTAGACTCTAAAGTGTTTTCAGCAACAGTCAAATCTGTTCCAACGTTAATTACGATAGAACCTGCGATACCAAATCCGTTTGGATTGTAGTTTGCTGCATCTGGTCCAGTTTTAATTGGGAAACGTGGAATATTGTTTTCAGCAATGTTGAAATCATAAATAGATTTAGTATCCATTGCGTGGTAGATCTCGTTTGTATAAGAAACGATACAAGCTAAGTAATTTTGGTTGTCCTGGAATTGGAACATGTCATCAAAAGGAATGAAAACAGTTTGCTCTTCCATACCTGGAAGGAATGCAACGTCACCTTGAGCAACAGAGTTCAAAGCAGTATATGTTGCATCAGCAGCACTTGTCCAAGTATCATCCCACTCGAAGATGTATCCTTCGATCAATTGATCTTCAATGTTAATAGTTGAAGTATCAGCTACTCCAACTGTAATACCACCATACCACAATCCGTCAGTTCTCAAACGGCTAGCGTTTGGATCACGGAACAAGATACAGCTTTGGAATTCACCTGTTGGTAAAGTAGAAGAACGGTAGAAACCATCTTTTGCAACATCACCCATACCGTCTAAACGAGCGTAAGAGTATGTAGAATCTGTTAAGAAGAAGTTACTTGTAACTGTGTTATCAACTGCAGCTTCATCAGCAACAGTAAGTGCTAAATCGTAGTTGATAATGTACTCTCCAGTTGTGTAAGATGGCATAGAGAAATCAGGGAAAGTAACGTAAACTGAGTCACCAGCATCCAAAGCGAATGGTGCAGAAACCTCGTTGTAAACTTCAGTTCCATGATCAACAGTAGCTGTAAGTGTAGCTCCTGTTTGATCCAAAGCACCGTAGTTGTAAACCCATGCTCCAACCGGAACAGACAATTCAGTTGCATCTTGTGCCAAAGCCAATGGGAAAGACCCGAAATCAGCACGGAAAGAAGAGTTGTCAAAAACAGACATGTCGTTATCGAACAATCCAGTTTTGTCACCAATGAAAGCAACTACATCGTCACCACCACCAATTGAATTTAAGATTGACTGACCAGTTGAAAGACCAACCATGATTACAGGGATAGTAACCATTCCTCCGTTCGTACCTGCAGCCATTCCAGCAACTTGTTCTTCACGGTTTACAATGATCACAGCAACAGCTCCAGCTTGTTGAGCGTTGTACGCTTTCAAACCAAATTCACAAGCTCCATTGTTAGCATTAGCAGTACCATCACCACGGAAAACCAAAGCAATTTTTCCTGCTAAACTTCCAGCTGGTGCAGCGTTACATCCGTTTGCGTGCACAGGATTTCCCTGAGCGTTTACTCCTGTAGATACTCCATCGTTGTATACTTTAACAGTATCTAATACGTAAATTCCAGATAAACTAGAAAGACCCCAACCTGTCGTTGCGACCTCAAAATCGTAGAATCCAGCAATTGGAGCCGGCTCTTCCACTTGGAAGATAATTTGGGCTTTTGAGGCAAATCCAAGCCCCACAATACCCAAAGTGAGTAAAAGTTTTTTCATAACATAAGTAAATTAAAGACAGGCTAATTTAAGAAAACTTTATGAAATCAAAAAATTTGTTAAGATTTTGAGGAATTGGAGCGTATTTATCTTTAGGTTAGCGTTCTAATTTATCCTCAATCCGATGCTAACCGCTTTCACATTGATTGGAATTTAATTTTTTCAGAATGAAGTTTTATTTGGTTTTTTCTTTTTTCCTTTTTGCTGGTTCTTGTCTTTTTGCACAAACAACCACCATTCCTGTGGTTAGCAAGCTGCAACCTGAAGTGTTGAATTATTCAAATACCAATGAAGTATTACTGAATAAGAAATTGGAGTTTGGGTTAACCATTCCTCAAAATTTTCAGGAACAGATCACTAATTTTCTGAAGAAAGTTGAAACGGAAGATAAATTAAACCCCTTTTTAGAATGGGAAGTGGATGTTCAGTACTCTTTTACTCACGTAGAATCCGGATTTGTGCAGCCTGTTGATGCCTTCTACTTTGTAGATTATGAACGCAATGTGCGAAAAAATGATTGGGTAGAATTAACCACCAAAAACCCATTCAGAGTGCGCTTTTGTCCAACCAAAACAGGTGAGTGGATGTACAGCGCAGTACTCAAAATACACGGAAAAGAAGTGTTGAGTTCGGATAAACTGAATTTTACCGTAATAGAAAGCGATGCACACGGTTTTACAACGCTTCACCCAAATCAACGCAATATTCAGTTAGATAATAAGATCATTCTTCCAATTGGACACAATCTGATTGCTCCTGTCAATGGAGTAGATTCATACAACGTAAGTCCGGGTAAAACGAACAAAGCTGCTAGTGTGCAGGATTGGATGGCTTATCACAAGGATATTAGCGATTATCACAAACTAGGTGGACATTATTTCCGTGTTGCTCAAACAGCGTGGTCAAGTTTGATCGAATTTGAGGAAAAAGGGAACTATTACAACCGTTTGCATTATGCGTGGGAGCAGGATCGTTTATTGGATTTTTGTGAGAAGAACGATATGATGATTAACTTCAATTTCCTGTTTCAGGAGCCACTCATGAACTACGGGCAGTATGCTTCTGCGATCTGGGATTTTAGTCATTATGAATGGGATGGTGACAAAACGTACAAATACAATGAGAATGATCCATTCTTGCCTTACTGTTACAATGATTCAGTTGGAAAACAACCACATCAAATGTTTTTGGATGAAGAGGATTTGAAGTTTCACGAACAACGCATGCGCTATTATATTTCGCGTTACGGTTATTCCACGAGTATCATGATGTTCGAATTTTTGAGTGAATCATGGCATTTGGATCAGTATTTTCCCGGAGCGTCTTATGAAATGTTAAGTGATGAGCATGGAGAAATTGTTCGTAAGGCATTGCTAACTTATAATGATCGAATGTCGCAATACATAAAAGTGAACATGCAGCATAAGGATCACTTGATTGGTTTGCATACTTACGACAATACCATTCATTATCTGGATCCGGTTGCAAGTAAGATTTTGGATCCAAGTGCACAACTGAAAAACATTGATGTAGTTGGATACAGTACGTATAAGAATGAACCGTTCCGCCTGATTATTACTAGAGATGGAAGAGGAACTCAGGTAAGTGAAGGTGAAAATTCCTTCTATCAGAAAAATGTTGATTTTTGGGCGGCTTACGGAAAACCGGTTATGCATTTTGAGCAAGGTTCAGTTTCTGATGCTATCGGTGCAAATGAAGCGTCAAATTTCACACCGCATAACATTGATGTCAGAACCGTTGGTTTCACGGGTTGTACGGGACTTTTTGCCTGGGAAGGAATGTTTCAGGACGAAAAACGCGATACAAGAATTGCGTGGCCGGGAACTGTTGTGGCGGAAAAGTGGATGAATAATCCTGCGGTAATTGAGGTTCTTCAAAATTCGAATGGAACCTGGATGCAAGGTCGACAAGCGGAAAAGCACACCAGAAAAATCAAAAAGGCGACCAAGGAAACAGAGTATTACATTGCTGGTGATAAGAAAAGCGCTGCTGGTTTTGTATTGAATAGAACATACAATTCGTATACTATGTCGGCAACTCCGGAGATGAAATCCTTACAGCAAAATCCGAATGCACCTTTTGATACGCTCACTACTATTAGCTGGGAAGACGGAAAAATGCTTTATGTTTCTGATTTGCTTCCTAAAAGCAGTTATACCATCACTTGGTACGATTGGAATACCATGGAAGCAATAGGAACGCAAACATTAAAAGCAAGTAGAAAAGGAGAGTTCAGATTAGAGTTCCCTGAACTGACACTTGACGGCGAGAAAATGCGTCCAATGGTGTGGTTTGTTCTTAAAGCTGTAGAGTAAAAACTGGTTTCTCCGACATTTTTTTGTCATTCTCCTCAACTCGTTGTTCAGTTAATTTACATATTGTAAGTTCGAGTGTTCCTGCATAGATGTTTCCGAGCTCTTTGCAGGAGTGCCCCCACTTTGTTTCTTGTTAGCGAAGATTTGTTTTAGGTATAATGGAGTATAGTCTTAATAACGAGAAACTGGGAGTTTTCATGTGCTTTTAGGTAAAACGTTGGTGCTACGAAAATCTGAATTTTTTTCATATTTGCTTTCTCAAGCGTAACACAACTAAAAAAGGTCCTCTCGTATTTACGGAAGGACCTTTTGAATTTTATAAAGCTGCGCAGGATTTGTAATCCTGTGCCGTTATTCTGCTGTAAGCATTGCAGAAAGGAACTCTCTGTTCATGCGTGCAATATTCTCCAATGAAATTTCTTTCGGACATTCAACAGCACAAGCACCAGTGTTTGTACAGTTTCCAAAACCTTCTTCATCCATTTGTTTCACCATGTTCAATACGCGTTGTTTCGCTTCAACTTGTCCTTGAGGCAACAATGCCAGCTGAGATACTTTCGCTGAAACGAAAAGCATTGCAGAAGCATTTTTACATGATGCAACACAAGCTCCACAACCAATACAAGTTGCCGCTTCGAATGCTTTGTCTGCTTCTGCTTTTCCAATTGGAATGGCATTGGCATCCATCGTACGTCCTGAAGTGTTTACAGAAACGAACCCTCCAGCTTGTTGAATACGGTCAAATGAAGTTCTGTCAACAACCAAATCCTTGATTACAGGGAATGCTTTCGCTCTCCATGGCTCAACGTAAATAGTTTCACCATCCTTGAACTTACGCATGTGTAATTGACAAGTTGTTACTGCTCTATCCGGACCGTGAGCTTCACCGTTAATGAACAATGAACACATTCCACAAATTCCTTCACGACAATCGTGATCGAATGCAACAGGCTCTTTACGTTCGTTTACCAATTGTTCGTTCAATTGATCCAACATTTCAAGGAAAGAACTATCCGTAGAAACATTATCCAATTTGTATGTTTCCATACTTCCTTTAGAATTCGCGTTCTTTTGACGCCAAATCTTTAGGTTAATATTTATTGTTTTTGATGCCATAACTCTAATTGTTAGGGAAAATAGAGATTAGAAATTAGAAAATAGGAATGATTTCGTCCTATTGTCTATTCTCTATTTTCTGATCTCTATTACTTATAATTTCTTGCTGCGATCTTAATGTATTCGTATTTCAATACTTCCTTGTGTAACTCAGATTGGTTGATGTCCATTCCTTTGTACTCCCAAGCTCCAACAAAGTTGAAGTTCTCGTCGTCACGCAAAGTTTCACCTTCAGCATCCTGATATTCCTCACGGAAGTGACCACCACAAGATTCCTTACGTTGCAAAGCATCGCGTGCCATCAATTGACCCAATTCCATGAAGTCAGCAACACGAAGTGCTTTCTCCAATTCAGGATTCAATTCATTTGCATCACCAGGTACAAAAACATCTTTGTAGAATTCATCTCTCAATGCTGCAATTTCTGAGATTGCTTCTGTTAAGCCTTTCTCATTACGCGCCATTCCAACTTTATTCCACATGATCAATCCCAAACGCTTGTGGAAATGATCTACTGATTTTGTTCCGTTGTTGTTTAAGAATGCATTGATTTGATCTTTAACAGCTTTCTCTGCTTCGTCAAATTCAGGAGAATCTGTTGGGATTTTACCAGTACGAATGTCATTCGCTAAATAATCTGAAACAGTATAAGGCAATACGAAGTAACCGTCAGCCAAACCTTGCATCAAAGCAGATGCTCCCAATCTGTTTGCTCCATGATCAGAGAAGTTTGCTTCTCCAGCAACGAAACATCCGGGAATTGTTGATTGTAAGTTGTAATCAACCCAAACACCGCCCATTGTGTAATGAACTGCCGGGTAAATCTTCATTGGAGTTTCGTATGGATTCTCGTCTGTAATTTTTTCATACATCTGGAACAAGTTTCCGTATTTCTCTTCCACCCAAGCCTTTCCTAAGGTCATGATTTTTTCCTCAGAAGGGTTGTGGTCTCCAGCTACTAGAGCTGCCTGTTTTCCTTTTGAACGAATCTCAGAAGAGAAATCAAGGTAAACACCTTCGTTTGTGTCATTTGCCTCAATACCAAAACCAACATCACAACGCTCTTTCGCAGCACGTGAAGCAACGTCACGTGGAACCAAGTTACCAAATGCTGGGTAACGACGCTCCAGGTAGTAATCTCTATCTTCTTCTGCAATTTGAGTTGGTTTCAATTGTCCAGCTCTAATTGCTTCAGCATCTTCTTTTTTCTTCGGAACCCAAATACGTCCTGAGTTACGTAACGACTCAGACATCAACGTTAGTTTCGACTGATTTGTTCCGTGAACCGGAATACAAGTTGGGTGAATTTGTACGTAACAAGGGTTTGCAAAGTAAGCTCCACGTTTGTGCGCTTTCCATGCTGCTGTTACGTTAGAACCCATTGCATTTGTAGAAAGGAAGTAAACGTTTCCGTATCCACCAGTACAAAGGATCACTGCGTGAGCAGAATGACGCTCAATTTCACCTGTAATCAAGTTACGAGCGATAATTCCTCGTGCTTTTCCGTCTACCTTAACTACATCAAGCATTTCGTGACGGTTGTACATTTTTACATTCCCCAATCCAATTTGACGAGAAAGCGCTGAGTAAGCACCTAACAACAATTGTTGTCCAGTTTGTCCAGCTGCGTAGAATGTACGTTGAACTTGTGTACCACCAAATGAACGGTTATCCAACAATCCGCCGTAATCGCGTGCAAAAGGGACACCTTGAGCAACACATTGGTCAATGATGTTACCAGAAACTTCAGCTAAACGATGAACGTTTGCCTCACGTGCACGGTAGTCACCACCTTTAATCGTATCGTAAAACAAACGGAAGATCGAGTCACCGTCGTTTTGGTAATTTTTTGCTGCGTTGATACCTCCCTGAGCTGCAATTGAGTGCGCTCTACGTGGAGAATCCTGGAAACAGAACGCTTTCACGTTGTATCCCATTTCAC
This sequence comes from uncultured Fluviicola sp., assembly GCA_965650275.1. Taxonomy (GTDB): domain Bacteria; phylum Bacteroidota; class Bacteroidia; order Flavobacteriales_D; family Crocinitomicaceae; genus Fluviicola. The sequence goes on along the minus strand of CBFGNV010000023.1, from coordinate 35,446 downwards.
CAAATGAAGCTGCTGCGGAAGCTCCAGCCAAACCTGTTCCAACAACGATAATATCGATTTTCGGACGGTTGTTTGGTGCGACCAATTTCAAATGATCTTTATAATCTGTCCACTTACTTGAAATGTGGCCTTCTGGTATTTTAGAATCTAGAATAGACATATAACTCGTTTAAAGTGTTATTTATTCAGGTAAATAAGAACTGGAATAATTGCAAAAGCTAATGGAACTAAAATCGCAAATGCTTTTCCAACAAAACTGATCAATCCGTTATACATTTTATGGTTCAATCCAAGTGACTGGAATGCCGAAGCGAATCCGTGCCACAAGTGGAATGCTAAAACTGCCATAGAAAGAACGTAAGCGATAACTGCCCAAAGTGCCAAATCATTTGTTGGCTGCCCTTGTTGCGATTGACCAAAGAAATTCATTACTACTGTATGCAAATCCTTGTATCCTTCACCTGCTTGTAATCCTGTTGTTTTGTCGTAGATCTTTGTATGATCCTTGATCTCGTATTTTTCAACTTTTGAAAGCTCTTTATTTACAGCTTGCTTTTCAAAGTTCACATATACTTTTTCAGTAGGTTGAAAAGCGTATTGCTCCATGTAAGTTCCTTTGGTAGTCAACATGTATGTAACTTCAAAAGGAGCAAACATTGGTTCACCCGACATTGGATTTTGTCCAATTGCTTTTTGCTCAGTTTTAACTATCGTATGTAACGGAACAGTTTGAGCTACTTTTTGCTTGTACCAAAAGTTGGCCATGTGTGTACAAATGAACACCAAAACAACAGTTCCTAAAATCGCCATGTAGCGAGAAGGTAAACCTGAATTTGCTCCCGGATTGTTGTAAGCATAACTTACAGGTCGAGCTTTTTTGTTTTGAACCGCCAAATACAAACCGAAGAATGCATGGAAAAGAATGGAAGCGTAAGTAACGTAAGCTAAAATTACAATGAAGATGTTATGCCCCATGAAGTAAGCATATTCATTGAAAGCTCTACGTCCTTCTTCCCCGTGTTTAGTGATTAATTGAAGGTTTCCTAATAAATGTCCAACAAGGAACGTAATTAAGAACAAACCTGTCAAAGCCATCCAATATTTCCTAGCGATGGATGATTTGAATCTGTCTAGTTTACCCATTTTATCCTATAAAATTTTGTTACGCAAATTTAAGGGCTAAACGCATAGCAATTACTGTAGAATCTTATTTAGATTCAATTTAGATAGGAATTGAGAATGTGAGGGACTACCGGTTTTTTATTTTCAAAACGGAGTTAATGCGCCGAGTCAGAAACATCGAGTGAAACACCTTGTTTCTTCAACAAACGGTTTACGTAAACCGCGAAGAATAGAATGTAAGCAAAACAAAGAGCTCCAACGATAAACGATGGTTGAATTCCAATAATATCAGAAAGTTTTCCTTGAAGAGGTGGAATAAGTGCACCACCTAAAATCATCATCACCAGGAATCCAGAACCTTGCGCCTGATATTTTCCAAGTCCTGCAAGAGAAAGTGAGAAAATGCATGGCCACATAATTGAACAGAACAATCCTGCACTTAAGAATGCGTATACTGCAATTGTCCCTGAAGTCATTAGTCCAATAACCAAGGCGGTTAAACCAAGGAATCCAAAAACGCTCAAAGAAAGTGCTGGTTTGTCATCGGTTACAAGGAATGCAACTAATTGAACTGCAACACATAATATGTACCATTTCAGAGGTGCAACGTTGTAGCCAGCAAGAACAGAAACGCCTAAAATAATTCCGAATGCAACAAGTGGCAAAATGAATTTCAATAGGTTTTTGGTTGATTTTGAAAGTGAGAATGCGTTAATGGCTCCTGACCATCTTCCAATCATCAAACTTCCCCAATACATGGAAATGAAAGGTGTAATTTGAGATGAAGAGTAACGACCAAAATCTTTTTGTTTCAACAATTCACCAAGATTACTTCCAACAGCAACTTCTACACCAACATATACCAAAATGGCAATCATTCCCAAACTCAACTGAGGATATTTCATTGCTCCCCAACCTTCTGGTTTTTTATTTGCCATGATATTTGCTGTGAAAATTCCTACGATCACCACTCCCAAGGCAAGTGTCAACCAAAGCATTCGTGAGTTTTCCAAAGGCTTTTTTAAAGCAGAGATTTTATCAGTTGTTGGTTCAATCATCTTTTTATACAATGCTATTTGAAGTTCGCAACCAGAGATGGTTCCTCCAGTTTCATGGTTCATTACATCATAATTATCAGCATGAATAATTGTTCCAATGCTATCGTTGAGTTTGTTGATCTCTTTTGTTTCATTCTCAATTGTTTTTTCCAAACGAACAATTTCTTTCGCATCTTTTGACGAATAGCTAGAGAAAACAGGAGCGAAACAAGCGATCAATAACCCGGTTATAACTAGCATCGTCACCATCGCTTTGGATGCTTTTTCCTGCTTATTATCTATACTTTCCAATTTCCCTGAAGGAACTTTTTTCGAAAATCCGAACAATGCTGCTACTCCAAGAAACAGACAGCCAACGCCTGCATAAAGAATGACTACTTTGCTTAAACTCAAGCTTGAAATCATGTCATCATTGATCGTAGAAGCTGTTCCGAAAAGCGCAAGTGAAACCAGAACGGGTCCTATTGTGGTTCCAAAACTGTTTATTCCACCACCCAAATTAATTCGGTTACTTCCTGTTTTTTCATCTCCCAATGCAATCATAAATGGATTGGCAGATGTTTGCTGAAGTGAAAATCCAAGTGCAACTATAAACAAACCGAAAAGCATTCCTGCAAAAACATTTAAGTTTACTGAAATGATCATTGCAGCAGCGCCGAGCGCCGAGAAGAGCAATCCGTAAACAATACTTTTCTTATAACCCCAACTCAATACAATGTCTTTGGATTTAATATTGCTGAATACAAAAAGCGCCAAAGCACCAAGGTAATAAGCCCCGTAAAAAGCAAAATCGATCAACTGACTTTGGAATTGATCCAAGTCAAAATAATGTTTACAAAAAGGAATGAAAACACTGTTTCCGGCAGCAATAAATCCCCAAAAGAAGAATACTGTTGTTAGTGTTGAAAGTGCCGAATAATTCGTTTTACCTTGATTGGATTCCATAGTGAAGTCAATAATTGACGTCGAAAATAGGGAAAATAAATATTGATTGTATTATCGTAGGGGCAGGTCGCGACCTGCCCCTACAACATTCGCGTTAAAAAACGCCTTTTTATTTTTCCTTCAACAAAATCTCCACGTCCTCCATCATCGTGGTCACCGTATGCTCATCCGTTCCGTCGTAATAACCGCGGATCTGAGAATTTTGATCAACCAAAACAAAGTAATTCGTGTGAATGAAATCAGAACCAACATCCCCCTGATTAACTACTGCTGCTGGTTTTAAGAGGAAGAAACTTCGTCTGGCAAGCGAATATAATTTCTCCTTTTTACCAGTTAAAAAGTGCCACTGATCGTTTTTCGCGCCGTGGTTTTTTGCGTAATCCATCAATACTTCAGGAGTATCGTGTTCCGGATCAACGGTCATACTTACAATGTTGAAATTCTTGTTTCCGGCAAATTTCTCCTGAACGCGCTGCATCTGTGAGTTCATTATCGGACAAATAGTTCCACAAGTGGTGAAAAAGTACTCGGCAACGTAAACTTTTCCTTTCAACTCTTTACTTCCAAACGGCTTGTTGCTTTGATCTGTAAGTTCGAAACGTTGAATTTTATGTTCAGGAATAAAGCGTTCCAAATCGTCAGCTACCAAAGTGGTGTCTACATCCAGTGGATTATACACTTTCAATGTTTTTACTTCAGAAGGTTTAACGAATTGATAGGCAACTACAACACCAATTACAAAGATGATTCCTACAACAGCAATTTTCATCAGGAATGTTTTTGCAAAGGTAATCAGAATATGCGGAGAGAATATGGGTACGTGCGAAACATCTTTCGCCCCTACAACATTAATTTCGCCCGCAAATATTTTACTCTCCCGTCAATTTCAACGAATACTGCAACATAATCGTAATTGGTTGCTCAATCTTCAGCGGACGAAGTGAATACAACTTATTCGTAATGTTCGTTCCAACAATTGCAATGCGTTGATTTTCCTTAATTGGGTAAGAAATACGAGCGTCGAAAATCAGATTTCCTTTTCTGTTGCTGTTGAAGTAATCCATGTATCGGATGTCCTGAATGTATGGAGCGTTAGCCGTAAAATCTTCAAATTCCTTGATGATTCTATCCATATTCACAATCTTACTGAAATACTTCACGCTCATTCCTATGGACAATTTTTCGTTGTATGTCCATTCAATATCCGCCTTCACATTATGAAGAAAACGGTACTTCAGAATCTGGGAATTACTGTCTAAGGAAGTAGAATTGTAGCTGAATTTTCTATTAAAATCATCAATGGCGTAAACATAATCCGGATTCAAGGTTTTAGGAACAATGTAGTTATAGCCGATTAAGTATTTGAAAACATTGACTTTTTGCAATTTCGATTCACCGGCAAGCGAAATATCAATTCCCTGAACTCGAGATCGTCCTGTATTCAGGAATTTGAAACCGGCAAATGAGGTGGAACTTGCTCCATCCCAAATTCCAAACATGTATTCAATGGTGTTTTGGTATTCTTGCCAAAAGATGGCCGCATCGAATAAAGCCATGAATCCACCAAATTTCAATCCTTGCTTCACACCAAATTCGGCATTCCAGCTGGTTTCTGCTTTAAGTTCGGGATTGGGGAATACTCCAAAATTTCCAACGCCGGTTTTAATGTATCGTTCCGTAATGGTTGGAAAACGATAACCTTGCCCGAAAGAAGTTCTTAAGTATGTGGCTTTGTGTAAACGCAAACTTGTTCCAGCTCTGACAATTGGTTTATTAGCGGTTTCCGTTCCGTCGTTTAAATCAAAATGTTCCAATCTTCCTCCCAATGCAATGGTCCAGCGATCTTTGATCTTCTTCTCCACCTGAGCGTAACCGGATACGTTTAACATTTCATTGAACTTACTTCCTGATCCGACATAAATATTGGCATAGCTGTACGTGTTCATTCCTGTAATTCCGGCAATCAAATCAGAATTGAATAAGGGTTTTACCTTTGTTTTGTATTGATAATCAGCGTAGAGAACAGTTGCCTGATTGCTTTGATTAGCGCTCATTGTATTTACAGTTCTCAGCAAGCGGGTTCTTAACGAATGTTTTGTTCCGTTTCCTAAATTGTAAACGATAGACGGATCGACATGGAAGATCAATTGATCAACCAAAAACATGGCTCCTGGATAAGCACGATAAATGCCATTCGTATCATTCAACCATGCAAAGATCATGTTCGACCTTGAAACCATCAGATTGGAATTGACTCCGTACGATAATCCTTTGTACTTTTTAGAATGATAAACCACGCTTCCGTTCAATCGTGCGCGTTTGCTCGACATTTGTCTGTTAGTGAAGTTGGTAATCGAATCTTTCATTACTAACGAATCGGTTCTTGGCGGACCAATATAACCGTGATCGTAATTGAAATTTCCACCAAGCACAAAGTCCCAATTTCCTTTTTTTACTGAATGTAGGAAATTCGTTCCTGCGATAATTGGTTTGTCGGAGTACCAGTTGTCGAACCCTGAATTTTGTCGACCGTAAACACCAGTGTAAACATTCACTTTGGTAAGTGGTGTTGCTGTTGGATAAGCTGTTCGAATATTGATTGAACCAGAAAGTGCCGAAGATCCTGAAAGAACAGACGCTGCTCCTTTTATTACTTCTACCTGGCTAATGTTTTCAACCGGAATAAACCCCCATTCCGGTCTTCCTGCATCACCTGAAAGCATGGGCATATCGTCAACCAAAACGGCAACTTTTGAACCAACGCCGAACGTAAAGCCACTTCCACCTCTAATTTGAGGCTCGCCGTCAAGAATATTTAAGCCTGGCGTTTGATCCAAAGCCGTTTCTATACTTCTTGTATTTTTACTTTCTATCAGATGAGGTTTAATGATTTCCATGGAAACCGTTTGTTCCTCAAGTGCTTTATCAAATTTCCCAACCCGGATAACCACCTCGTCTATCTTTTTCCCGGATGATTTTAGCTCAACGATATAAGGGTTTACAAGAAGTTTTGCATCAACCAGAAGCGAGTCAGTAGCATAATCCTCGTGCTCAAAAAAGATCCAGTATTTACCAGAAGGCAAAAACAAATTGAAGCTGCCTGATGTGGAAGTAAGAACCGTTGATCTTTCCAAAGTTGTCGAATCAATGTAGTAAACGGAAGCCTGAAAAACAGCACTTCCGTTAGTTGAATATACATTTCCAACCATAACGTTTTGCGCTTCAACCTTGTTTAAGATCAAAGCACAAATACATGTTAGGATAATTCGACAAAGAGGTTTCATGCCTGTTTAGTAAACCGCAATTTTTTGAACGTATTCTTTTCCTTCAGCTGATAGATGAACTAAATAAACTCCTGGAGTTGAAATGGTAAAGCTTTGTTCAGTTGTTCCTTTTGCAATGATGTCTCCTGTACTTGTTGTAATCATTACTGCAAGTGTTGCACCTTCTTTAGCTTTAAAAGTGATTTTTCCATTTGCATTCACAACCTGAACTGGTGATTCAGTGCCTTCTTCAACGCTTAATGGATTGTATATCAATTCCATGTCGTCAATCCAAACCTGATCATTTCCTGATCCACCACCTGGTGTTTTGCTTGTTGCGTATGTCAACAAGATGAATTGTGGCGTTGACGCAGGTCCGCTGTAAGTAAATGGAACCGACATGCGAACCCAGTTACCGTTTGTTTTCGAAAAATTCTTGATAGCTGTAGCTACAATGTGTGATTGAGAACCAGCGTCAATTGGATCACGGAAATCGTATGAATCATGAATAATGGCGCTAACTCTGGCAGAATCAGTAGTGTTTCCACTGTTTGGAGTGAATTTCGCCCAGAAAACAATTGAATCCGGACTATCCGTCATTATTTCAGAATAGGCAGAGTTTGCAGTAATCGATGCATTGTAGTTGCTTGGATCACTAGCAGTTGCATTTCCCATGTTGATTCTACCAACCGTAACATTTCCATTTGCGATTGTTCCAAAAATATCCAGTGAGAAAATTCGTACTGATTTTGTTCCTGAACTTCCCGGACGCACATCTGTTGAGCTTTCACATTGGTCACTTGCTGCCCAGTTCAATGAACCGGATGCTGATAAGAAACTACTCCAATTGGTAGGTTCTTCGCCGCTTGAAACGGTTTCCCAAGTTTCAAAATTGGAATTTCCAATTTGCATTTGTCCAAAGCTGAATGTGGATGCTCCAATAAACAATAGGCTAAATAGCTGTTTTTTCATAAGTCGTAATTTAGTTTTTCAATGTAGTGTTTTTTGCAAAATTACCGCAAGATGAATTTCATTCTATATTTGTTTTATGAAATACCTTGCTGCATTTATTTTTGTTTTAAATTTTTTCTCAAGTCAAGCTCAATTTAATCAAAGCACTGGACACGTGTATTTTGCCTCGGGCATTGGTAGAGTAGATTCTGCAAATCTACAAACTTATGGCGTTCGTGGTGAATGGTTGGTTCATGAAAGAATAGGTTTGAACTATAATTTTGAGTTTGTTCATCGCGATGACCACATTTATCAAATTCACGGTTCGGCTGGAATGCTGCTTGGACCACCACTAATTATTTTTGGTTTAATCACTTCAAACTCTAATTCTGCCTTCAATCTAGGAGGATTGGGAACTGCTGCAGGAATTATTCTTTTGGTTGCACCCGAAGGTGTTTCGTATCACATTCCTATCCGTTATCATTGGGATATTTCTCCATACGCCAATTTCCTTGGTGTAGATTATATGAAAAACAACAACACCGATAAATACTATTTCAGATATGCCGGTTCATACGGTGTAAAAGTGAATTACTGGCAAGAAAGTGGTTTCACGTTAACAGCTTTTACTGAAACACGAAAAGTAGCAGGCATGGGCTGGAGCTTTGGTGGTGGATTTGGAATTGGCTATGCCTGGCAGTAGTATCTCGACTACGCTCGATAACCTACTTTGAACTTGAATCAAGTAAGGCTTGGTCACTGAGTCCGCCGAGGCGGAAAGTGTAACCAAATCTTAAAACTAAAGTTACTGATCTAACTCCTTAATTTCCTGGCTTATGAAAACTCTTGTTACACTATTTTTGTGTTTCTCAGCCGCTTTGGCAAATGCACAGTTTCAATTTTCATTGACTGTATTAGACACAAAGGGTAAACCTGCCGTTGGTCAATCTGTTTCCTTCATAGAAAAAACAACTTTTGAGCGTATCAGTTTTAAAACAGATGCCACAGGAAATGTAAATCTGGTATTTGATCATGGAAAAGATTGGTCGTGCACCGTTGGTGAAATGTATAGTTGTTTGAATGTAGTAACCTCCGGAAGAGGTGCTGGTTCTCAAACAATTACATACGATTTGAAACGTTACGAACGCGAAAACCGTTTGGCACCGGATAGAAGAACATTAACTTTTGAACAAGTTCCGCAACGTTTACGTGCAGCTTCACCTCCCGCAAGTTCTTACGAAACAGTAGTTAAGGTAGTACTCGCAAGTAAAACCGAAGAAGTTTTTCCGAATGTGCCAGTTCGTTTAACCTGTTTTGCAACTAAGAAACAATACACTACAACAACCAATAACAAAGGAGAAGCGTTTTTCGAAGTTCCCGTTAGTCAGGATTACGATGTGGATGTTGATGACATTGATGGAATAACTTATGTTGATCTTGATAATCGTTCAATGGTTACATCAGTTAAAATGTTGTACGAGAAGAAACGCTTTACAGAGAAAGAGGATAACGGATACTTTGTACAAACCTTACCAAAGGACATAAAACCAAGTAGTTCTCATGCTCAGGTTACGTTAACTGTAATGAAAGAAGGTGAAAAAGATGCTGGTGAAATGGTTTATATCCGTACCAGCAAATCTTCAAAGATGTACAAGGGTCTTACAAACTCGGAAGGTGTTGTAACCTTTATGCTTCCTGTAAAAAACAACTATTTGATCGATTTCACTTTCCAGAAAGACGCAGGTGTAATTGACCTAACAAAGGTTCAGGGTTTGGCTTCAAAAAATCAAACGGTAGAATATAAGATTGATGAGCGCTTGGCAAATGTTGAATCGCTTATCCCGAGAGTGAAGGAATTGGTTGCCATTGATGTGGAGAGTTTTTTGAGCACACAGTATCCGTCGCCCACTGATGATGTTGAATTGTTCCTCAAATGGGGAAATAAGTTCAATGCCTCTTCTAAGGAAGCCGTTGTAGAGATTGCATTCAAAGTTCGCGACAGAAAAGCCGGAGAGGTTTTTCCAAAGAATTTCATGTTCGTTGTTGATGTCAGTGGTTCTATGGCTTCCGATGATCGTTTGGAATTGGTGAAAAATGCCTTGATTGAAATCATCAAAAAATCAAATGCTACAGATCAAATGGGTTTGGTTATTTTCAGTGATGAAGCACAATTGGTTTTTCCACCGAAGAAAATGACGGATAAGCAAGGACTCATCGAATTGATCAAAGTATTGCAACCAACCAACGGAACAAATATTTCCAGCGGATTGAACATGGGATTGGAACAATTGCTTGCCACAAAAAAAGAAGGATACGTCAATCGTTTGGTTTTATTGACAGACGGATATGGTGGAGATGATGCCACAGTGTGTGTCAATGGTGCAAAAACTTATGTCGCAAAAGGACTTCAAATTTCAGCAATTGGAGTTGGACCAGATTACAATGAAGCGCTGTTAACGCAACTTGCAACGGTTGGTGGCGGATTGATGCAAATGGCTGGTGATCCGGCAAAACTGCAAAGTGCATTCCTAAAGGAATTTGAAGGGAATACCTCTCCAATTGGAGATAAGGTTAACATCGAAGTTAAATACAACGATCAATTGATTTATCGACAATTAATGGGTTATGCTAACGAGAAAGTGAGCACCGGAAAAGTTCAGTTTTCAGCAGATCAATTGTTCCCGAATCTTCAAAAAGTAGGTTTGGCGAAATTCGACATTATTAACTCAACTCAGGAAATAGAGAAGCAGCCGGTTGTGGTAACCATGACATATACTGATGTGAAGACCAAACAACAAAAGACGGTAAAAAAAGAAATCTATCCTGAATGGTCAACTGCAACGGGTTTATTGGATTTGACCTTAGACAAAGATCAAAAGAAGATCATGATGGTTGCAATTGCTAATCAGTGTATGAAAAATTCTTATGAAGCAGGAGACAAAGCAGGCGCAGAAAAAGCAATCAAAAATGGTGTCGATCAAATTAAACAGTTATTTCCTGAAGGAACTCCAATTGAAATGTTCGACCTTATGCAGAAATTGAATCTTTACGTTACTGCTTTCGAAACGATGAAGACGATCAAAGTGCATTAAAGCATTAAACACATAGTCACATAGCAAAAACATAGGAAACATAGTTTGTTATTGGAAAGACCTGTAAGTAATTTATGTGCTCTATGTGAAACCACTATGTGACTATGTGTTTTAAATCAGTTGAACTATATCGTTTTACCTCTGAATTAGGTCTTTTGATAATCTCAGTTTCATGTTAAGCTCTTGTAAACAACGCCGTTTTATTAAGCGTAAATCTTACTTTTGTCAACATGCGATTAGACCTGTTAGAAGAATTATGCATTACTCCTGGTGCTCCGGGATTTGAAGAACCGATCCGTAAAGTGGTTCTGCGAGAAATTGAAGGACTTTGTGATGAAGTGAAAGTAGACAACATGGGCAATGTTTATGCTGTTCGGGTTGGTGATAGCGATGAAGTTGCGATGGTTGGCGCTCATATGGATGAGATCGGATTTATGGTCACACATATTGACGATAAAGGCTTTATTCGTTTTACAACACTTGGTGGCTTCGATCCAAAAACATTAACTGCTCAGCGTGTAATCGTTCATGGAAAGAAAGATATTCTTGGTGTAATGGCTTCCAAGCCTATTCACGTTATGACACCAGATGAACGAAATAAAGTTGCAAAACTTTCAGATTATTTTATTGATACAGGACTTTCAGCTGATGAGGTGAAAGAGTTTGTGAATATTGGCGATTCCATTACCCGTGAAAGAAGTTTTGTTCAAATGGGGAACTGCGTAAATTGTAAATCACTCGACAATCGGTTGGCAGTGTTTATTGCAATTGAAACTTTGAAGAATCTTCAAGGAAAGAAGTTGCCAAATACAGTTTACATGGTATTCACCGTTCAGGAAGAAGTGGGGATTAGAGGTGCAAACGTGGCAAGTTTAGCCATTCAGCCAAAATTCGGTTTCGGATTGGATACGACAATTGCATTTGATTTACCGGGAGCTGCGGCTCATGAATACATTACAAAACTAGGAGAAGGAACTGCCATTAAGATCATGGATGCATCTACCATTTGTGATGTTCGAATGGTGAAATACATGAAGCAGGTTGCAGATAGAAACAAGATCAAATGGCAGCCTGAGATCTTAACTGCGGGCGGAACAGATACAGCCGGAATTCAGCGTATGACTGCAGGAGGATCAATCGCCGGAGCGGTTTCCATTCCTACACGTCATCTGCACCAAGTAATTGAAATGGCACATACGGAAGACATTCAGGGAAGTATAGATCTGCTTACTGCTTGTTTATTAGAACTAGATAAATTTCCAATAAAATTCGACTAAAATGAAAACACGTTTCTCCATAGCAATTGCCTTAGTTGCATTTATTGGAATTTCTTGTACATGGGAAACCAGTTACAGACCCGAACCAAAAATTAAATTGCAATCGTACAACGGTAGAGCAATTGTGTTTTACAACGTTGAGAATCTTTTTGATACCATAGATCAAACTGGTGTTATCGATGAGGATTTCCTTCCAACAGGTAAATTGAAATGGAATTCTGAGCGCTATAAAACCAAATTGCAGCACCTGGAGCAAGTTTTAACTTACAACATGGTAAACAATCCGTTGATGATCGGTTTGGCAGAAATTGAAAATGCTTCGGTTGTTTTGGATTTGGCTAAAACAGGAAAATTGGCGAGTACAAACTACCGTTTGGCACATAAAGATTCTCCGGATGCACGTGGAATTGATTGTGCGTTGTTGTATGATGCAGATCGTTTTAAGCCCTTGGTTATTTCGAATCTTGCGGTTACCATTGATAGTATTCCGGATTTCAAAACACGTGACGTGCTTTACGTTAAAGGTGAATTGAAAGGAAAAAAAATCATCCACGTTTTTGTAAATCACTGGCCTTCACGTCGTGGTGGGGAACTGGAATCTGAAATTAAACGCATTCAGGCGGCTAAAGTAGCTCGCGCTAAAATTGATGAGATTCTGAAGGAAAATCCAAAAGCCAATATTGTTCTAATGGGCGATTTTAACGACCATCCTACCAATACATCCATTTTGGAAACCTTAAAGGCAAAACCAATTACAGATGCTAATGCGGATTTGTACAACCTGCTTTATGACGATCAGGAAGCTGGATTGGGAACACATAATTTTAAGAATGAATGGGGCGTTTTAGATCAGTTTATTGTTTCAAAATCCCTTTATAACGGAAAGAAGAAAATTAAGCTCCTTACAAAAGATGCTGTGATTCTTAAAGAAGATTTCGTTTTGTACAAAGCTGGCGATGGAACAATGAAACCTTCAACTACTTATGGTGGTGAAAAATACTTTGGCGGATATTCAGATCATTTATCAATTCGTTTGTTCCTCAAATAATTTGTAATTTTCACGAGAATACAGTGAAATGAGAGCCATTACTTTTACAACCGCCCAGTACGTAAACATCGATTACGAATTAGCAAACCCTTTTATGAGGGCTGTAGGTTCTTTTATTGATGCAGTCGCTTTTTTGATTTACTTCTTAATTGCTTACAACATTTTTGGTTTTAGCTTTTTTGACTTTAAAATTTCGGACACAAAAACGATCGTTGTTGCGCTTATGTTTCGAATTCCCTGGTTCTTTTATTCTCCGGTAATGGAGTATTTTACGAACGGTCGATCATTAGGGAAATGGATTCTTGGGATTCGCGTGGTTACCGTGAATGGCGAAACAGCTGGATTACGAGAATATTTTACACGCTGGGTTTTCCGTGTTGTAGATATTTGGCTGGGTGCTTTTGGTTTTCTTGCTTTATTGGTTTCTGGTACTTCGGAGAGAAATCAGCGTTTGGGCGATTTAATGGCAGGAACAGTTGTTATCAAACGTTCAAATTCTGTTACTTATGCGCTTACTGATGTGCTGAACATCAAAAGTCTGTCGAATCACGAAGTGCTTTATCCTGGTGTAACACGCTTTTCGGATGAGGACATGATGCTTATCAAGAATACAATTATGCGAGTGAAGCGCTATCCAAGCGAAGCCAATAAGAAATTTGCTATTGAATTAGCGAATGAAACGGCAACACTAATGGGGATGGATGAACCACCAGCAAAAAAAATGGAATTCTTGCAGCGTGTTTTGCAGGATTACGTTGTAATTACGCGTTAAATTATGGGGAATCTTACTGTTGTTCCAACGCCTGTAGGTAATCTTGAAGACATTACTTTTCGTGCTATTCGTATGTTGAAGTCAGCAGATGTGATCTATTCTGAAGACACGCGTGTTACCATGAAATTGCTTTCTCATTTTGAAATTACAGGTAAGAAATTGGTTCCTTTTCATGCGCATAATGAGCATAAACAATTGGAACGCTGTGTTCAAGCGGTTAAGGAAAACATGAATACTGTTTTGGTTTCTGATGCTGGAACTCCTGCTATTTCTGATCCTGGATTCTTACTCGTTCGTGCATGTGTTGAAGCTGGATTAAAAGTGGAATGTTTGCCTGGTCCAACGGCTTTCGTGCCTGCGTTGGTTGGAAGCGGTTTTCCTTGTGATCGTTTTTTATACGAAGGCTTTTTACCTCATAAAAAAGGTAGACAAACCAAATGGCTTTCTATCAAAGAAGAGGAACGGACAGTTGTTTTCTACGAATCACCACATAGAATAATTAAGGCTCTGGAGGAGTGTGTTGAATTGTTAGGCCCCGACAGAGAAGTTTGTGTTGCTCGTGAAATCAGTAAGCTATTTGAAGAATACAAACGCGGTCCTGTACACGAAGTTTTAGCTTATTACAAAGCAACTCCACCAAAAGGAGAAATTGTGCTTCTGATAAAAGGAGTATCTTAGTTTACATACACCATTTACATTATGAAAACGAAAGCAATAGCATTGGTTCGCCATGGTGAAGCCACAACTGCGTTTCAGGAAATTGAGATTAACTTACCTGAACTGAGTTCTACACAAATTTTAGTCGAAGTGGAAGCTTTTGGATTGAATTATGCTGAAGTTATGGCTCGTCGCGGACTTTATGGTGATGCTCCACCTTTTCCAGCTGTTTTAGGCTACGAAGCTGTTGGAAATATTGTTCAGGTTGGTTCAACACTCGACAATTCGTTAGTTGGAAAACGTGTTCTGGCTTTTTGTCGTTTTGGAGGTTACGCCAAACATGTGATTGTTGAGGATTTTGCTATTGCGGAATTGGGTGATTACGAAACCGGGAAAGCGCTTGCGTTGGCTACTCAATATGTAACCGCTTTTTATATGGTTGATCGTGTGGCTAACGTTCAGAAAGGAGAACGTGTTCTTGTTCATGCAGCTGCTGGTGGAGTTGGTACGGCTTTAATTCAGTTGTGTAAACTTAGAGGAGCAACAGTTTTTGCAAAAGTCAGCAGTGATTCAAAAGCAAAATTGGTAAAAGAACAAGGTGCTGATTTTGCAGTGGTTTATACTGACGGAGATTATGAACAAGTAATTTCTAATCAACTGAATGGGAAAAAGTTAGATGTCAGTTTCAATCCGGTTGCTGGTTCAACAACTAAAAAAGATGCCCGTTTGTTAGGATCTGGTAGTCGTTTGGTGCTTTTTGGCGGTTCAGAATTGGGCAAAGCAAAGTTTGGGATTTTCTCCAAGCTCAATTTCGTTCGAAAAATGGGATTGGTGATTCCAATTGGTTTAATGATGAAATCAAAATCTGTTTTAGGAGTGAACATGTTGCGTATTGCAGATGATAAACCGGAAGTTTTACAGAGTTGTTTGAACCAAGTGGTTGCTATGGCTGTAGAAGGAACCATAAATCCGCAAGTTGGAAAGGAATACCCGGCATCTGAATTGGCCTTGGCTCATCAGGAGATGGAAGCTGGAAAAACCGTTGGGAAGCTTGTGATAAATTGGTAAGATGTTAAAAGTGAATTGGGCAGTATCGTTATTGCTTGTCCTGATTATTGGTTGTACCGCTAGTCATAAGAAACCTAAACCTGTTGTAAATGAAAATCCGGTTGGACTGTTTCCTAATCCGGTTCCTTTATCTCATGAGCAATCAAATACCGTTTTTGTAACCACATTGGAATCAGAGTTGGACACAACAAAAAATGCGGTTTACGCTTCAACCATGTTATTCTGCTGGGAAAAATTTGAGAAGGATTATGGTCAGGCATCGCACTTTTCCAAATCTGGGCTTGCTGAGCTGAACAAGTCAAGATGTTTCAAAAATGTTTTGAAGGCAGATGAATACAAAACGATTCTGGAAGCGGAGGGAGATCTGGTTAAAATTACTTCTATATTCGATATTCAATTGCCTTTTAGAGAACCACTGAATAAGCTGAAAGGAGAATTCAAGGGTCAGAAAATAAAAACCTTCGGAAGTAAAGGAGGCGATCGTCAGGTTGAAATCATTTATTACAATTCTGATTCAGATTTTGCCTTACGGTTACTTCCAGAAAACAATGAACATGAGATTATCGTTTGTCAAAGTGGTTTTTCAGGACAAAAATCCTTGAAGGAGCAATTTCTGAAAATTAAGTCAAACGAGAAACAATTCATTTCTAGTGCTGAACAATGGAAAAAGGTTTTCAATGAAGAAGACGAATTTTCGATTCCGGAACTCTCGTTTAATTTGGAAACGAATTATAAAACTATTGAAGGAGCGACCTGTAGAAATAAAACTGGACCGTGGGAGGTTATAAAAGCTTATCAGCAGAATGCTTTTGTAATGAATGAGAAAGGTGCGACCGCATTTAGTAAAGCTGATTTGGGGTTAGCTGGATGCGGCCAACCGCAAGAAAAGGAAAAAACTCCGGTGAAACGCTTGAACGTAAAATCCAATTATGTGATATTCCTGAAACGAAAAGATAGTAAATGGCCCTATTTCGCATCTTTCGTGGCTAATAGTCGCTGGATGGCAAAGCTTAAATAGTGCAAAATTGATTGCGTGATTTGGAAAACCAATAAATGTTGACTAAATTAGTCTACTAATTATTTGTCAACATGAGTTTATCAGTTCTTCTTTCCGAAGCAAGAGTAGCGAAAGGGTTTACTTTTCGTATGTTGTCTCAGCATACGCTGATAGACGTTGGTTTGTTGAACAAATACGAGAAAGGCGAACGTGTTCCATCAAAGAAACATCTCGATGAGCTTATAAAAACGCTGGAATTGAATAATCAGGAAGTAAAAACGGCTTGGTTATCTGAACGGATTTATGCCCTTTTGGAAGATGAAGATTTTCCCAAGGAAGCTCTTCATTTGGCAGAACAACGGGTAGAGTACAACCGTTCTAAAAAGCAGCAGGCAGTTGGTTCAATTCCACAAGATTTAGAATTGCTTTTGAATCAGCTTAACGAGTTGCAGCGTAAATGGGCAAAATTGAAACCATTGAATGCAACTCAATTGCGTAAAATGGAAGAGTATTTCAATTTGAATTATACTTATGAAAGCAATAGAATAGAAGGAAATACCTTAACACTCCAGGAAACACACTTGATCATTAATGATGGAATAACTGTT
The DNA here is from genome assembly GCA_965650275.1 of uncultured Fluviicola sp. GTDB lineage: Bacteria > Bacteroidota > Bacteroidia > Flavobacteriales_D > Crocinitomicaceae > Fluviicola. Next base: position 18,588 of record CBFGNV010000023.1, on the reverse strand, counting down.
GGTGGTAAATCCATGCGAGAGCACCTTGAAGCTGTGAATCACGCTGAAGCAATTGCATTTTTATCAGAAATGGTAAAGGAAAAAATTGCCTTCACAGAACGCACCTTAAAGCAAATTCATTACCTGATCCTTAAAGGAATTGACAGAGAAAACGCAGGCGTTTATCGTTCGATTGGTGTGCGTATTTCAGGAAGCACACATCTTCCTCCTGAACCATACTTGCTTCAACGCCTGATGGAAGAAGTTTTCGAATATTATGAAGAACATAGGAAGTTGTTGCATCCGGTGATACTGGCAGCAGAAATGCACGAAAGAATCGTAAGAATTCATCCTTTTGTGGATGGAAACGGAAGAACTACGAGGCTGGTTATGAATCTTATTCTCTTGCAAAATGGTTATCCCATTGCCAATATCAAAGGAGATATTTCCAATAGAATGAAGTATTACGCAGCTCTTGAATCAGCCCCAGAGGATGAACGCCATAGTTTTCTTTTGTTCATAGCAGAAGTACTTATTGAATCGTTGAACGAACATATTGAATTGAGTAAATAAAAATCCTATTGCATTGGCTTTGACTGTAGTTGAAAATGCAATAGGATTTTATCTATTTTTGGCGTACTTATTGTTTTGAACTGACTCAATTAAAAAATCTGTCTTATGACGGATAAACAACACACTCTTCTTTGTAAATTAGACACAAGATGAAAAAGCAAGTTTGGATAAGCCTTGGACTAACGTCGATAATTCTTTTATCTTCTTGTATTGAACACAAGAAAAAGGAAAAACCAAGTAGTAAAGCTCCCGTTAGCAAGGAGGAAAGCAAGTTTGTTACTGATAAAGATTATAAGGTTTTACGTATTTATTCAGGTAGAATTCCGTGTGCTGATTGCTCAGGAATAGAACAGCGTTTAGTCCTTAAAGGTGATTCAATGGGGATTTACCGTTTAACAGAAGTGTATAGAAATGCAACCGAGGATGGTGACGCAACTATTGTCTCAACTGGAGAATGGAAGATAAAAAAGACAGAAAAGGAACGGAAAATTTTCCTTTCACAAGGTCATTTGGGCGATTCTATTCGAACGGCTTCATACGTTTTTACGGACAAGAAATTGGTTCAAAAAAGTCTTGATGATGAAACAATTACATCTTCCTGGAATTACACGCTTCGAAGATCGAAATAAGGATTAGGGTATTACCAAAACTTGTCCAATCTTGATAACATCGGATTTCAACTTATTGGCTGATTTCAGTTTTGCAACTGTTGTATGATTTTTTCTGGCAATTTCGGAAAGTGTGTCTCCGGAACGAACGGTATAACGTTTACTTTTAACTGGTGGTTTTTTAACTGGTGGAGTTGTTCCAATTGTATCTGAAATTGGTGCTGCGGTTTCGTATATTTTTCCCGGAATATCAATAGTTGTTCTGCCTTTTCTAAGTGCGTTCAACGTGTTTTCAATGGAAATAGCAATGAACTCTCCTTTTACAGCGTAACCCTCGTTAGTTAAGTGAACATTGTCGCTTTTAGCATAACCCAGTTGTTCCCATGTTTTAATTGTTCTCAATCCTCCAGAACAATCGTACCAATTCCAAAACATACAGTTGTTAGCTTGTGCAATGGAATCCATTACTTCTCTGAAAATGGGTCCTGCAGTTATATAATGCCCTTTGTAATATAAATCTTGTGTAGAGGTTAGAACAACAATGACATTTGGGTTTATAGCTCTGAATTTGGCAATTGCGCGTTCCGTTTGACCAATGATCTTAGGATTGACCTCGTTGTGATACATAATGTCGTTTGTACCAAAATCAAGAATAACGATATCCGGATTTAAATATTGAGCTTGTTGCTCTGCCTTTGTAAGTGAAAGAACAGAACTCATTGCCGCCGCTCCAACTCCTAATGAATGGTAAACAACGCCTCCCTGATCTTTCTTTTCAATATCAATTCCGTAAAATCGGAAATAGTTTCCTGTTCCGTTTGGTTTCACCTGAATGGTTGAAATTCCACCAACATAATTAAAACGAATGGCATGTTTCAATTCTGATTTAACACATTCGCTTTTTGGAAAAGAAAACAGCTGTCCGTTTACCAAAACATCGAAACCAAAACTCAAAGAATCAATTTCTGTAAATAGGGTGATATCGTAAGATGCTGAATTCAATGGTTCCTTCATTTCAAAACCAAGAGTGGCATTTAAATCAGAAGTTTCTACACTCATTCCACAAACACCAAGTGGAACTTTTGCCGGAGCAATATAACTTTTGGCCCATTTCCAAATTCCTGTTTTGGTGCTTGTATATAAAGCCGAATTGTACGAATCTGCAGCGATGTAATTGAATATCATTCCTAGACCTCCGTCACCGTAATTTTCCTGGAGCATTTTCCGTGCGACTTTTGTGGGTCTCCCGGCTTGAATATGGCTTCCTCCGTAATGAAAGATTACCAGCTCGTTGCTGTCAACATTCTCAAATTGAGTCAAAAAACGATTCCCAACTTCAGGATTAGTGAATTGAAAATACGCATAGCTTGTGTCAATGTGCAATTGTTTGTACAAACTGTCAGTTGTGACCTGTGCTTTGACAGATAAAGTAAAAAGTAAAAAGAAGATTGCTGCTAATTGTCTCATGGAGTTACTATGCTATCTGGCTCCTCAGGTTTTACAATATTCGTTTTTACAGTATCAGCAGTTGGAACATTGGAAATTGGATTTCCACCACCTTTATTTGTTGCCAAACGTTTCATTAATGAAATACTTCCATTACCCATTGCTCCGTACATTCCTATTGCAAAAATAAGGTCATTGATCTTGTTGTCTTCAATCAATTGAATCAGGTTATGGTTCGAATAACGTAAATCAACCACATAAATTTCTTCGTAATGACTAACCATGTATACCGTAAATGCATTTCCGTAAGAGTTTTTGACAATTACACATTTCCTGCCATTCTTGGTTGTGGTAGTAAATTTCGTCAACGGATTGTCACCTCCAATAAAGGTAGAATACATGTTTCCACCTGAACTGGTATGGTAAAACAGTTTACATTTCTTCGGATTGTTGAAGTTATTTGGATTGTATATTAATCCTGTTGCTGCAACTTTTGGGATGTAATAAGTGAATGTGTCCGGATGTTCCTTCACACTCAAATCACGTGTATGTTGATACATACTTCCAAGGAAACCATATTTGGTGCGTTTGTCCATTTTCTCTAACGGAACCGGAGTTAATCCGGCACTTTTACAGAAAGCAACATAACCGTAGTAAGCTCCCAATGCGTTCCAATGGTGGTCGGTTCCGAAATACATTTTTTCGTTTCCGTGATTGTTCATTTCACCAATTACATCGCTGAAAATTGCACCGTTAGTAAGATTGGAACGAATTGCATATAATGTAGCTTGTTGTAAACCGTTGTATTTTCTATACTTGGCAACCGGAATAAATGCTGAAGAAAGAGGTGCAACACAAGAGAATACGCGTGCTTTACCTTTCAACTTATCTGCGTATTCGCTAACCATACCCGCATACTTTTTCGACATGACTTTGCTACCACCATTCAAGGCGTAGACTGAACCGTCCAAAATCAATAGATCTCCGGAATATTGTTCCTGGAACTCGTCCAAAAATTCGGGAGCCACAACCTTATTCTTATCTCCTTCAGGAGCTTTGACAATCGGTTGTTTTTTAGGCTTGAATATTTTTCCTTCCTTGTTTTCTATATGTATACCCTTGTATTGACGAACCAAATCAGCTATAGAAACAAATTCATTTCTTAAAACGAATTGGTCATCCATAAATTCATCGATACCGCCTGAATATTTGTCAAATGCTTTGGTATAATCTACATAGTTATTTATGAAAGAGCCATTATGACCAATACCAATGCTATCCGTATGAAATTTAGGATACTGTGCGAGCCTTCTTTTCTCTTCGTATGAAATTTTTTGTGGAAACTTCATTCTAACCACGTAAGTTGCTAGTCCCGAAAAAATGACCGCAAGAAATAGTATGACGTTGACGTACTTCATTAGAATCGGAAATAAATAAATGGATTATAACTTGATCCAACCAAGAATGCGGTAGACACCAGAATGAAAATCAGATTGAATGCAGGACTTAAAGCATTGTAGAATTTAGCACTTCCTTTGTTAATCTTAGATTCTTCAGTAAATATTTCATTCCATGGAATACATAATAAAACGACTAATACAAACCAGTACAGATGACCAACTACATCGGTAACGAAATCAGGTCCAATAGGCTTCTTGGAAGCAAATAATTTGCCTAGAAAGTCGATTAGTTCGTCCCTATCGGTAAAGTAGAAAATTCCCCTACTGAAAACGATAAGAATCAATGTGTAAGTGTGACGAAGAATTCTCGGTGTCTTCACCAGGACTTTTTCAAGCAGTTTTTCAATAATCATGAAAAAGCCGAAATAGGCACCCCAAATCAAGAAGTTCCAGCTTGCGCCATGCCAAATTCCGGTCAGCAACCAAACAATGAAGATGTTTCTCAATTGAAATTTGCGATTTCCACCTAAGGGAATGTATACGTAATCGCGGAAGAAACGACCTAACGATATGTGCCACCTGCGGTAAAAATCTCCACAGGAAATGGCAGCGTAAGGATGTTTAAAGTTCTCATCGAAATGGAAACCTAACATTCGCGCCAAACCAATGGCCATGTCTGAATATCCACTGAAGTCAAAATAGATTTGTATGGAGAACATGGTGATTCCAAACCAAGCTTCATAACTAGATAAGTCATATAGTCCTGTATCCAAATATTTTTGAACCAATTCGCCTGCAATATTGGCAATGAATATTTTCTTAAACAAGCCAAAACAAAAGCGATTGATTCCGTAGGAAATGTCCGACCATTTTACTTTACGGTTATCCAGTTCATCATGAATTTTACTGTAGCGAATAATTGGACCAGCAACCAAATGGGGGAACATACTGATGCAAACCAGGAAATTGATTGGCTTTCGTTGAGCTGGCGTATCGCCTCTGTAAACATCAACGAGATAAGCAATTACCTGAAAAGAGTAAAAGGAAATTCCGATAGGCAAGCTGTTCATTGGTCGTGTACCTTTTGGTAATGGAACCAACCAATTGATATTATCCCAAATAAATCCGCCGTATTTGAACCCTATTAAGAGACTAAGATTGACAAGAATACCAAAGATTAGTGCGGCTTTGGCTTTGGCTTTACTTTTCTGTTTAAGCCGTTCAATAAGTATCCCAACTCCATAATCGAACACCGCGGTTAACAGCATGAGGAACAGCCACAAAGGTTCTCCCCAGGCATAAAAGATTAACGAGAATAGAATGATGACAATGTTTCTGTAAACGATGTTTTTCGTTGCAAAATAGGCCAACAAAAATATCGGCAGGAAAGCGTACAGAAATGTTAAACTCGAAAAAACCATGTAATGCGATAAAATACAGTGCTATACCATCTGAAAAATGGGTTTGCAAAAATAACAGGAATAAACGAATCTACGTTTTGGAAGTTGGTCAATTTATTATTCGAGGTGATTTTGGAAGAATTCGCATTGTTTTTTATCCTCCCCCGTTTGGAGTTAGATAGGGGAGGACTTTTCCATTTCTAAATCTCAAACAACTGAATTCCTCAATCAAAAATTCGTATCCTTGTACTTCTTAAAAACAGAGCATTATGTTAAGCAAGGAATCTGATAAAAAACTCTTTCTTTTAGATGCATTCGCATTGATTTACCGTGCATATTTCGCCTTTGCAAAGAACCCGCGTGTCAATTCAAAGGGTCAAAATACAAGCGCCGCTTTTGGTTTTACAAACGTGTTGATTGATATCATTAACAAAGAAAAGCCAACACATATTGCGGTTGTTTTTGATGCTCCCGGTGGTGCAACGAACAGAACGGCGGATTTTGCAGCTTACAAAGCACATCGCGAGGAAATGCCAGAAGATATTCGTTCTATGATTCAACCAATCAAAGATATTATTGCTGCATTCCACATTCCAGTTGTTATGTTGGAGGGTTATGAAGCAGATGATTTGATTGGAACTTTGGCGAAAATGGCTGAGAAAGAAGGTTTCGTAACGTATATGATGACTCCTGATAAGGATTTTGCTCAACTGGTTTCGGAGAACATTTTTATGTACAAACCGGGAAGAGGCGGCGATCCTGCATCTATATTGGGAATTCCTGAGGTGTTAGAGAAATTTGAAGTGAAAGATCCATTACAGGTAATTGATATTCTTGGACTTTGGGGCGATGCCGCTGATAATATTCCGGGAATTCCGGGAATTGGAGAAAAAACAGCGAAGAAATTGATCGCCGACTACGGTTCTATGGAAGAACTTTTCAAGAATACTGACGACCTGAAAGGCAAAATGAAAGAAAATGTGATTGCCTTCGAAGAGCAGGGTCGACTTTCCAAAATGTTGGCAACCATTATTATTGATTGTCCAATTGAGTTTGACGAAAGAGCGTTACGCATTGATGAACCTGATACAGAAAAAGTAATTGAGATTTTTACAGAACTGGAGTTTAAAAATCTGGCGAAACGTGTTACCGGACAGGAAATTGTAGTAACTGCTGCTGTTGACGAAAATGGTCAACTGGATTTGTTCGGAACACAAAGTTTGGTTGAATTTCAGCATGCAACACCAACTGCCGGGCATAAAACCATTGCAACTGAAAATCCTAGTTATCACTTGGTAACATTGCCAGAGGAACGTCAAAAGTTGATGTCGGAATTGATGAAACAGACTTCGGTTTGTTTTGATACAGAAACGACAAGTATCAACGCTTTACGCGCTGACTTGGTCGGAATGTCGTTTTCGTTTAAAGAACGGGAAGCATATTATGTTGCTGTTCCTAAAGATTGGGATTCGGCACAGGCGATTGTGAACGAGTTTAAACCGTTTTTTGAAGCACAGAACATTGAAAAGATTGCACATAATCTCAAATATGATTTGCAAGTGCTGACACGATATGGAGTTGTGTTCGACGGACCGCTTTTCGATACAATGATTGCGCATTACCTGATTCAACCTGAAGCAAAGCAGGGAATGGATTTTCTTGCAGGATATTATCTGAACTACCAACCTGTTAGCATTGAAACGTTGATTGGGAAGAAAGGAAAAGGTCAGGGAAATATGGGCGATCTGCTGCCTGAACAAATTTCCGATTACGCTTGTGAAGATGCAGATATCACTTTCCAGCTGAAGCAAATTTTTGCTCCACAAATTGAGAAGGAGCACTTAAAGGATTTGTTCTGGAATATGGAAATGCCATTGGTGAAAGTATTGGCAAAAATGGAAGCTGAAGGTGTTGCGCTTGATGTTCCACATTTAACAAACTATTCTAAGCAATTGGAAGGTGAGATTGCAGAATTGGATAGCAAGATCAAGGAAGCGGCTGGAATGGATTTCAACATTGATTCTCCGAAACAACTAGGTGACGTTCTTTTTGAGCATTTGAAAATTTCTTCGAAAGCGAAAAAGACGAAAACGGGTCAGTATGCAACATCCGAAGATATTCTTCAGCAGCATAAGAACGACCACGAGATCATTTCATATATTCTTGATTACCGTCAAATGAAGAAGTTGAAATCAACTTATGTTGATCCGCTTCCAACGATGATTGACGATATTGACGAACGCGTTCACACTAGCTTTATGCAAACGGTAACTGCTACCGGACGTTTGAGTTCGAATAATCCGAACTTGCAGAACATCCCAATTCGTTCAGAACGTGGAAAGGAAATTAGAAAGGCATTCATTGCAAGAGGAAAGGATTTCCAATTAATGTCAGCGGATTATTCTCAGATCGAATTACGCATTATTGCCGCATTGGCAAATGACCCTAACATGATTCAAGCCTTTGTGGACAGAGAAGATATTCACCGTGCAACTGCTTCTAAGGTATTCCATGTTCCGTTGGAAGAAGTCACGAAAGATCAGCGTAGTGCTGCAAAAGCGGTAAACTTCGGAATCATTTACGGACAGTCTGCTTTTGGTTTATCTCAGAATCTTGGAATTTCCAGAACGGAAGCCAAAGGAATCATCGATGCCTATTTTGCACAGTATTCAACGATTAAATCCTACATGGATAACGCAGTAACGAATGCGCGCGAGAAAGGATATGTAGAAACCATAATGAAGCGCCGCCGATACTTGGCGGATATCAATTCTGCTAATGCTGTTGTTCGTGGTTTTGCGGAACGAAATGCTGTTAATGCTCCAATTCAGGGTTCAGCGGCAGATGTGGTGAAGTTGGCGATGGTTGCAGTAGATAAAGCTATGACAAAAGCCAATGTGAAATCAAAAATGATTCTTCAGGTACATGACGAATTGGTGTTTGATGTTCACAACGATGAGCAGGAAATTATGAAGAAATTGGTGAAAGAAGCCATGGAGGGTGCTGTGGATATGGCTGTTCCAATGGAAGTAGAAATGGAATTGGCGCATAACTGGCTCGACGCGCATTAAACCAATCGTCTCTGCGGTGAAATAAAAACCCTTCTTAGTGTTAAGAAGACCAAAACACAAAACGAATGAACAAAGTAGTTGTTTCCAATTTTTCTATTTCAATTGATGGATTTGGAGCTGGTTTGGACCAAAGCTTAGAGCAACCACTCGGAAAAGGAGGAATGGAACTGCACAACTGGGTATTTGTCACCAAAAATTTCAACGAAACACACGGACAAGGTGGCGGTGAAGAAGGAATTGACAACGACTTTAGCGTGCGCTCGTTTGAAAATGTTGGAGCATGGATACTTGGAAGAAACATGTTTGGTCCAATCCGTGGCGAATGGGGAAACAGTGATTGGAAAGGCTGGTGGGGCGATAATCCGCCGTATCACGTGCCTGTTTATGTGCTTACACATCACCAGCGCGAGTCCTTACCCATGGAAGGCGGAACCATTTTTCATTTTGAAACCGGAGGAATAGAACATGTACTGGAAAAAGCACGTGCTGCGGCTAACGGAAAAAACATACGCATTGGTGGAGGCGTTTCCACCATTAGACAATACTTAAAAGCCGGTTTAATAGACGAACTCCATTTAGCCGTTTCACCAGTATTTTTAGGTTCAGGAGAACATTTGTTCGAAGGTATTAACCTGCATGATCTCGGTTACCAACAAGTAGAACAAGTACAAGGCGAACGTGCGAATCATGTGATCATAAAGAAGGTGGTAAAATAGTATTTCCTCGTTAACTTCAAGTGCCTCGAAAACTATCTGTAATTTCATTTTACCAATCAATAGAAGTTTTTAATCCCTTTCATCCCACAATCCTTCTTCTTCAATCTCGAATTCGGCGTCTTTTTCCCAAATCTCCATTTCACAAGGTTTACAGTTGAATTTTAACTTGTATTCGATATCGCCTTGTTTTAGAACTAATGGTTCTTTGATTTTTTCACCCATTGTATTGCGCTGGTAAACCGGACATTTTCCAATTTCGTATTTCACGCAGTATTTAGTGGTCATTACGCGCGATTTTCCGGGATCCCATTGCAATTCGAAAGCTTTTTCTATCTCTTTTACGCCGTGACGCTGGTAAAACTCTCGCGCCTTGGCATTCGAAACATTGTAGCTGTAATCCAGATTTTCAACCGGATAAGGATGATCTGTCTTTTCGATCTGTTTTTCTTCACGATGGTATTCGCGTACTCGAGTATCAACCAATTTCTCAAGTACATCTCTGCGCATTTCGTTGACCTTGGAAATAGGCAAGAACCAGTTTTGTGAAAATGCAATTTCAATCTCATCAACGATGAAAGGGGTATTCCCTGATTTCGATAAGTTCTTTTTTATATTCTCTTCCGCAGATTCACCTGTTTTGGTCGTTTCTTTGGCGCTTTCCATTACAACTGAGCTGGTGTGACCATCTTCATCTATTGCTGTTAAAGAGAAACCATTTTCAACTTCTTTTAAATGCAATTTCACACCGATTTTACGAATAGCGGCATCTTCGCGCTCCAGTAAGTTATTGAATGCGGCATCAAAGTTTCTATAGATCTCCGTTCCTTCCTTTAATTCGCGGAAGTTATTTGGGATTACTAAACCGTTAATGATGATGTTTACACGATCGCCATCCGCTCTTCCTTCTTCATTAATGAAATAGATTCCATCGCCGTTATTTAGCAAATCAGCGTTTTCGATGAGGTAACCGTTCGCTTTAGTTCCAAGAAATTTACCGATGTATTCCCCTTGAGACTTAGGTGTTTCCCATGAACCGATCTTCGCAACACGTTTATGAACGAAGTAATCAGTATAACCACGGTTAAAACTTTTGTCCATCTGCGATTCGAAGTTGTAGAATGTTCTTCCCGATGAAGCTTTTTCAAAACGATCATTTTCCACTAAGAAAGCATCCAGTTTTTTGCGCAAATGGGAAACGTTGTTCTTTACGTAAACCACGTCTTTCAATCGACCTTCTATCTTGAACGAAGTAATTCCGGCTTCAATAAGCATTGGTAGTTGATTACTCAAGTCCAGATCTTTAATAGAAAGCAGGTGGTATTCCGTTAGCAAGGTCAAACCATTTCCATCGATAAGATTATAAGGCAAACGACAGTTTTGAGCACAAGAACCACGATTCGCACTACGTTCACCATTGGCAACGCTCATGTAACAGTTTCCACTAAACGAAACGCAAAGTGCTCCTGAAACAAAGAATTCCAGCTCCATATCCGTCACATCGCGAATGGCGCGAATCTGATCCAGATTCAGTTCTCGTGCAAGTACTGCTCGTTTCATTCCTGCGTCGGCTAAGAACTTCACATGCTCGGGAGTTCGGTTATTGGCTTGTGTACTCGCATGAATGACAATTGGTGGAAGATTCATCTCCATAATTGCCATATCCTGAACAATCAGTGCGTCAACACCAATGCGATACAATTCATGAATCAATTTTTCGCAATCCTTGAGTTCTTTATCGTACAAAATGGTATTTACTACCACAAACACCTTTGCTTTGAACAAATGGGCATATTCTACCAGTTCAGCAATGTCTTCAACAGAATTCGTCGCATTACTTCGTGCGCCAAATAAATGTGCGCCAATGTAAACCGCATCGGCACCGGCATTGATTGCCATCATTCCCTGGTAAAGGTTTTTGGCTGGAGCAAGTATTTCTACCTTTTGTTTCATAATGCAAAAATAAGGAGTTGCGTTCAGTAAACTAAAAATCCCCGCACATTTCTGTACGGGGATTTCTTATGATAAGAAGTTTGAATCTTAATCTTCGTCTTCGTCATCAACTTCTGCAGCTTTAGAAGCTCCACGAGCCATTTTAACAGCTACAACTACCGCACGTGCAGGATCTGTAAACGTCAAAGATGGGTTTTGCTCTTTCAAGTCAGCAACACGAACAGATTGTCCGATACGCAACTTAGTGATGTCGATTACAATTGCTTCTGGCAAATCTCCAGGAAGAGCAACTACTTTCAAACGACGGAAAACTTGCATCAATTTACCCCCAGCCATTACACCGCGAGAAGCACCTGTAAGACGAACTGGTAAACCAAGTTTAACTGGTTTCTTAGCATCTAACTGCAAGAAATCAACGTGCTTCACTTTATCAGTGATAGGATCTTGTTGAATGTCTTGAATGATAGCAGTAGCTTTTGTTCCTTCGATATCCAATTCAATTTGGAAAACGTCTGGGTTGTAAACTAACTTCTGAATAGCGATGTCTTTAATCGAGAAGTGAGTTTGTGTTCCCAAACCGTAAAGAACGCAAGGAACTAGTCCTGCATCTCTCAACGCTTTAGCATCTTTCTTCCCTACGTTCGCTCTAAGCGAACCGCTCAATTGTGATACTTTCATTGTTTATATTTATTTGTGTTTATTACGAGATAATGAAGTGAGTACTGATTGATTCATTGTGAACCAAACGATTAATTACGTCGGCAAACAATGGTGCAACAGTAACCACTCGAATTTTGTCACTGTGTCCCTTTAACGGAATAGTGTCAGTAACGATTAGTTCTGTCAATTTTGAATTGTTGATGCGCTCATAAGCTGGACCTGAAAGAACAGCATGAGTACAGAATGCGCGAACCGATTTTGCTCCTTTTTCAATGAACAAATCTGCTGCTTTCGCTAATGTTCCGGCAGTATCACACATATCGTCAACAAGGATAACATCTTTACCAGCAACGTCTCCAATTACCGTCATCTCAGCAATTTCATTTGCTTTCTTACGGTGTTTGTGACAAATTGCCAATCCTGTATCTAATTTCTTTGCGTATGCATTTGCACGTTTTGCTCCACCTGCATCTGGCGCTGCCATAATTAGGTTTCCATTGTCCAATGCTTTCATTTCATTGAAGAACAAAGTAGAAGCAAATAAATGATCTACTGGTACTTCGAAGAATCCTTGAATTTGATCAGCATGTAAATCCATTGTCATAATGCGATCTACACCTGCTGCTGCAAGCATATTAGCGACCAATTTTGCTCCAATAGCAACTCTTGGTTTGTCTTTTCTGTCCTGACGTGCAAAACCGAAGTAAGGAATAACTGCGATAATTTTACGAGCTGAAGCTCTTTTTGCCGCGTCAATCATTAACAATAATTCGAAAAGATTCTCTGTTGGCGGCATTGTAGATTGTACAATAAATACATCCTGACCACGAACAGTTTCTTCGAATGAAGGTTGAAATTCGCCATCGCTAAATTCCGTAACCTTCACGTCCCCTAAGCTCGCGCCAAATTTCAAAGCAACTTGCTCTGCTAATTTCTGCGACGCTCTTCCTGCGAAAATTTTAACTCCTTGAGACATACTAAATCGGTTTTTCCTACATTGAGGGGGACAAAGATAGCAAATCTTAATTACTAATTACCAATTACTAATGACAAATTGAACTTGTAATTCGTAATTCGTCATTTGTCATTCATTGTAAGCCATTTCGGCAATAAAATACTTCCGATGATCAGATATGGGAAATAACCAATGATTCTCCAGAGAATAGCTAAACTTCCTACAATGACCACGCTTGCGGAGAATGTTCCGAGCAATTCGCCAAATGCCCATTCTGCAACACCGCTTCCGCCTGGAGTAGGGGCAATTCGCATAAACATCCAGAGTACAAATTGTTTACACAGTAAAAGAATGTGTTGTGTAAATCCTATGGAAACAAATGCCTGAAAAATAAACGAAATGACCAAATATCTGGAGGTCCAGGACGCAACGGTTGCCAATCCGATTTTAGCCCAAAAACGTGCTGGTTGCTGTTTGAATTCAAGTGCAGTGATTCTAACGTTTTCACCAGTTTCGTTCGCTTTTGCATTCCACCGTTTCAAAAAAGAGATTTTTGTAACTGCATTCAATACTTTCTGCATGAATGATGGAAACAGGAAGATACTGATGAAAAGCATAACGGTAAGTACAAAGAACATGGAATAACCTGTCCAGAAAGCTGTTGTTCCACCAATACCAATAGATTTTGTTGGTAGAATGAGTTCATATTGATAGAAACACAATACCACTGGAATCATGATAACAAAAAAGAGATTATCGAAGAATGCGGTAGTAATGACGATTGCTGTTGCGCGACCCAGTTTTATTTTTTCACGATTGAGAATAAACATGGCAACAGTTGCACCGCTCATTACTCCAGGCGCCAATGCAGAAGCATATTCCCAGATCATAATGGTTCTGAAAGCCGAACGCCAACTCAGTTCATTTTTGGTTAAGATCCGAATTCGCCATATGTACCCCAAATCTCTTCCGACCATTGCCAGCATTGCTAAAAGCAAACACCCGATTGTCCCAAAGGTGAAAGGAATATCCAGAAGAACCTCTAACGCATTCTGTTTGATGTAATTTCCTTTTGGAGAAATAATGAATTCTTCATCGGAATTCGAATCCACGATGTTATTGTGATTCTTATCAACGTGTATGTGAGTTCCCTTTCCTTCTGTAACTGGTTTGTATTCCACTTTGCCAAGAACACGGTATCCCGAAAAAACACAAACCAGTAAAGCCAGTAAAGCAACCAGAATGACTTTGTTCCGGTTAAAAATGGAGGGTTTTGTGTTTTCCACGACTAGTTGGGTGAAAGTGTTTCTTCGATTTCCCAGTTGGCACGAATTTTCTGCTTTACAGGAAAACGAAGCATGATTTCAGGTTGAATTTTCTTTGAATAATCACCCGAATCCCAAACTGAATTGCTGTTTTCATCTTTAAAACAACGGATGCTGTATTGTCCTGGAATTAAACCGTTAAACACTAGTTTCGCTCCGTTTCCTTTCTTTGATTGAACCACTTTTCCTTGTTCGGTATTGGCATTATCAATCAATTCGAAGATCCAATTTCCTTCAAACGAAGTTACATCTAAAGATAGATCGCCACATCTTTCCAAGGTGTATGTCTCGATTTTGAAACTGATGGTGTCATTCGCATTTCGTTCTCCAAAAACCGCGTTTTTGCCAAAGATCACTGTGAAATTCTCTTGAGTTTGTGGAATTAATTTCAGTTTTCCGTTTTCAACCATCACTTGAAAGACAACGGGTTTTCCGTAATCATTCAACAGCTTTAACGCAGATGTGTCTACCTTTCTAAGAAATTCATTTACGCTGAAATTCAAAGTGTCTCCCGGTTTCCGAAGTTTATTCCCTTCCAATTTAATGGCGAAATTTGCTTTTCGGTCAGACACAACATGCTTTCTGCCAATGGTGTCATTTCTTGCTATAAATCGGTAGTTGTCATTCTCTGAATAGGGAAGTGCTACACGCAGTGAATCAAATCGGAAACGGTTCATTGGAATAAGATTCTCCCCGTTGATTGTCACAACTGTACTGTCGAAGTTAACTCCTGAGATTGTTGCGGTTCCTGGCTTTTCGATGGCAATTTTCAGCTTGTTCTGCGTTGTTTTTGGTTTGAACATTCGCAATTTGCTGGGAATAGTATCGGACATATTCAGCGCTTCAGAGTCGAATGCAATGTTTTCTGCACCATCTACTTTTCCGTTTTTGTTGGCATCCTGAAATGCGAAAAGTTGATATTCGCCTTGATGAATGTAGTTGAACTGATAATTCCCCCCTTTATCACTCCTCACGAAGTAACTGGGTTGATTTACGAAAGGAATTGAATCGGTTTCGTACAAGCAGATTGTTGCATTTTGCAGCATTTCACCTGAATATGCCGATGTGATTTTTCCAGTATGCTCCAAAGAGTCAATGAAACTTCCAGTTGAGAAAACTACCTGAATAATGCTGTCATTTCCTTCGTTTAAATCGCGAACTGTCCCGTTCAAACTTAGGATATAGGTTGTTTCTTCTTTCAAAGGTTGTGTCCAACTTACAGTAATCGTTTTTTTGTCCTGAGTTGCTGTAATTGGTCCCACGTCGGGACTCATCGTAATAGAAGTACCCGGATCTTTTAAAGTGATGTATTCGTTGAAAGTGAGTTTCGCCTCTGTTGGCTTAATTCCGGTTGCTCCGGGTTCCGGGGTGATTGAGGTTGGCACTGGAGCAGATTCATCCCTGTTTCCACCCGGAAGCGGAATGATATCGGCACAAGAGTTTAGTGCTGCGAGAATGAATATTACAAAACTGAGCCTAACCAAGCGCATAATTCATTTAAGTAAGTTTCATCAACCGAATCAAAATCGTTCAACTTGTCGCTATCAACGTCGAGAACACCGATAATATTTCCTTCAGTGTTCCGGATTGGAACCACAATTTCACTTTTCGATGCCGAACTGCAGGCAATATGTCCCGGGAAAGCTTCAACATCCGGGACTACGAGCGTAAGATTCTGTTCCCAACTTGCTCCGCAAACTCCTTTTCCCTTTGGTATTCTGGTACAGGCAAGTGGTCCTTGAAATGGTCCCAGGATCAATTCGTTTCCTTCAACAAGGTAAAATCCAACCCAAAAGAACCCGAAAGTCATATTCAGAACGGAAGCGACATTTCCCAAATTTGCAGTTGAATTAACCGTTGGGTCGTACAAAGCCTTTACCTGTGGCAATAAGCTCAAATATTTTTCTTCTTTCGTACCCTGAACAATCAAAAGGTCTTCCGCCATTTCAATATTTTCAACAAAAGTAAGGAATACATTCCTTAGGTGGTGAAAACCGCAAAAACGAATAGAAATTTTTGAAAATTCATGCAATCGAAAAGATATTTTTGTCTAATTTGATTTAGAAAACAACATTATGATTGCAAAAAGTCTATTTGAACACATTCTATTTTTCGACATCGAAACAGCACCTGTATTTTATAATTATCATGAACTTGATGAAGCTGGAAAGAAGCTTTTCGATTCTAAAAATGCACGTTATAAAACAGATGACAAGACAGAAGCAGACGTGTACAATGAAAAGGCAGGAATCTTAGCTGAATTTGCCCGTGTGGTTTGTATTTCTGTTGGATTTTTGAATGAAACACGAACTGGCCGACAGATCCGAATAGCCTCTTTTTCTCATGAAGATGAGGAAACGTTGCTCAGACAATTTATTGGATTGTTGGAAGATCATCCGAGATACAATGTGCTTTGCGGACACAATTCCAAAGAGTTTGACATTCCGTTTTTGTGTCGACGAATGTTGATACATGGAATGAAGCTACCACATGTTCTTCAAATTGCAGGTAAAAAACCGTGGGAAATTCCTCATTTGGATACCATGGAATTATGGAAGTTTGGAGATTTCAAAGCATACACTAGTTTGGCATTGTTGTGTTACGTATTCAATATTCCAACTCCGAAAGACGATATTTCGGGAGCTGATGTGGCGCGAGTTTTTTATGAAGAGAAAGACCTTCCAAGAATCACGAAATACTGCGAAAAGGATGTAATTGCGCTTATCCAACTTTTCCTAAGAATGAATAACGAACCTTTGGTTGATGAAGGTGAGATAAAAATCAAGGGAGAATAGCACAGTAAGGAATTAGAGACGCGATGCATCGCGTCTCTGCCACCATGTATTTATTGATTTATCTCTGTATCTGAATGTGAAAGAAGTTGCTATCAAGCTCAATGAAATACAATCCACTTTTCAATTCCGTTAGATCAACACTTGAATTGATCAGTTGCTCAGTGAAAAGATATCTTCCATTCAAATCGTAAACAGTTATTTCCTGATTTTGATTTCCTGTAAAGTGAATTTCACCATTTGAAGGATTAGGGTAAATCGTAACTGTTGAGGCCTCATTTTCTGTAACACTTGCATTATTGTAATTTACATAAGCCACAGTTGTATCGCTGTTACATTCCGAAGAAGCAATAAGTGTAATGGTATAGAATCCCGGAGTGGTCAGTTGATGCGAGATATCTTCAGTTGTATAGTGTGCTCCATCCACATACCAGTCCAGCTCCTCCGCGCGAATGGAAGTAGAGTTTGCCGTTAGAATTCCATTTACATCCACATTCCAGTCGAAATCAGATACAGTGATGTTTTCAACTGAATGTAAACGATAAAGTTCTAGTTCGTCTAATACGGAAACTGCCGCGGCGTTTTGAAGTATTGCTGCGGTGGCTGGGTCAATTCCGCCTAAAAAAGCCACGCCAACCGGACTTTGCTGAAATACCGAAGCATAGAATGTACATGCGGTTAAGTAAGTTCCTTCTAATGAAGGATGAGAACCATCTCCTGCATAAAGTTGAATTCCGGGATTATTGTCACGAACATATTTCCAGGCAACTGCAACTGGCGAAACCATCGCCTCTTTGCTATCTGCAAAACGCATGTAAGCATTGTACAAACGCTCGTTCATTTTAGCGAAGGTATTGATAGAATCCCATTGCGGATCTCCGTTTTCCCGACCCCAGGTCATGTAATACATTACGTTGGCGCATGCTGATGAAGCATAAACACTATCGGCCAATAAATTGGAAAAGGGCAGCGTGTTCGCGTCTACTTGACTAACGGGAAACGAAGGCTCCTGACTTTGAGCTTGCAATACCACCAAATTCCAATCGTTTTGATGGATCGCAGCGAATGTTTGCGGATCGTTGTATTGATTTTGAAAGGTATAACCGCCATTCACTTTTGAACCAACAGTGACATTTTTGCCAAGGTATGTTGAAATGGAATCAAACATTCCGGGAAGATCATTCACATAAGTATAGCTGTTTCCAATGAAAAGCACTTTTGTTTCCTGAGAATAAGCAGCGTTTTTGGATAAGGAAAGAAGGAGGGTTGAAAGGAGGAGAATGCGTTTCATTTAAAATATAGTTTGGTTAGTAGACTATTATTTCCTTTGGACGTTGCTTTGAATCGATTTAAGTTGGAGCATTACTATTGAAATCCTAAACGCATAGAAACAAAAAACCCGGTCACCGAGGTTACTCGAAGTGCCGGGTTTCAAAAATTATGATCTTGTTTACTTTACAACGAAAGGCAACGTAATTGAAGCTGTTCCTTCTGTTAAGTTAACAAAGTAAGAACCTGAAGCCAATTGCTCCGTAGAAATGAAAACCATATTCTCACCTTGAATTGCTTGTAAACTGTGTGTTTGAACAATTTTACCAGTAATGTCAGTGATTACCACACGCATTGCTTGAGAAGTTGTAGTATTAAACTTCACGTTCAACTCATTGTCAGCTGGATTAGGGTAAAGAATAGCTCCATTTACAGAAGTCAATT
>CBFGNV010000022.1:0-54728 GCA_965650275.1 uncultured Fluviicola sp. | reverse complement strand
TGTTCAGCTAAAAGCCAAATTCATCGATAGAACATTCTACGACTTCCCTTACAGTGATGCCAACCAAAGTAACAGTGCTTTAAATGGAAATCTGGGAATGATATTTCAACCAACGAAACGTTTTCGGGTTTCACTAAACGGTTCAACTGGTTTTAGAGCTCCGAATGTAGACGATTTGGCAAAAGTATTTGAATCTGTGGTTGAAACAGGCAGTACGCCCGGAAAACTGGTTGTTCCCAACGCCAACTTAAAGCCTGAAACCGTTTACACCGGCGAATTGGGGCTGAGCTACCGCTACAAGGATAACATTCAGGTATCGGCTATTGGGTATTATTCCAGAATAGAAAATGTGATTGCTGTTTTGCCTTCTACCTTGAACGGTTCAGACATTGCTTATTACAACGACAATTATGTGGATGTTTACGCTGCACAAAATGCGAATTATGGTATTGTTTACGGTGCAGAAGGAAACATTAAAGCACAATTCCTCGAACATTGGATTATCGGTTCCTCCATTAACTATACATACGGTCGCATTTATGTTGATGAACAAGAAAAACCACTGGATCACATTCCGCCTGTCTACGGAAAAACATCACTTCAGTTTACCTGGAAAAAACTCCAAACAGAATTGTTCAGTCAGTACTCCGGTTGGAAAAAATTAGCCGATTATTCGGATAGTGGTGAAGATAATTTGGCTTATGCCACTGCGGATGGAATGCCGGGTTGGATAACCTACAACTTAAGAATCAGTTATCAATTCACCTCAAAATTGTCGGCACAAGCGGCATGTGAAAACATCTTGAATCAGAATTATAGAACCTTTGCGTCGAACATCAGTGCACCGGGAAGAAATTTCATTTTCACGCTTCGACTGAACACGTTTTAAACACATTTAAAGGAAATTGTTTTCGTAGATTCGAAAAAACTGATTTACATACAATACGTTTTTGTCGAAGTAAACTTTTTTAAAAAGATCTTGACTTGTTGTTCCAATAAACTGCTCAATGGGTAACTCACAAGAATATGTTTTGCCTAACTTCTCCTTCTGTAGATTCATAATAACACCCATTTCTATAATGAACGTATGCTTTTGAACCGTCTGGTCGGGTTAACACCTGTTTACCCAAACTTTTTCATGATTCGCTTGTTAGCATTCATCATTAAGGGTTTTCCATGACCAAAAACGGCTTTATCGAAACTGAATGCAGCGGCTTTAAGAATGCTTTTCAAACCTTCCTCTCTACTCTCATAAACAGTACTGAAATCCAATCCCAGCATATTCGCACACAAATCACCTGCAATCAAAGCACCTTCACTTTCAAGTAATAAGGCAACGTGTCCTTTGCTGTGACCAGGTGTATGAATAACCCTAATTCCACCTGCAATGGGTATAAAATCGTCTTCTTTCAATTTTACATCAACCTCAACCGCATCGGTTTTGTTCGGACTATTTTTAATGAAAAGATTGAATAGAATTTTATTCATCAATCCAGGTGAAACTTCATGTGGCAAACGTCCACCAATTCCTTGTTCCAACAACTCGGCATCAGCTTCATGCAGATAAATTGGAATGTTCAACCTATTCTTGATATCGGCCGCGCTTCCACTATGATCAGGATGACTATGTGTAAGAATGATTTGTTTGATCTGCTCAGGCTTCTTCCCTGCTTTTTGAATTGCGGTAAAAATCTTATCGGTGCTGTTCTTAAATCCAGTATCAACAAGCGTTAACTCATTATCACTTTCAATAACAAAGACGTTCACCGGACCCATTGAAATTTGGAAGAGTCGTTTGGTTATTTGTTTCATAGTGGAATCTAAATGTTATGCTAAAATAGAAAATAAAAAAAACGCTACTCTTGCACAGAATAGCGTTTGCGATATAGTACTAACAACTTATTTATGGATAGAAAGTCTTTCAGTCATTCTTTCACCATTCGAAACTACCGTTACTGTATAGCTTCCTTGTGCAAAGTTATCACAGTTGACAACAATATTTCCTCCAACCATTGTGTAATCCAAGGCATATGTTTTCCCAACAACATTTGTAAGTATGATCTCGTCGATCTTTGAACCGTTTGTTTTAATTGTAAAACTATTTATGGCAGGGTTTGGATAGATCTTTAAGCTGTTTTCTTTACTTCCTGCAACAGAAAGAATTGATGTATAGCTTGCTGCACCATCGTAATCAACCTGCATCAGTCTGTAAAAACCTAAACCTTCTAAAGGTGTTTTATCAATATAAGTGTAATTGTCTCCGTGATCAGAAGTTCCAACTCCGTCTACAGCACCAATGGTTTCCCATAACTGTCCGGTTTCTGAACGCTGAACATAGAACTTTGCATTGTTCTGCTCAAATTCTGTTGACCAAACCAAATGAACTTGATCTTCAACACGGGTAGCATCCCAGTGGGAATAACCAACTGGCAAGGGTACAATGGCACAGTTTGTACTTGCGGTGTTCGTCCCGGCTTCATTGATATTAATGGTCTGAATTGTATTGGCGTAATTCGTAACCAATAGAACATAAACCTGTCCAGACACAACGCCATTCACAACAGCCTGCTCAATTGGTGAAGCAGAGTAACTACAATCTTGCGGAACACCATAAGTGTTACATTGTCCCATTGCAGTAGCAAGATTGGCAAATGGTCCCCAGATTTCATAGTCGACATCGGAACCAGCTGTAATATCTATCACAAGATTTCCAGCCTGATCAATTTCAAGATAATACCAGCTGGGATTAGGAGAAGTAAACAAGCAATCATAGTCATTTCCAGGATTTATTGTACTTGCATCAGCACCACCTTCGTTGGCGATAAACGCAATTGGAGAACCGGAACAAATTGGACTTGGTGCTGCACAAGTCGTGTTACTCCCCGGAGCAAGCGGAACGGTATTAAACACACAAATATCACCTAACCAATCACTGTTATCGTTACCCTGAACGCGAACACGGTACTGTGTCCCTACAGTAGTTGGAACCACAACTGTTTCATTTCCGTTATTTCCAGCGGCATTAACACAGGTAAGCGCCGCCATATTTGTAGCACATGCTCCGGTAAAAATAGTGACAATAGGATTAAAACCAGCAGTTAACGGGTCATAAGTAATTGTTGTAGAAGTAGTTGTAGCTGTAAACCAACCCCAGGTAGCGTCGATATCTGTTGCACCACAACCAGCAGCTCCATCCCAATAATCATTATTATGGTCAATATCGAAAAATGAAAAACTACAACTGTTGTTAACTGGAAGCTGACCACCTGCATTATTGTTACATGCATTGGTTTGGGCAAAAGCTGAAATTGAACCACTGGCTAATAAAATCAGAACGATTTTTCCAATAGAAAAAGTATTTATGAACTTATAATGAAACATGGTATCGTAGTATAAGTGAAGAATGAAAATTTTGTAAATGGAATTAATGTCCGTAACGTTCAATATCCTTAATGGTGATCGACTCGCCGTCAAGAACGAGGATTTCCAATGGATGATCAATACAATATTGCTGGCGTTCAGGTGCAAATGCAATATAAGCTGATTGACGAACAATCTTCACTTCACGATGACTAGACATCCAATTCTTAATCATATCTGCATCTCCTTCTTTCAGTGGTTCCACCGCGTCTTGGTTCAATCCTTTTTGCTGATCGAATTGTTCAAGTAATTCCAAGGTTACTTTATTTTCAAAAAGAATATAATCTGTTCCAATCAAGGCTTTTTCTTCATCGCTGAAACTGGCATATCTGGAGGCTGAAATCAGTAAAGTTGTTGGATGATTTGATTGCCATTGCTGAATTGCGGCATCTTCCTGGGCATAAATCGAGGAACACGATATAACTGCCGTTAGTAGTAGTAATTGCTTTTTCATAGTTTGAGTTGTCGAGTATAAGACGCTATTTTTTCAGCAAGGTCTTTTGAAATGAACATTTATTGACACTGAATGTGCATATCCATTGTTCAAGTTAACATTTCATATGAGTAGTTTTTATAAACAATACGATAAAAAAACAACTGAAAAACGTTGCAGCTAACGCTGAATCAACTTAGAGGCAGCCGTTCAAAAAGAGTGATATTTTGGAAAGAAAAGAAGTGGTTCGGTCTTCAGAAAAACTCAATCCTAAAAGGTGATTTGGTTTAAAACAAACGGTCTTAAAATGCGAATGGAGTAAGACAGGCGTCATTACTCCATTCACTAATCAACCTAACCTAACCACCTAAATCAGGTTAAAGATAAGTGTTTTTGTTAAGCTAAGGTAACACATCTGTGAATTATGTAATTTTTGCGGAGAATGATGCAAAAACGTGGGTGAATCAGCCATTAATTGCAAGTAAATCATCAGCTAAGTGCAAACAATATTACCAATAATGTTCCGGGAAATATCAATACCATCGACCCCATTCTAGCAAAGTTAAACCAGGCGCTTTGTCGCTTAAAAATGTAGGTGAACAAAGGAATCAACAATGCAATTTGAAATAATGGGAACCAGTTAAAGATGGACATATCTCTAATCTCTTCATGATTACCAATAGTGTTTCCATTTTCCTGAATATTGAAACTTAACTTCTTTCCTGTTCGAAAAATGGGCGAATAAATGATTTTGAGACTGTTGGTGTCACGGTCGTACCAATACTTTACTTCCGGAGCAAACAAATATCCTTCTACGTCGAGCATCTGATGCCATCTCCACTCCCATTCCCGATTAATTTGGCAATCTTTTTCAGTAAGTTTTTTTGAAGGACCATCTACTAAAACATCGATTGTAGTAGCCACCGCCATCAAGGTACAGAAAACCATAATGATTCTAAAAATGAGCCATGGCCTACCGCTGGTAATGCGTTCATAAAACTCTCTTTCCTCGCGAGCTTCTTTTTCTTTTTTTAGGCGGACTTTCTCAGCAGCAATTCGCATTACTTCTTCCCGGTTTAGATCTCTGGTCATGTACTTAAATTTCGACTACAATAGTAGTGTTTTCTTTGCTTATTTGTTGTTGTAAAACTGAAATGATTCGTTGCAGTATGGAAACAAAACCTAAAATAAAGAATCCAGTTCATTGCATTAACGAACTGGATTCCTTTGTTTATGTGAGAGGAAGTTTTTTCCTATCAATCATTCTTAGTTACCTGAAGAAACTGCTTTTAGACCAGCTGCCGGATTAGGTTCGTCCCAACTATTTGTTGCGGCGTTCCATCTGTACACGCGATTATATGGTTGTTCTGGCGAGTGGAAAATACGAAAAAAAAGAAATTGATTTTCAAGCGTTCTTTTAGGAAGAAAATACAAAAAGCACACTCTTTTAAGTGCCTCCGTTCATATGAATTTCCGGAAACACCAGAAGAATGTGCTTTATAAAGACGTATTTCTCCGAAGTTTCTCAGCTCATTACACTCCTAATCGCATCGTATCAGTGTAAAATGTTACTTCACCCGTAGCAATGTCGTGTGTTCCTCCAACAATTCCGATTTGTCCGCTTTCAATCATTTCTTTCAGGATTGGACTGCGCTCCATAATTGACTTAACCGTGCGCTTTACATTGATTGTAGCAACGTTCTCTACGAATTCCGGATTACCTGAATTGCGGTTTTCTTTTGTAGTTGTTTCATCGTCAACCGCAGGTCTTATTTTTGTTAGCAATGCAGTCAAATTCCCCATTTCAACATGATCACAAGCACCTTTTACGGCTCCACATTTTGTATGCCCGAGAACTACAATGATTTTTGATCCGGCTACTTTACAGCCAAATTCCATACTTCCCAAAATATCTTCGTTGATAATGTTCCCTGCAATGCGCACACTGAAGACGTCACCCAGACCCTGATCAAAAATCAATTCAGCCGAGGTTCTGCTATCAATACAGCTTAGAATTACTGCGAATGGATGTTGTCCATCGGAAGTTTCATTGGCTTGTTGCAACAAATTACGGTTCACTTTCAGGTTACTCACGAACCTTTTATTTCCTTCTTTTAAAAGTTCTAAAGCCATTGATGGTGTAATGGCCGCTTGCATTTCCTTTGTTAACGTTTTCATTTTGTTTGATTTTAGTATTTATAGTGAATAAAATTTTCCTGTTTGAAATGGCTGTGGAACATCCGTTTCCTTCAAGAGTTGTTTAATATTTATTTCAATGGTTCTTGCGATAGTAGTAACAGCGGTGTCGGTTGGTCTGTTTTCAAATGGATCCTGCATGTGTGTTGCTGATTTTTCCAATAACAAGAATGCAGCAGAAATAAGCATCAGCAAGGGAATCTCAAAGACTCCTCCAATATCTTTTAGGGAAATGGAAAGCGTAATGACAAACAGGTAAATGATTGCATGGAGAAATAAACTGTAAGTCACGGGAAAAACAGTCGACTTTATACGTTCCGATTTCCCTTGAGAATCGCACAAGCGAACCAAGGTATTGTCGAGCTGTACTTGCGCAAAAACATCTATTTGATTGGTTTCTTTTAGCATTTTCAGATGCTTCGCATTCAACTGAATCAATGCCAAGGGTTTATTCTGATGTTGCTCTAGTTCTTTCAGATCTTCTGGAGAAAGAAATTGCTCTAAGTTTTGAATTGGATTTAATCCTCTGAGTGATTGCCCCAAACAGTAGCACCAGGCAATTTGTCGAAATGCCATTTGCTTAATGATTGAATCGTTACCGCTGGAGGTCAATGTTTGTAATTGAACGACAAAACTGCGTGAATCGTTTACAATGGCTCCCCAAACTTTACGCGCTTCCCACCACCTGTCGTAAGATTGACTTAACTTAAACGAAAGAAGAATTGAAATGGCTGTACCGATGAATGCAGGAATTGTCAAAGGCATTTCGGGGAGCAGCTTTTTATACTTCTCGGTAATAAAAAGAACCGTTAAGGATACAATCAGCACATAAACCAAATCGTATTTCACCTTGTTCAGGATATAGGAAGCCGGAATTCGTTTTTTAAGCAACATAACGACATGTTTAAGTTCGGCCAAAGATAGGATTAGTTTTCTATTTGATAGCAATACTATCACATAAAAAAGTATAAATATTTTCATTAGCTTTGTTACTTCGTTTAAAGAAAGTAAACTATACTCAAATGAAGCTACAGTTGCAAATCAAAATGAATGAGGCTTTGTTCGTTCGAAATCCGGAAAGTTCAGAGTTAGGAAAGAACATCTTAAAACATAGTGTTGAACTCATTTATGAGACAGGTTTTGAAGCGTTTACCTTCAAGAAACTGGCAGCTAAAATTGGCACAACAGAAGCGGGCATCTATCGCTATTTTGAAAACAAACACAAGCTACTTGTGTACTTAACCGCTTGGTACTGGGGTTGGCTCGAATTTCAAATTAGCTTTCACACGAATAACATTGCCGATCCATCCATTAAACTCAAACGAATAATTAACCTGTTGGCAACTGCTGTTGAAGATGACGAAGAAACAACGCACATCAATGAAAGTTTGTTACATCAAATTATTATTTCTGAAGGATCGAAAGCATACCTTACCAAACAGGTTGGAGAAGATAATCAGCAACAGTTTTTTAAGCCTTATAAAGATCTTTGCGCTGTTATTGGAACCATTATTTCGGAGTGCAATCCGGGTTACAAATACCCGAAATCGCTGGCATCTACCATTATTGAAATGGCACATTTCCAGAACTTTTTTATGAATCATTTACCGTCGTTGACCGATTTTGGCGATACGAAAGAAGAAAGTGAAATTATAGCCTTTCTAAATGAATTGGTTTTTAGCAATTTGAAGAAGTCAGACACAGAGTAAAGTATAGCCTTTAGACCTAACAAAATACTATTCTTCGTTTGACAGTCCAAAGTTTCCCAAATTCACGTACTTCCGCTGCGCTGTATATTTCAACAAAGTGAAACTATCAAAAACCAATTCGGAATCGACATCAAAATTCTCCGGAACAAGAGATTCTGGAATTTTATCCCCAGGGACTTTATAAGCCAAAGTCAGATGCAATTTTCCCTTTCTACCTTTCAGCTCTTTTTTCAAATCAGCCATAAAGTCCGCCAAAGCATTTGAAATACCAACTTCCACAATCAGATGCTTTCCCCATTGCGGACCTACAACACTCGCCTCCCCAACATGCAGATGAAACGATGAATAACGTTCAACAACCGCCGAAATTCCGCACACCATCCATTCGTCAGCTTCTGGTTTATCTTCCCATGAAACCAGTGTAATGTGCGGTTTCGACGTTTGGGTGTACTTTTCAGGAATTCCTGCCGCCGCTGCCTTGGCTTTTTGATTGACCATAAAATCCATTGAAGCACCGTCGGGATTCAATAAGAGGTAATAACACGTGTTGTTTTCTGGTTGCGTTTCCAAGTTGTCAAGTTTATGGATTGTACCTGCCTGTGTCGGCAGACAGGTTGCTGATCCTCTGCTTCGAAAGATAGGAATTGGGAATGAAACAAAAAAGGGAAACATTCCTGTCTCCCATTTTTGATTTGTAAAGATCGACTATTACAAAACTTTACAGTTTGAAATAGTCAAACCTGTCAGTTTTCCTTTATCATCAAAAAATGAAAAACCTAATTTTCCTTTGAAGTGTACGGTTTCACCATCCTGAATTTTATTCTTTGTTGCATCTGCAGAACCACCATTATCTGTAAACAGAAAGTCTGCAGTAATTGGCAAAGAATTCATATCCGGACCAAATTTCACTGCAATTTTATCGTCCCATGTAGCTGGAAATTTCGGTTCACCACTTAACTCAATTTCCGAATCCTGAGCATATTTCTTTTCAAAAGCTTCTTTTCCAATTTTGTTAGCTTCGTCAATTAGCATTTCAGTAGTCATCACTTCTGCTTTGGCCTCTTCTTCTCCTCCTGCTTCTGTTGTAGCTGCTGTGTCACCGGAACAAGAATTTATTGCAAAGACAAACATTCCCATTGCAATGAATGATAGTAATTTGATAGTTTTCATAGTAAATTATTTTCCTAAATATAAAGTTTTATTGACGAACGATTTTCCGTTCTTATAACAGTTCTTTTCTCATCATTAAATGTGGTATTCCGTCTTCATCAAAATAGTCTCCAATTCCTTCATAACCATTTTTGATATAAAAGTTTACAGCTGAGTCTCTAGCGTGACAATAGATTAATTTAGATTTCCGGTCTTTCGCAAATTGTTCGCAGAAGACCATCATTTCTGAGCCAATATTTTTTCCTCTAAACGTTTCTGTCACAGCCACTCGTTGCATTTTCATTGCATTACCTTCAGGTACTAGAACAGCTGTGCCCACGATAGTGTCATCTATGAAGCCTGCTATTTGAAAATGGTATTTTTCTTCTTCCAATTCCTGTTCAGTAAAGCTGCTTCCAAGTGGTTCTCTGAGAATTTTTTCTCTAAGTTTAACCGCAGCAGTCCATTCCTGACTTTTATGGGCAATCTCTTTAAATATTGTTTTCATCGTGCCTTCTTTGTTTCCGTGATGTATTGATCAAACAAAAAGTCTCCGGTTGAGAGATCGATCACAGCGAGTGATATTCCGTAATTCACTCCCCCCTTTGGATACATGAATATGACCTGGTTAGGGAAAGGGGCTTTATAAATTCTGAAATCATGATCTGCCCAACCTTTGAACACGCGACGATGCATGCTGATTCCGTTTCGGTAGATTTCCAATTGCACTTTTGAAAACCCCAATTCGTTTGCCCGGAGTCTGGTTACAACAAATGCATTATTGGGAATTTTTTCAATTACCTCTGTGTCGGTAGCGTTCAAATCTCGACGAATCAATTTCATTTCTGAACTTATTTGTTTGTCGGGAGACAAGTTCAGTTTTCTTCCCATCTTATTTGAAAGCATCTCCATACTTCTTTCAACAAATGGACTTTCAAGGTCAAAACCGGTTCCCCGCTGATTATCTCCTGCCGTGAATTGATAAGTTGACAAGTCGAAAACATAGTGCCGGTAAATCTCAAAACTCGGAGAATCGTCAGGCATGTATCTACTGTGTCCGAAAATATGAAAGAGGTTTGTATCGCTATCGGCAACAACATCTTCAACCACCTGTATTTTTGTCTTTCCTTTGAAAATAAACAGAAAAGTTAGTCCAGTTATCAGGACAACACTTCCAACGATTATGAGTATAAGCATATGTAGTAAGTTGGTTTAAAAATAGATGAATTTATTGGTGTAGTGTTGTTTTATTCAGTAGAGTATAATATTCCCCACGCACCATAACTCATTCGTTTTTCAAAAAATTCCCCAACCTCATACTTTCTGTATACTTCCAATTCAATCGTCTCTCCTGTGTTTGGATTTCTAAATTCGATGAAATGTCTTAGTCTGTGAAGCCCACGTTTTGATACATCGTAGTAATACCTCGTTACTTGTTCGTTGATTTTTTCAGTTCCAGAATTATCGAACCATTTGTTTGTTGTAATAATTATTGAAAAAGACATCCAGGAGAATATTCCGGTAGCAACAAGTATCACAAAAGACATTAAGAAGAAATCTCCGAATTTAGAAATCTGGTTCTTTCCTGTCTGCCTCAGATGTTTCATGTAAAACGTGGGGCCAACCATAATTAAAACCCCAAAAATTGGAAGTAAAAAGTATTTCGCTACTAATTTCATTGCAGTATACGATTCAAAATATCTGATCGTAAAAAATGGATAACCGATAACAATTGCACAGGCAATCATATAGACGAGAGGATTGTTTTTCCATCTTTCCAGTCTTCCTGGTTTAGGCTCTGCATTTTTCAATTTCGCCTTTTGGTGGTTTCTTCTTCTTATCTCTCGGTCTCTTCTGCCTCCCATTTATGTATTAAAATGTTGTCTATAACTTGCTGATTAACGAATATAGAGCGTTTTCAAGATTATTAGGTGATTTGAATTCATAGCTTTCTCATTTTCAATTCTCACTATGAAGAAGGAAAGCATAGGACGGTATTTGGTCAGAATGAGGGAGCGAAAATGTTTTACAACTGCTCTTTCAATATGCGGTAAATATTGAAATGTCGTCCATCTTTAGAAACTTTTTTATCAAGAGTCATCCCCGTATTAGCCGCTACCTTTTTTGAATAGGTATTTTCAGGGTTAATAATAGAAATTAATGAGTCTCTTAAATTGTTTTCAAAAGCAAAGTCACGACATTTTCTGGCAGCTTCTGTAGCGAAACCTTGTCCTCGGAATTGAGGCATTATTGCATATCCAATTTCGAGTTCTTCTATTCCGTCAATCGTATGAAACAACAGACCCGCCTGACCAATAAAGTCTCCCGTTTTTTTATCTATTAGAACGTTCATACCGCCTTTATTGATTGCATAACGTGAAAAGACTCGTTCAAACCAAACGTCACATTTGTCTGCGGGATCAGAACTGTCTGTCAACCACATGAATGCTGTTGATTCCGGGTTTTCCATAAACTCAATCCATTTGTCAAAGTCTGAATGCAATAATTTTCGGAACAAAAGTCTTTCTGACTCTTGTCTGTCCAGGAGGTAATCCATGTTGTTCTATTTTTAGGGTTACTGCGAACTTATTTATGGACGAATATAATCAAGATTTCTTCTCCCGATAGTTATCCGTACTCAACTATCATCAAAACTCAAACCAGAAATAATTGCGAATTCTTCTTCCTATACGCGCTTCAACATCTGCCTTGTGATAAGGTCCATAACCAATAAGGGCATGCGGGAATACTTCAGATAAGAACGTCATAAGCTCTCCTGTTTGTTGTTGACTACGAGCTCTGATATGAACTTTCTTGCCATCCGCCAATACGACAACGATGAAGTTTTTTCTTCTCTCTGTTATCCTTGGAACGAAAGCGGTATAATTCTTTATAGTGTATGTTGTGTTTAATTGATAGATCCATAACACAGCATTTGATTTTTTTCTATAAATGGCTTCAAGAAGAGGAAAAGCCTGCCTTTTTAATAGGCTCTTTATTCTATACAGCACAAATAGATTGCGCAGAGCAAGTAAACAGAGAATGCCACAAAAAGCAACAAGGCATGTCTCAACAATTCCAAATTCAATTTCTTCAAAGAATAATAAGTAAAGAAGCAACCATAAGAACAAGACCAGCCCCACCCAACTCTTGATAATGTACTCAGAACAGGTTGTCCTAAGTGAAAATTCTATGTGTTCTTCGGGCCTCAACGATACAGTTTTTCAGAATTCTACGTAACGTGTTTATTGACGAATATAATCAAGATTTTCGTGACCTTGTAAGGATTATAGATCCTCTCGTATTCGTTCAGCCCGAGCATAGAAACCTAAAACCTCTATCGGCCGCGGCCGATAATGCAGTGCTTCCGCCGCGGCGGATTGAGCACGAAGCCAATATTTCAATCAATAAAAAAAGGGAAACATTTCTGTTTCCCCTGGTGACCTCAAGCGGGGAAATGTCAAACTTTTTGATGGAGGATTTGGAACGGGTTATACAACTTGAAACGTTAGATTTTAACGTTCTTTGAAACTAGAATCTCATAAAATTGAATTATAATTTATTCAATTTGTTCTTTCAATTGATGTTTTTTTAACAGCTTCGTGTAAGATTTTAGAAATGCCTCTTTATTGTTTTTAAGCTCTTTGATTATCGCATTTCTTTCCGGTGGTATTGTCGAATATTTATCTGCCCAGAGATGGATTTCAATCATTATTGGCAGTAGATCAATTCCTTTTTGAGTAAGTTGATACAAAACTTTAGCCTTACTATCCGGGTGATTTAGCTTGGTTATAATCCCATTCGACTCGAGCATTTGCAATCGGGTAGCTAAAATATTGGTGGCAATTTTTTCTTCCGATTTCAGAAAATCGCCATAGGTACACTGCATCGAAAAAATCAAATCACGAACGATCAATAACGACCATTTATCTCCCCAAATATCTAAAGAACTGCTGATTGGACAATCAGACCTTTTTTTCATCTCTCCCATAAACTATTTATAAAATCACTTGCATTTTAAAAGTTATTTGTAATATTGCACTTGCAAAATGCAAGCAAATTTACATATAATAATACGAAGATGAAACAAAATATTTTAGTAACCGGTGCTTCCTCCGGTTTTGGATTGTTACTCGCAAAGGAGTTGTATAAAAAGGGATATCATGTGATTGGCACAAGCCGGAACCCAGCAAGTATGCAGTCGGAAGTTCCTTTCAAAATGTTGGAATTGGACATTACCAACGATGATTCCATTGAATCCTTTGGTAAAAGGCTTTTTTCTGAAATCGACAAATTAGATGTCTTGATAAATAATGCTGGATTCTACTTATCAGGTCTCGCTGAAGAAACAGCAATAACACAGGGAAAACAACAATTTGACACTAACTTTTGGGGAACTGTAAAATTGACAAATCTTATTTTACCCCACTTCAGAAAGCAGCGTTCGGGTAAAATAATCACGCTAAGTTCTATCATGGGTTTAATCAGTTTACCCGGCGGAGCTTATTACGCAGCTTCCAAACATGCGCTGGAAGGTTATTTCAGAGCACTGCGGTTTGAACTGAAAGCGTTTAACATCAAAGTGAGTATGGTTGAGCCGGTCGGATTCAAAACCAATATTGTTACAAACTCAAAAGTAGCCGAAAACAAAATAGTTGATTATGACTCGTACCGTACTACACTTGAAGCATATACAAAAGATCTATTCTCCAATTCAGAAGAGCCAACTGCTGTGGTCAAAGCACTTTTGAAATTGGTTGAAAGTGAAAATCCAGCGTTTAATCATCCTGTAGGCAAAGGATCAACTTTATTCCCTGCAATTCAGTATCTCTCCTTTAAAACCTTTGAAAAATCGGTCATTAAAAACATTAACAAGTTTAAAAAGTAAGCCATGAAAGCATTCGTCATTAATAAATATAGTAAAACGGACAGTCTTCAATTGATCAACACGCCTGTACCTGAAGTGAAGGAAAACGATGTGTTGATTGAAATACATGCGTCGGGGTTAAATCTATTGGACTCCAAAATAAAAACCGGAGAATTCAAGTTGATATTGCCATATAAATTACCACTCATTCTTGGTCATGACGTTGCAGGAGTCGTCACTAAAGTTGGGGCAAAAGTGAAGAAATTCAAGGTTGGCGACGAAGTTTATTCCCGACCATCTGATTTTAGAATTGGAACCTTTGCAGAATTCATTGCAATTGATGAAAAAGATGTTGCTCATAAACCTAAAAACCTTTCCATGGAAGAAGCGGCATCCATTCCACTGGTAGCTTTGACGGTTTGGCAAGCTTTAGTTGAACGGGCAAAAGTCAAAAAAGGACAAAAAGTTTTTATACAAGCTGGTTCAGGCGGAGTTGGGACAATTGCCATTCAATTGGCTAAACATCTGGGAGCCACAGTTGCCACCACAGCCAGTGAGAACAGTTTCGAATTGCTAAAAAGCCTTGGTGCGGATGTACTGATTGATTATAAAAAACAGGATTTCGAAGATGTTTTAAGAGATTATGACTTGGTGTTGAACAGCCAGGACAAAAAAACACTGGAGAAATCACTTCGAATAGTAAATCCCAATGGAAAAGTCATTTCTATTTCAGGTCCCCCCACTCCTGAATTTGCAAAAGCAATAAAAGCATCTTGGTTTGTGAAGATTATTTTATCACTTATCAGTTCCGGAATCCGAAAAACGGCAAAGAAACTGAATATTGGATATTCTTTTCTCTTCATGAGCGCTGATGGGAAGCAATTACAGGAGATTACTGAGCTAATAGAATCAGGTACAATAAAGCCTGTTATGGATAAAGTCTTTCCTTTTGAAAAAATCAATGATGCCTTGTCTTATATAGAAAGTGGTCGTTCAAAAGGAAAAGTGGTATTGAAAATGAAATAGTTACCATTTTTTGTTGTTGTGAACTGATCAGGATAAAAGATCCCTTCGTTTCTGTTCATAACGAGCATAGAAACCCAAGCCCTGTTTCACAGGTCTGTGCTTTTTGTTTCCAATTGCTTACACCAATAAATTGGTGACACATTAGAAAACAAAAAACCCTGATGTAAACATCAGGGTTTCTTTTCGTGACCTCTAGCGGGGAAACTTCTAACTTTTTAATGGAAGATTTGGAACGAGTTTTACAACTTGAAACGATTGAAAAACATGCTGTTTCAATGAGATTGGAGGTTTAACGTTCCGGCGCTTGGCAAGGTTCGACCTTCGGAACTAATAATTTTCTAATAAAGAAAAAATTTCTTGCGAAATGTAAACTTGAATTTACTGCAAAATTCGCAATCTTATCAAACGCCAGTTAGCTGCTACCTTTAATTTGTAGTTTTTTCAATTTCTTTAACTATTTGTGCAAATCCCCAATTGTTAAGGTGTTCTAAAAATGGGATTAATTGCATTCCTGTGTCAGTCAAATAATACTCTACTTTTGGGGGAACTTCATGGTATACTTTACGGATTATTAAGTTGTCGCTTTCAAGTTCTCTTAATGCTTGAGTAAGCATCTTTGTACTAACATCAGGTAAAACTCTTCCCAACTCTCCAAATCGTAATTTATTGTTTTCGCCAACATTCCATAAAATTCTACCTTTATATTTTCCTCCAATTCGCTTAAAAGCATATTCTACACCACATCTTGTGCATCTTTGTTCTGAATCTATGTTTTTTTCATTTTTTTTCATTTTTTTATTTCTTTAAAGTATTGATTATCAATATTAGTTACTTTTTAGTATGTAAGATACAAATAAGTATCTACTCTCCAAAAGTAAAGTTTTGACTTAATATTGTAAACTCAAAAGAGATAATTTAATAACATCAAAAAAATGGAATCAATTAAAAGTAAGGTAGCCTTTGTAACGGGCGGAAGTCGTGGAATTGGACAAGCAATAGTTCGTAAGTTAGTTTCAGAAGGTGTAAAAGTCGCATTTACCTATACTAATTCGGAAGAAACAGCCAATCAATTAGCATCTGAATTATCAACAAATGAAACAAAGGTAATGGCTGTTAAAGCTGATAGTGGAAACACAGATTCAATCATATCTGCAATAAAAGTGGCAAATGATGCTTTGGGAAATTTTGATATTTTGGTAAATAATGCAGGCGTAGCTGGAAACGCAATGTTGCCCGATGTAACCATTGAAGATTTCGACAGAATGGTGGCAGTCAATATCAAAGGTGTGTTTGTAGCAACACAAGCAGCCATAGCCTTGATGAATGACAATGGTAGAATAATCAATATAGGTAGTGTTGCTGCCGAAAGATCTGTATTTCCTACTGGTTCTGTCTATGCAATGACAAAAGCCGCAGTAGCGGGTTTAACAAGAGGTATTGCTCGTGATTTAGCTCCACGAGGCATAACTGCAAATACTGTGCAACCTGGTCCAATTGAAACAGATATGAACCCTGCTGATTCTCCATTTGCAGATATTATTCGAGGATATCTTGCGCTTGGACGATACGGAACCACAAGTGATATTGCTGAACTTGTTGCATTTCTTGCAAGTCCTTCTGCTAAATTCATTACCGGTGCAAGTATCAATATTGATGGTGGACTTGTTTGCTAAAGCAAAAAAATCTCCAATTAACTTGAAATTAAAGAAAATATAAAATGAACGATAACGAATTAGTAAAAGAAACAGTAAGTAATTACTTTGAGTATCTATACGAAACAAATACAGATGCTATCATTAATCTTTATAGTGAAAATGCTGTGTTAATGCCAGCTGACCTACCCACAGCTACAGGAAAGAGTGAGTTACAATTTGCATATAATCAGACATTCGATGCAATCAAATTTGTAAGTGCAACTACAGATTATGATGAAATATCTGTATATGGGGATATTGCAATAGTTCGCACTACTTCTGACGTAAACCTTTTTATGATAAATGAAAAACAGGATGTAAAAAGCAAAATGCGAGAATTTTTTATTTTGAATAAAAAAAATGGCGATTGGAAAATATCAAGATATATGTTCAATCGAGGGCTTTAAATTTATTTTTATCACAGCGTTATTTTAAAAGTAACGCTGTGATTTTTTAATAAGTAGTTTCCTCATTAAATGTTTTGCATAATTGATACTTTATTTCAGAATGTTTTCCAAACTTTTTCATAACGATGTTTTTTGTGTATCGCTCTTCCAGGACTAGACAAAATATTAATTGGAGCATTTTCATTTACAAATGATGTAGATTTTTTAAGAAATAGTTCTAGCTTCTATTATTACAAAATGGCCAATACGTTCTTTTATCAACCATTTTTCATCTTGAAATGCATAGATATCTTCATATTTCACACTGTAATCCGTTAGGACATTCTTTCCATCAACTTCTCTTACCATTTTTAATTGGGAAAAAGAGATGCCTGTAGCTGTAACACCCTCAATTTTTACGGTGTGCTGTCCATTTAGTGTAAAATAAGTTTTCACATGTGCTGCATGTCCATTGAAGTCTTTTTCCATGTTTTCTCTTCCCGAAACATCAGCAACGAGCGCACCACCCATATATACTTTGTAAGTAACATCTGGAGTAAATAAATCCATCACTTCCGAGATTTTTTTATCATCGCTCAGATACGCATAATTATCAATTAAGTCTCTTAATTCTTCTTTTGCTTTTAAAAATTCTAGTGTCATAATTTGTTGTTTTTTGTCTGTTTATTTGTCATTTATCATCCGCCACTGCGGAATTTTGTTTGCTATTAATTGCTTACAATAGGTGCTTGATGTAAGTACGTTTTGTCTTCAAGTTGATTGACAAGAAAGTCTCCTAAGTCTGCTCTTGAAAGCCAAAAATTGTTCACTTTACCATCACCGGAGTATCCTACATTGAACATACCTTTGGGGTTTTGATTACTTAATTTTGGCAATCGTATCATTGTCCAATCCAGTTTACTCTCCACGGTCACTTTTCCTAATTCTTTTATCTCTTTTAAGATTGAGTTTCGTGCAATAACCTTTAGCACCCATACACCGAAATCAATCCAAAAGTGAAATCGATCCTTTGGATCTCTATAGCTCGACGACACCGCTATCACCAATCGTTTCACGACATGCTTATGCATAGATTGAATGATCGTTTTTACCCCATTGCTAATTGGGAGTGATTTGTCAAAATTCATCGGACCTAATAAACTGATAACTGCGTCAGTTCCTTCCATTACCTGATCAATCTTATCCGTGTCCGTTAATTCACCTTGGATTAGGTGAAGATTTTTGTGCTGAAATGAAATCTTTGAAGGATTTCTTGCATATACTGTAATCTGATGGCCTTTGTCAAGTGCGCTTTTTATTGTGTGAAGTCCTGAAGCACCCGTTCCCCCGAATATGGTAATATTCATATTGTTTTATTTATGTAATTATTTGTATGGTTCCTATTTACTAGCAGTGTTTACAAGATGAATATCGAAAAGCTGGTATGATAGAAGGTTTTTAGTTTGAAAATCAAATCGGTTATCCAAATCAACTAAGCCTATGTCTACCTGTTTCAAATTTATTCCCTGAACCTTTGCATGATGCATTAGGATACCTATTCCAATATTTGTAGTACGCTCGCACCATTCCTGAAATGCTAGTGGATCTCTTGATTTTCTTCTGTAATTTTCTAAGAAAGTTTCACGATTATCTGACGGCATTGTACTGAACTCTTTTGTATTGCTCATATAATCTAAGAGATCAGATTCATTATAATCTGTTCTTTTCAGGACAAGAATCTGTAATAAGTTGGTTTTGATGAACGTGAAGGGATAATTACCCGTAGAAGGCATCCCCGAATAAAAGCTTAAGAATAATTCTTCTATTTTTTTGCCAAGTCCCAATTGGTTTTCCTTTGAAGTCATACGATCTATTTTCGGCTGTATTATTTACAAAGCAAAATTAGACCTATATTCGCTTACTTTTTATTACCTGTTACCTAAAGGTTAGTGGGTAACCAAATTAACATCATGAAAGAAGAAACTGATAATCAAGCTGTAGACAAGGCTTTTACGGAAGAATGCACCAAAGTTTTGAATGCGGTTTCAGATGCATTGTATGCAATTGGTGGAAAATGGAAACTCATGATCATCATTTCCATCGCCAGGGGAAATAAACGTTTTACGGAACTTCAAAGACAGGTTACCGGGATTTCTTCACGCGTGCTTTCAAGTGAACTGAAAGATCTGGAAATTAACGGTTTTGTTGAGAAAAAGGTGACAGCTCCTATTGGATATCCAGTACAGATTGAATACCATTTGACAGAGTACAGTCATACTTTGGAAGAAGTTGTAGCAGCAATGACCGCTTGGGGAATTCAACACCGTGAAAAAATTAAAAACGATTGGGCCACTGAAAGCTCTGCCAAATCTAAAGATTAGTAATATATTTCATTCTCGCTCTGAAAAAGTGCATCTTACTTGCAAATACGTGAAGAATCTGATAGCAAACTTCCTACTTTAGTGGGGTGACCCCGTCAGGATTCCAGATCCTCTCGTATTGTTCATAACGAGCATAGAAACCCTAGCCTTGCTTCGCAAGTCTGTGTTTTTTGTTTCCAATTGCTTACACCAATAAATTGGCGACACAATAGAAAACAAGAAACCCTGATGTTTACATCAGGGTTTCTTTTCGTGACCTCGTTAGGATTCAAACCTAAAACCTCTACAGCCGTAATGTAGTGCTCTATTCAGTTGAGCTACGAAGCCTTTTTGCTCTCAATCTGTGACTGATTGCGGGTGCAAAGATAGGTGCTTTTTTCTTTTCTGCAAGCAATCTCTACGTATTTTTTTATAATTACTGAATCTCAGCTGTTATTCCTCTCTCTAACAATGCAGTACACATTGGTTCTAATTTGGTGTATTCGCCAACTTTTACCTGACATTTACCATTAAAATGAATGATCCAGGTACATTGCTCCGCTTGTTCTACTTCGTGCTTGCAAACTTTTATCAGTGATTCTATCACATGGTCAAAAGTATTGAAGTCGTCATTGAAAACAACCAGGTTTTGCTGATCTACTACTTTCTCCTGAACCAGCGTTAGTGCTTCTTCTTGTGTTTGCGTGCTAAAATTCATCTTATTCTTCATTCTGTACTTCTGCTGATACACCAAGTAACTGCATTTGGTTCAAAATTACTTCGAAATTTCCTGTTTTACTAGCGTAAACTCGCAATTTAGATGTATTTGTTTCGGACATTGTTACAATCTCAAACGGAATATTTCCACGCAGTAAATAGTTTGCCAACGCTCCGGAAATAGCATCGTTGTAGCTTACTTCCGCATATTTTCCATTCTGCTCAATTGCGGATTCTATCTTTCCTACCTGAAGCGTATCGAAACTCACTGGTAAATTTTCCAATGTAGGTAATGCACCAACTGAACTGTAAGTCGCCGATTTGATCTTCTGATCCAAAGAATCGTAATAAAAAGTTCCAACTGTATTCAACAACTTTATCTCTTTCTCGGGATAACTAGTATAAGTTACCGATGAAACCAAAGCCGCTTTCACGTTCGAATTTGGTGTTGCAGCCGAAGATTTTTGTTCTTCCTTAATGGCTTCAGCAATCTGTTGTTCGATTTTCTTCGGTTCAACTGGTGTTTCCAATGGTTCCAAAACCCCAACCCCATTCTCTTTTAAGATTTTTCGTGCTTCTTCCAATGAAATACGTTCCCCTTTGTAATAAGCCGTAATGAAAGCATCTGTAATACCCAGAGCAATTGCTTCTTTCTTCTTCGGCAACGCAGAATTCACGCTTTGGAAAATACCCGATGAATAACGAATTTGTCCATTAGGTAAACGTTTTGTCACTAATGGGTCAATGTTTTTCAATTGTGTTGCAGGAACAGGTTTGTTGTAAACCCCCACCTGAACTGTGTAGAATAAACCAAGCTTCTCTTCTACTGCCATTGCAACCGCTGCACCATCTGCCTTGTTGTAATCACCAGGTTTAATTTCTTTTACCGATGGACGAAGACTATCCTGTGGCAATTGCGCAATTACGTTTTGTGTAACTTCAATTGCAATTTCGTTTTGGTCTTTCGGAACACACAATCCTGCATCTTCTAAACGACGTGCCTCAGCCAACGTAATGCGTTCGCCATCACAGTATGCAACTACGAATGCGTCGTTATAACCCAAAGCACGAATGTTCTTTTGCGCATCCATTACTTTGTCTCTGTTTCCAAAGAAACCAGCCATGTAACGTGTAATCCCGTTGTTCAACTTCTCTCCCGTTACCGGAGTAAATTCCTTGAACAATTCCTCTGGAACTGGTTTTGCAAAGGCTCCAACCTGAACACGGTAAACCAATCCTGACGGCATTTTAATTCCAATTGGAAGATCTTTATTCAATACTGGTTTTACGTTTGCGTTCGGTTCATTGATTTTAAATCCGTCGGCTACGAAAGGTTCCAATTCTTCAGTTGAAACTGCAGGAGCAACATAAGGCATTTCTCGAGAAACCACATTCTTCCAGGCATCAGCATCTGTTCCTTTTGAAGCCAAATCTGAACGCAATTTGTTTTCTAAACGCTGTTGTTCCTGTTGCAAGGACTTATCTTCTTCGATCAAACCTTTCAATTTCTCAACACTTGCTGTTGGATCTCCATTGTCGAATTTCGCTTGTTCTGCAGCAATGTCTTTCTGAATTCCTCTACGTTGTTGAATAACCTGTGTCAATTCCTGCTGATCGATCAATGCTTTTTGGTACTCCGGATTGGAACGAATCTCCATTTCCTTTTCAGGAGTTACAGCCACATCCAATCCTTCTTTTGCAAGATTGGTTTCAACAATATTTAATGTGTTAGCCCGCTCCATTTCCTCAATGGCATCGATGCTTTTGTTGAAAGCAGCAATCTCTTTATCGATCTGGGTTTTGCGTGCCTCATCTTGTGTTGAAGTTCCCAAAGCAGCACGTTCAGCTGTCAAATCACCAACTTCAATAGTAAATCTGCGTTTCGCCTTAGCCAAAGCTTCAGGACTTGCAGTGACCACATTCTCTTTCTCGAAATTATTTTGTGCTACAGCAGAAATTCCAGCTGCTTCAGCCAATGACAATTTCTTCTGCTCTTCAATGCGCTGTGTTTCTTTGTTTGCTTTTGGATCTACTACTCGACTCTGTAGGACTTCAGTCACTGCATTGTCTTGCGGTAAGCTTTCAATGATTTGATTTTGGTCTTTCTTGATTTCAGAAATTGCAACAGTATTCAACGAATCCTTGATAACTTCCTGTTTCGCGTCAATGGCAGTCAACTCTTTTTGAAGTTGTTTTTGCTCTTTTGGAGTTGCCGTTGCTAACTGAGTTTTGATCTCGCTCTCGCGTTGATCTAATTGAACTAACTCTTTTGTAGTTTCGTTAGTCGTTGTTGTATTTTCAGGATTCTTATTGGTCGACGCAATTGCATTGTCTAGTTCTCTATCAATCGCATTCAATTCATTCAAACGTTGTTGAATAACAACAGACTGCGAACGTTTCACACTTCTTTCCTCCGCAGATAAATTTGGAGAATCTGCCTGTTTCATAACATCTTGCTGCAATTCTTCCAAAATAGCTCTGTATTCCTTTATTTCTTCTTTAGAAGTTGGCTTTTGTGTAAAGGACTCGTTTTGTTCAGGAGTTAATTCTTGTACCAACAAATCACGTGGACTGACCTCTGGAGTTGTTGTCTCTCCTATTTTATTCTCACGTTCAACCGAACGTTCAACCAAAATACTGATCACTCTGTTTTCTGCAACCAGCTTCGGATCAAAGCCTTTTGTCAACGCTTTTTCATTTGCTTGCTGCTTCTTAACCAATGTCTCACGCAATTCCTGTTCAGCTGTTGCCAAGGCTTTTTGCTGTTCTGCATTCTGCGTTTCTAATTGTCCTGGAGTTGGAGTTGTAAACTTTGGAGCAATCTCTTTTTGGAAATCCGTTGGTTCGATCTTCGCGCGCTCGATAGAAACAAGATCTTCTTCTTTTTCCTGAATAGAGGCCTCCTGAATTGCTTGTAATTCCGTTAAATCGGCTTTTTTATTAGCTAGCGATTGGTCATTCGGAGTTTTAGCTAACAACTTATCTGTTGCTTTGATCTCATCTGAAATGCTGGTCAACAATGCTTGTTCTTCTTTCACACGAGCAATTGCCTTTTCCTCTTCCGATTTATCAGAAGCATCAATTTTAGCCAGATTCGCTTCATATTCCGGACGAACTTCTTTCTTCAATTGAGTACTTGTATTATCTACAACTGGAGTTTCCAATTTCTCCAATTCAGCTTTATCCGTAGAAAGGTCGCCTTCCAACTTTGTAATCAATTCGTTGATTGCATCTTTTCGGCTTTGAAGCGTCTTATTTTCAGGTTGCGAAGCCAAACTTTCATTGATCTGACCCAATTCATCTTTCGCAGAACCCAAAACTGTTGTGTTCAACGCAATTCTTCCTTGTAATTCCGTTTTCGGTGTCGACTTATCAATTGCATCAAACTTACGCTGGTAATCAGGCTCAACAATGGCCAATTCTTTGTCAGGAGTACTCTGAACCGTTGCTTCAGGAAGTTTTTCCATTTCTGCTTCACGCATTGCAACGTCTTTCTTAACCTTTGTTTCTAAGGTTTGAAGCGCATTTTTTCTATCGTTCAGCGCTTTATCTGTTGGATTAGCAGCCAATTGCTCTGTTATCTTATTCTTCTCAGCAGTAATACTGAAAAGCAATTCCTGATCAAGTTCATTACGTTCTTCCAATTCCAAACGTTTATCCGTATTCGAGATTGCATTTTTCTTCTCTTCGTAAGTAGGTGAAAGTTGTTCAATCAATTTTTCATTGGACAAGTTCGCTGTTTCAGAACCCGACATGGAAGCGATGGCTTTATCACGAGAAGCAATGTTCGCTTCTGTTTGCTTTTTCAAGGTTTCAAGAACATCTTTTCTACTGTTCAACTCATCGTTACCCGGATTATCTGCCAGCTGCCCCTCCACTTTCGTCAATTCAGCTGTTGTTTTGTCCAGTAACTTCTTGTCTACTTTATTCAAACCAATCAACTGATCGAGAGGATTACTCTCTTTCACAGCACTTTTCTCTGTTTGATAAGTTGGATAAATGACCACTACTTCTTTTTCAGGAGTATTTACTGTTGCAGTTGTCCCCAATCCGGAAGTAACGATTTTTTCTTGCTCCTTCAGGTGCGTATTCGTTTTTGTTTTTTCAGCTTCAAGTGATGCAATTTTCTCTTTTATAGAAGTGTTTTCAGGAGATTTTGCCAACAATTCTTCTAATGCATTTTGTGTTTCTTCTATCTCAGTTAAAGCTTTCTTATCGTTCTCCACACGAATCTGCGCTTTCTCCTGTTCAGAAAGATTTCCTGTTTCACTCAAAGAAGCTTCTTCATTCTTTCTTTCGTCCAATACTTTCTGAATATCACTCCATTCCTTATCAATAGCGGTTGTCAGCTCTGTATTTGTAGGATTCTCTTTGATGGCAGCAATTGCGGCATTTTTCTCCAGCTCTTTCACTTGCTGATCAACGTAATCATTCATTGAACGGCTATTCTTAGAATCAACCTCATTCAATTTTTGTTTCACGGCATCAGAAGTCGGTGCGTTTGCAATTGTTGTGTTGTTGATGTCTTGCAAGAACTTCAATTTCGCATCAAGCGTTTTCTCAACTGCTTTTAAATCTTCAATTTTCTTGGTCTGGTACTGAATTTCATCTTTTACCAAGCCCAGTTCTTGTTCTTTAGAGGCTATTTTACTTTCAATTGCCGGTTTATCTTTCGCCTTTGCTTCAGCAAGTTCCGTTTTCAGCGCAGCAATATCCTTTTCAATTCTTTTTTCGGACTCCTTATAAGAAGCCATATCTTCATCCAGTTTGTTTTCCTGTGCAACGATCTTCTTCTTTTCATCGATCACCGGTTGAATTGGATTTGAAGCATTCGCCTTCTTTGTTTCAGCAATCAAATTTGCTTTTTCTTCAACAAGCGTCTTGATCTTTGCTTCGTCATTGTTCACTCCTGCTTCACTAACCGCTTCACTCAGGGCTTTCAATTCATTGAATTTCTTTTCTTCAACTGCAATTGTCGGAGCAATTGAATCTGCAAATTTCAACAACATTTTAGCTTCATCCTTCGAATCATTCGCCTGATCTAAAATGGATTGCGCTTCTTTAAGCAACTTGTATTTTTCCTCATCACTTTCATTCGCTGATTTTGCAACCAACTGTTTAGCAATGGCTTGTTTTTGATCGGCATCCGTCAACGCTTTTAACGCATTTACTTTTGCTCCGTCAACCAGTTTTTGTGTTCCAAGAAATTTATCCTCCTGTGTTTCGGCAATATCGCTGATAATTTCAGCCTGCTGTTGCGGTGTTTTTCCATTCAATCCTAAAGCAGCAGTAATACCCGATGTATTGGTTGGATTTAACTGTTCGTCAGTAAAGTTCTGAACGTTTACATTCAATTCTGCCTTCTGTTGGATCACTTCAGCCAGAACCGCCATAGGATCATCAAAGGATTCATCAAAACGATCCGAAACCGTTACTTTTTCTTTACTATCTGCTAAATCTTCCTGAATATGCTGTTTTAAAGGTTTGAACTCATTACTTGCCGGAACCTTTAGATCATATTTGTGAACAATTGAACTTCCGTCTACTTTCATCTCGTAGACATAATTTCCTGCCTGTGGAAGCGTGATCAAATAATTCCCTTTGCTGTCTGTATTGAACGTTCCAACCGTTTTATTGGTTTTCGCTTCCTTGACAACAATATTGATCTTTTTGTTTTCTGGTTT
Organism: uncultured Fluviicola sp.; assembly: GCA_965650275.1. GTDB lineage: Bacteria > Bacteroidota > Bacteroidia > Flavobacteriales_D > Crocinitomicaceae > Fluviicola. Next base: position 29,087 of record CBFGNV010000022.1, on the reverse strand, counting down.
TATGGTGGAAGCAAAATCTCCTTTAATAACAGCGGTCTGCATCTTCAAACGGTCAACTTTTACCGTATAAATGAACATTTTTCCGTTGTTGGCTTGTCGTGCAGAAGCAAAACAAGCTCTCTGATTCAATGAATCGACAATATAAAACATGTCGTTATCTGCCGATGAAATGGCAAAGTCAACATTTTCCACCTCTGTGAAAGAACCTGAAGTGGATTTGGTAGCCATGAAAACATCATACCCACCCATTGAATTGTGTCCTTTGGAACTAAAATAAAGATGTTCTCCATCAGGATGCATGTATGGGAAATCTTCATCTGAGGTCGTATTCACAGAACCCGGAACTAAAGTCGGTTTACTCCATCCCGTTCCTTCACGCACACAGAAATAGAGGTCCTTATTCCCTTTATCCGTTTCGCCATAAGAAGCATAGTAAATTACTTTTGATGTTGCCGGAAAATGTATGAGCGGTACATAATTCTTTTTCTTATCTATTTTCGACTGAAAATCATAACCCACCAGAATTTGACCTCCAATATTTTTCAGATCATAGATCCGGAAAAACTCGGTTGCGGTGTATTCCTTTTTCTCCAGAACGACAATTTCTGTTAATCCGGAAAGCAATTTCTTCCCATTCTGACACATAGCAACTTGTCGGTCAACCTCATATTTTGGATTGATGTTGTTTCCGGCTTTTTGCTTGTAGATGTTGTAATTCTTGATGGCTTCGTTGAAGCTGTAAGTTAAGTGGTAAGCTTTTCCGAGGAAATAGTACGCTGCAACATTGATATTTGGATCGGTTACACTGTATTGTAAATACTTGAAAGCATCACTTTTCTTGTAGCCATTGTAAAGCAAACAAGTCCCGTATTTAAATTGGTAGTCAAAAGATCGTGGCTGTAAAGCGAGAAGTCGTTCAACATAAGGTTTAGCTTCAGTGTATTTTTCTTCAAAGAATAGTTTATCGGCTGTTTCCTTCAATTCTTGCTCCGATTCTTGAGACAAAACGGTTCCTGTTGTTGTGACAAAGCACAACACTAAAGCAAGAATGTTAATATATTTCTTAAAAAGCTGCAATTCTGCTAGTTAACTGCATTGTACGCTTATCGTTTGAAAAGGTTCATTTTACTTTCTTCTCCATGTAGTAGTCGTACAATATTTTTCCGGTGCGCAAAAATGACTATTGCGGCAAGTAGTGTTCCAAATATAGGCAGGGCAATAGTTTTAATAGGGAATGCCAGCCACAGTAGTAAAGCAAATGTCACTGAGGCACAAATGGACCCCAGTGACACATAATTCGTAACAATAAAAACAAGTAGAAATACGATCAAACAAATGAGTGCTGCCAAAGGTTGTAAGCCAATAATCACACCCAACGAAGTTGCAACTCCTTTACCACCTCTAAAACCAGCAAAGATTGGAAACACGTGTCCTATCACTGCCAAAAACGTAGCTAATATTTGAACGTGTGTTAACTCAGGAGCCTGATAATCGTAATTCAAAATGAAGAATGGCAATAGAACACCAATCATTCCTTTAAAAATATCAATTCCCAAAACTACCTTTCCCGCCTTCTTTCCAAGAACACGAAAAGTATTGGTTGCCCCGGCATTTTTACTGCCGTGTTCTCTAACATCCATACCGTACCAAGCCTTTCCAACCCAAACAGCTGTTGGGATAGAACCAAGAAAATACGCAGGTATGGCCGCTAAAAAATCAGTTAACATTATTCAAAGATACGGTTTAGTTTTGCTAGTAACACACTATTTGTTGATATCTCGTACATGAAATTTTTCTCTTTACGTTTGTCTTCTTTGATTGCATTGATTGCTGCTGCAAGTTCTGCATCCGAAGTGTAAATAGCAAATTTCCCTTCATCCTTTATCATTGAATAGTCGCACATGTAATAAGAACCACCCGGAACATCCATGTTGAACGCAAAATGATCGCCGTTTCCTGAATACAATTGCTCAAACAAACTTCGGAAAATCACCTGGCGCATTACACCTTGTCCGTAAAGATTTACAATCCCTGCTCCTTCTACACTCGACATCAATCCTTTTGTATCCTGTGATGTTGGAATCGTTTTCAAACGAACACCTGTAATTACAATCGATTTCTCGAAAGCATCCGGAACTTTCTTCAATTTTTTATCTTCAGAAAGGGTGTAATCTTGTTTCAATTTATCGGCAGTTTTTTGGTCTTGCCAGTTTACAATTGCCAAATCCAAAGTAGTATTGTCAATGTCAATTGGTTTAGAACCTTCGTACGCAACGATTCGATCACCTAGCCCTTGCCAAACACCTTTATCCATTGGAATATTGAATCGCATAGTTGTGTTCAAATCAGTCACTCCGGTAGTTTGATCATATGAAATCGTTCCAACTGCGTCAACTGTAATTGGACCATAATCCATTCCTAAATTAATCACACCATCCCCATTCAAAGAACACGTTTCTGTATTCAACGCAAGGAAGTTTCCAGCAACTGCACGGTTGGCAAATTTCTCTTTCGTCGAGATCTGGTATTCCTTCGTTGTGAAATCGTACTGTAATAAACCCGTCGCGGTCATTGCAATTGGATCTGTTGGGGCTTCTAATTCCGACAAGAAAGTTGGATACAAGCGAATACTATCTTTCGCTCTTGAGTCGTGCCAAACAATACCAGCCGAAAGGTTTTTACCATCAAGCGATTTCATAGTATTGGTAACCGGGATCTGAATGTTCTTCGGATCAATCTCAGCCGAGAACGACATCCAGCTTTTCGCAAACTTCTCACAACTGTGGTTGATGCGTGTTGCACCGCTAAATGAAATTCTTGGATTTGCTGCTTTCACATTTACCGTTCCGTAATAATCAAACTGCGATGAAAGTTTAAAGTTGGCATCAGGCTTAATAGAACCTGTTGCAATGGTTTGGTAGGATGAATCTACTGTAATCTTATCCATTGCTATCAGCGTTTTGGCCGAATCGGAATCGTAATACGGATAAATACCAGTTGCATTGTATGCTCTGCGTGCAGTGATTTTTGTCTCTGCTTTTGTAAACGTGTGGTATTTCGTAATGTAGTTGGCCACGATCACGGAGTTTTTCAACGGATCCATATCGGCTTTCTTACGAATGATTACCTTCATACTATCCGGGAAAATACGCGCATCTGCAACATCAATGAATTCAGTTTTTGTACATGTAATTGTTTTCTCTTTTTGCGAGAATTTCGCTTTTGGAGCTCTAAACTGCAGTGAATCCTGCTTTGGATGAATGGAATAGAAGTTTGGAACCACCAAATCAAGATCGGAGTTAATCGAAATATCAGATGTTTTTCCTTTTTGTTTCGTTTCCATTTCCAATTCATCCTGATCCATCAACCAGGTAAACATGTCCATTTTACAGATATACTGATTGATATCGAAGGTCATAATTTGTTCACCTGCATTCGACTTAAACTCCCCTTTTCTGTCTTTATAAGAAACATGTGCAGAGAAATTAGCTGTCGACATCGCCAAGTCAGATTCTCCTTCTTCCTTATATGGATTCGTCAAATTAAATATAGAAGTATCCGCGTCAACGTCCCAACGCTTGAACTTAAACAAATCGGAGCCCAATTGTGCTTTCTGCATAGAAATGATTCCCATTCCCGTCATACCTGTTGGACGAATCATGGTTACACCTTTCATTTTCGCTTCGCCGTTGAACATTTCCAAATCGGCTCTTGAAGTAGAAGCAGCTTTCAATAAATTTCCTTTTGGAACATAGGTAATATAAGCCTCATCAGACTTCACATCTGGATATTGTACTCCAATTTCTAATGGTTTATTAACGAATTTCGCAAAACCAACAGTTGAATCTGGAAGGAATGTAAACAAGTTAATCGACTCCGAAGTAGACTGGATATAATCAATTTTACCTTTCCCCTGTAAACCATTATTCGAAAGTAAAATCTGATTATCATATTTCGCCTTGGTACCATAGAAAACGTATCCTCCCTCGGGTGCTTTAGTTGAGAAGCCGAAACTATAATCATTCATGATCTTCACATCCTGACGAATAACCGGAAAAATTCCAGCTGAAGTCAACTCACCTTTCAAACTCATTGATTTCTCAGAAAAATTGTCCAAACTGTCCATATCAAAAGGATCTACTTTGTAGAAGAAACGAAGAGAATCGTAAGCTCCTTTGTAGATATATGGCGAATTATAGAAAATCTTGGTTGGCTTAGCCGAAACCAATTTCGGGAATCCAAGATCTGCTTTTGCTCCTGAACGATTATTTGGCGCATCAACCAACAACTCTCCCGTAATTCCTTCCACAGAAGAATTCATTAGAATGGATTGCACACCATCTTCCTTTTTGAGTGGTCGGACCCTATACGTAGAAGTTCCTGTTTCGGTCAAGAAGACCTTATTCGCAGCATAATCGTAAGAAGCCACCTTTGTCATGGTTTGCAGCTTCCCGGAATTTACCCATCCAGAGAATTCAAAGTTTCTGTTTGCTTTGATAAGTACATCTCCTTTGTTAGGAAGTACAAATGTTGATTGAATGTCAGAAAGAGAAACCTTATCAACCGCAACCAGCTTCATTTCAAGATTGGTAAGACTGATGGTTCCAAAGTTCTTTTTCAAACTACGTTCCTTGTTCTGGATCTTATAAATAGAATCAACATAACGTAAATTTTCATCTGCTGCTATTTCTTCTTTCGATTTCTCTAACGATTTGGGACGTAGATCTGAGACGAACATCAGGTTATCAAAATCCATTCGTCCTGCACGAGATTTCACGAAGTTTTCCGTTTTCTTATTCACCAAAACCATACGTGATTCTGAATCATAAGTCAGGAATCCAAGTGCCGCCAATTCAAGAATAAGCGAACGACATTGTTCAACCGTTTTGTTCAGTGAAGTTGCAATTGTTCCTTCAGTAACGTAAAACTCATCGTGCTTATAACAGTAGTTATAAATCAATGCCAACGGGTGATTCTGGTCAACTCCCTGCAAGCGATCGTACATTGCCTGATCAAAGAAATTGGTTGATTCAAATCGCGCCTGACGTTGTTCGTTGTTGCTAAATGGAGGATAAGCCAAAATCAATTCGTTTGATTTTCTATCCCATTGAATAACGGGAACATATTGCTCCAACTCGTGATACGTATCTTTAAAAGGTGCTATGGAAATTCCATTGGTTCCACGCGTTAGGTAAACAACGTCCGTATCGGAAACGTATCGAAAATTCACTCCTGGATGGAAAATCGTATCCTGATCACTCACCTTAATGTAGACTTTAGCAACAGGTGAAATGATTTGCTCTTTAGAGAAAGTATAGTTCTGCGAGTTGGTGATAATAAATGGTTTGGAATTACGATAGATGGTAAGATTTGCTGGTTCCTTCTCCGTTCCCTGACCAGAAACACGGTTTCCTTCCATTACAAATCCACCTGTATAATCCATTTGAGGACGAATTTCCTTAACCACCAATTTACGATCGTATGAAATAAAATTGGGGAATGATTTGGTTGAACCATTGGTTGGACGAACTGCTCTATCGGAATATTTTCCTAAAATTTTCTTTCCAGGAAAATATGGTGAAGTAAGCATTACAGAATCACACGAAAGTAATTCCGTTTTCATATTGATATCATATCCTTTCAATTCGGCGAAAGTTTCAGAATTTGGAAGTCCAACTTTTACCCAATCTACCTTTCCAGATCTCCCATCCCATTTCTTTGAAATCGGATCAAAAGTTCCGGATGTGTTGTAAACAACAATACTATCTAAAAAACGAGGCTCATCTTTTTTTGGATCCTTATTGATAAATCCACAAACCAAACGGATGTCTGTAAAGCGAATCAATGGTTTATCTGTAAACTCAAAAACGTAATTCCCATATGCAAACCAGCTTTCATTTGAACCTTCAATTAAGGCTTTGCGCGAGAAGAAACCCGCTGAAGTTTCAATGAAATCACTGAATTTCTTTACGTTCTTGGCTTCTAGCAATTTATCAATTGATGCTTGCCATGCGGTAAATGAAGCTTCTGGTTGTTTGTTTTCAACGAAGGAATAAACCGAAAAAACGTAATTGAAAATATCTGGGTAAGCCTTTAGTTTCTTAGCTTCCATTGCATTGGCATTGGCAACCATGATATTGAAATACTTGTCTGGAAATGTATTTAACTTCACTAAAGCAGGCTGGAATTTATCATTCATAAACTCCCTTTGCTCTTTGGTTAGATAATCATTGGTCAAACCTTGCAGGGTTTTCACAAACTTCTCTTTGTCAGCAGGATAAGATTGTCCGAACGACAAGTTAACAGCTAAAATGCAAAGCGCAACAAATCCAATTTTTCTCATAACTACTTATATTCGAACTGCAGGGCAGCCCAAGTTTCTAATTCTTTTGTTTGTAAATGGCGATATCCAACATTTTCCGCACAGGCTATCATTTCTTCAGCATCGCTCGCAAAAAAGCCCGACAAATAGAGTTTTGTCCCACTTTTTGAAAGATTGGCGTAAGATGACAAATGTGATTTCAAAATATTCTTGTTGATGTTAGCAAGAATGAGACCATATTTCTGTTGAGGAACAACATCAATATCTCCACAAAGTGCTGTAATGTTCTTACAATTGTTTCTTGCAGCGTTTTCAATTGTATTTTCTACAGACCACGGCTCAATGTCAACAGCAACAATTTCCTTTGCTCCTCTTTTCTCCGCCAAAAAAGCCAGAACACCGGTTCCAGTTCCCATATCAAGCACAGGATTGTCCAATTCCGTAAGTTCCATCAAATATTCACTCATCAGGAATGTGGTTTGATGATGTCCGGTTCCAAAGCTCATTTGCGGTTGGATCACAATTTTCAAAGGCTGAGAAAACTCATCATGATTATGGAATGGCGCTACAATTGCCAATTCTGAAGATACAATTACGGGTTTGAAATCAGCTTCCCAAACGGCATTCCAGTTTTGATGTGGAATATTCTTCACTTCCAGTGTTACCTGAACATCGGCATTATTGTGCAAAGATGTTTGTTCCAGATGTGTTGAAGGAGATCCTAAAGTTACCGGACCATAAGCTGAAATACCTGTTTCCGTTTCCACAAAACTCTCATACCCTAATTCAGCCAATTCGGCAATCAGGATATCAGCCCAAGGATCTCTTGGAGATAAAGAAACGTTTAACTCTAAATATTCCATGTTTTCGGATCAATTAACACTGCGAAATCTTCATATTTCAAAGAAGCTCCACCAATTAGTCCACCATCTACATTTGGACAGGCGAATAACGCCTCTGCATTGCTCGGGTTACAACTTCCGCCATATAAAATCGAAATTTTATCTGCAGTTTCCTTTCCGTACTTATTTGAGATCCATGAACGGATAGCTGCATGCATTTCTTCAGCCTGTTCAACAGAAGCTGTCAAACCAGTTCCAATTGCCCAAATGGGTTCGTAAGCAACTACAATTTTCTCAAATTCAGAAGCACTTAAATGGAAAACGCTTTCTTCCATCTGATTTTTGACATAGTCAATATGTGCTGCTGCTTCACGAATATGGATAGGTTCTCCACAGCAAAAGAAAGGTGTAATTCCTTCCAACATAGCCGCATCAATTTTTTCTTTCAAAAAATCGTTGTCCTCATCAAAGTACATGCGACGCTCAGAATGACCGATTAGAACCGCATTTACTTTCAGATCAGCCCACTGACGCATACTTACTTCGCCTGTAAAAGCTCCGGAAGTTTTCGGATGCCCATTTTGTGCGCCTACGTTTACAGTTTGTTTTGACGCCAATTCACTTACGAAACAAGCCGGTGGAAACACAAAAACATCAATTTCCGATTTTGGTGTATTGGAAATTGCATTAAAAAGGTTGTTCGCTTCCTGGTGCGACAAGTTCATTTTCCAGTTTCCGGCAACTATTTTCCGTCTGCTCATTGTAATTGATTTTACTTTTTATGTGTAATTGTAGTGTCTTGTTTTCTTGAAATTCCAATTTGATCCTGAAAGAAAACCATTGCTAGCGCCATTAGAAGCGCAACGAATAAAGCTCCAAAATGATTTCCTAAAAGACGACCACCGGAACGGTAGGTAATTAAACAAAATGAAATTGCTAAAGGAACTATGAAGATCAGAGCATACCAATGCAGAATAATTGCCAATCCTGTTGAGAGAATAGTATAAACGGGAATGATTCCCCAGTTCAATTGAACCGAATTGGGTTTCGTTTTATGTCCGAAGATTACACCTACCAAGCTAATAACAGTAAGAAATAAGCTGAACGTGAAGGCCACTTTAGTATTCATTTCAGCCAATAAATACTTATCTATTCCAAAAGAATATGATTCAACGACGGTTGGCTTCCCGCTAAACGGATGAAGATTAAAGAACAGCATTGTGTAAAGCGCAAAAAGAAGAACCAGGAAAATACAAACTGGTCGAATCCAAGCTCCTATGATTAACGCAATAGCCGCAATAAACTCAACAACGGCTAAAATTCCCCCTAAAGCATTCATTCCATTTAGAAAATGCCAAGGATTCTCTTTTCCAGCGCTTACTGAATTTAGAAACATTCCAAAATCCTTCAATGCTGTAATGTGAATGAGCGATAAGATCAGTAGAATAAACCCTGCGCTTAATCGCGCATGCTGAACAAGCATGTAATAACCTTTGAATAGCAGAATGATTACCAAAGAAATAACTAAAACAGGTAATCCGATCCATAACATTAACTGTTCAAATGGTTTACAGCAATTGAGTTGTGAGAAAATAATAGTGAATACAGCCAGAATATGCAGAAGTACCGAAAAAAGATTAATCGGAAATGATAGCCCAGCCAATTGGTTTTGATAACGGTTCATGTGTTCTATTTACTTTCCGAAATGAGGATTAACGCGAATACCGCGTAATTGAACATGTCAAAATAGTTTGAATCTATACCTTCTGAAATAATTGTTTTACCGTCGTTGTCTTCTATTTGCTTTACGCGAAGGAGTTTCATCAGAATCATATCTGTTAAAGAAGTAATTCTCATATCACGCCAAGCCTCACCGTAATCGTGATTTTTCTTCAACATCAATTCGTAAGCTTCATTGGCAACTTCGTTGTACATTTTCAACGATTGCTCTTCGTTCAATTCCAAAGGAAGTGCTGAACTGCTTTCACGCACCTGAATAATTGCCATAATACAGTAGTTCACAATTGCACCAAACTCACCTTCAATACTGTCTCCAACCATGTTGGTTTTGGTTTCCTGAAGTGTTTTAATACGGTTTGCTTTAATGAACAATTGATCGGTCATAGAACTCGCTCTCGCAATACGCCAGGAAGTACCGTAATCATTGTTTTTTTTAATGAATATTTCTCGACATTGATTAACGATTTCCTTATATTGTACCGTAGTTTGATTCATAATTATGCAGATGAACTTTTTGAGCGTTGAAAATAGTCAATTTATCGCAGACTATAGTTGGAATTGCAGGGGTAAGTTATTCACTTTTGACACTCCGAAAGTGATGGCAATTGTGAATTGTACACCTGATTCATTCCTTAGTCAGAGTCGCGTTCTTACCGAAACGGAAATTGCAGCCCTGATAGACAAGTACATAGCTGAAGGTGCTGATATTTTGGATATTGGCGGCTTTTCTTCCCGACCAGGTTCTTCTGATGTTGATATCCAAACGGAATGGAGCAGACTTTCTGTAGCTCTTCGTTATATCAAGTCGATACACCCTGATGTTATTGTTTCTGTGGATACTTTTCGTTCCGAGATTGCACATCGGGCGTGTAATGAAGGCGCTGATGTGATCAACGACATCTCTGCAGGAATGATGGATGAAAATATGTTCAGAGAAGTAGCGTATCAAAAGGTTCCGATGATTCTGATGCATATGCGCGGAACTGCAACGCATATGATGGAAGATACAAACTACGATAATCCTGTTGCGGATGTGATTAAGCACTTATCTTTCAGAGCCGGGAAAGCAAGGGAAGCAGGAATCGTAGACATTGGAATTGATCCGGGATTTGGTTTTTCGAAGACGCTGGAACAGAATTATTTGCTGATGAATAATCTGGAACATTTTCACTTGTTGGAAGCACCACTTTTATGCGGAATTTCCAGAAAATCGATGATCACAAAAGCCTTACATATTGATGCAGACCATGCCTTGAACGGAACATCGGTTTTAAATACGGTTGCACTCATGAAAGGAGCGCATATTTTGAGGGTTCACGATGTGAAAGAGGCGAAAGAAGCTGTAAAATTAGTGCAAGCATTGCACTAATTTTATTTATGAATGATCAATTGAATAATTATCAAGTAGATTCTTGATAATTACTCATTACTTCATTCATAATTTTTCCACCGGATACGCATTCATTGTAGCGCTTGCAGTTGCCAATAAAACACCATTCTGATTGACGATTTCGCCATTAACGAAGAGCAGGTTTTTCCCTTGTTTAAGAACTTTAGCTGTTGCAATCATTTCGTCCCCCAAAAATGCTGGTCGAAGATAATTGATGGTTAGCGTTACTGTAGACACTACTCTATCTTCCTCACAAACATTAGAAAGTGCCGCAACACCAAGGGTTGCATCCATTAACGCAGCTTGCACACCGCCGTGAGCTGCTCTTGGTGTCGCCAGGTGTTTTTCTTCGACCTTAATTCTATATTCAACACTTCCTTTTTCAGGAATTTCGAAATCCATTCCGAGCAAGATCCCGAACTGATTCCAGCTAATATAACCCTGAATGATAGGATGTAATTTGATATCACTCATCTTAAAGTTCTTTGAAGAAATGAATATCCAACTCCTTGAAAGCGTCGTAAACGGCTTTATTGTAATCTGCTTGAACGCTGCTTACCTGGTCTGTTGCAACCCATGCACGTACCAAAACATGAGGAGCTCCATGCTGTAATCCATTCAACACAACAGTTGGTTCTGGCTTAGCAATTACGCGTTTGTCAGCTTTTATGAGTTTCTGAAGTGTTTCATGCGCCAATAAGTAATTGACATCTGGTTCCAAAACAAAGGACCACTCTGCTCTGCGTTTCTTCTCACGCGTGAAGTTCACCAAATTACCATTCGCCAATGGACCATTCGGAAGAATCACCACTTTGTTGTCACCGGTATTCAGGTAAGTGTAAAAGATCTGAATTTCAGTTACTTTTCCTTCATGTGTTAAGGCCAAAATAGTTTCACCAACTTTAAACGGCTTAAAGAATAAGATCATTACACCACCTGCAAAATTGGCTAAAGTACCACTGAAAGCCATACCAATTGCCAAACCAGCAGCACCAAGAATGGTAATGAAACTGGTCATTTGAACCCCAAGCTGCGTAACAGCTGTCAAAATCACTAAAATCTTCAGTGAAATCACAACAAGTGAAGTCAGGAACGTAATTAGTCCAGCGTCCGTTTTACTTTTGGTAAGTACTTTCTTGATTCCTTTCCCGGCAGTTTTGGCAAGCCACCAACCGATAACAACTATTAATACAGCAATTACAAGATTCGTAGCAATTTCGACCAATTTGTGCTTTGCCTCACCTAGCGAAAAGCCAAGCGTATCCTGAAAACGTTCTTCAAATCCTTTTTCAGCAGATTTAACAACGCCTTTTATCGTATCTCCGGTGTTTTGAGCAACTTGAAGAAGTAATGACATTTGTAATTCTTTTATGGGAATTTTGGAAACTGTTTGAAGTTTGGCTCACGCTTTTCTAAAAACGCTCGTTTACCTTCTTGCGCTTCTTCCATCAAATAGTACATCAATGTAGCGTCTCCGGCAAATTCCATTAAACCACGCTGACCATCCAATTCTGCATTCAATCCGCGCTTGATCATTCGAACTGCTAACGGAGAACGTTTCATAATGGTTTGACACCATTCTACGGTTGTATCTTCCAGGTCTTCCAAAGCTACCACTTTGTTCACCATTCCCATTTTCTCGGCTTCGTCGGCAGTATATTGATTACACAAGAACCAAATTTCGCGTGCTTTTTTCTGTCCAACATGGCTAGCCAAAAACGACGATCCAAATCCAGCATCGAAACTTCCTACTTTAGGTCCGGTTTGACCAAAACGCGCATTATCAGAAGCGATCGTTAAATCACAAACTACGTGAAGAACGTGACCACCACCAATTGCATAACCATTTACCATTGCAATCACCGGCTTAGGCAAAGCACGAATGGATTTGTGAACGTCTAGTACATTCAAACGTGGAACACCATTTTCAGAAATGTATCCACCAACACCTTTCACATTTTGGTCACCACCTGAACAAAATGCCTTGTCTCCTTCTCCGGTGAGTACCACTACTCCAACTTCTTGCATTTCTCTTGAAATTTCAAGTGCATCAAGTATTTCGAAGTTGGTTTCCGGACGGAAGGCGTTGTAAACCTCAGGTCGGTTAATGGTAATTTTTGCAATTCCTTCGAACAATTCGAATTTAATATCTGTGTATTTTTTGATTGACGTCCAATTACGTTGTGCCATTTTTATTTTAGATTTTAGACGTTAGACACTAGACTTTAGACTTGTTATCCGCATTGCGTTCAATTAGTCTTCTTTCTAGTGTTTTCAGTCTTTTATTATTAATTCAGTTTATATCGAAGTTACTCTCCTTCCTCATCGTTATAATCGCCTTCAGCATCCAAAGCTTCATAGCCAGCCGGAATTTCCATACTATAAGCAGGTGATGTTTCAGGGAATTTAGCATCGTAGCCTGTACACTTAATAGCGAGTGTATTTCCTTCGAAATCCATGTTCATTTCCATGATCATTCCTTTTTCAGTATCCAAATAGAAGTTCTGATCAACTACCAAACAATGTACACCAAGAGCAACCCAACCTGTTATGGTTCCTTCGTTATTCGGTAAACTGATCTTGAATTTTTGACATGGAAGTCCGGCAATTGTGCTTTTTTCTGCAAGTAATTCAAATCCTTCGTTAAAGTCGGGCATATCAAGCACTCCACTCATGATGTCGCTAACATAAGCTGATTCTTCTATTGATTCTTCCCAGCTGAAATAGGCGTAGTAATTATCACTTGACGTTTCATCAATTACATCACTAAAAAACTCAATTCCTTTTTTTGCAGTACGATCAATAATGGCTTTTTCTGTTCCCATTTCTTTCTCTGTTGAAGAAACAACAAAATTCTTTGAAGAACTGTAAACATCAACCATCATTAGGGTTGATTCACCGTCTTCGATCATGTTCCAGGTAAAAGAAAAATGTCCTTTGGTTTGAGCAAAAGTGTTCAGACAAAGTAAAGCCGAGGCAATTAGCAATAGATTCTTTTTCATTTTCTATAGTTTAGGTATTACAAGTGTGTTTGTTGATAATTGAAAGTAATGTAATTCTGTTCCTTTAAACAAAGCATACCAATCTTCATTAACGCGCTGAATTCTATTGTACTCAGCTGGAACCAATTGTTGCCCTGTATTTGAATAAACGCCATTTTTAGCGCCTTTTGTTACATTATAATGCGTTTTATCAATCTGATTAATGGTCGTAAATTCAATAGGGATAATGACTTTTCCAGCTGCATTTACTGCTCCGTAAACAGTAAGGTTTTGAACGATTCCCAAGCCGTCATTAAAGGATTCAGCAAATTCATAGATTGGTTGAATTTTCCACTGATTGTTTAAATCAATATATCCCCACTTGCCAGCTTTTTCAATGGCAATCAAGGTTCCAACTGCCCCCATTTTCGGGTAAGTTGCCGGAATGATTACTTTACCAGTTCTATCAATAATACCGTACTTCCCTTTAACAGCAATCTTAGCATATTGTCCGTCAAAAGCACCATCCTGACGTGAATTCGTAAACACTTCAAATTTGAAAGGAACTACCAATTCAGCTTTTCCGTTGATATATCCAACTTTACCATCAAACTCTACAATAGCTCTGTCGTTCACAAGTGCTCCTACTTCATCCACTTTCAATGTTAGCTTCTGTTCGCCTTTTAGCTTCAGGAATTCGTAAAAATCACCACTTTCAATGACCATGATTGAATCTGTAAAAGGAATCAGTTCTTCGTACATGGGCTTTACCACGTAACTTCCGTACTGATCAATTATTCCTGTTTCTTGTTTATAGATCACTTTTGCCTTCCCTTTCTCGAACGAAAATGCTTCGTCAAATTGCGCTGGAATTCTGACATTCCCAAATCCATCGTAAAAACCGTAAAGGCTGTCTTTTTGAGCGTACATCAAGCCTTCAGTAAAAATCCCTAAGTCTTTAAACTGCGGTGGAACAGTATATGCCCCAGTTCGGTCGATACAACCATAAAGTTCGTTCAACTCAACAATAGATCTTCCTTTTTCGAAATCGGTAACACTCGCAAACTGGAAAGGAACAACGATCTTGTTTGCCTTGTTGACAAACCCATATTTTCCTGACTTCTCCGCCCAGGCCAATCCATCTTTAAAGAAACCAACGTTGTTGTATTGTGCTTTTATTAGGATGTTTCCTGTTTGATCCATCCAACCAAACATTCCTCCCACTTTATAGGGAAGAAAAACAGTTTCCGACAATGCCTGTTCCGTTTCCAGATCAGCCATCCACGGATAATTCGGGTATTTCTCCTTAAAGCTCGTTAGGCGTTCTTTTGAAAAATCGACCATGTACAACTGATACAACTTTCGCCATGCATCATCCAGGTTTCTATTCTTAGGAAACTTCTTGATGAACGCATCATAATCTGTGGCTGTATTGTTCTTCGTTGAAAGGTTATAAATCTGATCTTGTGCGTCAACAACGTAAGGATTATTCGGGTATGTTGACTCAAAATTCATATAAGCCGACAGCATTCCGGAGTTTGTTTTTTCGCTGTACTGCAATCGGTAAAACTCTTGTTGCGCTTTGGCTTTTAGCTTCGATTCAGGATATTTATCCATGAACTGTTGAAATCCGGCCGAAGTTCCGAGTTTGGTTGCCAGCAAATACCCAAGGGAATCGCGCATTTCAATTGCAGTGAATCTTTCAGTAGCCCACAAATGTTTTGCCTGGTACTTATTCAGACTTTCTTCATTGGGCTGTTTCAATTCGATCAAAAACAATTCATGAGAAATCTGAGCTCTCAGATCAGCGATGTGCAGGTAATCGAAACCATACTTGGAGAGTTTCTCCTTGGTTTTATCAGACGTTTTATTGTAACAACCTTCAGCTATCTGTACACAAACAAGCGCCGAATCCAATGAATGAAAGGGATTATCAGTTCGCACATAAATACTCGCTAAACCATAATTAGCGGCACATGGCTCTTTCTTTAAATACTTTACAAAGATCTTTTTCGCTTCAAAATAATTGAATTGCTGAAGGGCTTCATATCCCTTAGATATTCCACCTGCAAATACAGCTGGTGCCAGAAGAAAAAAAGTAAAAAAGACTATCGCCCTAAACATAACGCAAAAATAATTTCATTTCGGGTATGGGTAACAGCAATGAGAATTAAAATTAGATAATATTTCCAACAGTTTTGAACAATCTTAGAAGCAATTCTGATTCTAGATTCTAGACATCCAGATTCTAGACTCTCTCAACCCTCAGAAAAGCACAAAAAAAGCCCTGACTTATCATCAGAGCTTTTACAATATCTTATAAAGAAATTATTTCTTGTATTTACCGTAACGGTTATTGAATTTATCAATACGTCCAGCAGTATCCACGAATTGAACAACTCCTGTAAAGAACGGGTGAGACTTGTGAGAGATATCCAATTTTACCAATGGATATTCATTTCCATCTTCCCACTTAATTGTTTCAGTTGAAGTTGCTGACGAATGGCAAACAAATGAATACTCATTTGTCATGTCTTTAAAAACAACCAATCTATAATCTTCTGGGTGAATTCCTGCTTTCATGTTCTTTAAATCTTATTATCTCCGAAATTTCGGTTTGCAAAAATAGGTAAACTTTTCAATGATACAAACCTGTTGACTATTTTTTTTTCGATTATTCTACAATTAATCTCATTGGAAGTGCATAAACTGCTCCAACAGGAATTACAAAATAAGCTCCGGACAGTAATTGGCTTACATCAAACTTGTTATTTTCAACCTTGATCCGAGCAACTATACTTCCCGCCAAATCAATCACTTGAATGGTTTCTACATTATCGATCCCGATTACTTTCACAAAATCACTTGTAGGATTTGGAACTACATTCCAATTAATCGCCTCCTCTTTTAATCCAACTGAACAACCAGGACTACAAAATGTAATTGTTCCGGCAACAGTTCCAATATTGAAATCGAATCCGTTCATTGTAGCGGTTGCATCACAAATATCCAAGGTTCCAATAATATCAGCTGCGTTGTATGAATCTCCATTAACACAGATATCACCCGTTCCCTGAACATCTTCTGAAAAATACAAATCCTGAGCTACTGTCAACAATCCATTCATATCCAGCAAAGCTGTTCCCATAATTGTATCTCCCGAATAAAATGATCCGGCACATTCAAGCAACGTTCCGGAAGAAGTGGTGAAATCACCTGAACTGTACATGTTTCCATCTGTATGGATGAATCCGGAAGATAAATTTGCCGTTCCAGACGAACCGAAAGCTGATGCATAAGTATAACCGCTTGTGAATGTCATATTTCCCGTATTTCCTAAAGAATCAGCCATCATTTCACCTGCAAGAACAAAATTCCCTGTATTCAAAATATCGCCACCCATCAACAAACCGTTTTGCTGAAAAGTTCCTTCTGTCAACAAACTGTCCACTTCAAGCGTATTTCCTGCATTCAGATAGCTACCTGTAGTTCCAACGTAAATGGCATTATTGATACGAATTGTTCCTGACGCAGTAGTTTCAACACTTCCATTATTGGTAACAGAAATACTTTCCATTTTAAACTCTCCGGAAACGTTTAATTCACTATTTGCACCATCAATAGCCAAAACATGCGTTCCATTTTGAATAAGCGATTTCCCGGCATTAACAGTAATTGAACCACCGTTATTCACAATCCAATCTACATCCATCGCCACATTGTGGTTGATAATGATATGATCATCTGTTGAAGGAAAACAAAAGCAATCCCAGGTTAACGGACTGGAAGCATTTCCATTTTGTGTAGAAGTGATTGTTGCCTGACCTGAAGCCGCAACTGGCAAACAAAGTAAAACGAAATAGTAGAGTTTCTTCATAGCGTAAATTTCTACTCAAATGTATGAATTCAATGCGAATAAGAAAATAATGATTCACCTCTATCAAATATTTTTTAAGGTGAAACGTTAACTTTAGACCGATGAAAAAACTATTTTTCTATTTAATCCTTGTTGCAATTGCCGGATCAAGCTCTATGCTAGGGTCTTGCAAGAAATTGAAAGGTTTCTCAAAAGGCAATCTTGAATTCTCTGTTGACACTGTTGTTTTTGATACTGTGTTCACTACAATTGGTTCTACAACCAAGCAATTCAAGATCTACAACAAAGACAATAAAGAAATTACCATTGACGAAGTTGAATTGGTTGGAGGAAGTAATTCTCCATTCCGATTAAATCTGGACGGGCTTCAGGGAACATCGTTTTCAAACCTGAAACTTGCTGGTGGAGATTCTCTTTTCTGCTTTGTGGAAGTAACACTTGATCCGAATGGAGGCGTTTTGCCGTTAGTCGTTGAAGATTCTATACGCTTTCAAACCAATGGCGTTGATCAATACGTAAAACTGGCTGTTTGGGGTCAGGATATGTACTACCACTACTCCAATTTTAAAGCAGAGATTTTTGATACAAACGAAGGCGTCTGGCCAAATGACAAACCTCATGTCATTTACGGTGCAGCAATCATTGATTCCGCAAAAACGCTGGATATTCCTGCAGGAACACAGATCTACATGCACAAAAACAGTATTCTCTACAATTACAAGGGAACGCTGAATATCAATGGAACCTACGGAAATGAAGTCGTCATTCAGGGTGACAGACTGGAATCTGATTACGACAATGTTTCTGGACAATATTATGGTGTTTATTTCCATCAATGTAGACCATCAACCGTCAATTATGCGATTATTAAGAATTCTACAGCCGGAATACATGCATACGGAAAAGATCCAACAGTCGTCAGCGGCCCGAATGTAACCATAAAGAATACCAAAATCTCAAATGCAGCCAGTTATGGATTATTCCTGTTCGCTGGTCCAAATATTGAAGCAGAAAATACACTCGTTCACAGCAACGGTGTACATGCATTAATTGTACTACAAGGCGCAGATTTCGTGTTCACACATTGTGATTTCCTTGGCTACGGAGCCGGAGATTATACTTCACCGGCAGTTGGAATCAGAAATTATTACACAGATGCAGATGGAATAACCAACGTAGGACAAATCAATCAGGGCGAATTCAGAAACTGTGTGATTTACGGTTACGACGACGACCAGTTGGCATTTGACACTTTACAACCTGGCGGAGTGAATATCAATGTGGATTTTACGAATTGTTTGATCAAAACAACCTTGAATCAATCCAATTCTGTTTTCCATTCTAGTTTATTTAATCTGAACCCAGTTTTTATGGATATTGCCGGGAAAAACTTTGATTTCGCAAGTCTGAGTTCGGCATTGAATAACGCAGGTATGATTATCTCAGGAGCCTTGGCAGCAGATATTGACACAAAACCTAAAGATTCCCCTCCAGACATTGGTTGTTACCAAGGTCCCACATAATATGAATCGAACCAGGATCTTAACATTAATAAATTGTTAAGCACAATGTAAATCAGTATTTTTGGGAACTGCAAATGCTACCCATGATACGTTTTACACTACTTTTCCTTTTAGGAATTACTTTCTCTTTTACAACAAACGCTCAAATCGTTATTAACGAAGGAAGCAACAGAAACTACAACGCTATTCCTGATGAAGACGGCGATTTCCCTGATTGGATAGAACTTTACAATTCAGGAACAGATACGGTTTCGTTGTACAATTATTCATTGACCGACAATCAAAACAATCCGCAGAAGTGGCAATTCCCTGCTGTCAAAATTGCTCCCAACGAGTACAAGGTTGTTTTTTGTAGTGGAAAAGATAGAAAACCAATTTCTGATTTCACCAACGTACTTACAGCTGTAAATTACAATCCAACAACAGGTTGGAATACACATAACTTCACTACCCCATTCTACTGGGATGGTGTTTCGAATATTCTAATCAACACTTGTTCTTACAGCAGTTTGGGATATACGGAAAGCTCTGTTTTCAATCAAAGTTCAACATCTTTTCCTTCTACAACGTTCCTTTTTCAGGACGGAAGTGATGCAGCTTGTTGGGGAGCAGCAGGAAATGCCGTCAACCAACGTCCAAATATGCGTTTGAACGGAATGACCATTGGAACCGGAACTATCCAAAACTCTCCGACTGATTATCCAGCGCCATACGGAAACTGGTACTGGGCAGCCAAACACCAAATGTTGATTCGCGCGTCAGAACTAACTGCTGCAGGATTAACGGCTGGAATGATCAACAACCTTGGTTTCGATGTCGTAAGTACAAATCCTTCAATGATTTACGATTATGTAGAAATCGACATGAAATTGGTGGCTTATTCAGATATGTCAGCCACTTTTGAAACGGTTAATCCAAACTTGTACCAACATACCAATTTCTCCATTTCTCAGGGAGGAGAAGGAATTACACTTTACAATCCTGGAATTATCGAGCAAAGCACTTTGAATGTTGAATGTGAGAATCTGAATGAAAGTACAGGTCTTTATCCGGATGCTAGTGCAAACGTGGTTTTCTTTGAAGCACCGACACCAGAGGCTACGAATAACAATGCTTCAGGATTCACAGAGCATTTACTAGCTCCTGTTTTCTCTGATCAATCGGGAATTTACGGCACAACGGTAAACGTTACCATTACGAATCCGAATGGTGGTGGTTCAACGCTATATTACACAACGGATGGCAGTGAGCCCACTACTTCTTCTCCTGTATATTCAGGAAGTGCAATTCCGATCTTCTATTCGAATGTTTTGCGTGCTAGAGTATTTGAAACAGGAAAATTGCCAAGTCCAATAACCGCTTCTTCTTATTTGTTAGGAATTAGCCATGAAACACCTATTATTTCGATCATCACGGATAACGAAAACCTTTACGGACCAACTGGTATTTTCGATAACTGGCAGTTCGACTGGCAGCGTCCGGCTCACATTGATTACTTCTTACAAGATTCAACAACTGTACTTTTCTCACAAAATACAGGAATGCAAGTTGACGGAGGCTGGGGCGGAAGTCGTTCTCATCCGCAGCACTCTTTCCGTTTGGAACTAGCGAATGGAACTTTGGGTGAAGATCCGGTTCACTACCCTATCATTCCAAATCGACCAACACGAGATAAATACAGTAATTTCTATTTAAGAAACGGAAGTAATCAATTCTTACAATTCCCTTACAAAGAAGCTTCTCAGGAAGAAATGATGTCAGGGACAACAAACAATTACTACTCTGCATGGCGACCAGTTTCGGTTTACATCAACGGGGGATATTTCGGTTTGTACGAATTGCGTGAAAAGATTGACGATGAGTTTTTCAAAGAATACGACGATGCAGATAAGGATTCAACTGATATTCTTTCATTGAGTGCATGGCAAAATTTCGTTCTACGTTCAATTAAAGGAAATCCGGTTGATACGTTTTACGCAGCTTACAATCAATTCAACGCTTTAAATCCTGCTTCGCCGAACTATTGGAATCAGGCAGATCAGTATTTCGATCAAACCTATTATACAGACTACATTATTGCCGAATCATGGATGGGAAATACCGATTGGCCAGGAAACAACATCAAAATCTATCGTTCAAATAAGACGAATTTCCGCTACCGTTTCTGTACCATTGACATGGAATTAGCACTTGCTCCTTATTCATGGTCGGATTGTTACTCTGATCATATTGGCTACATGATGAGTCAAAGTACAGATAATCCGTACATCAATATCTGGCTTCAGGGGATTCAGAACAATCAGTTCCACGACTATTTCATCAATCGTTTTGCTGACGTAATGAATACTGAATATCTACCGTCTCGCTTGTTAGCAACAGAAAACAGTTTCTTCGACCAAACGGTAGTTGAAATGCAAAAAGAATATGCACGTTGGGGGAATCCGAATGATATTCCCGGACAAATGAACAGTTTATACAACAGTCACCAAACTTTTCAGGATCAGTTAACGGAAAGAAGTAATCAAGTTCGAAATCATATCGAGGGTCACTTCAACTTACCAAATCAGGTGGATTTGACATTGAATGTTCATCCTGCAGGAGCCGGAGTTATTCATATCAGCACCATTACACCTGAAGAATATCCATGGAGCGGAATTTACTTCAACGGAGTTCCAATTAAGATCGAAGCAGTTGGAAACGTTGGTTACAGCTTCTCGAATTGGGGATCTAACGGTTTGATTTCAGATGTATTGAATAATGTTTTCCTGGATACACTCGATGCATCAACTATTCAGTTTGACGCCTATTTTGAAGCTTGGGGAGTTGGTGTAGATGAAAACACGGAAGTAAACGGTTTCAACTTGTATCCTAATCCGGCGAATCAGCAAATTACCTTGGTTGATTTAACAGGAGGAAACGGTGAAAATTTGACTTATGAATTGGTTGATATGACAGGAAGAGTGTTGCTGAGCAAAAAATTAAATCAGAATTCTCCCGAAACAGTAATTGGTTTATCAGGTCTGCCAAATACGGTTTATATTATTCGAGTGATGGATGGAAGTTCAGTGAAGGAGCAGTTGCGTTTTGTGAAGGTTGGGTAACTTCGACACCGCTCAGTTACCTGACAGTTTCGCAAAGATTGGAGGTAAAAACATCCCGCAGACGGGCACGGAAGAACACGGATGAACTTGAACACTTAAACCGATTAGCAGGGAATTTTGTTGAGTAGATCGACAACTTTCTTAGCATTTGGATTATTGGTTCTAAACAAGTTTTCCGGATCAAATTTTGTCATTTTAAGTTCCCCAACATTCGAAAAAATGTATTCTATTAGGTTGCGTATTGCAGCTGGTTCGTTATAATTCCCATAAACTGAACAGGTAAACGTTCCTGTATCTGTTTCGATCGTTAATTCAACTGTTTCGTCATCCGTCCACGGTGCTTCGTATTTACCCTTGAACTGTCCGAAATTGATATAATGAACCTTCGATAATAATTGTTCCCAGAAATCCTTACTTGTCTTGCCTAAGTAAAACCCTTTTTTATCTACAAAAGAAATTCCTTCGTAACTAAAATCTGTAGGAGTCATTTTCATATCAAACGACGGACAAGAACCATAGCAACCACTGCTTCTGAAATGAATGCTTCTAACAACTTGAACATTGACTTCTCCAACCTTTTTAAAGATCAAAGTATCTTTTTTACTATATGTTCTTCCATCTGTCCAATTAAACTTAGGCACAATTTTTAACCGATTCTGAGAGCATTCAAGCACTCTTAAATAATACTTTGATCCATTCGTTTCTATAGTGATTTGGTCATTTTTCAAGGAATACTTAGATCGATTATCCTGCACTCTACCAAAGTGACAATACTTTTTTGCAAAATACAGATTAAATGAAACAGAATCGGAATGATGACCAGGAACTATGGCTTCCCAATTACCCTCAATATTCTCACAATTGATTTTTTCTTTCACTGTTTTCTTTTCAGTGTTTGAACATCCTAAAAAGATTGGAATGATAAGAAGTAGAATCAGGTATTTCATAGTACTTGCTTTTTTCTAAATGTTTTTGGAATGAAAAAGTAAGCAAAAAACTTCTGCGAACTTCAGCGCCCTCTGCGGGAGAAAAATCTACGAGAAACAAAAAAGCCCCAACATTTCTGTCGAGGCCTTCAAGCAAAGCTTTTATTGATTAAGCTGTAGCGTTCATGTTATCAAGAACGTCCATTACTCCTTTTACGGCAACAGCAGACTCTTCTAACAATTTCTTCTCATCAGCATTCAAATCCAATTCGATGATTTTCTCGATACCGTTTTTACCAAGAATTACAGGAACTCCTAAGTAGATATCTTTCATTCCGTATTCACCTTGCAACCAAGCACAAACTGGGAATACTCGACGTTGGTTACGGATAATTGCTTCAACCATTTGAGCAGCTGCTGCACCTGGTGCGTACCAAGCAGAAGTTCCCAATAGTTTAACGATCTCACCACCACCGAACTTCGTACGCTCAATGATTTCGTCTAATTTCTCAGCACTGATCATTTCAGTTACAGGAATACCACCAACTGTAGTGTAACGAGGAAGTGGAACCATAGTGTCACCATGTCCACCCATCAATACCGCCTGGATATCTTTCGGAGAAACATTTAACTCTTCAGCCAGGAACGCACGGTAACGCGCAGTATCAAGGATTCCAGCCATACCAAATACTTTCTTAGAATCGATTTTCGCATTCAAGTAAGCACAGTATGTCATTACATCTAACGGGTTAGAAACAATGATAATAACTGCATTGGGAGAATACTTCACGATGTTCTCAGTAACAGTTTTAACAATTCCTGCGTTTGTAGCAATTAAATCATCACGTGACATTCCCGGTTTACGTGGAAGTCCAGAAGTAATTACAACAACATCAGAATCAGCTGTTTTTGAATAATCATTTGTAGATCCTACAGTACGCGTATCGTAAAGGTTAATTGGAGAAGTCTGCCAAATATCCAAAGCTTTACCTTCAGCAAAACCTTCTTTGATATCTAACAATACTACTTCATTAGCAATCTCTCTATGGGCAAGTACATCGGCGCATGTTGCTCCAACATTACCAGCTCCAACTACAGTTACTTTCATGCTCTTTTTATTAATGTGAAAATTCATTTAATTTGCAGCCCAAATTTACCAATAAAAATTCGGTAAAATGAGACACATTGTGCAAAAGTCTAATAAATTGTGAATAGATTTATTTTCGGAGGCAACTCTGTGAAACAATTGTCGTTTTCTAATTGAAACTAGAGTGAAAAAGGCTGAGGACTTAGACGGAATAATTGAAGGGTGCAAGCGTTCTGAACGGCGCGCACAGGAACAATTGTTCAGACTCTTTTTCGGGAAAATGCTGGCAGTTAGCCTTCGTTATATCTCCGATAGAGACAGTGCTCAAGATGTAGTGCAAGACGGTTTCATAAAGATCTTTGAACATATAGGCAATTTCGATCAGAAAGGTTCGATTGAAGGTTGGATGCGGCGAATTATAGCAAACCAGGCCATTGATTACATCCGTAAGAAGAAAAAAGAAAGTTTTCTTGTTAGTGATGACAGTGAGTTCAGGTTTGTGGCTGATGAGCCGGAAGACATTGAAAATTGGAATATGACAACACTGAAAGCTGAATTAGCTTTGGATGCAATAGAAAATTTGTCTCCTGCTTACAGAACCGTTTTCAACCTTGCTGTGATGGAAAATTATACCCATAAAGAAATTGCTGAGATGCTCAATATCAATGAAGGAACATCAAAATCAAACCTTGCAAAGGCAAAGATGAACCTTCAAAACTTTTTGAAAACGAAATTCATTCGCATTGAAAATGAATAAGAACATAGAAGACATCATTAAAGACGCACTTGACAACCACGACGCAGGTTATGTAACTGGCGCATGGGAGAAAATGAGTGCACGTTTGGATGGAACGCCCTCTACTCCTTTCTACAAGAAATGGTGGATGGCAGCTGCATTTGGAACCGTTCTTGTTGGTTCTGCTGCTTATTTCCTTACTGCTGAGAGCAAAGAAAATTCAACTGATAAAACGACAACTCCAGTTGCTACAGTGAATACTTCTTCTGATCATTCAGGTTCTCAAACAGAAAAATCAAACACGAATTCAACAAACTTGAATATAAGTTCGAACGCCATTGTCGATCCAAACAATTCCGTTTCTCAACAGGACAAGACTTTTCACGTAGAAGGTGGAAGCGCAAGTTGTGGCGGAGGCTCACTTCCTAATAAAGGAAACTCAGTAACGCCTACCGGAAACCTCGGAAATGACAATAGAATACCACAAGATAATACAATCATATTCGATATTGAGAACTTCAAAAAAGTTTATGTTCCAACAAAAATTTGTTCGAATGAAGACTTACTTATTGTAAATCCGAATTCAAGCAGATTCATTACTGTTACTGATGTAAACGGAAAAACAATTGACCTGGCTCCAGGTAAAAAAGTAACACTTACTCCAAAATCACAAGGAACAATTACGGTTCAATCAGGTGATCATAAAGATTTCATTGCTGTTCATGAGAACACTACGAAATTGTACATTGATGTTGACCCTTCTATCTTATACGAAAACGGAATCCCAACAATGAGATTCAGTGTTCCGGGATTGAAAGAAAACCTCGACTGGAGCAGTAATATTAAAGGAACTGAACAAAAAGGAGAATCGTTCATCGTTCACCCTTACACGGAAAAAAATATTGAAGCGAAAGTAACTTCAATCAACGAAAATGGTTGTGCAGTTTCTGAAACTCAACTGGTTTCACTTCAGGAAACATACAACTTAATGGCTCCAAGCGGATTCCGTCCAAATAGCGGTGATATTCAAACGAATACCTTCATGCCATATGCGCTTACTCAGCGTAATGTAAACTTCGAATTGGTTGTTCTTGATCCTCGTACAGGTGCTGTTGTTTTCTCTTCTTCTGATGCAACACAGGGATGGGACGGAATAGACAAACGTACTGGCGAAATGGTGAAAGAAAATTCAGTTTGGGCATGGAAAGTGGTCATTAGAAACCCGAATGTTGGTGAACCTGTGGAATACAAGGGAACCATTACTAGAATGTAACACAACTACAACGCTACATAAGGATAGAGGGAATTGAAAAGTTCCCTCTTTTCGTTTGTAATTCTTTTGAATTCGGCAGTTCCTTCAGAATCTGGAAATATAAATCGGTGATTCTCTCGCGTACGCAATTCCTTCACCAATTCCATGATTTTCAATTCTTCATCTCCAAATGACCAATCTTTGAACATTTTCCAAACTTCACGAATGGCTAATTCATTCGGATGACTCTGATCCAATTCGAAATAACGGTAATCGCGCAAAACATCATTCACTAATTCAAAGCTCGGGAAATATGGTCTCTCCAGTTTAGAGATTACTTCCAGTAAACGCGATTTCGAGTGCACGTTTTCCATAATTCCGTCACGTGTGTAACGTACAGGACTAACGGTAAAAATCACTTTCAATTTTGGATTAAATACCTTCAAATCGTCGAGTAATTCTTTCCAAACAAGCGTGACTTCAGTTATCTCAGAGAAAACTTTATTGAAAGTTGTAGTAGGTTGTTTATGACAATTCGCTACCATTTCGTTGTTCTCAACCAAGGTATAGCCGTGCATACTCCCAAAAGTCACGATCAAAACTGTTGAATTCAGCAATTGATCACGCAATTCGTAAAGTTGTTTACTGTAGTTTGCAAAAATGGCTTCTTCACCAATTCCGTAAACTTCACTGCTTGCCAACGAATGAAGATAGACATCTCCAACGTTGAATATTTTTCCGGAAAGATCGCCTTTCATAGCCTTTGAAAGCTGCGTTGCCAGCGCCAGTGGATGGAAAACAACTCCAAGTGGATTGATTTCTGTTTTAAACCCGTGAAACTTCAATCGGTCACCAATGTGGTTTGAAAAACACGAACCAAGCAACAAATACTCATCCTGATATTTCAATTCCGGAAATGCTATGTCTTTTTTAATCATGTAAATCTCCCTTTAACCAATACGCTTCCGTTTCTTCAAAAACCGTCTTCCACCCTTTCCAAATACCACTTTCAGCAAAGCTTTCATTGTGCCATAAAGAACAGAAAGAGCCTCCGTAATTTTTCACCTCGTTTATCAATTTCTTCAGCTCCGAAATGCTCTTCGCTGTACTCCACTTTGCATATTGATTCAAAGTTCCATCCATATATGAAAACGGATGAATCCGAAGTGTTGTTCTTAAATTTTGCTCCAGATCGAACCAAAAATGTGAATGTGCAGTTCCGGCTCTAAAACCAATTTCTTCTGCATATCCCATCGAATAATCTTCTGTGAATCCGTTTGAGATCAAATTTCTGTAAGTAAGTGGAAACTGGAGTTTCAAAAAATGCTGTCTACTAGACGTTACCTTTCGGTTCAAAATAGTTTCCAATCGATTTTTTTCCAATTCCACGCGTTCAATCTCTGTATTACTAGCATAACTAGGATGTAAGCCTACAGTTGCCAACTGATCAATCTCACGAATTAAACGTTGGTGGCGAGGATCATTCCAGGAAATGTTCTTGTCGTTTTTCTTGAAATCTCCCAACAACCAAAACACTTTTGAGGATGGATGAGCATTTAGAACAGCTTTAATTTCGTCCCAGGAGTCAAATGGATCTTTCAGTTCTCCGCTTTGCACTTTTTTGCGAATGGATTTTCTTTCACTATCGTTTTTCACCAGATCCTTCACATTCGAAGCCCAGGTTCGCCAGCCTTCTTTCCATTTGAACGCAAACGTATTGTCTATATCAAATGTAGGAACAAAAACGCTTTTCAGTGATTGCTTATATTTCTCAAGCGCTGAAGGAAAATAATTCTGCAAAAACAGAATGTAAATTCGCTCCACGGTTTGTTCCTGCAGACTGAAATGCTTTGCCAACACTGAGTTTTTTGCCAAATACCTGTCGTGGATATCTTTAACCGAGGGCAAATATTCTTCATATCGAACAAGAATAAAAAACATGGTCGCCAATGGATCAGAAATTCCCTGAAAAGCAAGAACATCGTTACCCTGCCATTGGCTTATAGAAATCTCATGGTTTTTGATTTTCTCTTCGAAGAGTAAACCGGCTGGAATAAGCTGCTCGCAATTGATTGATTTACCTGAATAATTCAACTTTGACCCGTCAAATCCTTCAAACAACTTCAGGTCATTCGTAAATCGAATAGACACTCCTCTTTCTTCGAAAAAAGTGAATTCGAGATAGTTTAGCCGCTCAGAAATTTGTTCAACGTAAATGAGTCCGTCAAGCATTACATCAGTCCATTATCAGAAAAGCTAAAGTAACCATTATCACTTACAATCAGATGATCAAGTACTGGAATCTCCAATTGTTCGCCTGCAAGAGTCAACTTTTTCGTGAGCGAAATATCTTGTGGACTTGGTTTCAGATTTCCACTTGGATGATTATGAGCAAGAATCACTGCTGAAGCTGTGTAATCGAGTGCCGCTTTATAGATCACTTTTGCATCAACATAAGTTCCGGAAACACCACCAACAGACATTTGTTTTACCTGAATAACCGTATTCGCCTGATTGAGATAAAGCGCGTAGAATTCTTCATGCTGAAGATCCTGAAAATACGGCTTAACCTCATCATACGCTGTTTTGGAAGAAGTGATCTTGTTCTTTTTGTCGTGTTCCGTTTCTTTTCGTCGTCTGCCCAATTCAAGAGCAGCCAAAATTGAAATGGCTTTCGATTCGCCGATTCCCTTGACTTCGCACAATTGTGACAAACGCAATTGACCAAAACGATACAAATCACCATTTGCCAATTGCAGTAATTCCCGTCCCAAATCAACAGCCGTTTTAGTTGCAGAACCGGTCCCGATTAAAATAGCAATCAGTTCGGCATCCGACAGTGCGTTTTTCCCCTTCAACATCATTTTTTCTCTGGGTTTATCGTCTTCAGCCCAGTGTGGAATAGTTTGATAATTTGCTTTCATTAACCCGTTTTCTTAAATAAGTTAGTGAAAAAGATGAGTTGTAACAATACTGTTTTCAATTTTTTTGAGAAAAAAGCACTAGAAAAATTACCATAATCATTTCTCCCCTTGAGGCCTGCCTGTATGCAGTCAGACAGGGGAGATTAAAGAGGGGTGACATACACGATTCAAAGCCATCTCCCCTAACCCCTCCTCAAGGAGGGAGAGTAACTCATTATCTTACAACCAGTATTTTCTGAACATTAATTCCACCTGAAATATCCATTGTTTTAAGTATGTAACTTCCAGGATTCAACAATTTTGTATTGATAGTCAGTTGAACTGAATTGGCCTTTCCATTCATCACCGTATTTCCCAATTGATCAACGATCATCCACTGGTTGATT